>CAZOXM010000121.1:0-12675 GCA_964583825.1 uncultured Granulosicoccaceae bacterium
TTCTGGGTGAAAAAATAAGACTGGTAAGATTGTCCGCACTGCTACTGGGGCTTCTCGGTGTCATGCTGATTCTGTCACCACGGCTAACCGTGTTCGATGCGGAGGTTACCAGTCGCCTGCAAACCATTGGCGCTCTGGCGGCGCTGATGGGTGCCATGTTCTCGGCGCTGGCGCAGGTGTTCGCGCGCAAGCTGGTTGCGACTGAGACAACGGGGTCGATCGTCTTTTACTTCTCGATTATGTCGAGTGTCTTGTCGCTCCTGACCATGCCGTTTGGCTGGAACATGCCCAACACCACTGAGGCTTTTCTTTTGATCACTGCCGGTCTGCTGGGAGGTGTCGGACAAATTCTACTGACGGAAAGTTACCGCTATGCCGAAGTGGCTGTGATTGCTCCATTTGAGTACTGCTCTATCCTGCTCGCCCTGTTAGTTGGCTACTTTATTTTTAACGAACTGCCAACCGGAATCATGATCATCGGCGTCGCCCTGATAATTGTCGCCGGCATTATTATCATCGAACGAGAAAGAAGGCTGGGTATTAAGCGAACCGGTAAAGCCCGCAGTACGGTACCGAATCAGGGCTGACACTGAAAGCAAGCCCGACGTGTTGTTCAGTGACTGACGCCCCACTAGCGACGCCGGCACCAGCGCAACACTTTTCTGGCGGTGGCAGCCAGGTCGAATTCGACCGGGGGCTTTTCTGCAAGCTCAGACAGTGCCGGTTCGACCTGCCACTCATCTCCGATTAAATCATCTTCGTCGCTACGGTTATCCTGCTCCCACACATAGGATTTTACCTTTGGCGCGGGATCCCATTGCCTAAACAGTATCGCGCAGAGCGCACCGGCCAACCCTCCGAAAAGGTGATATTCAAAAGACACACCCGGCTCGTACGGAAAGATTGTCCAGAGCATCGTGCCGTACATAAAAAATGCAATCATCAACAGAGCGATCGATCGTTTGTCGCGACGGAAAATTCCCGCTATGAAGAGATAAAAGAACAGACCGTGTGCAATCCCACTGGCGCCGATATGATGGCTCTGTCGCGCAAACAGCCATACCCCGAGCCCGGAAAGCAACCAGACCACTGGCAGGACCCAGAACCTCGACCGGGGATAGCCGTACAACAGCATACTGCCCAGTAACAGCAAAGGCAGGGTGTTGCTGACTAAATGCTCCCACGAGCTGTGAATCAGAGGTGCCGTGACCACGCCGACCAAGCCACCCGCCGACTGGGGATACACACCGAGCCCGGTGAGACTGACGCCAATCAGCGACTCTGCCAGCCGGACAGACCACAGCACTAACACAAACGCGGTGGTCAGCACGATGCTCTCCCGGACGGAACGTTTTTTTTCTGCCATGCAGCGGATTTTGGGGCATCAGGCGGTTTTTAAAGTGCTGTTCCGAAAATGACTCCATACCCCGTTCATACTGTGGAGTCTTTCCCGGCTTTATGTTGAATATCCCTCTCGCCGTCGTGGTCGCAGCAGAATTGCAAACCCGGAATTGTTCGGCCGGTCATCAGCAACAGCAATTTACCCCGTACACTCTTTGGGAGCATGCCGAGCCGAGATCAACGCAGGCTGGGCGATGAGTAACCCCCGATGATGCCACGGCCAGCCTGCGCGACAGAGGCATGACCCATAGTCGCACAGATTCACCGGATGGTAATATAATTTACAGACATTACACCGCCCCCAACTATCACCAAATGGCTCTAACAACACTGTAAATACAGTAAAAAGTATCAATTCACGGGCGATCGTTACCTCACCTGTGTGACTAATCCCGGCAGGTTAACCTACCACCGCTGTGCTATAGTGCGCGAAACTCACTGATGAGTTTTACCGCTGCCAATACATACTTTAACCGGTCAGGCCCGTGCGCTGAGCATCGCGTACAGCGTGTCCTGCCATCCCTGTTCGTCACCAGCGTCGCGGCATTACTCATCGTGCATCCAGTTACCGCTGCACAGCACCGATATTCGGGAGTCACGAACGCATGCGACCAGTCGACATCAATCGCTATAACCGGGCTGCCGGAGACATAGACGGGTGGTTTTCAGAAGACGCTGCACGCCTGTTCGGCTGGGTCGATGAAATACAGAAAGCCCACAAAATATCCGGCAATTTATTTGAAATCGGTTGTCATCACGGCAAGAGCGCACAGTTGCTCGGCATGATGGCACAACCGCAGGTTGAATCTGTTCTCGTTTGTGATCTGTTCGGAAATCAGGCGGATAACGTTTCCGGCTCAGGCAATGGCGATCGTGAAATTTTTGAACACAACATGAAACCACTGGACAATCGCAGCGTTTCTTACCGTGTTTTTCAGAAAAATTCGCTACATCTGACACCAGCCGATATAGGCACGAACTATCGCTTCTTTCACATCGACGGCGGTCACAACCCGGATGAAGCGCTGGCGGATCTCCAACTCGCCGCCGCTTGCCTTAGCGACAAAGGCATCATCGCTCTGGACGATCCGTTTAGATCGGAGTGGCCGGGTGTTACCGAAGCACTCATTCGGTTTATAGATGCCAACCCGGATTTCGAAGCGCTGATTGTCGGGTGCAACAAAATTCTGCTGACGCGAAAATCTGCAAGCGCGCTGTATTTAAAAGAGTTTGAAAGTCACAGTGCCCAAAATGCAATCGGATTTGGATACCCCTGGAAAATAAAATCACTACCGTTCCTCGGGGCAAACCTTAGAATCCTGTTTGTACCCGACTACCGCGAGCATCTGACACCGGGCAATCTGCTGCGCAGGATTTACCACTCGCCTTGGTTGTCAAAGTTTAGGACTTCCAAGGGCAGCTACACACCGGTCACCACCAAAGTGAACAGCGGAGGCGGCGTAGCGTAACCGCGCATACGATCAGATGCATGATCTGACGCCTAATTGGAGGCACTCGCTTTCATTCTGGTGAAACACATCTTTCACCAACGCGAATTTTCCATATATTGACAATAACGTCACAAGCTGTTGTGGCAGTGCGCCCGGCTTGATCAGACACACGGATAGACTCTGACAGTGCTGATGCCGGTGCTGGCGCAGGACCCGATGGAGTACTTTGCCAATGGTGTGGATACGCTTGCTCGCAGCGTGCCAGTGACAATACTGGACACACCCTCCTGCCTTGCGTGCCGATGCCATGGGCAATTCCAGCATAACTAAAGCCGCATATTTTTTCGAAGCCGCCCGACGACAACCTTGCACGGAGAGATTCCATGCATTAGTGTCAGGGGCAGCAAGGTGTCGAGGGCAGCCCGGTCAACGAAATACAGGCCGCTTTTGCATCACAACAGATTGGGAAACAAATGCGCGCCCACTTTGGCAAGCGCACATTCCACTGATGAGGGTTTAATACCACGACAGAAAATTCATTCGGCGAACATCAATATTCAGGGAGCGATGGCATGTTGAGAACTATTACGATTCTGTTGCTGGCTTCAGTTAGTTTTTATGCGCAAAGCCAGGAGGCGTTCCAGCTCATGCCTCAAAACGCGGGCGATCTTATTCACGAAGAAAGCGAATTTGCCGTACATTACAACACCAACTGGGTTCCGGACCACAAATACTATAGCGGTCCTTCACACTGCCTGAAGAAAAAAATACCGGGATTCGAAGACCACTTCACCACCAGAGTTATTGTCGTGGCGAAGAAAGGTCGAGCATTCAACTTCACCCGCCAATGGCTTTGGGAAACTCTGCGTCCCGCCATGGTTGGCACTGTGGTACCCATGATATGTCCGGATGCAGATATCATCACCTTCAATTTATACATCGACGGATTGGACATCGCTGTCTCCGGCGATGCCTATCAAACGCATGACGTCAGGCTACCGGTAGTTCAAAGACCACCGGCAGCAGAATTCAGCACCCTGAAAGCCGATTTCATGAATGGCATCAGCTACATTCCCGGTTTCGTTTTCAACCGTGAATTAAGCAACTTTGTATCGGGTGGTATCGTTGCAGCAGCGTTCCCCAACAAGGATTATTGTGCAAGTTTTGGCGAAAGTAATTGCACATTCAATAAATTTTTCCCGTCATACCGGGCCCACTTCTGGTCACGCAACGCCGCTTTACAAAGAAAGGCAATAGAAGGAGATGAACAAGCGTTAGAAGAAATGAAGCGCTACCATGGCGAGGTGGATCCAAACGCAAATTTTGATTACCTTTCCACCCAAATCAAACTGGAGTACAAACAGGCGGCCGCAAGACAGGTACTGCGTGATGAGCACGCGGCCCGAACTGCGCACTATGCCAGCTTCTGGCGTGGGATTGATGAGGCAATCGCAGAACATGGCTTTTGGAAACTTTTTGCGGCAGGTCTTCTGGGTGGCAATGGAAAATGCCAACCCAGCAACAGCCCGCTTTGCAGTGCAGACTACCAGGCGGTACAAAATGCACCCCTTCTCTTCAAGTAGTGCGTCGCACCACTTTTTTGACTGGAAACGGGACAGTCGCTACCAGTGTAGCGACCAGCAAAGTGCATCCGCCGCGCTACTGCATGATCGTCAGCGAACAATCCACTACAGACATATCCCGCCACGCTTCGATAGTGTTCAACCCGCACCACGAGTACTTTGCATCGCGCACTCCACCATCATCGTCGGCGTTCACATGCACATCAAAGCCGATTTCAGACACAGGCTGACCCTTTATCCCTAACTCTACCAGGCTGAATCGGACTTCACAGGTGATCTTATTCGTACCACCCTCCACATTGCATATTGCATCATTGGTGAGATCCAACCGCGAGTTGATACCGGTTACCGTCACCGGGGAATAGCCTGCACCGCGGCCGTAACCGTAGATCCTTACAAAATCATTTTCATCGTACCCGACGGTCGCTTCGTTGCCGGCGTTAACGTAGATCTCGAAGCTGTCGTCGTTCCTTAAGTCTCCTCTCTGTCAGTGTTCATCGACGAAACATCGTCAGAACCGCAAGCAGCGAGCGCCACTGCGGCCATCACCACAAGCCCAACCTGACTCACAGGCTGCAACATCATCTTTACATTCATAACACACTCCATTGCAGGTAATATTGTGCACGTTTTTTGTCATGACAATAATGCAACTCGCTTGCGAACGTCAACTTATTTCACCCGATAGTGCGAGCCTATCTTTAAACTGACCGTTAAGCGTTGGGGGCATCGACCCGGGAGCTGCCGGTTGCGTCAGCGACAATCTATTTCCATCCGGGCCGCAGCACCGGGCGACTCTCGCTCCGTCGGGTGTCTGCCAGATACCTGTGCAAGAAAGCGCTACCTGGGTGCAGGTTCTGTGCGCTCCCGCGCAACTGCCTCTTTTTCCAGGCGCGTTTCACGCATAACAATATACCAGGCGCTCGCAAAGATAATGGCAGCTCCCAATATGGTGCCCGCATCCAGCACATCGGCAAACACGAGATAACCCAGCAACGCCGCCCAGATCAGCCTGAAAAAATCCACCGACATGACGGTCGCCATATCTCCGATTCTCACAGCGTTAGTCATAAAGAAGTGACCTCCTGATGCGAGCCCACCCACCAGAAGCAGGAGAAAAAACTGCGTCGCGTCCGGCCACTGCCACACTGCCAGTGCCGGCCACACAGATAAAAAACTCAGCCCGATAGACATCCAGGCAACGATTGTGATGGTCTCATCGGTCTGTGATAATCGCTTAACGATCGTAATACTGACACCCCAGGTGGCGGCAGAGACGATAACCAGCAGCGCGTAGCGATTAAAGCCTTCCAGACCCGGTCGCAATACAACCAACACACCGAGCAGTCCAATGACAATGGCAGCCCATCGTCGAATACGCATCGGTTCGCGCAAAAATAGCCAGGCACAGATCGTTGCAAAGATCGTGGAACTAAAACTCAGCGCCGTGGCGTTAGCGACCGGCACTTTCGACAATGCGTAAAACCACGACAACATGGCGAATAAACCGATCACGATACGCAGCAAATAAAGCCCGGGCTGCCTTGTCGCCAGTGAACCGAGACCATTGCTCATGAGTATCGGGATCAGTACAACCAGTCCGAACAGGTTGCGAAAAAACACCACCACAAACGGATGCAGATCAGTGGAAAGGTAGCGTACCAGCACATGCATGGTCGAGAGCAGCACAGTCGACACCAGCATATAGAACAGGGCGCGCGCAACGGACGGGGTAGTGTCCAAAAAAGTTACCTGACAAGGTGTTAAAAAACGTGATTTGCGCGGGGAGTCGATTAGATCTCGCGCAAAAGCGCAGTTCCGGTCTGGATTTTGACCATCGCGAGGTAGATTGCGACGCCATCAGCCGTGACGCCAATCAACTTCCTGCCTGCACGTTGCCGACCCAACGAACAATAGCAGGCAGACATAACAGCGGTTGGAGTCAATCACCCTCCAACCGCCAATAGGTCTTGTTTTACTTATTTACGTTCGATGCGGCCATCGGTATAGGGTGCGTAGTCACCCTGCGCCGCCATGAACTCTGCGGTCACATCTGCCAGATCAGGACCGAAGTCATAAGCGTTGTCTGCGGACTTGAACATCTTGTATCCATCGCCGCCGTTTCGCACATAATTATTTGATGCCACCGAATAGGTCGCCGACGGATCGATCGGTGCAAATTCACCATCCTTCATGACCATTACCTCCTGAACCCGTCCTTCATTCGGTGCCACTGACGGATCCCACACAAACTTTAATCCGGCCACCTGCGGGAAGCGTCCTTTTACTTCTTCCACCTGACTGACACCGTTTTCAAGCGCATCGATTATCGCCTGTCCGGAGACCTGAAATGTCGACAACGTATTCTGAAATGGCAGCACGGTCAGCACTTCACCCATCGTAACCTCACCGGCGTCAATCGATGCTCGCAAACCACCCCCGTTTTGAATCGCGATAGTGACACCCTGATCCTTAACCCGATCCAGCATCGCGTCCGCAACCAGATTGCCCATGGGGCACTCAGCGATACGACACACGGCGCGATCCCCGTTAACCACGTCCTTGGTACTGGCCACCACACGTTTTTTCATTTCCTCGATCGGCGCACCCATCTCACCGATCTCTGCAATCATTGCAGCATCCGGTTCGACTGACGCATCGAGTAACACCGGCTCACCGGATGCGGCCGTGACGTTGCCTGCATCATCAAAATCAACGGTAAGTTTGCCGATGTATTTCGAATAGGCATACGCCTGTGCCACCGGTGTATCACCAACCATCGTCGGATAGGCCGGCGCACCTTCCTTATCGTTAGACATGTAGGTATGGCTGTGGCCGCCAATCACGACATCGATGCCGGGCACTGCCTCGGCAATTTGCAAATCCTTGGGTAACCCGACGTGATTCAGCGCAATGATCATATTAACGCCCGCCTCCTCCAGCGCTGCCACATCCGCTTTGAGAGATTCTATTTCATCCTGAAAAACAACATTGTCACCCGGACTGGATGTATCGACGGTATCCGTGGCAAGCGCGGATACGATGCCAACCTTTTCACCACCAACCTCCAGTATCAGGTGATCTTCCACCTTGTCGGCGAGCAGCTTCTCAGCCCCCAGGTCGAGATTACCCGACACTACCGGAAACGACACCGCGTCAATAAATTTGGCAAGCCCGGCCGGACCGTCATCGAACTCGTGATTGCCGACTGCCATTGCATCATAGCCGATGGCTTCCATGAACTTCGCCTCGGCCTCGCCCTTGTAGGTCGTATAGAAAAGTGACCCCTGGAACGGATCGCCCGCGTCAAGCACCAGCACATTCTGGTTATCCATCTGCGATCTGAGCTCATCCATTTTGGTTTTAATCCGGGCTACACCGCCAAAACACTTGCCCTCGGCTTCACCCTCTGCATCACAGGTGGAGTCGTATTTATTGATCGACTCGATGCGACTATGAATATCGTTGGTATGTAATATAGTCAGCGAAAAATCTGCCGACGCGACAGAAGCAGCACCAGCCAGCAACATGCCCATAGGGGCCAGAATTCGGATATTCATCAGCGGTCCTCGTGTAAGTGACCGCAAGCATAACCAATCTGACAGGATTCAGGAAGCGCGAAGGACCACCGCCGGCGCACCTGCCGCCGTCAGCAACTTGCGACACCCCCGCCACCACTCGCGTGCGAGACGATCAGCGCGACGTCTGTTGTTGCTGCCGCCCGGAGAAGTCTGTATTACCAGGCACTACCACGGCTCCCGCCGCCATAGACGCAGCCGGCGGCTTACCTTATCGCGATTGCGCTGCCAGCGGGTTTGCTCATGATCACCCCGGTAGGGCATGAGCCGATATCCATCGGTCGCACGCGACTGGTAAAAATTCGGCACCGGATGATAGTTGCGCATTTTCAAGTGAAACACATCGGTCGATGCCGCACTTTGTGGCGGCACGACCCAGCGCCAGTCCGAGGCTATGTGTCTGCCGCAGGTTTGCTCGCGATGATAAAACTCCATGAACTGCTCACTGGCCCGGTGATGATCAATCATCGCGACACCGGCCCCGGCGAATGAATGGAGGACAGCGCGATTCAGTTCAGTCAGTACAGTATCCTTCCACAACGGATCGGTTTTATCATCGGCTGTCACGCCAAGCGCTTCAGCAACACGCGGCAGTAAATCGTATCGCTTCTTATCCGCAAAGTCGCGGGAGGCAATTTCAGTACACATGTAAAAGCCATTGAACGGTGCACAGGGGTAATCGATGCCACCGATGCTCAGAATCATATTGCTAACGACGGGTACTGCATACCATTTGAGCTTGAGGTCAGCTAAAGCGGCTATCTGTGGGTGGCTGATCTCAACCTCGCGCCACACATCATCTGCGATCGGGTGGATGGTGCGCCGGTCCTGTGCATCGCGAATCATCAGCGGCAGCCGATCAAACGCCCCTGCCTCGCCAGCACGCTGCCAGCCCATCGACTCCGCTATACGGGTGGCCTCGAGGTTTTGACGGTCACCCATCACCGAGCCGTCGGACTGCATATAGGCTGCGTATTGCAACACCTGTGTGTTTTCAATCGTCGCGGGAAGTTGCTGGTGCCGGACCGGTTTAAAGACTGAAATCTGTGATCGAATGCGACCGGCGTTATACGCCTCACGCAGATGATCAGTCATGCGGGCCGCGATCGCAGCCGGCTCTGTGATGGCTCGACAGTCTGCAACTTCCAGGCTTTGCCAGTACAGCCGGCCGATACATCGCGCGTGATTGCGCCAGGCGACTCTCGCACCAAACGCCAGTTCTTCCGCCGTGTGATGATAATAATCATCACGCCTGATTTCGCGACTTACCTCGGCCAGCCGCCGCTGCACGGCTTGATCATCACCACCGGTTTCAGCATAAAACTGTCGCACGAAAGCCTGCGCTTCCTCCAACCGCTCACGACGCGTAATCAGTCGCAACCTTCGTCGCAACGGATGCCCTGCATCTGCATAACGATCGGCCGTGCCGAACAACCGCCTGACATCAAAACGCATCGTTACATAATGCCGTCGAACTGACGGGCTGAGATACGCAGCTCACGGCGGTTGATCTGATGCACCACATCCAGCGCGCGCGCCTTGGCACGGCGATACGCTCGATCACTGCCCTGTGAAGTACGATACCGCACTTTGGCCCGCCGCGTATCATCGTCCACCATCGACAACACCGACCCGTTTTTCTCCACAACGGCCTGATAAACCGGGGTCCCCTGCATGACCGAAAACTCGTTAAATCGCACCCGGTCAAGCAAGTCGGCATGCGCTTCGAGAAAATCGGCAGTTTGCTCCATATCGGCCGCCGTCTCACCGGGATACCCTTTAAACATAGTACAGCGAATACTCAGACCGGCCGCATGTGCTTCACGTATGAACTGTGAATTGCGCTCAACGGTGCAACCCTTGTTCATCAGATCAAGCAAACGCTGACTGCCGCTTTCCAGGCCAAAGCTCACACGCCGCATACCACCTCGTACAGCGGCATTTAAATCTGCGGCACTGAGCCCGTTATCCCTGCGCTGATCCACATGGACAGTACCGATCCACTCGGCCCCCTGTACCAGTTCCTGGATGCGACTGGCAATACCGCGAATCATATCGGGATAGGAGTTGAGCTTGAGATCGAGAAAAACAAAACTCACGGTATCGTGTCGACGTGCCTGCTCCTGCATTTCATGCAGCACATTTTCGACAGAGCGGGTGCGGAAGGTGCGCCCGTTAACCGAAACCACATCACTGCAAAAACGACATTTGTCCCACTGACATCCACGTCCGGTCATCATCGGGATAATGCGCACCGGATAGCGATCCCACGGGAAATCGGTATAGTCCGGCATCGGTGACTGATCGAGCTTGCGCACAGGCGCTGCAGCGGGGCTGCTGTGCCCGTTGGCAAGCGTCACCCCGTCGAATTGGAGCAGGTGTACGTTGTCGGACACAGTGGTGTCGCCTGATTTCGGTTTGTTCGTTTCCGCAGGGACGTTAACCGACTGAGCAACAGCACCGGTTGCAGGCGGGTTGTTCCCCCTGCTGCAAAGCGCCTCAACCATCTCGCCAATGTTGCCATCGACCTCCGCCCCTACCACGACGCTCACACCGGGAATGGCACGCCAGAGTTCTGCCGTGCCTTCGATATTAAACATCGGCCCGCCAAGCAGTACCGGAATGTTGCGTTCGCGCGCGAGTGCCGCAATTTTTACCACAGTATTGTAATGCTGCAGATAAGCAGACATCAGCAACACATCCGGCTGTTTATCCAGTTCCCGACGGGTATGTTCGATCACTCGCGGATGCGGTTTCTCGTCGCGCCAGTAGTACACCGACCTCGCCACATCTCGTACCTGCTTCAGCAGAGGGGAAGTCGTCAGGTGTAGTCGCCGCTTGAAATCATCCATGCGCGTTTCCCGATACTCACGCACAGCAGCAGGCACATCATGCGACAACGGGCACATCAAACTGACGCGATGCCCCGCATTGCGCAACGCCGCTACCAGAATGCCAACAGCGAGCGTGGGAAAAGTCGCAAAATTATTCAAATCTACCAACAGAACGTTGTAACCCGACGCTGGGGCCAACGCCCCTGCGTGCTGCTGGTGCAGCTTCGCCGGACGTGCCACCCTGCGCTGTTGACGCTGACGCTTTGCAGTGATCGCCGTTTCCGGTGTAGTTGCTGGTTCAGACATAAGACTCGGCAAAAAAAACAATAATGAAGGCAGGCTATCATGTCATGACATTAAATACCAACATACAGACTACATAGCCCGGGCAGCTTTAACAGCACGGATTATCGAGTGTTTACCTTACCGCCCACACAATACAACGCACTTCCCGGCGTAAAGCAATTGCATGACTGAAAGTTCGGTACATGTAAATATTTGTGTCCAGCGTACCACGCGACGCTTGATCAGGCCGGTCTTACATAGGTCAATTCAGACCGTGCGACATCTGAAGATTGATTTCTACATACAGATCAATATCACCCCCTGTCCTTTGTCCCTGACCGTCATCTTACGAATACACTGTTCTCAGAATAAGTCAGGCACACCCACCACACACCAGAATTTCCACTCCGTGTTAGTGGGCATTCTTCCGGTGGCTATTTACACCGCTGGCATTCAAATACACCGAGTAGAGTGAAGTAGTGCCGCAAATAAACAGTCGATTCAGCCGCGCACCGCCAAAGCAGACATTGGCGACCAGTTCCGGTATCAGTATTTTACCGATTAACTTTCCTTCAGCATTGAGTGCATGGACACCATCTGCGGCGGAAGTCCAGATCCAGCCTTCTGTATCCGGCCGGAAACCATCGAATAGTCCGCTGCTACAGGTAGCAAACACTTCCCCAGCCCCAAGCTCCATCGCAGATGAAACCGAATGACGCCTGATATGCGCCGGTCCGTCTTTCATATGCGTGCTTCCCGTATCGGATATGTAGAGATATTTTTCATCTGGGGAAAAAGCAAGACCGTTAGGTTTGACATAATCATTCGCGACCACAAACACCTCCCCGGTGTCCGGCGCTATACGATAAACGTAACAACCCTCCTGCTCTGCAACCGATCGCCGACCCTCGTAGTCCATGAGTATCCCGTAGGAAGGATCGGTGAACCAGACTGAACCGTCACTGCTGACAACCACGTCGTTCGGTGAGTTGAGGCGCTTTCCGTTGTACTGATCAGCAAGCACAGTGACAGATCCGTCGTGCTCGGTTCGCGTCACACTTCTGGTCAGGTGCTCACAACTGATCAGCCGGCCCTGAAGATCAACGGTATTTCCATTGCTGTTATTTGATGGGTTTCGAAACTCAGAGACAGAGCCATCTGTTTCGTCCCAGCGAAGCATTCGGTTATTGGGGATATCAGACCACAGGAGGTAACGCCCGGCAGCAAACCATGCCGGCCCTTCTGACCATCGCGCTCCTGTCCAAAGCCGTTCCACTCTGGCATGTCCAAGTGAGCAACGCTCAAACTCAGGATCGATAACCTCAAACCCGGTACCATCGATCTCACCAAAAAATTTTGTCACCCGCAAAAACTCCCGTGGTTATTATTCACCAAACAGCTCCCGCAACATAGAGTCGCGCCCGTTCATAAAGCGCCGCGTCACCTGGTAATGCTCCGTGTGTTCGTAATCGACTTCCTGCAGCCCACCCTGCCCGAGAGAGAAAATTTTCGAATCCGGATAAGCCATCACAATCGGGGAGTG
>CAZOXM010000122.1:0-12540 GCA_964583825.1 uncultured Granulosicoccaceae bacterium
TGGAAATGGGGAAACGGATACGGTTACGGGGTGGTGAAATCAATCTTTGAAGAAACAACCACGCGAAAGATCGATGTCAGTGAGGTAACAAGAAAAGGCAGTGTTGATGATCCTGCCGTGTACATTGAAGTTAACGACGGTAACAATGTGCTGAAGCTTTGCTCAGAGGTAGAAAAAGCCTGAGGTAGATAGAAGACCAACTACGGGGACATCCGTTCTTTCTTAACGATAAAAAGGCCAATAGCCTAAAAGTCATCAAGAATATAAATCTTCTTGTGTAGACACCTATCATTGTTATAGATAATCAGCAACCGGAGTGCTGGTTGAGTACTGCCGGCGGGCGACCTGTCGCATTGCCTGACCAAACGGTACATTCATGAGATTCTCTCCCCTGTCTCATCGCTAACCGTATTCTGATTTTACATGATCAGACGAAGTTCAAGTGTACTCCACACGGTCGCGAGGCATATCTATTTCGACTGTGCCGGCAATGCATCGTGTTGCTTTCTTAACTTGCCGTGTGTGCAGTTGAGTAGCGCCTCATTTTGAATCCACCCAGCAGCTTCTGGCAAATAGAGTAGCAATAGCTACTGGATGCTGTTGCAATTTCCGAAGCTATCGGGCACTATATGTCATGACATAAAAAAAGGTGAAAAATGTTAAATAAAAAACTGGTAACACTGGCCTTGCTGACAACAACCGCCTCGGCATCCTCAAACTTGTTGGCACAGGAACGGTTGCAACCCCGAGATCTGGATGGCAACTCGACAACTGCGGAAGCCTGGTACGACAGTGAATTGAATATCACCTGGCTGCAGGACACAAATATTGGTCAGTCCGATACCTTCGGACTACAACGCGGTGCAATCAGTGACTTCGGCACCGAGGTTGATTCGGGCGGTGCCATGCTAAGGGAAGCGTTGCCAGCATTCATTAGCGGGATGAATCAAAACACTTATCTTGGGCAATCGAACTGGCGTCTGCCGACAGCGATGGCTGGGTCCGATCCCGGTTGCAGCACGCAACTTGATGATGGACAGATATCCTATGGCAGTGGTTGTACGGGTGCTGAAGCGGGTTCCCTAAATCTGTACCTGGAGAACCGCTATGGTGGTATTGCAGCTTCACCGTTTGTTAATAGCAGAACCAGTGGCAATAATATCGTCGGTGATCGATGGCTGGGCTCTGATGGTCCGTCAGGGAGACATAAATTCAGTTTTGGCGGACAGGGCAATCTAACTTTTTGTGGCGCAGGGCGTTGCGATAAAGCCTATGTCTGGCCGGTACATGATGGTGATATCGGTAATGCGGCACAACTACCAACATTTGCCGACTCATTACTGCCGAGAGACCTCGATGGCGACAGTAGCACTATCGAAGCCTATTACTTTGTTGCACAGAATATCACCTGGCTTGCTGAGTCTAATCTGGGGTTGACTGAATCTTTCGGGTTGCAGCGCGGGGGCTTCGATGACGACGCGACACAGGTGAACGAAGATGGCCTGATGTTCGCTGAATCTTTACAGGCGTTTATTGATGGAGCCAACCAAAGCAGCTACCTTGGAGCAAGTAGCTGGCGTTTGCCAATCGCCGCTGCCGATGATCCCGGTTGCCTGCGCGATGCAGCGCTACTCAACCCTGAACTCGAGGGTCAGGCTGTTTTTGGTGCCGATTGCCTGTCTGCTGAGGCAGGTGAGTTTAATCAGTTTCTTCTTTCAAACACCACAGCCACGCAAAACAGTCCCTTTACCAGCCTTGCAACTCAAAGCCGGGTATGGCTCGGGTCAAACGGACCTACCGGCAGGCACAGCTTCGTCTTTGGCCTGACAGACCGTGGTGAAGTGGGCAACCTTGGTGTCTGCCCGAGTCAAACCGGAGTCCGAAACTGTCAGCCGTCTGCGGTCTGGTTAGTTCATGATGGTGATATCGGTACTGGATCACAGCCCAATAACGGCGACGACACCACTGCCACTGAAGACAATCCTCCTGGTAGTGGTGGTGGTACGGTTGGCATTATTGGTTTGTTGTTCGGTTTATTGCTACCACGCATTGCCGGCCGTAAACAACGGCTAGCCAGGTAGCGAGAAGGAACAGATCGGTGAGAGTCAGGTCTGGCAGTGTCATTCACAAGATATTGCAAGGCTTGACCTCATCTCAATTATCCGCGGTTCGAGGACAGGCACAGGGTAGGGGGTCTATACGGCTAGCTGCGGGCGAGTGTGAATCGTATGAACAACGGGATAATGCTGTTGACGGAAGGCGGTACGGTGCCTGCCATATAAGGAATTTGCCTTTCTTCGTCCGGCATAAAGTTAAACCCAGCCGGCTGGCCTAATCCTTGGTATTCAGATAATTGAGCGTTTTACAGTAGCTAATCGGGGTTGCTAAACCTTGTGTGTTTCTCTTTATCGTGCCTGATGAGATGGACGCCCCTCCGAATCGGCGTCAGGCGCCAAGAAGAAACTGAGTTGCTATAACTCAGATTCGTCTAAACATAAATAGGAGCATCCATCTCATGGCTAAAGTTACACTAATTTCTGTAGATTTGGCAAAAGACGTCTTTCAAGTCGCTGGATTTACAACCCACCTAAACATGGAGTTCAATCGAAAGTTGAAACGCAGGGATCTTGCTGATTTCATGGCACGGCAACCTGCCTGTGAAGTGGTCATGGAAGCATGCTATAGCAGCCATTATTGGGCAAGAGTATTTATCTCCTACGGCCACACTGTGCGTCTACTGCCTGCTCAACATGTTACTCCATTCGTGCGTGGTAATAAAAGCGATCACAACGATGCTGTGGCAATCGCCGAAGCGTCGATGGTGCAGCTGGGTACCAAATGTAGCTCCCTGACAGAGTCAGTGGAAACTGGGCTTTACGCTAGCAGAAACCCCTCCGGTGGCCAAGGTGCTGTCGCGCAGCTAACAAACCCCTCGATTTTCTTGCAAAAAACTGAAATTTTTTAGCAAGAAAAAAAAGTACATAAATGTTGTTAGATGAAAGGGTGTTGAAAAACGTAATGAGCGACGGTCTGAGTAGGCAAATTCCTCCGAAAAAGCGCAGTTTATGGGTTATAAATGAGCATTTTGAGGGGGGATTTAATGCCCGCAGCAGACCTAGCGCAATAGTTTGTCAACATCCTGCTGGATGTTATGAACGTTACTTCGAGAATGGGGCGCGGACGACCGCTCCACCCTTTACCAACCACTACTCTATAGGCTAAGCGCCTTATTAACCAGAGCCTCCTTATCACCCAAAGCACTGACATCAACCCCTCTATCCCGTAGCGCTTCTGTCAGATCCTCTTCAGACAGTGTCTCCACTTCATCCGAACTCATTTTCAAAAAGTTGATGCGCCGCTTTAACGGCGGGTTAGTGTCGCCGAACAATAAGGCAGTGTCGAAGCCAAATTCCTCAGCATATTTGCGCATGAAGAAATCGAGAAAGGTATTGGTTGCCGGCCTTACACGCGGGTCGTCTGTGAGAGCAGTAACCGGGTCGTTCAGTGTGGTGACCATCAGCTCTGTCCATCGGCGCGCACCTTTCGCGTTCATTAATTCAAAGGCGTTGTGGGTATGGTGAAAGTTGAGGCGATATTCACCACCGTGATATCGCATGCCACCGCCCATGACGTCGAGCCACATGGCGGATTGGGTTTGTATGTGGTGTTCTTTGCCTGATATACGGGAAAAAACTGATGCGAACCACGCTTCGTCAGCGTATACCCGGTTGTAAAAACGGGTGACGATGTTGTTGATTCGCTGAGGCCCCAGCACGGAATAGAGCTGCCAGAACTGGATGGGTGTGGTTGCCTGGCGGGAAGCGGTGAGTGATACGACAGAGGCAATACGATGGGCCGCCTGCGGTAACAGTGCTGCCTCCACGGCGTGGTCGATGTACTTTTTCTGAATTTGTCGGGTCAGGTAGCCCTCGGACGGAGTGAATTGCGGCTGGTGAATATTGGTCATGCGTCGAATATGGGTTTGTTTTTCGACGATCCAACCGCTGCCCTGGTTGTACGCGTGAGGCGCGTGTTTATTAAGTGTGTTAAGCGCCGAATCTGCTAAAACCCGGACTCACTGAGGCGGGCAGGGTCGGGTGAGCGGCTTCTGACCAGGCGGTTGAGGTATTCGATACGACTCTGCAGGCGTTCATAGATGTTTGCTGCGGTGCGTTGCTCAGCCCGCTGATAGTTTTCGAATGTGCCGGCGTCCGGTGAGAGTTGCTTTATTGAAGCCATGGTTTGCGCACTCAGGTAGATCAGCCAGTCGTCCATCTCAAGGATATCGTCGACAGATAAATCTCCGCTGTCATTCCCGGGTGGGGCCGGGGCCTGAGGTTGCGATGGCAGAGACAGTGTCTCTTCGAAGATCACAACGGGGGCGTCTTCCGGGCTGTCTTCTTCCACCCGCGTGAGTGAGGTCACGTCACCGGTTTGCAGGGCAGCGGTGCCGGCAAGTGTATCTGTGGGTGCGGCAAGCGCGGCACCGGCCAGCGGTTCGACAGTGTTGGTTGACAGGGTGTTGTTGTTTTGGGCGGTTCGGATTGGTTCGCAGGGCCAGCCCAGGTCGAGCAGCTTGCTGTGATAGCCTTCGAACTGTCGTTCACAGAATGAACTGTCGTTCTGTGCCCGCCACAACACCTGTTGCTGCCCAAAGCCTTTTTGTTCGCGAATTTCGCAGGGTACAGACCCGGGCTGGTCGAGATAGGTGAGGCTGACGGTGCGACTGTCTTCGCCCACGCCGCAGGTGTACTGCTGCGTGGTGACCTCTGCCTTCAGCGCCGTGGCACAAAAACAGGACAATAGGGCGAGCAGCGTTAAGTGCCGGCGGTGGCTTGGCGCCCGGACGATTGGTTTGTGTACTTCATGGTTCACAGTGGCCTGCCTTTACGAAAGCGGTGTAGTCGGGATACACGCGCAGCGAGTGTATAAGTAATTTGATGCGTGATGCCTGTCATTGCGGCATTGTCAAAAAATGCGTTGAGCCTGCAATGACTTCGTCTGTCGGTGCGAAGCACCGGCATAACGGGTTCATTAACACTGGATTAACTGCTTTGATAAGACTGGCGGGTACGTCGCCGGTAAAGCGGCAGTAACCCGAATGCCAGCAGGGCGACTCCGGCGCTGCCACCACCACCGGTGCTTGTTGTGTTTTCTTCGGGTGTGGTGGGTGTACCCTGATCAGTGACATCGGTGCCAGGTGAGCCAAAGGTTTCGATTTGAAATTGTCGTACGGTGCGCACCGTCGGTTGCCCGTCGGCGGCGGTTTGTTCGATCTTCCAGCTCGCATCCTGGGTGATACCCGGTGCAGTAAACGGGATGGGGCCGATGGTGTTGATAACCACTTCGCCGTCGCGCCCGGTACCGCTGCCCAGTTGGAGGTTCCAGTGATTCTCATCGTTGATGCAGCTGACATTGAGGGTGGCATTGCGGTCCAGCTGTTGGTCGCCCATATCCGCGTTAAAGACAAAAGCCGGGTCCACTGTCATTTCTTCTGCGGACAGGGTGGTGTATAGGCGCGTCATGTACCGGTTGCCGCCGAGTACATCCAGTGCGGTTTGCAGCGGGGTGATTATTTCGTCCCTGATTGTCTGATCGGCACTGCTGCGTGCGGCAGTGAGTTCAGCTGCCGTGTAGTTGGTGTTTAAAAAGTCCTGGTCGAAGTACAGATCCGGTGTCTGTCCGTCGCGCAATGGCAGCAGGTTGCCAAGTGTTTCAGAGACCAGTGTGTTTGGAAAAAAATTTTGCACCAGCGCGATGAACTCGGCATCCGGTGAGTCCGCCAGCCGGTCGAGTTGTTGTTGCAGTTCGGTCGGTGAGGTCAGAGCTGCTCCCAGATTGGGAAAACGCCCTGCATAATCGGTGGCAAAGCCCTGACCACCGGCCTCGTTCATGGCCTGGGTGATCAGGTTCTGATAGCTGCCATAGGCGTTGAATGTCCCGTTGAACCAGTCTAGTCGCGTGTAGTTCGGGGTAACGTGGAGATAGTTTTCCGGTACGGCGCGGGCGTCCCCCAGCAACCAGACCAGTACGCCCATGTCATCAGTTGCTGCGATTGCCGTGAGGCGGATCGGAATCACGGGCTGGCTGCTCTGATACTTCATAATGAGTGGCTGAATGCTGCCGGTGCCGCGATTCTGTTGCAGTTTTACGGCAACAAATTTCATCCCGTCTTCGACATAGGGTGCCAGCAACTCTTCACCGCGTGCATTTAGATCGTAGTTGTTGTCGACCAGCCACTGGTTGATTGACTCAGCGTTGTCGCCACTGATGACGGTTGCAACATAGCCACCGACGTTTTGCACGCTCTCGATGGTAACACCGCCACCGTCGCCGCCTCCCGAGTTCTCGGCGCTGCTGTCTGCGGTATCGGTTGCGAACTCCGGAAAGGCGCACTGCGAGCCGTTGAACTCAAGGTTAAACTGCGGCCGGGTGGCGAGTTCGAGGTCAGTGAAAACCGTGTTGCTGCCCACATCGAGTTGCGGTGTTGAGGGGACGGGCACCACCCAGCTGAAATCCTCCGAGTTGCCGACAAACTGTATTTGCACCATGGCGGTGATCTGGTCGCCGTCCTGGCGGAAGACGATTTGCTCGGCTGCCTGATCGATCGGCACCAGTTGACAGAAGAATCCGCCACAGGCGCTGGCGACTGAGGGCAGTGTGGTTGATACGAAGGCAGCCAGAATCAGGGTGCATGGCTTCAGCTTAGTCATGATGCCGTTTCCTCAATATATAAAGTGGGCTCACGCATTGCGGGCAGGGGCGGTTGCATGATGGACATGTTAAGCAACTGGCAGGATTATTTGATGACAAAGTCGAATTTTGTCGCGTGCGCAGGTGCTCGATTATCGGCAAGCGGTATGATCAGCGCATAATCCGTGTTTGCCGATGCCATCGCAGTAGCCAAGAGTACGCCCACACTTGAACGATCAGTCCAAAGGCCTGTTAATCACGACCCTGGGGGTGCTGTGTGTGGTGCCGGATGCGCTGTTCATCCGGCTGATTTCAGCGGATGCGATGACGGTGGCGTTCTGGCGGCTGCTGACGACCGGGCTGGTGGTGCTGTTGGTACTTGGCCTGTGGCACGGTCGTCGGACACCGGCACAGATTGTTGCGGTGGGTCGCTGGGGGGCGGTTTACGCGGTGTTCGCTGCGGTCAGTGCGCTGTTTTTTGTTGCCTCAGTAAAGCTGACCACTGTCGCCAACACCACCATTATCATCGCGTCGATGCCGGTGTTTGCGGCGATTATCAGCTGGCTCGCGCTGGGTGAAAAACCCTCACGGCGCATGTTCTGGACAATTGTTTTTGTGTTTGCCGGGCTGCTTATTATCGGTTACGGCAGTCTTGACGACGCTAATCAACACGGTGGCGCCAGTCTGGCCGGTGATCTGGCAGCGTTGGCCGTTTCGGTATGCTTTGCGATTGCACTGACCGCCGCACGCAAAGCGCGGGCTCAATCAATGATTCCCGCGGTACCTTTTGCGTTTATTGCCTGTTCGATCTGCCTGTTACCGTTTGTCGAACCGTTCTCGGTGCCGTTGCAGCAGTGGTGGCTGGTGGCGTTGCATGGCGGTTTTTTTATAGCGCTGAGTTCATGCTTTCTGGCGCTTGGCCCGCGCTATATATCGTCTGCAGAAGTGGCGCTGCTGATTCTGCTCGAATCGGTACTGGCACCGCTGCTCGTGTGGCTGGTTATCGGGGAGCAACCGGGTTACTGGACAGTCGTTGGCGGTGCGGTGGTGCTGGGTGTGCTGGTGGTGTCCAACGTTGTGGCGTTGAGGCGAACGCATCGTTGATGGTGGTTTTATTCGCTCCCGCCAGCGCCGCTTTTAATCGAGATACTCAAGCCATGCGTGTTTACCGGCGCCGGATACCACGAAGTCAGGATTGATCATCGATTCGCTTTTGTTGTACTGCAACGGTTGTGATCGGGTGTCTGTTATGGTGCCGCCGGCTTCCTCGACGATGCATTGTGCCGCTGCGGTATCCCATTCCCCGGTCGGACCGAGACAGGGATAAACGTCTGCCCGACCTTCTGCCACCAGGCAGGACTTAAGCGCACCGCCCATACGCAGTTCGCGATGATTGCCCAGCTTGTCCAGAAACCGTTGCAGGCGGTCGCCAAATCGCGCCGACCAGCCCAGTGCCACGGTGACGCCCTGATCGGCGGGTGCGATGCGCACGTTTATGCGGCGCGGCGTGTCGTCACCTGCCTGCTTCCATGCGCCTGCGCCGGTAGAGGCCCAGTAGGTGATGTCCAGCACCGGCGCGTGGATGACGCCCAGCACCGGTCTGCCTCGATGGACGAGTGCGATATTGACACTGAATTCTCCGTTCTGGCGGATGAACTCGCGTGTGCCATCGAGCGGGTCAACCAGCCAGTACGCCTGCCATTGTGCTCGTTCTTCAAGCGGTATGTCGCATGATTCTTCGGTGATGATCGGCAGCACCGGGTCGAGTGTCTGCAGTTTGGAAATAATGATTTTATTGGCGGCAAGATCAGCGTCGGTGAGTGGGGTCTGGTCCTGTTTGTGGCTAACGGTTACTTCCGGCAGAAAAAACTCCAGCACCCTGGCGCCTGCAAGTTTTGAAATCTGTGTTGCCTGCGGCAGGAGCGTGGCGAGCGCATCCGGTGAAATATTCATTGCCTGAAGGTCGGAGCAGTTTGCAGCTGTGAGTTGCGCATGGGTGTCGCGGTTACTGTCGGTGGCGCGGTCATGTGCGAGATGGTAGCGCAGTGTCAGCGTGGCGTGGTGTCAAGCGGGAAAGGGTTGAATGCCTGACTGTTTCGATGGGGTCGGGTGGTCGGCAGTCGCGCTGCGGAAACCGCTGTTAAACAGAACTGGCTTTGGCTTCTCTGGCCAGTAGCTGTGTGCGGATTTCGGCATGCTTTTCTTCCGTGATTGGATAGCCACGCATCAGCAACAGCGCACTCAGTTTGAAGGCAATACAGGGCAGGCCGTACATCACCGTCAGCCCCTGAATCGCATTGGCATCGTTATAACCGGTGGCGCTGAAACCGACGACATCCAGCAGTGGAAATGCAATGCCGATAGCCAGGGCAAAGGAGAGTTTGGTCGCAGTGCCCCACAATGCGAAGAACAGGCCCGGTCGACGGTAGCCGGTTTTCAATGCATCCCACTCTATGATGTCGGCGTTAATTGCGGAGGGTAGTATGAGGTCGGCGCCGGTGGCAAAGCCGGTGACGATCACAATGAGAGTGAAAAGCATCAGTGAGTCTGCGCCAAGAAACGGCGTCCACAGAAAAAATGCCACGGCGAGCAGTATCGCCATGGTCCAGGTCTGGTGTTTGCCGAACCGTTTGGACAGCGCAACCCAGAACGGGACTGAAACCGCAGAGCAGGCGAGGTAGAGGAAAAGCAATTTACCTACGGAGCCTTCGTCGTTAATAACGTGCGTGACAAACAGGACAAAAAGCGTTGCCGGAATTGCGTTGCCCACGGCGTTCAGGAAGAAGCTGATTAACAGCTGCCTGAATGGGGTTGGCTGACTGACGACTCGCCAGGCGGCGGCGATGGTGTCGTCCGGCAGGTCGGTTTCCTTGTTGTCCGGCACAAAGACAACGGCCAGCACGGTGGCGATGATCAGGGTGGCGATCACAAGCCAGGTAATGCCGGAGAGTGTTTTTGCCAGTTCTGCCGAATTATCACTGGCGAATACCACGGCCAGTAACAGTGCGGCCAGAGATCCGACCAGACCGAAGGCAACGCGCACACCGGCGATCAGGCTGCGTGTGTTGTAGTTATCGGAAAGCTCCGCTCCCCAGGCATTCATGGGCACAATCGAAAGTGTCCCGGCCACATAGATTGCCACGGTCCACAGCAGGAGGTAGGTCGTGGTGACTTCAGACGGCGGATTAAACAGGTAGTAGGCTGACAACACGATCAGCGGGGTAGCGATGACGACGTACAGTTTGCGGCGTCGCCACGCGGTGGGGGTCAGGTCCGACAGGTAGCCGACAATGGGGTCGGTCACGGTGTCACAGAGTTTGGCAATGAGCATTACCACACCGATTGCAGTCAGGCTGAGCCCGGTGGACTCTGCGTAAAAAGTCGGTACAAACAGTTGCAGCGCAATAAATGCTGCCGCCAGCGGGAAGGCCAGACTGCCGTAGGCCGCGAGGATAACTTTACCGGGTTCTTTAGACATGCACAGCGGATCGGTAGGTGCGACGCCCGTCGCAGAGAAGAGTGATAAGTGAGTTACGTGTAAACACGGTTTTTAGTTTCCCGGAGCTCTTTTCGCTGGTGGTGACGGCGCCGCACCGGAACAATCCTGAACGTGTATTGGACAGCACAGAGTCCGGTGTAGCTACGAGTCCTGTCGTGTCGCAACCCGCAAGGGCTGCACGCTTCGTGCCGTGTGTTTGTCGGGTGTTATGCATTCTGAATGGCTGCAGTGTCTGGCGGTGGGCGCTCGTTAGCGTGTCATCTGCTCCGGATACAGTGTACAGGTGGCTTGCGTGTACGCCAGGCAACTGGTTGAATGCGTGTGAGATGTTTGTTGGTTAAGGTGACAAGATGCGGGTCAGGTTCCAGGCGCTGGTGTGGCGACAGTATGTTCCAGCGCTTCTGTTCTCAGTTCTGGTTAGTGGTTGCGCCACTGTGGTGACTTCAGAGTCGCGCAGCACGGATGGTCAGTACGATGGTAACTGGTCAGGTACCATCGGTGAAACCCCTGCCAGTTTTGTTACGCAGAACTGGCGCCTGCGATGCTTTGATCCGGACGGCCGGATTCGTATGCGCATTGTCGACGGTGCGATATCGCTGGTCTGGCAGAATCTTGCAGGCAAGGGCTACATTGATCAGAACGGCAAGTTCCGGATCATTATTCCCAGACCCGGAGAGATCAAAAACAAGCCATCCAACAAGGGCAGTCTGACGCGGGGGCGGAATTTTATTTTCGCCGGCACGCTGTCATCCGCCAGCGGGGTCGGTCGCTGGACCAGCGGTTACGAGCATCTGGGTAATCAGGGATGCAGCGCGAAAGTCAGTTTCGAGAAATCCTGAACCTTGGGGTGGATGCATGTCGAAGGTGCTGACTGAGCAGTTTTCCATCGATACCGGTGCCGGCGAAGTGTCCGCGACGATGGATTCACCATCCAATGCGTTTTGCACCTTATTGTTTGCGCACGGTGCCGGAGCGGATCATCAGCATGCGCATATGCAGTCTCTTGCTGAGGCCTTTTGCAGCGCCGGTATGGCGGTACTGCGTTTTAATTTTCCTTTTAAAGAGGCAGGTCGCAATCGGGTGGATTCAAAGGCGGTCGCGACAGAAACAATTGTCGATGCGGCGCAGGCACTGACAGCGCGCAGTGAGCTGCCGCTCTTTATTGGTGGCCATAGCTTCGGCGGTCGAATGGCTACCCATGCCGTTGCCGAGGGTTTGTTGAGTTTTTGCGGTATGATCCTGTGTTCATTTCCTTTGCACCCGGCCGGTAAACCTGCTGTGGATCGTGCCAGCCATTTGTCTGGTGTGTCCGTGCCGATGTTGTTTCTCAGTGGGTCGCGAGATGCGCTGGCAGATCCGCAACTGATGAACAACACGCTTGCACAACACGGTACACCTCACACCCTGCACTGGCTCGATACCGCTGACCATTCCTATAAAATTCTAAAGCGCACACGCACCCATCCACTTAATGTCTATGACGAAGCCGCGCAGGTTGCACGTGACTTTGCGACTGCATTGGTTTAATGGTCTCAAGCGCTGAGTTGCATTTGATGTGCAGCAGACTTTTTGTTCCCGTATATTTAAGTATCGGGGCGAGTGCGTTGCGGGGATTGTTACCAGCATGGCAAACACAGATAAATACGCAGTGATCACCGGTGCAACCGGTGGCATCGGTGCAGCGCTGGCGCATCGACTGTCGCGAGATGGCTGGCGTTTGCATCTGTGTGATGTCGATGCGGACCGGTTGGATAATCTCAGGCAGTCCCTGCCCGCGGAGACAACCGTCTGTGAAACCAGGCTGGAATCGCCGACTGCCTGCAGCACAGCATTATCCGGGGTAGGCGGACCGATTGCAGTGCTGGTACATCTGGCCGGAATATTTGAATTCCACGACCTTGATGACGCAGGACGCGACACCTACGAACGAACCATGCAGCACAATGTCACTAATGCATTTGATCTAACCAGTGTTGCCGAATCCGACCTTTCGAATAACGGGCGTATTGTATTTGCATCGTCACTGGCTTTCAGGCGCGGGGCTGCCGACAATCCGTCGTATTCGATGGCAAAAGGTGCCCTGGTCGGATTAACCAGAGCATTGTCACGTCGCCTCGCTCCGCGAAACATTCTGGTTAACGCCGTCGCTCCCAGTTTGATTCAAACAGCAATGCTTGATCAGGTCATGGCTGGCAGAGACGAGCAGGCGATGCTGGAAGCTGTGCCGCTCAGACGTCTGGGTGAGCCCCGGGAGGTGGCAGGGTTGATCGCGTTTTTACTGTCGGATGATGCGTCTTATATTACCGGTCAGGTTATCAATGTGGACGGTGGCATTATTAATAGCTGAT
>CAZOXM010000123.1:0-12133 GCA_964583825.1 uncultured Granulosicoccaceae bacterium
ATTGGTGTGATGGCATGCGAATCGCCGGACAGCTATACGCTCCCGGCGCTTTGCTTGTCGTGCTCGCAACGCTCTGCGGGTATACCGCGAACAGTCTGAAAAGACTCACGTGCAGCACGCCTTCGTGCTGCGGCCGCAGGGATCTGCTAAATCGCCAGATACTCGTGACGCAGTTGTTCGTTCTCGAGTACCTCGGAAGCAGAGCCTTCATAGACGAGTTGCCCTGTATCAAGAATTACCGCTCGATCTGCCAGTTGCAGCGCCGCGACTGCATTCTGTTCGACAATAATAGTGGTCATGCCCTGCTCACGGATATAGTGCAGCGTTTTTTCGATTTCCTGCACAATGACCGGCGCCAGGCCTTCATAAGGTTCATCGAGCAGCAGCAGTTTAATATCGCGTGCCAGTGCACGGCCGATCGATAACATTTGCTGCTCTCCACCTGAGAGCGTGACACCCTCCTGCTTGCGGCGCTCACCGAGGCGGGGGAATAGCTCGTAGATTTGTTCCACTGACCAGCCGATTGGCTCCACAATTTGCGCAAGCTTGATGTTATCTTCCACGGTCAGCCCGGGGATGATTCGACGGTCTTCAGGCACCAGTCCGACGCCTGCAACGGCAGCCTCGTGGCTGGCCATGTCATGCAGCGGCTGATTTGCCAGCCAGATCTCGCCCTGCTTTAACTCGGGCTCGGCGACTCTCGCGATGGTTCGCAGTGTTGAAGTTTTGCCGGCACCGTTTCTGCCGAGCAATGCCAGTATTTCACCCTCGCGGATATCGAAGCTGACACCCTGAACGATGTAGCTCTCACCGTAGTAGGAATGAATATCGTGACAGGAAAAATAGCTGCGCCCGGTATTCATATTGGCTGCGGTACTCAATGTGCACCTCCGAGATACGCTTCCTGTACTTTCACGTTGCCCTTGATGTTTTCAGGTGCGTCTTCCACGATCACCGTACCCTGTGCCAACACGCTGATACGTTCGGCCAGGCTGAAAACCACGTGCATATCGTGTTCGATAATTATCATGGTGATGCCGCGGCTGTCACCGATATGGCGAAGCACGTCAATGGTGTTGTTCGTATCAGCGCGACTCATGCCGGCTGTCGGCTCGTCCAGCAGCAGCAGCTTCGGATCCTGAACCAGCCCCATCGCCATTTCGAGCCGGCGCTTGTCACCGCGGGACATCGAGGCGGCCACCATGTCGATTTTATCTGCCATACCGAGGTCGTCGAGTACGTCAATCGCCTTGTCGCGTATTTCTGTTTCCCTGCGCATCGGTTTAAACGCATTGAACTCGAAAATACCATCGCGATGTGCCAGCGCAGGAATCATGACGTTTTCGATCACTGTGAGGTCAGCAAAGATTTCCGGTGTCTGGAATACCCGTGATACCCCCGCCTGATTTATCTGGTGCGGCTGGATGCCTAGCAGGTTCTTACCGTGAAACGTTACTGTGCCGCTGTCGGGAGTCAGCCTGCCAACAAAGCAATTCAAAAGCGTTGACTTGCCGGCACCGTTGGGGCCGATGATGGCGTGGATTCGCCCTTCTTCCACGGTCAGGTTTACGTTGTTCAGCGCCTGTAATCCACCGAAACGTTTGTTCACGCCTCTGACTTCGAGTGCACCCATGTCAGCCTCCTATTGTGCCTTCGATCGTCTGCGGAACAACCGGTTATACAACCCGCTGAGCCCACCGATCAGGCCGCCCGGCAAAAAGATAACGATGAGCATGAACATCAGACCAAGCGTCAGGTGCCAGCCCTTGCCGACAAACGGATGGATAATGGTGACCATAAAATCCTCCATACCGTCAGGCATGAAAGCAAACCACTGATGCAGCAGATTGTCGTTGATCTTCGAGAATATATTTTCAAAGTACTTGATCATGCCGGCACCCAGCACCGGACCGATCAGCGTACCGACGCCACCGAGAATCGTCATTAGGACAACTTCACCGGAAGCCGTCCACTGCATGCGTTCCGGACCGGCAAGCGGATCCATCGACACCATCAACCCACCCGCCAGTCCGGCGTACATACCGGATATTACAAACGCGGCCAATGTATAGGGTCGAGGACTGATGCCGGTATAACTCAGCCGCTGGCTATTCGACTTGATTGCTTTGAGCATCATGCCGAACGGTGAGCGAAAAATTCGAATGGCAATGTAGAATGCAATCATCATGATGAAGGCACTCACGTAGTAACCGACGTTAAAGGTCCACAACCAGTCGCCGACGGCCACCTTCCAGCTATGCCCCATTTCGAGCCCAAACAGTGACGGGGCCGGAATATTGCCTGCATTACTCGAAGCACCGTCTAGAATCCGCGGGTCGTTCAGCGCTGTTTGCAGCCCGGTTTCCCCACCGGTAATCGGCGTTAGGACCGATGCGGCCAGTGCAAACGACATTTGCGCAAAAGCCAGCGTTAAGATCGAAAAGTAAATGCCGGATCGCCGCAGTGATATGTAGCCGATCAGCAGCGAGAACAGACCGGCAACGATTATGGATACAACAATCGCCGGTATCACATTGATAGTCAGCAACTTAAGCATCCACACACCGGCGTAGGAACCGGCGCCGAGAAACGCGGCATGGCCAAAACTCAAATAGCCGGTCAGTCCAAACAGAATATTGAATCCAATGGCGAAGATGCCGAAGATCACAAAGCGCTGCATCAGATCCGGATAGCCGGCATTGAACTGTGCAAACTTGGAACCTTCAGGAAAAGGGTTGAGAAAAATAGGCGCTGCTGCTACGAGCAGCAACACGAACAACAGCAGTAGAAAATCGTTTCGGGACAGGCCTAGCACGGATCAGCTCTCCATTACACCCTTGCGACCCAGCAATCCGCGCGGGCGAGCAAGTAAGATGACGATAGCGGCGAGGTAGATCACCACCTGATTGATTCCCGGAATGAACTCGATCACCTCTCGCATCGAAGCAAAGCTTTCCAGAATGCCGAGAATGAAGCCAGCCAGCACTGCACCGCCCAGAGACCCCATACCACCCACAACGACCACCACAAACGATATCACCAGAAAGTCCATGCCCATGTGATAGTTGGGCGGGTTAATTGGCGTATACATCACACCGGCCAGCCCCGCCACGGCAGCCGCAATACCAAACATGATCGTAAAGCGTTTATCGATATTGATACCCAGCAAACCGACCGTTTCGCGATCCGCCATACCCGCCCGGACCACCATGCCGAACGTCGTAAACTGAAGAAACGCAAACACCAGTGCGATGATCAGCATCGCAAACAAAAAGTACACAATCCGCCAGTACGGATACATGATCTGCCCGGGGTCGAATCCGACGAGCTGACCGAAATCAAAAGAACCGACAAACGCATCGGGTGCAGGCACTGGAATCTGGTTGGCACCGAAGTAGGCTTTTATTATTTCCTGCAAAACAATCGCGAGTCCGAAAGTCACCAGGATCTGATCAGCATGCGGTCGCTTGTAAAAATGCTTGATCAGTCCACGTTCCATAATGAATCCAACCAGCAGCATTATTGGAATGGCAAACAGAATGGCAAGCGGCACTGCCCAGTCAATAATCAGCTGCCCCGCTGCGGTACCGAACCACTCCTCAACATAGGGCGTCTTTATTTTAAGCGGCTTACCGAGGAAATCAGTTTTGGTTTCATCGAGCGTTATCACCGACAGAGTCAATATCTTCTGCAGCGTCACCGCACAGAAAGCACCGATCATAAATAACGCACCGTGGGCGAAGTTCACCACACCGAGCGTGCCGAATATCAGGGTCAGCCCCAGCGCGATCAACGCGTAGGCACTGCCTTTGTCCAGCCCGTTAAGGACCTGCAGTAGTAAAGCAGAGAGTTCCATCGCTTATCGTTCGAAGTTGGCTGCGATTGGAAGAATCGCAAACTTGAGATTTAAAATTCGCGTCGCAGCGAATCGCGCCGGCCCGGACAGCATTTCCGGACCGGCACAGACTGGATTGCAGATTAACCTGCGTTACATGAACCCAGTTCGCCACCAAAGATAGATGCATCATAGGTGACTTTAGCAGCTGGCGTGACTTCCACAATCTCGAGCAGGTCGAATTCTGAAGAAGGGTTTTCTTTACCCTTCACAACCAGCACATCTTTAAAGCACTGATGGTCTTCTGCACGGTACAGCGTAGGACCGTTGCCGAGGCCGTCGAATTCGAAACCTTCCAGCGCCTCGACTACACCGCACGGATTGTGCGTACCGGCACGCTCACAGGCATCTGCATAGAGCAGAGTCTGTACGTAGCAGGTGTGTGCTGCCTGGCTTGGCGGGAAGCCGTACTTTTCGCCGAACGACTGTACAAATGCCTTGGAGCCTTCGTCCTGCAGCGACCAGTGCCAGTTGGTAGAGCCAAAGATGCCTTTTACATTTTCGCCCGCACCGCTCGCCATCAGACGTGAGTACAGTGGCACCACGATTTCAAAGTTTTTACCGTTGGCCTGAGCGTTGCGCAGACCGAACTGTACGGCTGAAGTCAGGGAGTTAACCATGTTGTTGCCGTAGTGGTTCAGTACCAGCACGTCAGCACCGGACGCCTGTACCGGGGCCACATAGGATGAGAAGTCAGTTTGGGTCAGCGGAGTTTTAACCGCCGCAACGGTTTCCCAGCCCATTGCCTCAGTCGAGGTTCTGACAGCCTCTTCAGTGGTGTAACCCCAGTTGTAGTCAGCAGTGAGGTGATACGCCTTGCGATCAGTACCGTAGTTGTCGGCAAGAATTGGCGCGAGCGCGGCACCGGACATGTAAGAGTTGAAGAAGTGACGGAAGCCATTCGCCTTCTTGTCCTTACCTGTGGTGTCGTTTGAGTGGGTCAGTCCGGCCATGAAGATTACACCGGCTTCCTGACACAGGGCCTGTACCGCTACCGCAACACCGGAAGACGAACCACCGGTAATCATGATAGCACCGTCTTTTTCAATCATTGAACGGGCAGAAGCACGTGCCGCATCGGGCTTGGTTTGAGTATCACCGGTGACATAACCGACCTTGCGGCCCAGGATCCCGTTGCCCTGCAGCGCTTTTGAAGAAAAGGTTTTCATCATGCCGCCGTCGCCGTCACCATTCAGGTGCTCGACCGCTAACTGGTAGGCGCGAAGTTCGTCAGCACCCTCTTCTGCATACGGGCCACTCTGGGGCACGTTGAAGCCAAGCTTGACTTCGCTGCCTTTGGGTTCGTTCAGGTAAGCGTGGGCTTTACTTGAGAATATGATGGGTGTTGATCCGAACGCGGCGGTCGCGGCACTCGCCTTTAGAACCGATCGCCGGGTAAGCGGGGTGTGAAGCGGTTTCTTGGAACTCATAGCTGTAGATCTCCTCGGAGCGTGTCACTGGTAAAATGACTGGAAGCCACAGGTCGAACTGCCTGTGTTGGAATGTCTTTGCCCGGCATAGGTGCCAGATTTCTCGACCGCTACATACTAGAGAGTTGGGTGACAACTGTCCAAACCTGTTTTTCACAATAAAAACAATAGCTAAGCAAGCACTTACAAAATTAGAAAAGCGCGAAAGCCGAGCAATACCTCTTTTGTTACGAAAAGTAACGGGAAATATTTTCACAGGTTCCACCCACCGCTTGATCGATAGCCCCTGCGCGCGCGCCGCAGATGCCCGAGCCATGCTATATTTGTTTTTTTACAACAATAAGGTGTATTCAGGCTGAGTTACGGCTTGTTAACTTGTGTTACACGCCTTGTTTTTGTGGTCGTAATACAACAACCTCTTTACCTGCGTGAAGCTGTCGCCCCGTATATCAGCACGGACACAGACTCGCGACAGATCAATTACTCCCTCCCAGGCCGCGCCAGCGAGCAAAGTCTGGTACCAGCTCCCAGCAACAAACGAGAATCTGAAAATGAAAATATCCTCACTGTCCTACGCCATCGGTGTTGCGTTGATCAGCACACACACATTCGCTCAAACCACCTCTACGGAGCAGATGCAGGAGGTCGAGGAAGTGCTCGCCCCCACCGAGGTGGAAATGACGTCGAATCGGGGAGACATGTCTGACTCCGTTTCCCGCGACTGGAGCGGCAGCGCCGGCCTGGGTGCTGTGATCACCAGCGGCAACAGCGACACACAGAACCTGGCGGCCAGCGTAAACGTATCCAAACGTGATGAAATCTGGCGTCACAATGCGTTCGGCAGCCTCTACAAAGCCGAGGCCAATGACGTGGAATCTGCAGATCGATTCGACCTTGGTTACAAACTTGATCGCGACATTAACGAGTTGATGTATGGTTTCGGTCGCATTCGATTTGACTCCGATGACTACGGCAACATCGATGGCCGCTACACGGCTATTGGCGGTGTTGGAAGAACCTTTGTTAATACTGGTAAAGTGCTATTCAATGGCGAGGCCGGTATCGGTGGCCACCAGACAGATTATCTGTTGCCGGTCGATGGTGACGACGAAGCAAGCGGTGCGGTGTTCTACCTCGGACTGAAGTACGCCAATCAGCTTACCGAAGTACTGACCTTTAACTCCATTTTCAACGCAGAACTGGCCGATTCAAACACTTACACTGTTTGGGACAACAGCCTCGGCTTTGAAATCAGTGATCGCGTGTCACTAAACCTCGGGCTACTCAGTCGTGCCAACTCGGATATCACCGGCGTACTTGGCAAAAAGACTGATACCACCATGCGCTGGAGCATTAACTACGGTATCTAAGGGTCCGTAGCAAATCGATGCAAGGCGGTGCTGTTCGTGGCACCGCCTGCCCGCTTCACGCTCGTGGCAGATCCATTTTCTGCCGCCGCTCCCACAAGGCCTTGCGGCTGATACCAAGCTTGCTCGCAAGCTCGGTTTCAGACAGCTGATCCTGGAACGTCAGCACGAAGTATCTGAAGTAGGCATCAAGGCTTAAGTCCAGTGATGTTTGCGTAGTCACACCATCGACCACGGCGATGCCGAGATGCACAGGCATGATTTCGTCGGTCTCCACCATCAGCACGGCACGCTCAACCACACTGCGAAGCTCTGTGATATTGCCGGGCCACTGATAGGCATTCATTGCATTTATCGCCTGCGCCGAGAAGCCGATTCTGCGCCGGCGATATCGTTTCACAAAGTACTCGAGATAGTGTTTTGCTAATGGCTGGATATCTTCCCGCCGATCACGCAGTGGTGCGAGCCTGTAATCGTGCGCACTAAAACACGCCGCAAATTCCGCGTGCAGATCGCCACCGGTCAATTCGGTCAGCGGAACGGCGGATAATGCAATCAGTCGAACGTTGGCGGGCATGCTACTTCCGGTGGTGCCTCTGGTTGTCATTGATAACAAGCGCTGCTGCACCGCGGCGGGCAGTAACTCGACACAGCGAATTACCAGCGTTCCTGCATTGGCTGACTGCAACATACCGTGACGCTCGTACATTTCATCGGCCTGACTGGCGCCGAACAATACGTCTTCATACTCAGAGGCCTGATAGGCAGGCAGATCAACAAATACCAGCGGACCCGCCGACCTGGCGCCGGTATCGTGAATCATACGTGCCGCGAGTTCCTTACCGACACCACGTTCCCCGTGTACAAAGACAAAGGCATCCTGATCAGGGATTTGCCGCAGTTGCTGCAGCGTCGCTTCAAGTGTGCGGCTTCGCTCCATTAACTCCTGCAGGGGAAAGTTGCGCGCCAGATCCTTTTTCATCGCAGCGTTTTGTGCCGACATGCGGTTTTCATGCAGGGAACGCGCTATCACCAGCAACATTTCATCGTGATCGAACGGCTTGCTGATGTAGTTGACAGCTCCCAATTTCATCGATTCCACTGCCGAGCGAACACTGGCAAAGCTGGTCATGATAACCACCGGTATCTGGCCGCTGTGCCTGATAATTTCGGTGCCGGCAGCACCGGGGAGGCGAATATCTGCAAGAATAATATCGAATTTGTCGAGCGACAGCTGCAGCGCCTCATCGAGAGTCGCCACCCCGGTTACTGCGTAGTGATTGCGCTCAAGCAGCAGAATAATCTGCTTTCTGATGATCTCTTCATCCTCGAGTACCAGCACCCGGTTCATAGCGACACTACCCGGCTTTGTCTATGACAGAGGACATGGCCGGCAGTGATATTTCAAAACAAACGCCGTCACTTACTGACTGATCAATCACAATTTTACCGCCATGTTCCACAATAAGACTGTACACCATTGGCAGGCCCAGTCCGGTACCCTGCCCGACTGCCTTTGTGGTGTAGAACGGCTCAAACACACGCTGCTGTTCGTCAATTGAAATACCCGGCCCGTAGTCACGAATACGCACGGTTACCACCTCTGCACCCGACCACCCTTCAATATCTATCGTACCACCCGCGTCCGATACATCGCAGGCGTTGTTTAACAGATTAACGAATACCTGCACCATCTGGCCGGCGTTGGCATGGACGAGCAGGCCTTCATCGAGCCGGATATTAAAGTTCACTGATTTCGCCTGCTCCGCCAGTGATACAAGCTGTATGGCCTGCTCGACGCTGCTGCGTAAGTCGACCGACTCGCGATCGTCACCCAGTGAAGGTTCATTTCTGGCAAAGGTAAGCAGTGATCGTACAATCGCATTAATGCGACTGACCTGGGTGAGGATGTCGGTGGAATTTTCCCTGACCGAGTTATGATCTGAATCGTAGCTGAGGTTTTGCGCAATGCTTGCGATACCGGTGAGCGGGTTACCGATCTCATGTGCGATGCCTGCCGCCAGTCGACCGATAGAGGCCAGTCGTTCACTGTGCGCCAGTTCTGATTCCAGCAGATCGACGTTGGTGCGATCTTCCACAAGAATCACCTGACCGGTCGCATGCTCAGCACGGTCGACCGGTGAGTTAACATGTGACTTGTGAAAATTAAACGTTTTGCTGCCGTCCGCCAGATCGGCATGCTGCCTGAATACATGCCTTTCCTGCGAGGCTGAGAAATTCTTAAGCATCTGATTCCACGGCGCCGGCAAGTCCTGCAGCTTGGATCGGCGTGCGAGCTTTTCATCGATACCACTGATCTGTTGCATGGCCTGATTCCAGATCAACACATCATCACTCGGGCCGATCGAACAGACACCCAACGGCAGTTCATGCAGTACGTTGCGCAGATAGAGTCGCAAATCATCGAGTTCCTTGGTCATCCCGCGCATCTGCTTACGCGATGTTTCAAGCCGGGTTTCCATTGCCCTTAGGCTCTCGGTCAGCGCCTGATTGGCGGGTTGCGTGAGCTGCAGATTGCCGCGCAGCGTCAGCCTCGCGACTGTCGGGCCCAGCAGGCCGGACAGGTTGCGCTCCAGGCGCTCGTGCAGCAAACGCATTTCTGCAGGCTCGAGATGATCGCCCTGAAGCTTCAGATCGTTCATAGCACGACTGACTTCCTGCTGTGCTGCCTCACTGCCAAGCAATTGTTTCAGCTGTGCTGAATACTCAGACGCAGACCGTGTATTCACCAGACCGTGCAGAGGTCGCAGTGCATCGGATACACAGGCTTGTGCCGCTTCCTGTTCTTCATTGGTGGGAGTCGTCAACAACGATCCGACAACGTATAAAAAACAATTGACGGTCAACGAGCAAAAGGTGGAAATACTCCACACGTCTACACCTTCAAACCCCATATTGCCGATCAGGTTCTGCACACTGGTAATCGACGCGGAATCAGTAAGCAGCGGCCAGACCAGGAACGCAAACCATACAGTCGCACCGCCAAGCAACCCGAGCAACAGGCCCGCCTGCGTTGCTCTGGTCCAGAACAGCAGACCAATCACACCGGGTAGCAGCTGTATCGCTGCGACAAAGGAAATCAACCCAAGACTGGCCAGCCCCTGATTCACCTCAATGACCAGATAGAACCCGTAGCCGGCTGCAATGATCGCCGCTATGATTACCCGTTTACTCCACAAGAGTCGCTTGTACAGATTGGTATCGGGGTTATTGGTCGAAATACTGAGCGGCAATAACAACTGATTAAGGCACATGTAAGATAAGGCCAGTGTAGTGACGATCATCATGGCGCTGGCAGCAGACAAGCCACCGAGATACACCAGCAACGCCAGCCACTGATCACCCACACTCATTGCCATACCCAGCACATAGAAGTCGGGCGATATGTCCAGACCGAGCGTTTTACCGGCCCAGAGGATCGGAAAGATCGGCAGGTTTAAAAGCAACAGGTACAGCGGAAATAACCAGTACGCGGTATTCAGCGCTTTGGGATTGTGGTTCTCGACAAACGTCATGTGGTACTGGCGGGGCAGCAAAAAGGCAGCGCCAAACGCGAGCAGCAAAAGCGTGCTCCAAAGCGATGTTTTTACCGGATGGTACATCGCTTCCAGTTGTTCCGGGTTCATCGCCAGCCAGTCGTTCATTCCTTCAACGCCACCAAACACCTGTACGATGGCGACCATACCGGCCACCAGCAGTGCAATGAGTTTGATGGCAGATTCAAACGCGATCGCCACCACCAGGCCCGTATGTTTTTCGCGCGGTGTGATATGCCTGGCACCGAACAGCACCGCAAACACAACAGTGATGACACAAAATGCCAGCGCCAGCAGGTTGGGTGCCGCCTGTTGCGCCAGTACCTGTATAGACTGCGTGACTGCATTTATCTGCAACGAGATATACGGCAAAATGCCGACCAGCAGAAAGAGCGTAACGGCAAATCCGGTTGCGCGACCACCGTAGCGGAAAGCCAGTAAGTCGGCGACGGATGAGAGCTGATATTCACTGCACAGTCGCAGAATGGGCTTCAGCAGGTAAGGACCGAGTAAAAAGGCGGCAGTCACGCCCAGATAAATCGTCAGAAAAGCCATGCCGCTCTGATTAGCGAGCCCGACACTGCCATAGAAAGTCCACGAGGTCGCATAGACCCCAAGCGACAGCGCATAAACCGCCGGATGTTCCACCAGCGACTTTGAAAGGATGCCGTTATCCGCTGAGTAGGCAATCAGGAACAGTACGCCCAGATACAGCAAGGCGACAATAAATAACCACCACAGTTCAATCACCACAATTCAATCACCACTCTGGCGACCACCGGATAGCGCATTGGCTGCAATTAGCACGATCACCAGCAACCACAACAGGAATACGGTGTACCAGGGCAAGCCGAGGCCGGTCCACCATCGCGTAAACGGAGAGTGAAATATAAAAAGCGCAGCGAGCGTGGTAAGCAGCGTCAGGTCGGTGGCGCGTCGCATGACTGGCCTACCCCTGCTGAAAGAAACGCGATGACTGAAAAACCCATAGTCCGTTATGATAGCGAATTCCGTCAGCCGATTCCTGTCGGACACCGCTCTTACCGATACTGCCGACATGCATCCCGAAACCCCTGCTCCTGCAACACCCGCCACCCGCTACACCGTCATACTGGTGAGACCGAAATACCCGCGCAACATCGGTATGGTCTCGCGCGCCATGTGTAACTATGGCCATGAGCAACTGATCCTGATCGATCCGCAGTGCGAACTGGACCAGCAGGCGCGTAAGGGCGCGGCCCAGGGCCAGGGGCCACTCAGAGCCTGTGTCACTTACGACAACTGGGAAGATTACGCGCGCGCAGAGCCCGACAGTATTCGAATTGCCTTTAGCCGTCGCTCCGGCAAGCGGCGTCCATCGCAGCCATTCAGCGAATTAATTACGTGGCCGGTGCTGCAGGACGGTCGACCAATATCTCTGATCTTCGGTGCGGAAGATCACGGCCTGTCCAGAGAAGACTTGTTGTGGGCACACCGCACCGCCACACTTGATATTCCAGGCCCGCTCATGAGCATGAACCTGTCCCATGCGGTACTGCTGGCACTGTCAGTTTTACCGAAAACACATCAGTCACCGGATGAAACTTCAGCGGCCGCTGAAGTGAGTACACCCGACGACATTCTGCGCGCCTGGCTGACGCGGCTTGATTTCGACTTGTCGACCAAAAACTGGAATGCTTTTTATGCGATCAGACAACTGCTGATGAAGGCAAGCCCGACTGAACACGAAATGGCATTGTTGAGAGCGATCATTGAGCAGACGATCAGGGCTATCGAACCGGATTACTCACGCAAGAACTTCGATAAGGATGAGCCGGAGCAGTCAGACGACTAGTTACTCTTCTGAATGGTCGAAGCGACCGTGATTCAGAAACTCGACGACCT
>CAZOXM010000124.1:0-11641 GCA_964583825.1 uncultured Granulosicoccaceae bacterium
AAATTTGCCTACTCAGACCGTCGCTCATCACGTTTTTCAACACCCTGCTAACCCGAACGAACGCTAAGTGATCAGCGGAGCGCTAACACCGTATGCGCTGGCTCCCTTCCACCACGACGGATCGACGTTATTGCTCCAGCTCGCTCCAGCCCGTTCTGTGGAAACGCCGGAAAATATCCGGCTTATGCGGTGCGAGGAGTTCATGTAATTTAAACACCACCGGACCGACGCCCAGGTCGGCACCGCTGCCGTCGCCATTATCGATGATCTGTGGTGCGGCGCCGATGCCCTCACCCGCGGCGGTGAATGGACTGCCAAAGCTCGTGGCCAGCTCGATCCCGCCATCTGGTGCATCGAGGATATACAGTCGAGTCAGTCCGATCTGATAGTCGCACGCTTCGAGTGCCGCGTTTGGATCTGGCGGCATATAGGTAGTCAGAAAAACGCGACCACCGTGCGTGAGGGTTGGCTGCAGTACTTTTTCGCCCGGGTCCAGTTCCCGGTAGTAACCGAATTCCGTGGGGGAGCCGGGCGCGGTTTCGGAAAACTTCCAGAGTTCCGTTGGTGTGATTACAGAGCGATTGCCGCTGGGGTCGGTGACGTAGCGATACTCCGGCAGCGCGTCACCGGTCAGGGGGTCTGCCTGGGTCGGGTTGCTGAACACAGTGGTATCACGCAACACGTACAGTCGGTTATTCAGGGGTTCAAAAAAAGTGGGGCTTGTGCGCATGCCGCTGCCGATGGAGATATGGTAGTCGGCAGCGCCGTGCGTGATGCCGTTGATACTGACGTCGGGTTCGTTAAAAAAGCGTCTTGTCTCACCGGCTTCGTTGAGGGCTGCGATTTTGCCACCACCCAGTGCCAGTGCGGTCGGCGATTCTGCCCGCTGGTCGAAGTCGATACGCCATAAACTACCCGCCACATCTGCGAAAAACAGTGTGTTGACGACACCGTCTGCATCGGTATCCACCGGTACCGGTGTGGCGGGGACGCTATCGTTGATGGGCAGGTCAAGCATATGGTGGGTGCCGTTACCTGCCGACCAGATGAGCTCGCCTGTGTCCGGATCAGCAAGGTATATCGAGTTGCCGTGACCAATGGCCGGCCGCGTTACCGGAAAGCTCAGGTCAGTGTCGTCGTAGAGCGGGTTGTAGCCGCCGCCAAACAGCAGTGCATCTTTCACTTCACAATTGTCCGGACAACCCAGTCTGATCGGGACTATTCTGGGGGTGGACCAGGTTTGAGCCAGATCCCTGAAGTCTGTATCGGCGATACCACCGCTGATAGTCCACAGACGTTTAAGCGGATTTGTCGTCGCCAGTGCGTTGCTTACATCGAGTGCGAACAATTGACTGCCGCCCCGTCGCTGCGGCAGGAAGAGAGTTACCCGATCGGTTTCATAGTCAAACGTCGTGGTGGACTTATACGAGATGCGGACCGCCATGTTGCCGTCGAGTCCGTAGACGTGTTCGCTGGCATCGTTGTCGACATACGATTTAATGTTCGGCAGTAGCTCTGCGGGTGAGTACGACCAGATCTCGTCTCCGGTTTTCGGGTCTATGGCATGTACCACCCCCATATTGGTGGTACTGAAGAGTATCTCTTCCTGTAATCCGGTGGCTTCCTCCGCCCTGTAGGTAATCAACACAGGCCCACTGTGAATGCTATCTGCCACATAGTAATTGGGCTCAGTGGTATCGCCGTCCTGATCGCGATCAATGGAGTCAGCGCCACGCACCCATTGCACCAGTGCATTGCGTTCGTTGTTGGATGCTGCACCGAACCATTGCCGTGCAACCTGGTTGCTGGCCGTAATCTGCCGCGCCGTGAGGTGACCACTGCCATCGGGATTCACACCGGCATCGGTATACCAGCGTCGGTCGGCAGGTTGTCTTGCCGCCATACCGCCGGCCTGAACACGGATGCCATCCGGCACCGCGGTACCATTGTTGTCGACTGACCAGAGACTGGCCGAGGTAGGTACGACCCGGCCGTCCTCAATGGCGAGGTCACCGTTGGCGTCGACAATGTCACCGTTGACGAGGCGGTACTTTTTTATGTTTCCTTCCCAGCGCGGAGTGGCACTCGGCTGGAACAGTGCGTAGTACAACTCGTCTCGATGTCGATTTTGATTAAATGCATTGACGGCGACCGTGGGGGCGGCAGTGGTGGCGGTCAGGGTTACCGTGCTCAAAATACTCTCAAAAGCTTCGAGCAGATCATTGGCGGAATCCGCGTTCTTGTACACGCCACCGCTTTGAGCCGCCAGCGACTGCAGCCAATTGTCGCGAATATTGAAGCCGATGGAATGAGTGGTAATGTTGTTGTTACCGTCAATCCACGGGAACTGATCTGTGGTGGCGAGAAACTGCGACAATTCAACACCACAGGTACCGTGTCCATTGTCTCGTTCCGCGCAGGTGCCAAGGAGGGGAGCGAGATCAGTGACGACATTGGCATCTGCGGTCGGTCTGCCGTCTGAAAGTACCACTACATGGTTGGATTCACAGCGACTTGTTGTCGGACTTTCGTATGGATTGCCGCCGTTTGTACCGCGGTATGGCATGCTGCCGGTGAAGTAGCGCTGGGCTTCGTACAGTGCCGCAACCGTCGGTGTGTTGCCGCTGGCGTCGAGTGTGGCCGCAGCGGCCTGCAAAGTGGTCTGGTTCGCCTCGACATCGCCGACCGGGTGGATCAGTTCAATCGCGTCCCCGGAGTACTTCATCAGGCCGACATCCACTTCAGTGGCGGTAGCGAGTAATGACGATAAGGCGGTCTTGAGCCGGTCAATCCGCGTCGTGGTTCCGCCGTCGGTCTCCCCCATCGAACCGGAGGAGTCGAGCACAAACAGCACTTGTGGTTTGCCTGCCGTCGTGCGATACACCTCAAGATCATCGGCCGAGGCGGTGACTGTGCTCAGCAGCGCAGTGACGCCGGCTATCACAAAATGTCTGAGGAACGATCGCGGTTGGATTAATATATGTCTGTGCATAGTGCTTGCGTCGATCCGCTGGTTGTTCTGAGTCACCCGGTTGATCTTCCGGCGACAGAAATCTGGCAGTCGATGACTGTGTCGGCGATATGGCGGCGATAAATCAGCCGGGTAGCAGTTCCATCGCAGGAACTCCCGTTCGATTGCCGGCAATAGTTGTCATCGGTGTCAAAGGGAAGTTCCCGGAACAAAATTCACACCAGCTGTGTGTTTCAACGCCGTCATGGCAGGTCGATGTGCTGCGACGGTCGCTCTGCAGGACTGGGCACAGGGCCGGTGTTTCACTGTGGCTTACATTCAAACTGAACGGATTAATGGTCGAACACGCTTTACTTAACCTGCAGCAGTGTACCCTTGCTGAATTGATTACCGCGGGGGCTGATTATCTTCAGCAATCCGGACTGGTGTACGGCCATGGCACAGACAATCCATACGATGAATCGGCCTGGCTGGTGCTCGAAGCGTGTGGTTTATCACCGGTCGAACCGTTACCCGACGGGGAGGTTATCGTCAATCGCGGGCATCTCGAGCGGGTGAAACGCTGGCTGCAGCGTCGGGCAATGCAACGGGAACCGGTCGCCTACATTACCGGGCGGGCGTGGTTTGCGGGGCTGGAATTCGATACCGATACCAGGGCACTGATTCCGCGCAGCCCGATCGCTGAACTCATTCAGCAGCAATATGCGCCGTGGGTGGCCGAGCCACCGGCGACCGTACTCGATCTTTGTTGTGGCGGCGGCTGTATTGCCATTGCCAGTGCGCTGGCAATGCCGCAGGCAATGATTCATGGTTGTGATCTGTCCGCAGACGCTTTGCAACTGGCAGCGCAAAACCGTGAAAAGCACGGCGTTGCGCGACAGGTAGAATTTTTCAGCGGTGACTTATTCGAGGCACTGCCGGAGCATCATCGCTACGACCTGATCGTATCCAACCCTCCCTATGTGGACAGGCGCGACATGCGGTCACTGCCTGCCGAATATCAGCACGAGCCGAGCATGGGGCTTGAAGCCGGTGCTGACGGGCTCGATATCGTTCGACGAATTTTAAGGGACGCGGCGTCGCGCTTAACTGATGACGGCGTGTTAATTGTAGAAGTCGGTAACTCGCAACCCGCAGTAGAGGCACAGTTTCCCGAGCTCGACCTGGTGTGGATTGAATTTGAAATGGGCGGCGCCGGTGTTTTCACTATAACCGCAAGACAACTAAAAAATACACAGTACTGATTGCAGAATCGGTGGATGGTCGGTGAAATTTGATGAATGAACTTGACGCATTACGTGCGAAAGTGCGGCAGCGCTATCAACAGACAGAACCCGAGATTGTCAGGGAGCTACTGGCCGCTCAAAACCTGAATGATCGCGAACGGGCAATGCTGGCGGATACCGCAGCCGGTATCGTACAGGCGCTGCGCGACAGTAATAACCCGACTATCATGGAAAGTTTTCTGTCCGAGTATGGATTGTCCACTCGTGAGGGTGTGGGTCTGATGTGTCTGGCCGAGGCGCTGTTGCGTGTGCCGGACGCGGATACCGTCGATGAATTAATCGCGGACAAAGTCGAGCCGTCCAACTGGGGGCTTCATCTGGGTAAGTCCAGCTCGTCACTGGTGAATGCGTCTACCTGGGCGCTCATGCTGACCGGCAAGCTGCTTGACGATGTCGATGAAAATGCACCGGTGGTTGCATTGCGTCAGTTGATCCGACGTGTCGGTGAACCGGTTGTGCGCACGGCGGTCAGCCAGGCCATGAAAATGCTCGGCAAGCAGTTTGTACTCGGGCAGACCATTGAAGAAGCCATTGCCGAGGCCGCAACACTTGAGGCACGCGGCTATACCTATTCCTACGATATGCTCGGTGAGGCGGCGCGCACGCACGGTGATGCGGTGCGGTACTTCGAAGCTTACGCAGATGCCATTGCCGCCATCGCCAGAGCCGATGGGAGTGGTATCACTGAACGCCCCGGCATATCGGTGAAACTGTCTGCGCTTTATCCGCGCTATGAGACCACACACCGCGAAGCGGTAATGCAACATCTGCTGCCCCGTATTCAGAAGCTCGCGCGGCTGGCAGCAGAAGCGGATATTGGTCTGAACATCGATGCCGAAGAGGCCGACAGGCTGGATCTCTCGCTTGATCTGATCGAATCACTGATGGCCGATGAGCAGACTGCCTCATGGGGCGGACTCGGCATTGTCGTGCAGGCCTACGGCCGACGTGCTTTGCCGGTCATTGACTGGTTGCTGGCAGCCTGTCAGCAGTATCAAAGAAGAATTATGGTGCGACTGGTGAAGGGCGCTTACTGGGATGCAGAGATCAAGCAGGCACAGGAACTGGGGCTGGCAAACTTTCCGGTTTTTACGCGTAAGGCGATCACTGACCTCAGCTATCTTGTGTGTGCACAACGGCTACTCGCACATCGGGAGGTAATTTATCCGCAGTTTGCGACACATAACGCGCACACGGTAGCAGCCGTTCGCTATCTGGCAGGTACCGACACGGCCAGCTATGAGTTTCAGCGACTACATGGTATGGGGGAGTCGCTGCACGAGCACGTGTTGCAGCAGTCCGGCACGCGCTGCCGAATATATGCGCCGGTAGGTGCACACGTTGATTTATTGGCTTATCTGGTACGACGGCTTCTGGAAAACGGTGCCAACAGCTCCTTCGTCAATCAAATTGTCAATACAGATCTGACACCGCAGGAAGTGGCGGCGTGTCCGGTTGCTGAGGTCGAAGCCATCATTGATAACATTGAACACCCGTCCATTGTGAAGCCTCTGCATCTCTTTCAGCCCGAGCGGATGAATTCAAAAGGCTATCGCATAAACGACCCCGCTTCTATTCAACCACTGCTGGAGGAACGCGAGCAATACCGCGCAACCGCTTACACCGCAGCACCGTTGAAGGCTATTCCGACACAACAGACGGTCGCACAAGATGTGCTTTCACCGGCGGCTGCCGATGAGGTGGTCGGCTCTGTCATCGAGGCGACGGTGGACGATGCGGCCAGTGCGATAACCACGGCGCGCGAGTGTTTTCAGCCGTGGCAATCGAGCACTGCGATGGATCGGGCGGAATGTCTGGTGACGGCTTCCAACTTATACGAGGCGCACATGGGTGAGCTGTGCGCTTTGCTAACCCGTGAAGCGGGCAAGCATTTGTCCGATGCGATCTCTGAAGTCAGGGAGGCGGTGGATTTTCTGCGTTACTACGCTGCTGAATCGCTCGATGGTGAGGCGCGCGCCGCGCGCGGTGTGATCATCTGTATCAGCCCCTGGAATTTTCCGCTGGCGATTTTCACCGGCCAGATCGCCGCGGCACTCGCCGCAGGCAACACGGTGATAGCCAAACCCGCACAACAGACTCCACTGGTGGCAGCAAAGGCGGTCGCACTGCTGCACCAGGCGGCTATCCCGCAGAATATCCTGCAGCTGTTACCGGGAGACGGCTCGACCATCGGGCAGGCGCTGATCAGCGATACCCGCATAGACGGCGTTTGTTTCACCGGTTCTACCGCGGTCGCCAAGCACATTGAAAAGACGCTGGCGGATCGAACCACCGACGACGTGAAAGCCGGTGCAAGTGTCAATCCGATGCTGATCGCAGAGACCGGGGGCTTGAACGCAATGATTGCCGACACCACCGCGCTGACCGAGCAGGTGGTGCGCGATGTATTGATTTCTTCTTTTCAAAGTGCCGGTCAGCGCTGCTCGGCTTTGCGCATGCTCTATGTGCAGGAAGAGGCTGAAGACAGGCTTATGCAGATGTTGTGCGGCGCGCTGGAAACTCTCAACATCGGCGACCCATGGCCGCTGTCGACTGATGTCGGTCCGATCATTGATGCGGCTGCCAAAGCCAGGATTGACGACTATATCCTGCACAGAAAAGTGCAGGGCCAGCTTGTCATGCAACTGGCGGTACCGGAAAGCGGGCATTTTGTCGGTCCGGCCATTGTGCGGGTTAGTGGTATTGAGGAACTGGAAGAGGAAATCTTCGGGCCCGTGTTGCACGTGGCTACCTTTAAAGCCGATCAACTGGATCAAACAGTTGATGCAATTAACGCGAAAGGGTACGGGCTGACGTTTGCGTTACACACCCGAATAGATGATCGCGTGCAACAGGTTGTGGAGAGAATTCGGGTCGGCAATGTCTATGTGAATCGAAATCAGATTGGTGCAGTCGTCGGCTCGCAACCATTTGGCGGAGAGGGCAAGTCCGGCACCGGTCCGAAAGCCGGCGGCCCAAACTACCTTGATCAGTTCTACCAGCCATTTGCCGCGGCAGTCCCAGGCATCGACTCATCACTCGTGCAGTCCGGTGCACGTGTGATTAGTAAGTCAGCACTGATCGCCGCGGCCGACAGTGTCCGGCCTTTCGAGCGGCCGTTGTCAATAGACGATCAGTCCGAGCTTGCTGCGCTGCAGATGATCGCAAGCCGGTTTGACTGCTCGCTTACCTCTATGGAAACCGACTGGCTGTTGCCTGGCCCAACCGGTGAGAGCAACCGCCTTACGCTGGTTCCTCACGGCACCGTGCTGGTGCTGGCTCGCGAGCTGCAAACAGCCATGCAGCTGGCAGTCGATGCGTTGATTGCCGGTTGTGCGGTGGTGCTGGTCACGCCTGAGGCCCCGGATGACATGCCTGACGTGGCCGGTGACCGCGGGTTACCGTTGACAGTACTTGGTGGTCGAGTGGATGCAGAGGTCCTGAGCCCGAGTCTGCCGTTCGATGCCATGGCGGTCGCACTCTGTGATGCAGACTATTTGCACTATAAACAGGCCCTGGCGGTACAGTTTGACCATGTGTTTCCGGTGGTTGACAGTGTCTGCACGCCGGTACGCTTTACCGTTGAGCGGCATGTTTGTATCGATACTACTGCCGCCGGTGGCAATGCCACATTGCTCGCCTCTGCGGAGTAGTCACACCCGGGGTGCTACGCCACTTTCCTTAATGACCGCAGCGCCAATTGATCGATACTGGCAATCGCTTCGGCCACCTCGTCTTTGTTGACAGGTTTGGAATAGTAGTAACCCTGTGCCACATCGATGCCCAGCTTGCGCACTTCGAGCAGTTGTTGCTCGGTTTCAATACCCTCAGCCACGGTTTCCAGCTTATAGATTTCTGCAATTGACGCGATGGTGGCGGTCACCGATTTCATACTGATTGACTCATCGTCGAGCCTGCTGATGAATGATCGGTCAATTTTAAGGGTATCCAGTGGCAGCGATTGCAACTGATTTAGCGACGAATACCCGGTGCCAAAATCATCGAGTGCGATACGCACGCCATGTTGCTTTAATGTGTCGAGACTTTTTGCAATATATTCAATATCCGCCATCACGACACTTTCCGTAATTTCAAGTTCGAGGCAACCGGTGGGGATGTTATGGCGGGATATTGCATCCAGAACACCCTGTACAAAGTCGGCCTGCGTCATTTGATGAACAGAGACATTCACCGCTACCCTGATTTTCAGGTCTTCTTTATTGTTCCATATCGCGGCCTGGGCGCAGGCTTCGTTTAGAACCCAGCTCCCGATCGCCGGCATCAGTCCGGTCTCTTCCGCAACCGATATGAATTCATCGGGTGGTATCTTGCCACGTTGTGGATGATTCCAGCGTACCAGTGCCTCCACAGAGTAGACTTCGTTGTCCAGCAGGTTGATCTGCGGCTGGTAATACAGTTCGAGCTGGTCATTTTCGACTGCAATGGGTAAATCCTTTTCGATTGCAATGCGGTTCTCAAGATGATCGGCCACTTCCCGGTCGAATGGCTTAATCGCCTTCCTGCCGGAGGCTTTCGCGCTGTACATCGCAAAATCTGAAGTGATCTGCAATTCGTTAAGTGACTTGGCATCATCCGGGTAAATGCTGAATCCGATGCTGGTGTCTATTTCTGCAAGCGATTCATCAACGATAAAAGCAGGTGCGAAGGTATCTCTGATCAGACTGGCAAACTGATAGGGGTCATCGTTGGCGCTGAAAGTATACGCTATGGCGAATTCGTCGCCGCCCATTCTTGCGGTTATCCTGTTGTCGCCTTCGATACTTTTCAGACGATGTGCAACCTGCCTGAGTAGTCCGTCTCCGGCAATGTGTCCCATCGTATCGTTTATTGCCTTGAAGCCGTTCAAATCAAGTGTCATCAGCACCAGTTTTTCTCCACGTGCTACCTGGGTGTTTTTGATCAGTGACTCCAGTGCGTCATGGAAGTAGCGGCGATTCGGTAAGTCGGTGAGCTCATCATAGTCGGCCTGATGTTGTACCCTTCGGGCGATTTTGAACGTGACGTACGCCATCCCCAGGCAAAATACTACGATTAACGCACTGGCAAGCAGACTGAACACCGCCCGTGACTGAGTGGAGTCTGCGGTGGCGATCGTATTGCTCAAAGCGGCGTCGATCAGGAGTTGCACCTTTTCTTTGGTCTGGGCAGAAACTTGCGTCCAGCGTGTCAGTTCCCTGGAAGGGTCCAATTCTCCGGGCTGCGTCAGCAGGATGTTTCTGACCTGAAGGTGGAAAGTATCGTGGTAGTTACTTTTCAGTTCGCTGACCGCTTCATTAGACACTCCTGCAATTTCCTTGTTGCGAACCATTTTGGCTAGGTTTAACAACGCCTGGCTGGCGCGTTCGTGTTGCTGGTGCACTCTTAAATCAAGGTTGCCGCGATTGATTGTTCCCTGTGCGGCGTACTGGTTTTTTTGCAAGTATGCCTCCACCAGTATGCTTGTTTGATTGACAGATTCACTCAGATCCCAAATGACATTTTTTATATCGTGCGCCGCCAATACATCGATGTAGTCTCTGTCAGGAAGGCCGTGGGTCAGCATCCGGATGTCGTTCACGGATTTAATCATCCCGGTATACGCATCGAACAGCCGCATGCGGATGCTCTCGTCGCGCTGTGCGTGTGGCAGATATACCTGTCTTAGAATGATCGAGCTTGTGATCGACATTCTCTTGAATTTGTCCTGCAGCTCATCGAGTAGTTGATCGACGGGTTCCATGCCAAATCGATGGTGCAGTCTGTCTGTCGTTTCGAGTGTTGATTGCGTGATTTCAAATCGGGACTGTGACAGCAGCGTTTTTGTTTTTTGCGCCAGATCGGATAACAGGGCGCGTTCCCGCCCGAACTCATTTGCCGTGATCAGGGTGGTCTGAACGGCGTTTCTCTGATTGTTAAGACTTTTCGCTATCTCAAAAAGTGTTGTCTCAGGAATAACCGATCGTTGCAGGTTTGATGCGCTGGAGTAGTGCGTGAGTGCATCGGAAAAATATCGGCTACCCAGCCAACAGACCATAATCGAAAAAACCAGACTCACGATAATGAGGCTTTTACTGATTTTTGAGATGCTGATCATATACGCTGAAATATTGAGTCCGAGAAGTACCTCTTTCAGACCGTGCCTGCAATAGCAACTGCAACTGACGGAATAACAACCACTGGGATTACTTATGGGCAGGATTAGCGTTTGCTTTATGTGTCGTTATTTAGGATTGTTAACTTTGTACAGGCTGAATACGATTGGCTACACCCCTTATAACTGCGCAGATCCGACTGGATCTGCGCGTTTTATTATGGGGTGGGTTTGTGCACCGGTGGTGGGGTTTTATGCCGGTGAGTGTGCGTTGTTCAGAATTTGCTGGTGATTTCGTACTGGTCTAATACCACGCTGCCTTCACCCCACCAGATTTCCGACCCGAAGATCACGTTTGCCATGCACCAGTTGTTCTCAAGGTATTTGACACCGTAGGTGGTTGCGTTGGCCCTCGCATCATTGACAAACTCCGTCCAGTTCAGTGTGCCTGCAGTCGTTGGATTCTGCGCAACGTAGGCGACGTAGTTATCAGACTTGGTGTAGACATTATAGACCTGACCATCTTCACCGGTATACCGCGCAACGGGTGGCTGGCCACTTGGAAGTCTTTCATTACCCATTTCGAGCCAGACCATCAGCTCCAGTTCCATGTTGGAATTGTCGCCGCGCCTTATATCACAACTGCTGTGGAAGAATGACTCAATTGCTACATTTCGATCACCACCGGTGACCGGTATCGGGTTGTTGGCTTCGTCACCTTTGTCACCGACACGTTTATCGGTAACCGGTGCGCGGTAGCTGTAGGCAATACTTATTTCCGGCAAGCCAGCTACAGTGGCGGGCAGGCCGGTGGCGGAGCACGGTGCCGAGATTTCTTCATTTGACTTGTAGCCGTATATCAGCTCTGGATAAGACTTAACTTCCCATTCAAACAGTCCGTCCTGTAGGTCATCTTCGTTGCCCCAGTCGTAGTTCCATGAGGGTACGATAGTGCCGTTTGACGCAGTCAGTGCAATGCACTGCTGCCAGTCAAAGTTCGATGCCGTGGCGTTCCAGGCATTGTTGATCAGCAGAAAATCACCGAACGCCAGTCCGGGGCCATCGAACTGGTTATCCGTGGCAACGCACTGGGGGCCCATCACCGGGTAGTACCACGGGTTATCGTTTTCATGTACCGGCGCTGACTGGCTCACGATGGTGGTGCCGGCGGGTGGGGCGGCGCAGTCGCCGACTGCGGCTTGATTATCTTCTGGTTGCGGCGGAACGGGGGGCGTTGTCTCTTGTTCTGTTTCTGTGCTGGTATTTTCTGTTTCTGTTTCTGTTTCTGTTTCT
>CAZOXM010000125.1:0-11640 GCA_964583825.1 uncultured Granulosicoccaceae bacterium
CAGGCGCCGCTGACAACATCGCGATCGGTATCAAAGGCGACTTTGGTGACCTGAAGCTGGGTGAAGTGCCTGATGCTGTCGAATATGGTCAGGTTGCTGGTGATCCGCTGACTGACATCGGTGGCGAGAACGCCGGCCTTAGCTATACCGGTACTTTTGGTTCAGCGACTGTCGGTCTGAACTGGTCTCCTGAGAACAACAGCGATCGTATCGGCGGCGGTGTTAAGTTCGCACTCGGTGGCTTCAGCATCGGTGTTGGCGCAGGTAGCGCGGGTGACAATTCTGTGATGTCAGTGGGTGCATCATTCGCCCTTGGCGGAGCAAGTGTAGGCGTTGCTTACAAAGACTTCGATAATGACAACACAGCTGTAGGCGCGAAAGCCAGCTGGGGCGCGGGCGATATCGGCCTCGCGCTGACCTATGAGCAGGAAGACGGCAACCCGAATGGTAAGAATGGCGCAGACGAAAGTGTTATTCGCCTTGACGCTGACTACGATCTGGGCGGCGACATGGCTGTTAACTTCCGAGTCAACATGCTGTCTCGTGACGACGCAGCATTCGACGATGAGACTAACTACCGTCTGCTGTTCACCAAGTCGTTCTAATCGATCTGTCTAACGATGATGTTATGGTTGGCGCGGGCGAGTCCGCGCCAACCTCGATTTCAGGGAAGATAAAAAAAAGATTGGGTAGTACCAGTAGTTGACTTGAGGCCGATTTCTATCGGCCTTTTGTTTTTGGAGCGGGGGACAGCTTTTTTTGACGCCGTGCTGCCTTAGACCTGATAGTAAGTCTTATACCACTCGACAAAAGCGGCGACGCCATCTTCAACCGTAGTGCTCGGCTTGTAGTCCACTGCGCGTACCAGATCCGATACATCGGCATAAGTATCAGGCACATCTCCGGGCTGCAGCGGCAGGAGATTACGCTCCGCCGTCTTACCAAGGCACTGTTCAAGTACCTCAATATATTTCATCAGGTTTACCGGCTCGCTGTTGCCGATATTGTAGATTCTGTAGGGTGCTGCACTGGTCGCTGAACCGGGTGCCGCACTGTCCCAGGCCGGGTCCGGCGTGGCAACCTGATCGAGCGTGCGGACGACACCTTCGACGATATCGTCTATATACGTGAAATCCCGCCGGTGATTACCATGGTTGAACACATCGATTGGCTCACCTGCCAGAATTTTTCGGGTGAAGAGGAAAAGCGCCATATCCGGCCTTCCCCAGGGGCCGTATACCGTAAAAAATCTGAGCCCGGTGGTGGGAATGTTGAATAAGTGGCTGTAGGTATGCGCCATTAGCTCATTCGACTTTTTGGTGGCTGCGTACAGACTCACCGGGTGATCCACATGGTCGTGAATTGAAAACGGCATGTTGGTGTGCGCACCATAGACAGAGCTGGTGGAGGCGTACACCAGATGCTCGACCTCAAGCGCCCGGCAGTTCTCCAGGATATTCAGAAAACCGTAAATGTTCGAATCCACGTACGCGTAGGGGTTTTCCAGGGAGTACCGTACCCCGGCCTGTGCCGCCAGGTTGACAACCCGGTCTGGCCGGTGTGTCTGAAACACCTGATCGATGGCGGGCTTGTCTTCTATTGATACCCGTTCGAGAACGAAATCCCCGTTGCCCTCAAATTGTTCAAGTCTGGCAAGCTTCAGTGCCGGATCGTAGTAGTCGTTGATATTGTCCACGCCGACCACCTGATCGCCCCGGGCAAGTAGTTTTTTGGCCAGCGTCGATCCGATAAAACCGGCGGCGCCGGTGACAAGCACTTTCATTGACATACTCTGCGGGAAGCGGGGAACGGCATTATACAATTCTCCGGTTTGCGTCGCGCAGCGGATTCCAACGCTGCAGGTAAAGTTTGGTGGCAGAATGCTCTTGAGAACCGATCACCGATGGTGTGCCTGAGGAAATAGCAAGGCTAAAATTTCCGTCGTAGCGCCGCTTTGTGGACTATGTACGCGCCGATTTCCTCAACCGATTTCTTGGTGGTGTTGACGAATGGAATGGCGGAGGCCCTGAACATCGCCTCGGCCTGGGCGACCTCAAATTGACAGGTTTTTGGTGCCGCGTAGATATCGCCGGAGTAGCGTTCTTCACGAATCTGCTGCAGCCGGAACGGATCGATCGTCAGTCCGAACAGTTTTTCCCGGTATGGAGCAAGAGAAGCCGGCAGGTCAGTACCCGTCAGATCATTGTCGGTCAGCGGGTAGTTTGCTGCAAAGACGCCGAACTGCAGCGACAGATAGAGACAGGTTGGCGTTTTTCCGGTCCTGGACGGGCCGATCACCACCACATCTGCGCGGGCATAGTGGTCGGTTTCCATACCGTCGTCGGTTGCCATCGCGAAGTTTACCGCGCTCATGCGGGCGGAATACTCGGCGAAATCGAGCACACCGTGGGATTTACCCACGGAGTGTGACGAATCAACATTAAGTTCCTTTTCGAGAGGCTCGATAAATGTATCGAACAGGTCGAAGAAAACCACGTCGGCGCCAGCGATCAATGCACGCATTTCATCGTTCACCAGCGTGGCAAAAACCAACGGTTTGACACCGGTGCTGCGAGCGCGCTCGTTTAGCACCTCGGCGGTTTGCCCGGCCTTCTCCGGCGTGTCGATGAATGGCAGATTTTCAATGTCAAAGCTGACGTTCGGAAACTGGCTCAGCAGACTGTGACTGAGGGTCTCTGCCGTGATGCCGGTGCGATCAGAGATGACATAGGTGTGTCTCTTTGGCATCGTTTACGCTCTTGGAAGGTAACGCATCGAAGGTCAACCGATTAACTCGTTAGAATGGTGAGTCTAGTGTACTTTAACTATCAAACGCTATGAATGAGAGCTTGTCATTTGGTTCACAGCAAGGCGCAGCTCGCAGGGAATGGTTTTCCCTTATCAAGAGTTGCAACGCAGCTGTGGGCCAAATGGCGAGCTCCCGAAGGGGCGATGACCAAAGTGCCTGAGGGCGTTGATAAATGGTTAGATACTATCAACTGTACAATTTATTTAAGAAAATGAAGCACTTTGATCACTCGACTCATTTCTGGGGTTTGGTGGTTACAGTACACTGGCTCAAATAGGGAAGTCCAACTTGAACAACTACATACTCTGGTTTGATCAACTCGGCATGGACGATGTCCCTGTGGTCGGCGGTAAAAACGCTTCCCTCGGCGAGATGATCAGCAATCTGTCCGGCGCCGGAATCGCTGTGCCGGGTGGCTTTGCAACCACAGCGGATGCCTTTCGCGCTTTTATCAGTCAGGGCGGACTCGACCGGACCATCAACGAGACACTCAGCGCGCTGGACATCGAGGATGTTGACAAGCTGGCTGCAACCGGACGATCAATTCGCGAGACTGTCATACAAACTCCCTTTCCTGCACCGCTTGAGCAGGCGATTCGGCAAGCATACGATCAGTTACGCAGCACGGCGGATATATCGGTGGCGGTGCGATCATCTGCCACGGCGGAAGATCTGCCGGAAGCGTCGTTTGCCGGTCAACAGGAAACCTTTTTGAATGTTGAAGGCATCGATGAAGTACTGCTGAGAATTAAGGAGGTCTACGCCTCGCTGTATAACGACAGGGCGATTTCCTACCGTGTGCATCAGGGCTTTGCACATGCAGATGTGGCGTTGTCCGCCGGTGTGCAACGCATGGTGCGCAGCGACGTGGGTGCAAGTGGTGTGATGTTTTCAATGGACACCGAAACCGGATTCGATCAGGTGGTTTTTATCACATCGTCCTGGGGGCTTGGCGAGTGTGTGGTGCAGGGCTCGGTTAACCCGGACGAATTCTACGTGCATAAACCGACACTGGCTGCCGGCCGCCCGGCTATCGTGAGACGTAACCTCGGCAGCAAGCTGATAAAAATGGTGTATGGCGCCAGTACCGGCGTTGACACCGTTGATACCGGCGCGGAGGAGCGAACCTGTTTTTCACTGACTGACAGTGAGGTCGAGGCACTGGCGCAGATGGCGGTTACCATTGAGCAGCACTATGGGCGCCCGATGGATATCGAGTGGGGAAAAGATGGTCAGGATGGCCGCTTATATATCCTGCAGGCTCGACCCGAAACGGTTGAGTCCAGGTCTGATAAAAATGTGATCCGACGGTTCGAGCTTGATGAGGAACAATCGAAAGTGCTTGCCACGGGACGCAGTATCGGTCAGCGGATTGGGTCCGGCAAAGTACGTAACATTCCATCACTCGATCAGTTGTCTCGCGTACAGGATGGGGATGTGCTGGTCACTGACATGACCGATCCCGATTGGGAGCCGGTGATGAAAAGGGCAGCTGCGATTGTGACAAATCGAGGTGGCAGAACCTGTCACGCGGCCATTATTGCGCGTGAGCTCGGGGTGCCGGCGGTTGTCGGATGTAACGATGCAACCGAACGGCTGGGTGAGGGGCTCGATGTGACGGTGTCCTGTGCGGAAGGTGATACCGGCAAGGTATACGAGGGGCAGCTGCAGTACAAAGTGAATGAAATCATGCTCGATACGCTGCCAGAGCTGCCGTTCAAAATCACCATGAATGTTGGTAACCCCGAGCGCGCGTTTGATTTCCAGCGACTGCCCAACCATGGGGTCGGGTTACTGCGACTGGAATTTATGATCAGCAATACCGTGGGGATTCACCCGAAAGCGCTGCTGAATGCAGACATGATGGAACAGCCTCTGCGCGATCAGATCATGGAGCGGGCGGCCGGCTATGCATCGCCAATTGATTTCTATGTCGAAAAACTGGTTGAAGGGGTGTCGACGCTTGCCTGTGCGTTTGCACCGCATCCGGTGATCGTTCGCCTGAGTGATTTTAAATCAAACGAGTACGCCAACATGTTGGGTGGCGATATCTTTGAGCCGGATGAAGAAAACCCGATGATCGGGTTCCGCGGTGCGTCGCGATATATCTCGTCATCGTTTCGCGAGTGCTTTGAGCTGGAGTGCAAAGCCTTAAAAAAAGTACGCGACGAAATGGGGCTGACTAATGTGTGGATCATGGTGCCTTTCGTGCGCACGCTGCACGAGGCCGATGAGGTGTTGGACCTGTTGCGTGAGAACGGTCTTGAGCGCGGCAGCAATGACCTGCACGTGGTGATGATGTGTGAGGTCCCGAGTAACGCCATTCTGGCCGAAGAGTTTCTCGAGAAATTTGACGGGTTTTCCATCGGATCGAATGACCTGACGCAACTAACGCTGGGGCTCGATCGCGATTCAGGATTGATAGCGCATCTCTTTGACGAGCGTGATCCGGCGGTGAAAAAGATGCTCTCTTCCGCCATACATGCGGCCAACAAGGCAGGCAAGTATGTCGGTATTTGTGGCCAGGGGCCGTCTGATCACCCCGATCTTGCCCGATGGCTCATGGACCAGGGCATTAGCAGTGTCTCGCTTAACCCCGACACTGTCGTTGAAACGTGGTTGTTTCTTGCCGGTCAGGAAGTCTGACCCGTCAAAGCCAAACGGTTGCGCGCCGGGTGAGTTACCTACCCGGCGGCGACTTTTGCCTACGCGTGCTCGGTCGATTCCTTGCGCGAAAAATACTCAGCTGTCCTGCGCTGGATTTCCTCGTTGGACAGCTTTTCAAGCAACTGGGAGATAATCCAGACGTGTCCGTAGGGGTCGATCAGGCGCCCTGATCGATGTCCGTAAAACTGATCCTCAATCGGTGCTTCCAGTTTGGCGCCTGCAGTTTGCGCTCTGCTGGCTGTGCCGTGCGCGTCGTCGACCTGCAGGTTGATGCGCACGCTGGTGCCGCGCAATGACTTCGGTCCTTTGTTGCCGAACTTGGGCATTTCTTCGGACAGCATAATAGTGCAATCGTCCAGCTTGAGTTCGGTATGAATGATATTGCCCTGTGCGTCTTCGAGGCGCGGGCCGATTTCCTTGAAGCCGAAGGCTGCCTCGTAAAAGGTGATGGCCTCGTCAGCTCGATTAACCGTGAGGTAGGGTGTTAACAGGGTGGGCATGGGAAAACTCCGGTATAGCCAGTGTGAGCCGTCGCTCGCTGAGATAGGTGCGTCGAGGGCGCTTCTGCGAATCGACATAGTATCGGATTGATTCGGCCGGGTAAATTTGTCAGTCCAGTTCGGTGTCCAGCGACATCGCCTGACCGACAAAGTGTTCCGGTACCTCCAGTTCCCGTGCTATGTGGCTGATCACCTCAAGCTCGGTCGCAGATTCTTTCTTGTCGGCTCGCGCGACGGTGCAAAGGTCTCGAATCACCTGCATGCGCTGTGCGTTAGTGGTGACGGTTTTGGTTTGAGTAATCCGCTCAGGTAAATCGCGGGTGATTTTTTCCAGATTGAGCGTATCGTTAAAGGACCGATCGCCAAAGAATTTTTCGAACACGGCAATTTCATGATCGGATATCTCACCGTTGGCGTTAGCCACACAGATTGCACCCGCGAACAATAATCGCCTCATGCTCTCGGCAGTATCGGTTCTGCCTTCGAGATAGCTCGGTTCCATCATCGTCATGAGTACCTGCACACCAGCTTCGAGTTCATCGACACTGGTGCCATCCTTCGTTGCCAGTATGGAGTGATCAAATAGCTTGAGTGCACGCACGCGTAGCGGACTGAAGGGATGGGTCAGGAACCAGTCCTCCGGCGCGGCTCCCTGTCCCGGGGTGGCATCTTCGATCTGCATTTCATCCACTTGTCGCATGAACTCGTCAATATTGAACTGGACCAGCTTACCGCTGAGTCCGGAGGCGAGCTTGAACAGCGCCCGAGCGACGCCCAGCGGGTCTGCAGCACAGTGTGCGCCGGCTCGATCAGCCGAGATTTCGGCGTAACGCGACCAGGTCGTCAGTTGCAGCGCCAGTCGCGGGCTGGTGCCCGCATTGCCCCTGAGCAGGTAGCCGATCGGCACATCGTGGTGTTGGTACAGGTAATGTCCGAGTTCATGGCCGAGTACAAAGCGCAGCTCAGTCTCCTCGAAAGATTCGAGCAGGCTGGAAGAAAACATAATAAACAGCCGCCCGTCTTCGGGTTTAACGCAGGCGGCGTTAAAACTCGGGCTGGCATAGACGTAGAGTTCCAGCGGAATGGTCACACCCAGCCGTGTAATACAGTCATCGGCCATCTCGTGGAGCCAGGGCGCCATGGATTGACTGAGTCTGACGGAGGTTGCCAGCAAGCGACGCCGTGTCCCCATGGGCCCCTGCTGCTCGCGCTTCTCGATCATTTCGTTGATCCGACGGACGTCGTTGGTTTCCATCAGCTGACGGGCGATTTCTATATCCTGCCGGGAGCGTAAATCGTTGGCGTTCATGGCTTGACTCTGTTTCTACCGAGATCATTGTACCTTTGCAGCAGGCGCACACGCTATAATGCGGGCAGGCAGCAAGGGGCAATGCGTGAGCGATCAACCATCAATTTACAGCGAACTAAAACAACTCGGTTCCCACGTGGAGCAGCCGCAATCTCCCGAGGAAGCGATACTCGAGACGGTGCCTAATCCACAGCCCGATGTGAACTATTGCGTTCGCTTCACTGCGCCCGAATTTACTTCGTTGTGTCCGCTTACCGGGCAACCTGACTTTGCGCACCTGGTACTTGACTATGTGCCTGATAAAAAACTGGTCGAGAGTAAATCACTCAAGCTTTATCTGACATCATTCCGCAACCACGGGGCGTTTCATGAAGACTGTACGGTCGGCATTGCCCGGCGTCTGGTCGACGAGCTGTCACCAAAGTGGCTGCGACTGGGAGGCTACTGGTATCCGCGCGGCGGGATTCCGATTGATGTGTTTTATCAGCACGGTGAGTTACCCGACGGCGTCTGGGTGGCGGAGCAGGGTGTGCCTGGCTATCGGGGTCGGGGCTGATGTCGTTGTACCCGTTCATCCGCAGCGGTTACTGACGTGCCGATCAAGCAGCTTCCCGATCATCTGATCAACCAGATTGCCGCCGGCGAGGTGATTGAAAGACCGTCGTCCATCGTAAAAGAGCTGGTGGAAAACAGTATCGATGCCGGTGCGACGGAGATACAGATCGAGCTCGAATCCGGCGGTATCAAAAAAATCAGGATTCGCGATAACGGCAGTGGCATCAGTGCTGCAGAACTACCGAAAGCGCTGTTGCGCCACGCGACGAGCAAGATCGGATCTATTGAAGATCTCAACCGGGTGTTAACCATGGGGTTTCGTGGAGAGGCGCTATCGAGTATTTCTGCGGTTTCACGCATGAACATCACTTCTCGTGTTGCCGACCAGGAGCATGCGTGCAGTGTCTACCACGACTGCGTCGCCGGTGAGACCGAAGTGAAACCCGCGTCGCACCCGATAGGAACGACCGTCACCGTCGCTGATCTTTTTTACAATGTGCCGGCACGACGCAAGTTTCTTCGTACTGACCGGACAGAGTTCAGCCACGTTGAAACGACGGTAAAAAAAATAGCACTGGCTGCGTGGCATGTAGCGTTTGCAGTAACACACAATGGCAAGCAGGTGCTCGACTTACCCGTGGTCGCCGACGACGGTATCACCCGCGTCGGTCGGCTACTGGGTACAGAGTTCCTCGAGCACGCGCATCAGTTCAGGCGGGAGGCAGACAAGCTCACACTAAGGGGCTGGGTTGCGAAGGCGATTTTCAGTCGCAGCCAGCCCGATATGCAGTATTTTTATATCAACCAGAGAATGGTCAGAGATAAAACGGTCACGCATGCGATAAAGCGAGCCTACTCGGATTTGTTGTACCAGAGCCGACAGCCTGCCTATGTGTTGTTTCTGGACATGGACCCGGCACAGGTGGATGTGAATGTACATCCCGGCAAGCTTGAAGTCAGATTCAGAGATGGCAGAGCCATTCATGGGTTTATCTCCGGCACCGTGTCGAACGTGCTGGAGGCACTGCCCGAGAGTGAAACCGCCATTGCTTCATCCTCGGCTGCTGTTGCAGACGCCCAGCCGGCCTACCAGCCAGTGCAGCCACCAGTGCAACAGCCAATGAAACTAAGCAGCACCGTGGAGGATGAACAAAGCGGAGCACGTGCGCCGTTCCGGCCGTCTCAACCGAAACCGCCCGCGTCTAACCCACAGCAGTCGGCGTTGTATGGTGAGTTGGTCAGCGACGAGCAGAAGCGCCAGGCGGAAAACGAAAATCCCCGTCTCGGCTACGCGGTTGCCCATGTGCACGGTGCATACATTGTGTCGCAAAATACCACCGGTATGCTGCTGGTAGATGCGCATGCTGCCCACGAACGAATCTCGTACGAACGCCTAAAGCATGAGTACAACAGCGGGTCCGTGCGTGCGCAGCCATTGTTGCTGCCGATCACCGTCGCGGTCAGTGAGCAGGAGGCGGAGCTTGCGGAAAAACATATCACCACGCTGGAGAATCTCGGCCTGCAGGTCAGCCGGCGCGGTGTGGCAACACTGGTCGTTAGATCGGTACCGGTTGAGTTACAGTCAGCTGATGCTGAGCAACTGATTCGAGACGTACTGTCGGACGTCAGTGAGCATGGATACAGCTTTCGCATCTGTGATGAAGTGTATAAATTGCTGTCGACGATGGCATGTCACGGATCGGTGCGTGCCAATCGTGCACTCACGATCACCGAAATGAATGCCCTTCTCAGGCAGATGGAAAGCACACCGAACAGCGATCAGTGTAATCATGGACGGCCGACCTGGGTCGAGCTCTCGATGAAGCAGCTCGATGCACTTTTCCTGCGAGGGCGCTGATATGGACGGCTGCCGTTTCGGCGACGTCCGCTCGCCGGTGGTCGGTTGCTTTGATGGTTGAATCATTACCACCGGTTTTTTGTCTGCTGGGTCCAACCGCATCGGGTAAAACCTCGTTAGCTGTGGAGCTGCGGCAAACTTTCGGATTCGACGTCATCAGCGTTGATTCGGCACTGGTGTACAGGCGCATGGATATCGGTACGGCTAAACCGGATGCCGAAACTCTGAGCCATACACCACATGCGCTCATTGATTTGATTGAGCCATGGGAGTCGTACTCTGTTTCCCGCTTCCTAATTGATGTGCACGCGGAAATACAGCGTGTGCACCGGGGCGGCGGCATTCCATTGCTGGTTGGCGGGACGATGATGTATTTCCATGCACTCTGGAACGGCTTGTCCGAACTGCCCCCCGCAGATCCGCAAACTCGAGCGGCACTTGAAAAAGAGCTGGGAGAGCAGGGGTTGCCGCCGTTGCATCGCCGCCTGCAGGCCGTGGACCCGGTTGCTGCCGAGCGCATTGATCAACACGACCCGCAACGTGTGTTGCGAGCCCTGGAGGTCTTTCTGGTGTCTGGTGTGCCGTTGTCTCAGCTCCAGAACGCCCGTCAATCGACCCTGCAATATGACTTCTTCAATCTCGCCATTTTTCCGGGAGATCGTGCCGTACTTCACGACCGCATAGCGAGGCGATTTAGAATCATGCTTGATGAAGGGTTTCTCGATGAAGTTGAGGGGTTGCTGACAGAGTCAAACATGCATGTTGAACTTCCGTCGATGCGATGTGTCGGTTACCGGCAGGCCTGTGCATACCTAAGCGGCGAATTGTCGTTGAAGGATATGACGGATAAAGCGATAGCGGCGACACGTCAGTTAGCGAAGCGGCAGATCACATGGATGCGCAAGATGCCGTCGGTCTCACTTTGCGATTTACAATCGACTGTGGCTGACCTTGAATGCATTGAGGCGCTGAATCAATGGCGTGACCGTCACCGGACACATATCTGAAATCTTATTTAATGCGGCACCCACTCATTAACACGTGACTGTGGATATCAATATGATAGAAACTCTATCTGATCAGATCGGGAAAACACGGCTTTGTGAACTGCAAAGGTTAGGGGCGAACGATCGCAGGAACAGGATTGCGGTAAAGCTGGAGGGCGATAACCCGGCTGGTTCGGTGAAAGATCGTCCTGCGGTTAACATGATCAGGGCTGCGGAGAAACGTGGAGAGATAAAACCTGGAGATACCTTGATAGAAGCCACCAGTGGTAATACCGGGATAGCCCTGGCCATGGCGGCAGCAATTAATGGCTACCACATGATACTCATCATGCCGGAAAATCTGAGTGAGGAGCGCAAGCAAACCATGACGGTCTACGGCGCAAAGTTGATAACTGTCACTAAAGATCAGGGGATGGAGTACGCGAGGGATCTTGCAATGGAGATGCAGCGAAGCGGGCAGGGCAAGGTGCTCGATCAGTTCAGTAACCCGGATAACCCTGCCTCTCACTACCTCAGTACCGGACCGGAGATCTGGAGTGGCACCAACGGTGGTATTACGCACTTTGTATCTTCGATGGGTACGACCGGCACAATCATGGGTGTGTCCAGATACCTGAAAGAGCAGAACCCATCCGTGCGAATTGTGGGAGTGCAGCCGGGTCCTGACTCGGAAATACCCGGTATACGACGGTGGCCGGAAGCTTACCTGCCAAAAATATTTGAGCCGGAGCGGGTGGATGAAATCATAGATGTCAGTCAGGCAGAGGCTGAAGATCATGCGAGAGCACTGGCCCAGGAAGAGGGGATATTCTGTGGAATATCGTCTGGCGGGTCGATCGCAGCGGCACTTCGTTTGTCTTTGAACGTGCGAGACAGTTTGATAGTTTCAATCGTATGCGATCGTGGCGACCGATACTTATCAACCGGTGTATTTA
>CAZOXM010000126.1:0-11365 GCA_964583825.1 uncultured Granulosicoccaceae bacterium
ACAGTGGAGTGGGTATGCAGGACGCATAGAGGAGTAGCAAGCGCCTGAATAATATAGGAATGGAATTTAACATAATATATATTATGCGTATATTAGCGGCTGGTGGCCGCTGAGGTACAGGTACACATCAACGAGGCAAAAAGCATTTTCAATCGGCCTGGTTACCACAGAGATCGGACGTGTTCTGCGGTTCGCAAAGCAGCCTTTGCCGTGTTGCCGCGTATGTTTGCATAACGCACCTCTATCTGGCCAAAACATGAACAGCGGCTCGCAGCAGTTGGATTTCGTATTTCGTTGCTGTCAACACAATGCCCTGGCAATCAAACGGTCACAATCACACACAAACTCAATGCAGCACGGCAGCTCCGCAGAACAAGTCTTACTGTACATGGTATCGGGATGAATGCCTCGTACATCCTGCGTTTCGATCACTGTCTCGCCTGTTTGAGCAGCATGGCTAGTGTCCATAGGCATCGACAATAAAGACGCATTCAGGCGCAAATCCGGTGCGCTCGTAGTGGCGAAGGCTCTGCCGCGCAGACTCCTGGACCCATTCATTAGTGTTTACTTTTATGGATTTTCCACAGTATTGTCCCGAACCGGATTAACAGCCTGTTAAGTTCCGATTGCTTCGGTATCCTGGCTGGGGGTGAACACACGCCCTTGAGTATTGCAGCCCTTACCACGCGAAAGTGGATGGCTCGCGACGGTGATTAGTGTAAAAGTCGCGTTTTATGCTCAGGTGAAGTCAAGCATGTTGAGGCTCGGCTACGGAGACACCGTTTTAACCACTATTCTGAAAATACTCTGGAACACGTCCTGTTTTATAGCGTGTATCATTAATTATGTTAAATGTTGGGTTGATTGAATGCGCTCGTTGCATGGCTCTTCAGATTCATTTGCTGTTTAAAGATCAGGCGTTCAGCTCTTCTTTTTTGCGCTTTTCGAACGTTTCGAGCATGCCGTCGATTGCCGTGGCCGACATTTCCTGCCGGACGCTGTTGAAAACGTCCTGTTCTTCTTCCTGCATATGATGCTCATTTTCGTCCGCGAGCTTTTTAAATGTCGCAATCCAGGCTGGACTGGACATGTCGGTTTTCTGTAGTTGTTCAATCAGTTCCATTGCTTCATGGTGTTCTGCAACACTGTGGCGGGATTGCCCTGTGGTTTCCGGTAACTCAAGCATTGGTGCGTAGAAGGCATGTTCTTCAGCGGCGGCGTGTGCTCTGAATTCCGCTACAAAATTGCTAAAGAGTTGCTGCCGCTCTACGGTGTCACCACTCGTGTTGAGTAGTTTCTCCATGAGATTACGTTGTACCTGATGGTCGGTTTCTATTCGCGAGAATATGTTGTGTTCAGGTGCTTTCTGCTTCATTGCGGGCTCCTCAGCTGTCACTGGTTGCAACAGCTTAGGGCTCGGCGCCGCTAAGGCCAGCACCGGAGTAAAAGTTACAATGGTAGTTTGAACGGCGCAGCGGTTTTTGGGTTTACACGCAACGCTCAGTGACGTGATCAATAATCGCCTGCAGCAACAGGGTTCTTGGAAAGTCGTTTTGATCGATTAACAGCCCGGTTACCGGTGCTGTCCATCTTCTGGAAAAAGGCAGAGCGATTGCCCAGTGGTCTGCATTGACGGTGGCCAGTAACTCGCTGTTTGGTAACAGCGTGTCGTTGTAAATTACCTGGCTGTCATTGTGAACGCTGTGGGAGGATAATTTGCGATAGGTACCTCGTAATACGCGTGAGACCCGATCAGGTGTCGGTACGGCCGCAATCGTAGCGTAGTGAATAGTCGATGGGAGCTGTGTTTTGTGCATCCATTCTTTTCTAAACCGGCATGACAAATCTCTGATTGCCTTGCCGTCCCCGAATGCGCTGCCAGGTAGCGGTATGTACTGCACAACCTTTCTGATCAGCGTGGGTGTGCTGTCAGCAAGTTTTGATCCCCACACAATTCCCCCAAGGCTTACCAGCGACGCGATACATTCGTGAGTCTCGGGGTAATTTGCAATCATATGGAGTGAGTCGGCACACCCTTTTGAGTAGCCGATTAAGTTCACTTTGCTCGAATAGCTGTTTGCAGCCTCCAGCACGCTGTCGCGTAAAGTCGCAGCGTTGTCATCGCAGCCGGTACGGCCATTGAGCCACACCACTTGTGTGGTATAGCCGCGCACTGCAATTTCATCCCGGGCGCACATAAAGGGTCCAACCAGTGCAGAGACAGTATCTCCGGACAGGCCCGGTACCATAATGGTTGGCCCGGGTTGTTTGTCGACTCCGGTGCCGGTCAGTTGTGCGCTGCCCGACAGATTGATCCCACGGAAGTAGTGGCTGACATCGTTGAGCTGATGACTGCTTGCCAAAGACAGACACCGCAGTGCGAATTCGTTACGACTGTCAGTGATGTCGGGTGGCAATTGATGCGAGATACTGTCCAGGGTCAAACCGTCGTATTTCCGCTGGAGTCTGATTCGGTCACCAGGTCGAGGTTGCGTACCTCGCGAATACCGGCCAGTGAGTCGGCTGCGATATAGCCGAGCTCGGCGGCATGTTTGGCTGCATCGAGCGTATTTGCAACCAACAACAAGGGGACCCCATCTACCTGCAGAGATTCGATGCGCTGATTGAGTACCGATTGATCGTCAGTGCTGACATTGCGAATGTAGATCGCCAGTATACGACCGGGATAATCTTTTACGCACCGGGCGTAGATCTCCGGGTCATGCTGACCACTGTCGCCTACCAGAATAAACTTCAGGTGTGGCAAACTATCCATTACGCTCTTGATTTGTGCAAGCTTGTGCACCTTGTGTGGACCTGCGATAAATTTGGTGCGGTCGATACCGAAATCCCGCAGCAATAACGGGCCGCGTACGATCCCTTTGGTCTCCATAAAGTCATAAAGAAATTCGTACAGATTCCACGGACTGCTGGATACGTAAAAGAACGGGTTTTTACCCGCATGCAGCGCGCGGTAGAACGGAACAACACCGGCGAAAGCAACTCTTGATTTACCTGACTGCAACAACGTTAGACGCATCATTTGAAGCAGCGATGTTGCGTTGGTCAGCAGTACGGTGTCGTCAATGTCGCTTATTACACCAAAGTCAGCGTCTGCGCGCGGACAGGTCACCCGGGAAACGACACCGTGCGACCGGTTTGCCTCTGCGGGCAGGCTAATATCGATTTCCAGTTCTGTGTCTGTGGTGGAAGTATCTACCTCCATTTCGAAACGATAGTAGCCCTCTGAGTCAGTGACTGTCTCAAGGCAGTGTTCGTTGTGGCAGGCACGTACTGTAATACCAGGTACTTCATCGGTCTCGAATCGCTGGTAACTCGTTAACAGGGTTGACCACAAGCTATCTACGTCGCCACTGGGTGGTTTTCGGTACTCGATAACGCGCCCCATAAAGTACGCGGTTTTATCATTGGCAAATCCCTGATAAGGAATTATCTGCAAGGGTTCATCGGGGCGGAATCGGAGGTTAAAGCTGTGCTTTAACCGGTCGAGTGCGTTGTCTGTTTTGTCACCGACCTGCAATAACAGCGCGTGCCATCGTTGCATGCCATGTTCGTCGTTTTTTTCGGAATCATCCGGAATAGTGCGTTTGGACATATAGGACGCCGAGGTTTAAGTAAACAAACGCAGCACTGCAGAACCGAGTGCCGACAGCAGGCTGACCGTTAACCAGATAAACAGGACCAGTGCCATTGTGGCGATACCGAAAATGAGCCACGAAAGCACCCGGCTGGGTTTATGTACGGGTGCCGATCGTTTTTCCAGCTCGTTAAGCAGTGCAATGTTGCGTAAGTTCGACTTGAAAGCCAGATCAAACAGATCGCCAATAACCGGTACCACGCCGATGGTGGATTCAAGTAAAACGTTCCATACCATGCGAATAACCACACTTGCAGGGGCTCCAAGCCGGATGCCCTCTGCAATGATGTAGCAGGACGCCAGGGCGCCGAACACATCACCCACCCCGGGAATGAGGCCCACGACAGATTCTACACCGATTCTGGCACCACCCGGAAGCGGGATCGCGCTGTCCAGAATATAGGCAAGGCGACGCAGCCTGTCAGGTACTTTGATGGCCCGTCGGGTTTGATTCTGGTGAGACGTCACCTGATGTCACCGTTGCTCTTTGCCCAACACGGATGGAGTCTCCCGACCCTTGAAGCTGTGGGCTCGATTATATCGTCATATGATACCGAAAGGGGTGCCAAAGAAGTGCTCGTCCAACAAAAGCCGCAATTGCCCTTGTATCGCTTGCAGGTTCACTGGTTGCTACAGAGCGTGGCAGATTTGCGGCGATTGGCCGGAAGCGAAATCCGCCGTTCTGTGAGTTCGCACCGGCTCAGATTACAGCAACGGAATGTTCGGTTTTTCGCCCATTGCCACTACAGAGTATTTGCCTTTCTCAAGAATGTTACGCACACTGGATTCTTCGTCTTCCTTGACCTCAATGATGATCAATATTTGTCCGGCATCAATTCGACTTCTCCAGTCGTCAAGCTGACTGTTGGGTACGGCAGCGCCGACGACTGTACCAATCCATACCCCGAAACCGGCGCCGCCAACCGCACCCGCCGCAAGCGCGGTCCCGGCCGTGACCAGACCTGCCCCCGGCACCAGCGCGACAAATAACCCAGCCAGCATGCCGGTGGCTGAACCAGCGGCCGCCCCGCGCGCCGCCCCGCCCAGCACATCGTTTTCCTGCATTAAATCCGCATTCGGCAGTTCTTCGAGCTGGGTTTGATCATTGGCTATTGCGTGAATACGATCATCATTGATGCCCATCAGGCGTATCTCGTTCAGCACCGTTTCGGCCGCATGGGTGTCGGGTACCATAAAACATAGGTTGAGCATTGGAGTCACTCCATTGTTTTGTCTTGTCTGCCAGTCGTCGATGAATAATAGTCAACCAGTCACAATCGCCGGGTAGTACGGTAAAGTTTACAAACACATTAATACGGGTATCCCTGCAGATGATTCACAGCGAAGTAACTTCAATGGCAACCAGGTGCTGTTGCAGGGCCTGATGCAACACTGAATTGGCCCTAAATGTAGCCTGCATTATTCATCGCGGTTCGACATGCAGAGGAATTAAGTGGGAAACAGGTAACTTGATCGAGTGAAAAAGGTGGCCTGCCATGGGCCGTGCCTGATCAGGCGAGATGTGAGGCAATTTCTTCTCCCGGTGGTGAGCAGACTCAATGCTGCGTCCATGAAATCACCCGTTTCAACCTTTGCAAGCAGGTGCATAGACAATTCATTCAAGCGGAGCAACAACACGGTTGTAGCCCGGGCGCAGTTCGAGCCGGTGAACCTGAAGCGGTGTCTTAAAACACACCGGCCCCACCAGCGCAGGCTGCATGGTCGGTGTGGATTACAGAAGCGTTGACTAGTGTCGTTATTCCACTGCTTCCTCTACCGACTCGGCTGCCTCTTCCAGTGGTCCATCCTGCGACTCCTCGAAAACGCCGAGCATAAAGAGGACAAGCCCTACAATTACGACCGTAAAAATTCCACCAAAAATAAATTTTCCCACAAGCGTCTCCGATTGGGTTCTGTGTCACTGTGTTTTAAGTATGTTCTACAGCGTGGTTCGAAGCTGCAAAAGCTGATGCATGATGGCATATCAATTCGAGATAAACGGTGTAAAAAATACAACCCTCTGAACAGGTTACGAACAGGGAATGCATTGTCCGTTGACATCGAAAAACAGACAAGTGCGATTGCCTGGTTCTATCGGCAGAGGTCGAAACGGCCGTGACGTGATAGTCTAACCAGCCTGTGGTCAGGAGCGGCGTCCGGCGGCAGGTTGCTGCAGTCAAACGTCGTTCAGAAAAACGAACAGAGGTAAGTAATTCATGCAGTTCTACACTTTTAGCCCGATATGTCACCGCCTGTGGATGCATGCCAGGCGCGGGAGTCGTTATGTGCTGGCGTGTTTGTGCAGCCTGTCATTCGCCTGCAGTGACACCGCCAAACTCGACGCTTTGAACGCGGTAACGCCAACCAGCGGGTACACGTTAGTAGAGAATATCCCGTATGGCTCAGCGACCAGTCAGGCAATGGATTTATATCAGCCGGAAAAGCCGGCCAGGGCCGATAGTATTGTTGTGTTTGTTTACGGTGGTGCCTGGCGCTCCGGTGAAAGGGATCAGTACCGTTTTGTCGGTCAGTCGCTTGCCAAAGCGGGGTTCACCGTTCTAATTCCAGGCTATCGTCACTATCCCGAGGTGGCTTACCCGCTATTCGTTGACGATATAGTCAGCGCGGTTGACCATTACTACAGTCGAGTACCGGATGCGGACGAACAATTGCCGAGGGCCGAACACGTAATACTCATGGGGCACTCGTCAGGTGCCCACACTGCAGCGCTACTGGCAAGTGACAGGCGCTGGTGGGCCGACAGCAGTGTTGATATCGTCGGCCTGGTGGCATTGTCGGGTCCGTACGACTTGCCTCTCGACAACGATGAAGTGAAAACCGTTTTCCCATCGGTGGAACCGCGAGAAGTCAAGCCCCCAATGCTGGTTGACCGTTGCCATCCAACAACACTGCTGATACACGGCGACGATGATGAGCGTGTTGTTAAATCACACACTCGTCGATATGCCGAGGCACTACGGCAGGCGGGCATCGATAATGACGTGGTCATTCTTAAGGGAGGTGGTCATGCATCGACGGTAATCGGTCTGGCTACACCGCTGATGTTTCTTAACGACAGCTTTGACTACATTGTTGAATTTCTGAACAAACTGGATCCGACACCATGTGATGAGTAAGCTGCAAATGTTGCTGCGCAGTTTGGCTGCCACCATTTGCGGGGTCAGTAAACGCCATAGGCCATCATTGCTTTTGCGACTTTGCGAAAGCCGGCAATATTGGCGCCCTGACGATAATTGCACACATCATTTTTAATCGCTGAGCCGTGTTCGGTGCAGTCATCGTGTATCTGCTTCATCATTTCACTGAGACAATTGTATAACTCCTCCCGGCTCCACGAACGTTTCATGGCATTTTGCGTCATTTCCAACCCGGAGATAGCGACCCCGCCGGCGTTGGCTGCTTTTCCGGGCGCCAGCATCGTGCCGGCCTCCAAAAACAGATCTACCGCGTCACTTACTGTCGGCATGTTGGCCCCTTCCACCACAGCAGTGCAACCGTTTTCTATGAGTGTTTTGGCGTCTTCTTTACTTATTTCATTTTGTGTTGCGCAGGGGATAGCAATGTCACACTCAATCGTCCATGGACTTTCCCCTTCAGTGAATTTCGCATCGAATTTGTCGGCAAATTCGCTAATTCGCCCACCCCTGCCCTGCTTGAGATCTTTGATCCACGCAAGCTTTTCAGCGTCCAGGCCTTCCCTGTCGTAGATACTACCGTCCGAATCAGAAAGTGAGACCACTACCCCGCCATTGTCGATGATCATTTCAGCGGCGTGCAGTGCAACGTTGCCAGAGCCGGAAATAGCCACCACCTGTCCTTCGACACGCTTGTCGTGGTGTTCGAGCATGCTGGACAGGAAGTACCCCACACCGTAGCCAGTGGCTTCAGTACGCAGCTCGCTACCCCCCACCGCAATCTCTTTTCCGGTCATGGTGCCGACAAAACGGTTTTGCAATCGCTTGTATTGCCCAAACAGATACCCTATCTCCCTGGCACCAACCCCGACATCACCAGCGGGTACATCTGTGTCTTCCCCGATATGTCGATGAAGTTCGATCATGAAAGCTTCGCAGAATCGCATAATTTCGTTATCTGACCGATCTTTCGGGTCAAAGTCAGAACCACCTTTGCCTGAGCCCATGGGCAGGCCGGTCAGTGCGTTCTTGAATGTTTGCTCGAAAGCGAGAAACTTCAGAATCGATTCATTGACTGACGGATGGAAGCGTAACCCACCCTTGTATGGTCCGATGGCACTGCTGCACTGCACGCGATAACCGCGATTGACTTTTATATTGTTTTTATCATCAACCCACGCAACACGGAAACTGATAATCCTGTCAGGTTCGATCAGTCTTTCCAGTATCCGATAGTCACGCATGTCCTCGTGTGCAGCAAGCCATGGAATGATATCCTGCGCCACGTCCTCTACGGCTTGCTGAAACTCTTCCTGTCCGGGATGACGGCGCGTGACGTATTCCATCAGCGCTTCGACACTTGAGGTTGTTTCGTTTTTCATCGCACTCGTCAGTTAATGGTGAGTAGGTTATAGAATGGAGTGAAAGCCGTACTTTTTTTGAGCATGGTCAGTAGCAAGCGATCATCGATTCACACGCTACCCAATTCATCTATTGAGCGCAGGGTGGCAGACAAAAATACAAAAACGCCTGTAAAAAAAACAATTGTGATTCCCTTACCGCAATATCCCTGAGATGCTGCCGTTGTGCTCTCACACTCACATTGAATGCAGAAACAGAGGGTGTTGGCACCCACAGTGAGATATTCAAGGTGACATCGGGGCGGAAAAAGCCGAGGTCGATTCGATTCTTTTAATACCTCAGTTTTCGCGCGTCCATGAACAGCTCACCATCCCATCAATCATAGAAGGAGTCACTTATGCTCAGCTGGGCTGTGATATTTTTTGTTATTGCAATTATTGCAGGTGTACTCGGATTTGGCGGAATTGCAGGATCAGCAGCTTCAATAGCGCAAATTCTATTTTTTGTATTTATTATCGTTGCAATAGTGTCTTTTATTCGAGGACGCAGCAGCGGTGTGTAGCGACCTGGTGCAGCGTTTTTATGGAGACAACATCCGACAGCGCTCGGTACCCCAAAAAAATAGCCCACTACCGGCACAGCAGGAATCAGGTTTGCCCCACCCCCATGGCGACTAAAAACTTGTGCGCAGCAAAAACAGAGTCGGAGCCTGACCCTGAGTGCGCTTAACCTGAGTTCGCTTAACCTGATTGCTCTTAGCCCGGGTGCTCACGTATACAGCCGGCACAGTGCGGTTCGCAATCTGATGACAGCTGTACAGTGATTACTGTACTTCAGGCAATTGTCGAATAAACCAGCATGCTGCGAATGTCATGATTGAAAAGAGCAGAATTGCCATGCTGATGCCCAGCGTTTGAGCATAGGCTGCCAACCCGCCGGCAGCCAGCAGGACGATACCAATGATGGTGTTGGAGACAGACACATAGTCGGTGCGCTTCGAAGCGCCCCCAAGGTCAACCAGATACGTCTTTCGCCCAAGCCGCACACCGTCATGGACCACCATGAGAGCAAAGAAGCAGGTCGGCATAAACCACTTTGTATGCACCACGCCCGGCGCAAACAACTCTGCCGCGACCAGCATTAAACCAAGCAGGCCGGCTGCGATCGCACAAAACATCATGACGGATCTGCTGGATATATCTGCATAGCGCCCCCAGAACGGACCGCTCAACAACGATGCCAGGCCCTGCGCCAGTAGAAAGAACGCAAGATCAGAGTTGCCGCTGCGATTTGCCAGTATCACCACAAACGGTGCGGATAATCCTGTCCCAACCAACAGCGCCCTTGCAATCACGAACCTGCGAAACGGGATGTCGTCAATCAGTAGGCGCAGACTGGAAATTGCATGGGCGATTCCGTTTGCGCCACCCTCATTTGCGCCGGGGTCTTCTTCAATGCGCGAGTAAACGAAGGCAGCAATCAAAAACAATAATGCCCCCATTAGCACCAGACCAGTGTAAGTCTTTTCGCTGGCCTGGAGCTGGTACAGAAAACCCACGACAAGCAAAGTACCAAAACCACCAAAGCTGGAGGCGAGCCCCGTTACCCGGCCCCGCCGGGTTTTTGGAACTGTTTTACCGAGGACATCTTTTGAGGCAATAGAACAGAAGCCTCTGGCGAGACTGAAAACAAGAATACTCAACAGAGTGGCATAACCTGCGGGAGCGCCGTCGAGCAGCGTGAGACTTAGTGCCACGCCAACCAGCGCCGCAGCTTGCATGACTGCACCGAAGACGTAAAACCCTTTACGCCGTGAGGCTTGCCTAACCCAACTGCCAATGGCAAGTTGGGGCAGCATCGATCCGCTTTCGCGCAGCGGCACCAGGACAGCAATTGCCCAGCCCGGTGCACCGACACTGCTTAGTAGCCACGGAATGGTGGTTTTTGTGTTTGCTACTGCTTCGGCAAACTTGCTGAGCCCCATTGCTCCCGCATGGCGAAAAAAATTGTGCGGCAGGTTAGAGCATGCTTCCTCGGAAATGTCCCGACAAATCCGGGCATCTTCCTCTTCATAGATCGCCTGGTAAATGCGTTCAGGAGTGCTTTCCAGATTAGAGTCGTTCATTTGTAATGATGAGTACGTACTTGTTAACCAATACCGTCTCTACAGGCTCGTCACCCGGTGACCAACCAAAAGGAAATCGGCGCAATTAGTTCCACACCGGCCAGTTTGGCCAGGCCTGCAGTGATTGGGCAACGCGTGTTACTTCTCCCACTCTACTTCTGTGTCGAACAGCGGTATGGTCGAGAGGTCCATTTTGGCAGAGCCATCGGCCACCTGGCTGGCGTGCGATAAATACAAAAGCGTATCGCGCTCTTTGTCGTAAATTCTGGTGACTTTTAACGACTTCCACACCAGTGAAGTTCTTTGCGAAAATACGCTCTCTCCATCTGAACTTAAATCAATGTCTCCGATAACTATTGGTCCGGTTTGGCGGCAGTCGATGGCGGAGTTGGATGGATCGCTGAATATCTGGCCGTTACGAAGCCTGTCCAGCAGTCCCCGGTCGAAGTAGGACACGTGGCAGGTGACCCCCGAGACTTTAGGATCCTCAATGGCCTCAATTTTGATGTCACCGCCCAGCCAGTCGACACTGACATCGCCGACTTCGTCACCCACAGCGGTGCCGGCTGCCATAGCAGTACAAAACGCAGCGATAACAATAAAAGCGGGTGCACCAGTCTGCCGACGTTTACTTTGTGAACCGTGTGCGTGCATCATTTCCGTCTCTGTTTATCGTGTAAAAAGATTCATCCGCACAATAGCATATTGTGCGTAACGCGATGTTTTACGGCACCGCTGTCGTGCCAAAGCGTGCGGCATATTTTATTCGAATAGTGGTGCTTTGACAGTGACTTCGTCGATGACCGGGTAGCCCCGCGCATGCATCTCAGTGAGCCTGATAACCTCCATGCGTTCACTTTCACTGGATACAAAACCCGACACTACTATAGTGTCATTAGCAAGGGTGACTCGCACGGATGCAGCATCAATGTCCGGTGCGCCTACCAGTGCGGCTTTTATAGTGGTTGTTATCTCTATTGCAGCATCGCTTTTCTGCGGTATTTCGATTGTGTTTGTAGCACAGGCCACAGTCAGCGCCGTTAGCATGCACACTAAGACTGCACA
>CAZOXM010000127.1:0-11334 GCA_964583825.1 uncultured Granulosicoccaceae bacterium
CGATCAATGACATGTGATCTGCCACGAAGATTCATTCAGGCTGCTTTGTCAGAGTAGCCACAAACATGTGACAGAAGATATATAACCCTCCAACACTTACACTTCGATCAACCGCTTTGTCCGATCAATGACATTTGATCTGCCACGAAGATTCATTCAGGCTGCTTTGTCAGAGTTGAGAGGTACTGCAGTTAACTTTAGCCCGAGCGCTTCAACCACTTTCAAAACTGTTGCTAGCTCTGGGTTACCCGTTTCTGATAGTGATTTGTATAAACTCTCCCGCCCTAAGCCAGTTGCTTGCGCAATTGAAGCCATACCTTTAGACCGGGCAATATCTCCCAAAGCCGCCGATATCAAACTACTGTCCCCGTCCTCTAATGCTGCTGCAAGGTATAAAGCCATATCATCCAGAGTATCCAAACGTTCACTCGGATCCCACTTCGTTGTTTTAAGTTTTGACATAGCGCCTCACAATTGTTGATATAGCTCTTTTGCTTTAAGAATATCCTTTTATTTTATTGCGTAGATATCTGTTTGACGGATCTCTAGCACGCCAGCAGCGTATCCTGTGGGATACTTCCTTGCAAGTCCCAACCATACCAGTTCCAGTTATTGCGCTTTTTGTTCTTTGCCGTAGCTTTCGCCTCTCTTCTAATCTGGAACCCACCGTCGTTCACGACAACGTGTAAGGAATTATCTTCCGGTTATTCGTATCTATGGCCAGCCTGCGCTTCAGTGGTGGCAGGGCCCGCTGAACACAGTTTTCGCGGTCACAGATTCGGCAGGAAGTACCAATAGGTTCAAAGTGTTCCGGTTCATCTGCTGCTAGCCGGTCGCTATATACAAAGTCATCTTTAAATCTGATTTCACAGCCGAGCGCCAGTGCGTACTGTTGCTTCGGGTCGTTGTATCCACCGGTAGGTTTATCGACGGTGCAGGCGAGGCAGAGATAACGCACCCCGTCCGGTGTTTCTGCGAGTTGGCGGATAATCTGCCCGGGTGTTTCGAACGCGCGGTGTGCATTCCACAGCGGACAGGCGGAGCCGAACCTTGCAAACTGCAGTTTGGTGGCGCTGTGACGTTTGGTGATGTTGCCGGCGCGATCGAGTCGGGCAAAAAATATCGGTACACCGGGCAGGCCGGGTCGTTGCAGGGTGCTGAGTCTGTGCGCTACCTGTTCGATGCTGGTGTCAAACCGCTCGGCGAGGTTCACCAGGTCGTGTCGGTAGTCTTTGGCCGTTTGCAGGAAGCGCTCGTAGGGCATCAGCATGGCGCCTGCAAAGTAGTTGGCCAGACCAATGCGGCAAATGTCTCCGGCCTCTGCTGATCGGAACTGTGCCTCGTCAATCAGTTTGTCCATCAGGCTGCCGTGTTCGAGCAGGCCGATCTGATGGGCGATATGAAACGCCTGTGTCGATGGCTGACTGCGCTGGTTTACCTGCAACAGCCTTGTGTCGGGCAGGTATTGTCGCAGCACACTGGTGTTTGCCAGATCCTCCGACACTGTGACCTTGTGCTGTTTTTGCAGATACGCGCGAAAGTGCTGTATGCGTTCGCGGTAGTGCTGTGCAGGTTCTGGATGCAGCTGTGTCGCCAGTGACTCGGCTGCCTGATCGAGCTCATCGACGTAGTTGTTCTTGAAGTGAAAGTAGTCGCGTACTTCTTCATAGGGTGTCGGCTCACCGATGACACCGGAACGTGTAATGGTGTCGTCGAGTTCCGCCAGCTGATCGCCGGCGCGGCGCAGTGCCTGGTGCATGGTAATGACCGAGAGTGCAACCGCCGGCGAGTTTTGCACGGCCAGTCTCAGCTCGCGGGCGCCCGGTGCCTTGCCGCCGAACAACGGGTCGGCGTAGCACTCGAGCAGGTCGGCCATCAGACGGTCGCTGTCCTGCCGGGAGAGGTCGGCAATATTGACAGCGAAGCGCTCGGCCAGTGCGAGCAGCACCGTGGCGGTGACATGGCGCTGATTGTTCTCGAGCTGATTCAGGTAGCTGGTGGAAATCTCCAGCTGCTCGGCGAACTGCGCCTGCGTCATCTGGTGTTCGTCGCGCAGTTCACGCAGTTTCTGGCCGATGAATAATTTGGGTGTTCGCATTTTTGCAATATTGCAAATATAAATTGCGAAATGCAAATATGGTCCATTTACGCGTGAATACAGTTGCGCGGTAACAGTGAAGGCATACAATCCCGAGGTGATAAATAAACCACTGTCTGCGGGGGCGTTTCGCGGGCAGGGGCATTCGCACCGCTCCGGTAGAAGTCGACGGAGCAGCCGCAGTATTTTTGTAAAACTGCCGACTTTCCACTGCCGGCGGCCAGCGGGCTGCCCCGGAATGAACTCAAGATGACCAGCGTTTTAGAAGAACTGGCAGAACGCCGCACTCAGGCCCGGCTGGGCGGTGGCCAGGCACGTATCGACAAGCAGCATGCGAAGGGTAAGCTCACCGCGCGCGAGCGGCTCGACGTGCTGCTCGATGACGGTTCGTTTGAAGAGTACGACATGTACAAAACGCACCGCTGCACTGATTTTAATATGCAGGAAAATCGCCCGCCCGGCGATGGTGTGGTCACCGGCTGGGGTACCATCAACGGACGCCCGGTGTATGTGTTTTCGCAGGATTTCACCGTTTTCGGCGGGTCGCTTTCCGAGACGCACGCAGAAAAAATCTGCAAGGTGATGGATCTGGCGGTCAAAAACGGCGTGCCGTTAATCGGTTTGAATGATTCCGGCGGTGCGCGTATTCAGGAGGGGGTGGCGTCGCTGGGTGGATACGCAGAGGTGTTTTGGAGAAATGTGCAGGCCTCGGGGGTGATCCCGCAGATATCGGTGGTAATGGGTCCCTGTGCCGGTGGCGCCGTTTATTCACCGGCCATGACAGATTTCATTTTTATGGTACGCGATACCAGCCATATGTTTGTGACCGGTCCGGATGTGGTTAAAACGGTGACCAACGAACTGGTGTCGGCGGAAGAGCTCGGCGGTGCGATCACACACACCAAAACATCCTCCGTGGCGGACGGAGCATTTGAAAACGATGTTGAAGCACTGTTTGAAGTGCGCAGGCTGTTTGAGTTTCTGCCGCTGTCTAATCACACAGCACCACCGACGCGCCGCACGGTGGATCCGTTCGATCGTCAGTCAATGGCGCTCGATACGCTGGTGCCGGAAGATCCGACCAAGCCTTATGATATGAAAGAGGCTATTCATGCGATTGCCGATGAAGGCGACTTTTTTGAGATTCAATCGGACTTCGCCGCCAATATTCTGTGCGGCTACATCCGCCTGAATGGTGAGACGATCGGGGTGGTTGCCAATCAGCCGAAAGTGCTGGCCGGGTGTCTTGATATCAACAGCGCGCGCAAGGCCGGACGTTTTGTACGCTTCTGCGATGCGTTTAATATTCCGTTGTTAACGCTGGTCGATGTGCCGGGGTTTCTGCCCGGTACCGCACAGGAGTATGGCGGCATTATCAAACACGGCGCGAAGTTACTGTTCGCCTACGCCGAAGCGACGGTACCCAAAGTCACTGTTATTCTGCGCAAGGCTTACGGCGGCGCTTATGACGTAATGGCATCAAAGCATATCAGGGCCGATGTGAACTACGCCTGGCCGAGTGCTGAAATTGCGGTGATGGGGGCCAGGGGTGCGACGGAAATTCTATACCGCAGTGAACTCGACGACCCTGAAAAAATAGCGCATCGCACAAAGGACTACGAAGACCGCTTTGCCAATCCGTTTATTGCAGCGCAGCGCGGATTTGTCGATGAAGTGATTCAGCCGCATTCAACCCGCCGTCGCATCTGTCGCTCGTTCGAGTTGTTAAAAGGCAAGCAGGAAGTTCGCCCCAACCGCAAGCACGACAATATTCCACTATGAAAACATTCTCGAAAATACTGGTTGCCAACCGCGGCGAGATTGCCTGTCGTGTGTTTGCCACTGCCTCGCGGCTGGGCATTGGCACCGTGGCGATCTATTCCGACGCCGATGCCAATGCGGTGCACACCCGGCGTGCCGATGAACGTGTTGGCATTGGCGGGGTGACGGCGGCGGAGAGTTATCTGGTCATCGACAAAGTCATCGATGCCTGCAAAAAAACCGGTGCCGATGCAGTGCATCCGGGCTACGGGTTTCTGTCGGAGCAGCCGGATTTCCCAAAGCAGCTTGAAGATGCCGGTATTACATTTATCGGTCCTTCACCCGATGCGATTCGTGCAATGGGTGACAAAATCACATCCAAGAAGCTCTCTGCAGATGCGGGCGTGAACACCGTGCCCGGTTATATGGGGATTATTGACAACGCCGAACACTGTTTGAAAATCGCCGATGAAATCGGTTACCCGGTCATGATCAAGGCCAGCGCCGGTGGTGGCGGTAAGGGGATGCGTATTGCATGGAATGCCGATGAAGTGATCGATGGCTTCGAACGCTCTGCCTCGGAGGCGCGATCTTCTTTTGGCGATGATCGTATCTTTGTTGAAAAATTTATCACCGACCCCCGTCATATCGAAATACAGGTGCTGGCGGACAAGCACGGTAACTGTATCTACCTTGGTGAGCGCGAGTGTTCTATTCAGCGCCGCAACCAGAAAGTGGTCGAGGAAGCACCGTCGCCGTTTCTCGATGAGGCGACACGCGCTGCCATGGGTGAACAGGCCGTGGCGCTGAGTCAGGCGGTTGATTATTCGAGTGCCGGTACGGTGGAGTTCATTGTAGACGGTGACAAAAACTTCTACTTCCTTGAGATGAATACCCGGCTACAGGTAGAGCATCCGGTCACCGAGTTAATCACCGGTGTTGATCTGGTTGAGCAGATGATCAATGTGGCAGCCGGTCATCCACTGTCGCTTACCCAGAACGATGTTGTGCTCAACGGCTGGGCCATGGAAAGTCGTCTGTACGCGGAAGATCCGAAGCGCAACTTCCTGCCTTCAATCGGACGCCTGGTGCGCTATCAACCACCGTCTTCTGAAACCACCGGCGATACCATTGTGCGCAATGACACCGGGGTTGAGGAAGGCAGCGAAATATCGATGTACTACGACCCGATGATCGCCAAGCTGTGTACCTGGAACAAAACGCGCGAGCTTGCTATTGACGACATGTCAGATGCACTCGATCGATTCGAACTCGATGGCGTGGGAAACAACCTGCAGTTTCTCTCCGCGATCATGCAGCACCCGCGCTTTCGTCAGGGCAATCTGACCACGGCGTTTATTGATGAAGAGTATCCCGATGGTTTTGCCGATACCACCCCCGAGGGAGACCGGCTCAACCGCTTTGTGGTGGTGGCCGCTGCACTGTCCCACATAGAAGCCGTATTCAGACAAATGCCCACCGATCACAACCGCGCGCTTGTGTTGTCCGGTGGTACGGGTGAGGCAGTCAGTGAGCGGGTGGTGAGAATCGCAGGGTCGTCGCATGTCAGCACGGTGGCGCAAGACAGCGCCGGTCTTAGTGTGACGGTTAAGGCCGGGGCAGCGGACGCACAGTCGCATCGTGTGGTCACCCACTGGTTACCCGGAAGCCGCGTGGCCGATGTTGAGATCGACGGGTCGGGCTTTTCATGTCAGGTGATTCCCGCCGCCGGCGGCTACCAGCTATGGCACGGTGGCTATCAGGTGGATACCCGCGTCATGTCGCGCCGCAAGGCTGAACTCGCTGCACTGATGATAGAAAAAACACCGGCCGATATGTCGAAGTTTCTGCTTTGTCCCATGCCGGGGCTGGTGGTTGCGCTGCACGTCAGTGCGGGGGACAAAGTGGAAGCCGGCCAGCCACTGGCCGTGGTAGAGGCGATGAAAATGGAAAATGTGTTACAGGCAGTGAAAAGCGGGGTGGTGTCCGAGGTGCCGGTCGCGGTGGGTGACAGTCTGCAGGTAGACGACGTAATAATGGAGTTTGAATAGCATGGATGAAAGTCTCGACAAGTGGCGGGAGATTGCACAGCGCGAGCTAAAAGACCGCGACCTCGCAGCACTCGACACCGCTACCCCCGAGGGAATAACCGTCAAGCCGCTGTATACCTCGGCAGACACACAATCGTTGCCGCAGCAGGAATCGCTGCCGGGCAGTGATCCCTTCACCCGCGGTATACGCGCCACTATGTACACCGGGCGCCCGTGGACGATTCGACAGTACGCAGGCTTCTCCACGGCGGAAGAGTCCAATGCCTTTTACCGCAGAAATCTGGCTGCCGGGCAGAAGGGCTTGTCGGTCGCGTTTGATCTGGCCACACACCGCGGTTATGACAGTGACCATGAGCGCGTCGTTGGTGATGTCGGCAAGGCCGGTGTGGCGATTGATTCCGTCGAAGACATGAAAATACTTTTTGATGGAATTCCGCTTGATCAGATGTCCGTTTCGATGACTATGAATGGCGCGGTACTGCCGGTGCTTGCGATGTTTGTGGTTGCCGGTGAAGAGCAGGGGGTTGACCGCGCAGCACTGAGCGGCACCATACAAAACGACATACTCAAAGAATTTATGGTGCGTAACACCTTTATCTATCCGCCCGAGCCGTCGATGCGAATAGTGGCGGATATCATTGAGTACACCTCGAAAGAAATGCCGCGCTTTAATTCGATTTCCATTTCGGGCTACCACATGCAGGAGGCCGGCGCGACGCTTGCGCAGGAGCTCGCCTACACCCTGGCTGACGGTATGGAGTATGTACGCGCTGCAAAATCAAAGGGTCTGGATGTCGATGACTTTGCCGGGCGACTGTCGTTCTTCTTTTGCATCGGTATGGATATATTTATGGAAGCGGCCAAGCTTCGTGCGGCAAGGCAGCTCTGGTCGCGCATCATGACGGACCTCGGTGCAAAGCAGGACAAATCAAAGCTGCTCCGAACCCATTGTCAGACTTCCGGTGTGTCACTGACCGAACAGGATCCCTACAACAATGTCGTGCGCACTGCTTACGAGGCGCTGGCTGCGGTGCTGGGGGGCACGCAGTCGCTGCATACCAACTCATTCGACGAAGCGATTGCATTGCCGACTGACACCTCGGCACGTATCGCACGCAACACACAACTGATTCTGCAGCACGAAACCGGAGTGACGCGCACCGTCGATCCGCTGGGTGGCTCTTATTACGTCGAGTCGCTCACCAGTGAACTGGCAGAAACCGCGTGGGCCATGATTGAGGAAATCGAATCCCGCGGCGGTATGACGAAGGCGGTGATCGAAGGGCTGCCCAAGCGCAATATCGAGGAAGCCGCGGCGCGCAGACAGGCACGTATTGACGGTGGCGATGATGTGATTGTCGGCGTCAATCGCTATCAACTCGAAGATGAACCTGCTGTGGATACACTCGATATCGACAATGCCAGGGTGAGGCGTCAGCAGGTCGAACGACTTCGCAGTGTAAAAGCGTCACGCGATAATCAGGCTTGCGAGGCAGCACTGGCGTCGCTGACCGATACGGCAAAACAGGGGTCCGGCAATCTGCTGGAGCAGGCGATAGAAGCGGCGCGTTGTCGCGCCACGCTCGGTGAGATTTCAACGGCACTTGAATCCGCTTTTACCCGGCACCAGGCCACCACACAGGTGATCTCCGGTGTCTACGAGAGCGAGTTCGGCAATGAAACTGAATTGAACGTGATCAAGGAACGCGTAGCGACATTGACGCGTGAACGAGGCAGCGCGCCGTACATGCTTGTGGCTAAGATGGGACAGGACGGCCACGACCGCGGTGCGAAGGTCGTTGCGTCATCGTTCGGCGATATCGGATTCAGAATTGATGTGTCTGACCTCTTCATGACACCTGAAGAGGTGGTGGAAAAATGTAAAAGCCTGCCGGTGGATGTGATTGGTGTATCGAGCCTGGCGGCTGGTCATCTGACATTGATTCCCCGCCTGATCGAGTTGCTGAAAGAAAATAATCTGGGTGATATCAAAGTCGTCTGTGGCGGTGTTATTCCGGAGAAGGACTATCAGGCATTGCTCGATGCCGGCGTCGCAGAGATCTTCGGTCCGGGTACATCGATTATCGATTCTGCCAATGCCGTGCTCGGGCAAATTGCCGGTGATCGGCGTAACCGTTAGCCCGCATTAACGATGAGACCTGGTGGATTCTGCGCTGAGACGCTGCGCAATAGTTTATCAACACGCTGTTTTACTTCCGACTCCCGGTGGCTGTTAAACAGGCTCGGCAATCGCAGCGATAAAATCACCGTGGCTGACCAATCCGGGAAAGTGCCGGCCTATTAACAACCCGTTGCGCTTTGCATGTAACTGCACAGGAGGTTCTCCGGTGCGGTCCGGTCGCCAGATACGCGCAATACAATCACCCGCCCGTACATCGGCACCCAGATCTGCCAGTGGTTCGATCATGCCGCTGTCACTGCTAAAGACAAAGCAATCGTCATCGGGCATATGCAGGTGAACCGTCGTTACGGTCTCTGTTGAAGTCGGCAAAATACCGGTGTGAGCCAGCAGGTTTCTCACTCCTTTTTTTGCGACATTTACGCTGTTTACCGTGCTTGTGCCTCCGCCCCCTATTTCAGTGGTGACAAATACTTTGCCGAGTGATTCAACCGCGGTGTCGTACATGCCCGCGTTATCTATCTCCAGCATCTTTAGTGAGTAGGGTGCGCCGAAGGCCTTGACGGCGGCCTCGCAACGCGCTTCCTGCTGTTTGTCTGCCAACAGGTGGGATGCGGCAAACGGAATGAATTCAATCGTTTTACCACCCGAGTGAAAGTCCAGTACCACATCTGCCATTGGCACCAGTGTACTGAGCAAATAGTCTGCGATTTTCTCACTGACGGAACCGTCGGGTCTGCCGGGAAAAATGCGGTTCATATTGGCGCTGTCTATCGGTGAGGTTCGTGTTGCGGATAAAAATGCCGGGTAGTTCAGCGCGGGTAAGATTATGACCGAACCAACGATGTTGTGCGCTTCGAGGTGCAATGCCAGATCGTGCAGGGCTATAGGTCCCTCGTACTCATCACCGTGATTGGCGCCTGTGAGCAACGCGGTCGGGCCCTCGCCGTTGCGAACCACGGTAATCGGTATCATGAGATTACCCCAGGCCGATTCATTGCGACTGTAGGGCAGTCTCAGATGGCCATGGTGTTTGCCATCCGCTTCGAGAGGGATGGTCGGCACTATCGGGTTATTGCTCATGTTGTGTGCCTCAGGTTTTCAAGATAAGCTGACGCGGGAAGTCGGCCAGGCATTCGGGTGCTGCGTGACCAATAACGATACTTTCGGTGATTTCAAAACCCCAGCCATCCATCCACAGGCCCGTCATGAAGTGAAACGTCATGTTTTCCTGCAGCGGAGTGGTGTCGCCTGGCCTGAGTGACATCGTGCGCTCGCCCCAGTCAGGCGGATAGGACAAACCGATCGGGTAGCCGGTGCGGTTATCCTTCTCGATACCGTGCGCTTTCAGTACGGCAAAAAATGCGTTGGCAACATCTTCACAGGTGAAGCCGACGCGGGCCTTTTCAAGCCCGGCCTCGAGTCCCTCGAGTACGGCCTGTTCTGCGTTTAAAAATGTCCTGTTCGGCTGACCAAGAAACACAGTGCGGGACAGCGGACAATGATAGCGTCGGTAGACGCCGGCAATTTCAAAAAAAGTGCCCTCGCCCGATTTCATCGGTTGATCATCCCAGGTCAGATGTGGTGCCGCTGCATCGGCACCGGATGGCAATAGCGGCACAATGGCCGGATAGTCGCCACCGGCGGCTATCGATTCGTCATAGCGCAATGCGGCGTCGTAGATGTCGGCAACCAGATCGCACTTGCGCATACCGGGTTCTGCCTTATCCGCGATCCGGCGGTGCATACGCTCGACGATTTTTCCGGCCTTTCGCATGTAGTCTAGTTCGGTCTCCGACTTGACTGCACGCTGCCAGTTAACCAGTGCGGTGCAGTCGGTAAAGCTCGCCTGTGGCAGATTTTTTTGCAGGCTTTGATAGGCGGCGGCCGAAAACCAGTAATTGTCCATTTCCACACCGGTACGCAAGGCGTGCAGTGAGCGTTCGCGCAGTTGCGCGCACAGGTAGTCCATTGGATGTCGTTCGGTTGACTGAACGTAGTGGTCCGGATAACCGATGATGTGATTGTGATCCATCGTGCAGGTGCGTTTTGCACCGTTCGCATCCTGCGCGCGTCCGAACCAGATCGGTTCGCCCTCAAGTGGCAGTACTACGCACTGATGTACATAGAACGACCAGCCGTCATAGCCGGTCAGCCAGGCCATATTCGACGGGTCGGTCACCACCAGTAACTCGACGTTGTGCTGCAACATTGCCGAGCGGGTTTTCGCCACTCTGGCTGCATATTCCTCCGCCGAAAAGTACAGAGTTGCGTCGCTGTTCATCGTTGACCTGGATGTGTGTCGTCGCCGCAGTGTAAGCGAGGCCTGCAGGTATTAACAGTGCGTATAACGGTTACGGGTCCGTGGTGACGATGGTAGACTGGCAGCAGCTTATAAAGAGGGTTTGGCAATGGCCTCAGTAGCACTTGAATGTCGATGCGGCACAGTCAGGGGAGTGGCAAGCGGGGTTACACCTTCTTCCGGTAACCGGGTGGTCTGTTGCTGTGACGACTGCCAGGCGTTCGTCAATGAACTTGAGCGTAGTGACACCCTCGATCAGTTCGGTGGCAGTGAGCTCTACCAGACTTCACAGTCTCAGGTAAAGATTGTTGAAGGCGCAGATCAGCTGCAATGTTTACGGCTCTCCCCGAAGGGTCTTTTGCGCTGGTATACCGGCTGTTGCAACACGCCGGTTGCCAATACAATAAATGCGTCAATGCCCTTCGTCGGAATCATGACAGGCTTTATGAAAGATATCGACCGTGAGTCTGTGCTCGGTCCGGTCAGAGCATATGTGCAAACGCAGCATGCGATCGGAACACCGGACTATCCGCACAGTGCGTTGAAGTTTCCGCTGGGTATTACCCTTCGCATTATTCGAAAAATGCTCGACTGGAAGATACGCGGAATGCACAAGCCTTCCGCTTTCTTTCGTGCCGACGGTACGCCGGTATCAACGCCGACCGTGCGCCGGTAACAGATAACCGGCTTGCCATGGCAGTCAGTGCATGATTGATATCAGTTGGGTTTTATTTCTGGTTGCTTCCGTGGCGGTCATACTGACGCCGGGTCAGGACCTGCTGCTGGTGATGTCGCGTTCACTAAGTCAGGGGGCAGGTGCCGGGGTTGTAACGGCGGCGGGTGTCAGTACCGGCTTAATGCTGCATACCATGCTCGCCACACTCGGGGTCGGCGCTGTGGTGATGGCGTCGGCATGGCTTTATACAACGATGAAGCTGGTGGGGGCGGGTTATCTGATATACCTCGGGATATCACTGCTGCG
>CAZOXM010000128.1:0-11302 GCA_964583825.1 uncultured Granulosicoccaceae bacterium
TCGAGGAACTGCAGGCCGCGATTGGTGTATTTCTTGGCAATTGAAATAACCAGTCGCAGGTTTGCTTCGACCATTTCTTTCTTGGCGCGGCGTGCTTTCGCTTCGCCGATAGACATGCGCCGGCTGATCTCTTTGATTTGGCCAACTGTTACCGATGTTTCTTCTTCTATCTTGGCCAGGCGACGCTGGTGGCGCTCGATGTCGTCACGATAGGTTTCGAGTTTGGAGGCATAGGGCTTGCCGCTGTCAAGGTGCTGCTGCAGCCAGTCGGGACTGATTTCGTTGCCGGCGAAAGTTTCAATGAAATCTTTGCGCGGCATGTTGCAGTAGCGCACGCAGATATCGCGAATGGACTTTTCCTGCTCGCGAATGCGGTTGACCCGATCGCGCAGGTCGCGGGTGAGTTCGTCGACAAAATTCGGCGACATTTTCAGTTCCGCGACCATTTCAGTGGTCTTGGTGGTCGCCTGGACGAGCTTGGATGAGCTGCCGTCGGTGATTTTACCGATAGCGGTCATGGCTTTGCGATGTGCCTTTTCCAGCGCGAGCATACGCTCGCGAACTTCTTCCGGATCGGGGCCGGTGTCGACGACTTCTTCCTCTTCGTCGTCATTCTCGCCCTCGGCTTCCTTGGCGGCCTGTTGCTGTGCCGGCGTTGGAATTTCATCGGGGGCGTTTGGATCGATAAAGCCGACGAGCAGGTCGTTCATGCGGGCTTCTTCGTTGGCAACGCGTGCGTAGCGATCGAGAATTTTCTGGATCGTTGAGGGGTAGGCCGACAGGGCCGTCTGCATTTGTGCGAGACCCTCTTCGATGCGTTTGGCGATTTCAATTTCGCCCTCGCGGGTCAGCAGTTCAACTGTACCCATTTCGCGCATGTACATGCGTACCGGATCGGTGGTACGGCCGAATTCGCCGTCGACGCTGGCCAGGGCCGCGGCCGCTTCATCGGCTGCGTCCTCGTCAGGTGCGGCGCTCGAGTCATTGAGGATGAGTGTGTCGGCATCCGGCGCCGCTTCGAACACGTTGACGCCGAGGTCGTTGATCATTGCGATGATCTCTTCGACCTGATCCGGATCGACGATGCCTTCCGGCAAGTGGTCGTTTACTTCAGCGTAAGTCAGGTAACCCTGTTCCTTACCTTTGGCGATCAGTTCCTTCAGACGAGACTGTTGGTTCTGGTCCATTGATGTTTTTCGCGCGGATCTAGCATTCACGAATGTGACACCTTATTGAAAGCCAAACCACCAGTTTAACAAAATTGGCATGTCATGTCTATGGCAGTTCGGGTGGCGGGAGCTGACTGAAAAAGGTAGGGGGAAATTGAAATTATTCAAGTTTTTAGCATTTTATCAGCACTTTATGTGGGTGATCCGAGGGCGTCGATCGATTGACGTGGCGAACGATGTTTTCCAGCTTGCGTCACAAATGCTAAAATACGTGGTTACGTGGAAGGCTCACCGCGATCAGCCGGTCGGGCAGCCTGGCACCGTTCTCCGGCGCCGTCAGCCGGCGCTGCCTTCCCCAATGCTTTCGCACACCATGTAACTCCCACCGCTACAGGAACTGACACCGCAATGTCTGATCACCGAACGCTGGCGAACGCGATTCGCGCGCTGAGTATGGACGCTGTGCAGCAGGCCAATTCCGGTCACCCGGGCGCACCGATGGGTATGGCAGATATTGCCGAAGCGCTCTGGAACGATTTTCTGAAGCACAACCCCGCAGCGCCCGACTGGGCAGATCGCGACCGTTTTGTGCTGTCCAATGGCCACGGCTCCATGCTGCTCTACTCGCTTCTGCACCTGAGCGGCTATGCGCTGGACATGTCGGAGCTTAAAAATTTTCGACAGCTGCACTCCAAAACACCTGGCCATCCTGAGTTCGGATACGCTCCCGGTGTTGAAACCACGACCGGCCCGCTGGGACAGGGTCTTGCCAATGCAGTGGGTATGGCGATCGCGGAGCGTACGCTTGCCGCGCAGTTTAACAAGCCCGATCTGACGCTGGTGGATCATCACACTTATGTATTCATGGGTGATGGCTGCCTGATGGAGGGCATCTCGCACGAAGTGTGTTCGCTTGCCGGCACGCTGGGGCTTGGCAAGTTGATCGGGGTATACGACGACAACGGTATTTCTATTGATGGTGAAGTCGAGGGCTGGTTTACCGATGACACCGCAGCGCGATTCGAGGCCTATGGCTGGCTGGTGATTCGCGATGTTGATGGCCACGATCGAGCTGCTATTGTCGCGGCGTTAAATGATGCACGCGCGCAAACGACCCGACCGACGCTGATCATTTGCAGGACGACTATTGGCTACGGGTCGCCCAATAAAGGGGGCAAAGAGTCTTCTCACGGTGCGCCGCTCGGCGAGGAAGAAATCGCGCTGGTGCGGGAACAGCTCGGCTGGCAGCACGCACCGTTCGAAATCCCCGCAGATGTGTATGCCGGCTGGAATGCCACAGAGAAAGGTGCGCAACAGCAGGCACAGTGGGAGCAAACGCTCGCGAGCTATCGTGACAAGTACCCGCAGGAACACGATGAGTTTATGCGCCGTATCAGCGGTGAGCTGCCTGCAGATTTCGCTGCCACCGTCGATGCCTACATCAGCGCGACGGATGCTGCGGCAGAAAAAATTGCCTCACGTAAGGCCTCGCAAAACGCGCTGAACGCGATTGGCCCGGACCTGCCGGAACTGATCGGCGGTTCGGCTGATCTGGCGGGTTCGAACCTGACCATCTGGTCCGGCAGTCGCGATATTAAAAGCCATCCCGAGGGTAATTACATTTACTTCGGTGTGCGCGAATTTGGCATGGCCGCCATCATTAACGGGATGGTGTTGCACGGCGGATTCAAAACCTACGGGGCGACGTTTCTGATGTTTTCAGAATACGCGCGCAATGCGCTGCGGATGGCGGCATTAATGAAAATACCGGCGATACACGTGTTCACCCATGATTCGATCGGCCTCGGTGAAGACGGGCCGACGCATCAGCCGGTTGAGCAGGCAGCCACGCTCAGGCTGATGCCGAACATGGATGTGTGGCGCGCGTGTGATGCAGTCGAATCGGCGGTGAGCTGGAAAATGGCGCTGCAACGCACGGATGGCCCGTCGTCGCTGCTGTTCAGCCGGCAGGGTCTGCCGCATCAGGCCAGAACAGAGCAGCAGATTGCAGAGATCGAAAAAGGCGGCTATATCCTGAGGGACGCCAGGCAACCGCAGGTCATACTGATCGCCACGGGTTCAGAGGTTTCCCTGGCGGTAGAAGCGCATGAGCAACTGGCGGCCGAGGGTGTCGATACCCGGGTCGTGTCCATGCCGTCGACCGATGTCTTTGACCGCCAGTCCGAGGACTATCGGCAGTCAGTATTGCCTGCATCGATCAGTGCACGGGTCGTGGTCGAGGCGGGCGTGTCCGGTGGCTGGTATAAGTATGCCGGTGCGCAAAGTGCAATGGTTTGCCTCGATACATTCGGTGAATCCGGGCCGGCGGGTGAAGTATTTGAGCACTTTGGGATAAACACCACCCAGGTGGTCAAGCAGGTGAAATCACTTATATAGGCAGTTCGTGCCTCGTTAGCTTTGAGGTACACCGGATCTAAATCACAAACAGCATCTCATAGTAGAACTTACAGGCGGAGACCATTATGGCAATAAAACTGGCGATCAACGGTTATGGGCGCATAGGCAGGAACGTGTTGCGCGCGTTGTTCGAGTCCGGGAGAAATACTGAATTCGACGTGGTGGCGATTAACGACCTCGGCGACCCCGCGACCAATGCGCATCTGACCCAATACGATACCGCCCACGGTCGTTTCCCCGGTGAAGTATCGGTCGACGGACAGGATATTATCGTCAACGGTGATCGCATTCGTGTGTTCGCCGAGCGCGACCCGGCCAAGCTCCCCTGGGGCGAGCTGGGTGTGGATGTGGTGCTTGAGTGCACGGGACTGTTCACCACCAAGGAAAAGGCAGGTGCACATATCGCCGGCGGTGCAAAAAAGGTAGTGATCTCTGCCCCTGGTGGTAAAGACGTCGATGCGACCATTGTCTATGGCGTCAACGAAGGCGTGCTCAAGTCCAGTGATGAAGTGATTTCAAATGCGAGTTGCACCACCAACTGTCTCGCACCGATGGTTAAGCCACTGCACGATCAGATTGGTGTACTCAGCGGACTGATGACCACCATTCACGCCTATACCAACGATCAGGTGTTGACTGATGTGTACCACTCTGACCTGCGTCGCGCACGTTCAGCGACCATGTCAATGATTCCTACCAAAACCGGTGCGGCAGCTGCTGTCGGTCTGGTACTGCCGGATCTCAATGGCAAGCTCGATGGATTTGCCGTGCGGGTACCGACGATCAATGTCTCCATTGTTGATCTGACCTTTCAGGCGGCACGTGACACAACGGTTGAGGAAATCAATGACATCATGAAATCTGCCGCTGACGGCAAGATACTCGCCTATTCTGATGCGCCGCTGGTATCTGTCGACTTTAATCACACCAGCACCACATCGAACTTTGATGCGGGTATGACCCGTGTGACCGGCGGCAGTCTGGTGAAGGTTTGTTCCTGGTATGACAATGAGTGGGGCTTTTCCAATCGAATGCTCGACACCACTGTGGCATTGATGAATGCCTGATCGCAGGTTCTGCTGATCACACCGCGACAACGCCGGGACTCCCCGGCGTTGTTGTTTTTATTACTCCCTTTTATTGCAGGCAAATTAAGTGAATATGAACACGCTTGACGCACTTGAACTCACTAATAAGCGCGTTTTAATTCGAGCCGACCTCAATGTGCCGGTGCAGGATGGCAGGGTCACTTCTGATCTGCGTATCGTGGCCTCGCTGCCCACAATAAGGATGGCGCTTGCGAAAGGTGCCGCAGTGATGGTGATGTCTCATCTTGGTCGGCCGACCGAAGGGCAGTCGGAAGATCAATATTCACTGCAGCCGGTTGCAGATCATTTGTCGTCATTGCTTGATATGCCGGTCACCTTAATGAAAGACTATTTAAACGATCAGCCTGTGCTTGCTCCCGGTAGTGTGTCACTGCTTGAAAACGTTCGCTTCAATGCGGGTGAAAAAGCGGATGACGAGACCCTTGCCCGACAATACGCTTCGTTGTGCGATCTCTTTGTGATGGATGCGTTCGGCACCGCACATCGCGCGCAGGCTTCAACCCATGGGGTGGCTAAGTTTGCGCCGGTTGCCTGTGCCGGTCCGCTGCTGGCCGGTGAGTTGGCGGCACTGGGTAAAGCACTGGACAACCCGGCCCGTCCACTGGTTGCTGTGGTGGGCGGTTCTAAAGTATCGACCAAGCTTACCGTGCTGGAGTCGCTGTCAAAGGTAGTGGATCAACTGATTGTCGGTGGTGGTATCGCCAACACCTTCATCGCCGCAGAGGGGCACAACGTCGGACAGTCACTGTACGAACAGGACCTGATCGACGAGTCAAAGCGCCTGCGTGCGGCGGCTCAGGCCGGCGGTGGAGATATACCGGTGCCGGGTGATGTGGTGTGCGGCAAAGCGTTCTCGCAGGATACACCGGCCACCGTTAAACCGGTGGCGTCGGTTGATGACACTGACATGATCTTCGATGTCGGTCCAGACACCGCTGCTCACTATGCGGAACTGCTCAAAAACGCCGGCACGATCGTTTGGAACGGGCCGGTTGGTGTTTTCGAATTCGAACAGTTTGCCGCGGGTACGCGCGTCGTCGGAGAGGCGATTGCCGCGTCCGATGCGTTTTCGATAGCGGGTGGTGGAGACACGCTGGCCGCGGTCGATCAGTTCGGTCTGACTGATCGGATCAGTTATATTTCCACCGGTGGTGGTGCCTTTCTGGAATTCCTGGAAGGCAAAAAGCTGCCTGCCGTGGCGGTGCTCGAAATGCGTGCCGGCGCCTAGTGGGGCGTGCGGAAAGTTCGATAACACGGATCGAAGCCACAGCCGCCATAGCGGCGTTAGAAAAACTCGACGTAGGCCCCCACTAACCTTAAGCACCGAATTGCCGCATGACGGACGAGCACAGAGTCATCCTGACGGTGTCGGTACAACTCGCTATAATAGGCGGAGCCCTCCCCCTCAAAGCCTGAATATTATGCGAAGAACGAAAATTGTTGCGACCCTCGGTCCTGCCACCAGCAGTGAGGGCGCGATCCACGATCTGTTGCGTGCCGGTGTCAATGTGGTGCGTATTAACTTCTCGCACGGGTCTGCGGACGATCATCGGAAAAGTGTTGCGACGGTGCGTCAGGTAGCGGACAAACTCGGCGTGGTGGTGGGAATTCTCGGTGATTTACAGGGGCCGAAGATTCGGGTTTCGAATTTCAAGGATGGCTCGGCCGATTTACAAAAGGGTGCGGAATTTACCCTTGATGTGGACTACAGCGATACCGCCGGTACGGATGAAATCGTCGGCTGTGTGTATCGTGAGTTGCCGCAGGATTTAGGCATCGGCAGTGTACTGGTACTGGATGACGGGCGGATCGTGCTCGAGGTTGTCAGCATTGATGGCAGCAAAGTAAAAACGAAAGTGGTGGTCGGTGGCACGCTGTTCAGTCGCAAAGGCATCAACCTTCGTGGCGGTGGGTTATCCGCCCCGGCGATTACCGAAAAAGACATTGAAGACCTGAAGACAGCGATCGAACTTGGCATTGATTACCTGGGTGTGTCTTTTCCCAGAGATGCCGCTGATATTGATCATGCGCGAAAGTTGCTCAACGAGGGTGGCAGCGACGCGGCTATTGTGGCCAAGATTGAACGTGCGGAGGCAGTGGAAAATATTGATGAAATACTCGAAGCCACTGACTCCATTATGGTGGCGCGTGGTGATCTGGGTGTTGAAATCGGTGATCCCCATCTGCCCGCAGTGCAAAAGACACTGATCAACAAGGCACGTTCGGCAAACAAGGTGGTGATCACTGCCACGCAGATGATGGAATCAATGGTGAGCAGCCCGATTCCTACGCGTGCAGAGGTTTTCGATGTTGCCAATGCAGTACTCGACGGTACAGATGCGGTGATGTTGTCCGCCGAAACTGCCGTGGGTGAGTATCCTGATCGTGCTGTCACAGCGATGAGCCGGATCTGCATTGAGGCCGAAAAACAACCGAAGGCAACGGAGTCTGCGCATCGGTTGCACTCACAGTTTGACCGCATCGATGAATCGATTGCGATGGCGACAATGTACGCCGCCAATCATCTGGATGTGAAAGCGATCGGTGCGCTGACCGAGACGGGATCTACCGTGCTGTGGATGTCCCGGATCAGCTCGGGCATTCCCATTTATGCACTGACCACCAACCCTGCCACGCAAACGCGTGTGACGCTTTACCGCGGTGTGTATCCGGTACCGTTTGACAAGCGTCTGGAGTCTTCTTACGAAGCCAATCAGGCGGTTGTGGAAATGCTGGTACAGCAGCAAAAGGTGGACGATGGAGACATAGTCATTATTACCAAGGGCGACATGTTCGGGGTGGCGAGTGGCACGAATTCCATGAAAGTCGTGCGCGTCGGCGATTGGAAAGAAGAACAGTGATGTCAGATTGTCGACATTACGAGCTACAGTCTGGCCCTTATTTTGAATTGTATGCAGTGTAGTGTGACCTTCTGAGGCGGCTGCCCGAGTGTTGGCAGTGTCAATCGCCCATCATCTAGCGAGAGAGATCTATGAGCAACTTCACTCAGCAATTAGAAAAAGTGCGCAACGAGTCCGGTTTTATCGCGGCGCTGGATCAAAGCGGAGGCAGCACGCCAAAAGCGCTTGGCCAGTATGGTGTCGATGACAGTCAATGGAGCAACGACGATGAGATGTTTAACCTGGTCCACGAGATGCGCACCCGAATTGTGACCGCTGATGCGTTCAATGGTCAGAGAATTATCGGCGCGATTTTATTTGAAGGAACGATGGATCGCGATATCGGCGGCAAAGGCTCGGCAGAATTCCTGTGGAGCGAAAAAAATGTCGTGCCTTTTCTTAAAGTGGATAAAGGCCTTGAAGATGAAAACAATGGCGTGCAGTTAATGAAGCCGATGCCTGAGCTTGATGCGCTGCTCGATCGTGCAAAGGACAGGGGGGTGTTTGGTACCAAGATGCGTTCGGTGATCAAGCAGGCGAACGCCGAGGGCATCAAAGCCATCGTCGAACAACAGTTTGCGGTTGGGCGACAGATTGCAGCCAAAGGCCTGGTGCCGATTCTCGAACCCGAAGTAGACATCCACTGCCCCGACAAACAACAGGCTGAGGATATTCTCAAGGCAGAGCTGTGTGCCGGGCTCGATCAGCTACCAGCAGACGAGCATGTGATGTTTAAACTCACATTGCCAGAGACGGCAGGCCATTACAAAGAGTGTATTGATCACAAAAACATGGTGAAAGTCGTGGCCCTGTCCGGCGGTTATTCACGGGATGAAGCCAACAGCCGTCTGGCAAAGAACCCGCGCATGGTTGCCAGCTTTTCAAGAGCGCTGGTCGAAGGGTTAACGGCTCAAATGTCAGATGCGGAATTTAACCAGCATCTCGACAATGCCATCGATGGGATTTATCAGGCGTCGAAGGCCGGCTAACCGGGCGGTCTTTACAGGTATTGACCTAAAGGGATTGACCCAAAGGAATAGACCCAAAGGAATAGACCCAGAGGAATAGGCAAGGGGGAGCTGCGGCTCCCTTTTTGTCGGATGATCATGTAGTCAGCGTGCGATAGGCCTGCTCGTAGCGCGCCAGTGTTTTTTCATGGATCTCCGATGGCAGCAGCGGTCCGGGGGCGGTTTTGTCCCAGTCCAGCGTTTCGAGGTAGTCGCGCACAAACTGTTTGTCGAAGCTTTCGGGGTTTTCCCCGGCGCGGTACGTTGCTGCATTCCAAAAGCGGGAACTATCGGGTGTCAGGACCTCATCCATCAGGGTCAGCGTGCCGTGTTTGTCCACACCAAATTCGAATTTGGTATCGGCAATAATAATTCCGCGTTCACGTGCGTGGTTCGCCGCCAGTTCATAAATTCGGGTGCTTATGTCGCGTACTTCGCGTGCGCGCTCCACACCGACAATCGTCTCCATTTGCGCATACGGAATATTTTCGTCGTGATCGCCGACTGCCGCTTTGGTGGCCGGTGTGAAGATCGGCTCCGGCAACTGCTCGGCCAGTCTGAGGTTGTGGGGTAGCTCGATGCCGCAAACGCTGCCGCTGCGTTGATAGTCGAGCCAGCCAGAACCGATCAGGTAGCCGCGTACCACCGCTTCCACCGGCAGCGCGTCGAGTTTTTTCACAATCATGCTGCGACCCTCGGCCTGCTGTCTTTCCGCGGGGTCCGGCAGCACTTCCGCCAGCGTCAGCTCGTCGGACAGGTGGTTCGGCACCAGCTGGCCAATGTGCTGAAACCAGAACAGCGCGAGTTTTGTCAGCAGTTCGCCTTTTCCCGGCAATGGCTGAGGCATCACGACATCGAACGCCGAGACGCGATCTGTGGCGATCATGAGCAGGTGATCTTCACCCACTGCATAGATGTCTCGCACCTTGCCGCGATGCACCAGTGGCAGTGAGTTGATGTCGGTTTCAGTGATGGCGGTGTAGGACAAATGATTTCCAGGTTTCAGTAGCAGAAAGCAGCAAAATTAGTCACCATTGCTATTTTACCGAATGGTGAACCGGGATGCAGAAGCCGAAGGTCGGCGTGGTAATGGGCAGTGACAGTGACTGGCGGGTGATGCAGCACGCCCATGAGGTGCTGAGCAACTTCGAGGTTGCGCACGAATGCAAAGTGGTCTCTGCGCATCGCACCCCCGAGCTGCTGTACCAATACGCGGAACAGGCGGAAGACAGAGGGCTGCAGCTCATCATCGCCGGTGCCGGCGGTGCGGCGCATTTGCCGGGTATGCTGGCGGCGATTACCACCGTACCGGTGCTTGGCGTACCGGTGCCATCGAAACATCTCGCCGGCAACGATTCATTGTTATCGATCGTACAAATGCCGAAGGGTATCCCGGTAGCTACTTTCGCAATCGGTGATGCCGGTGCAGCAAACGCGGCACTGTTTGCCGTCGCGCAGTTGGCGGCGGCCGATGCGGCGCTGGCTTCACAGCTGAAGCGATATCGCAGTGAGCTGAAAGAGAAAGTGGCATCGATGGAGCTGCCGGCGTGACTGCCGGACCCGTGACACCGCTACTACCGGGCGCGACGCTGGGCGTGTTGGGTGGAGGACAGCTCGGGCGCATGTTTGCGCAGGCGGCGACACGGTTGGGATATCACGTAGTCGTGCTCGATCCGGCGCCAACCGGCCCGGCAGCGGAAGTCGCGACACACCACCTCTGTTGTGCGTTCGATGACGAAGCGGGCCTTGCTGAACTGGCGGACCGGTGCGATGCGGTGACCACCGAATTCGAAAACGTGCCGGCTTCGAGTCTGCGCTTTCTGCAAAGCCGTGTGGCGGTCGCACCCAACCCGGAAGCGGTGGAAATTGCACAGAGCCGAATCCGTGAAAAAATATTTTTCAAAGAGAACGACATTCCCACGAATCACCATTGTCTGGTCACGGAGGCGAATCAAATAGAGCAGGCATTTGCGCAGATGCAGGGTAAAGCGGTGATTAAAACCACACGCCTCGGCTATGACGGTAAAGGGCAGCAGGTGTGTGACAGCGCCTCGCAAATGCGGTCGGCCTTTGATGCATTCGGTGGGGTGGCGTGTCTGGTCGAAGACTTTGTGCCGTTTGATGCAGAAGTCTCAGTCATTATCGCGCGCGACTTTAACGGTGGCAGCAGTGTTTTTCCGGTGGCGGAAAATCAGCACCGCAATGGTATTCTCGATCTGAGTATCGTGCCTGCGCGGGTTGACGACAGCGTGTCTGCAAAGGCGCAGGAAATAGCACACCGGGTCGCTGAAGCGTTACATTATACTGGTGTGCTGGCAATTGAAATGTTTGTGGTTGGCGACGATCTGTTAGTTAATGAAATCGCGCCGCGACCACACAACAGCGGTCATTACACCCTCGATGCGACCAATTACTCCCAGTTCGACATGCAGGTGCAGATGATGTGTGGCCTGCCACCACTGGACCTGGCGCTGCGTAGCCCGGTTGTGATGTTAAATCTGCTCGGTGATGTGATATTGCGGGATAACTTTAGCTGGCAACCGTTGCTGGCTGATAGTCGTTGTCATGTACATGTATACGGCAAGGCTTCTGCACGAGCCGGTCGAAAGATGGCGCATGTAAACTATACCGGCGAATCGGTGGCAGACTTGCTGAGCGCGGTAGCGGAATTTAAAGCCGGTTATCCCGAAGTCTTTTAG
>CAZOXM010000129.1:0-11214 GCA_964583825.1 uncultured Granulosicoccaceae bacterium
GGCCCCGCGCGTTTTCAGCGCTGCTGGTTCGACGGCGGCAGCGACAATAATCAATGGTATCGAGTTGTGCTCAGTGAGGGCCGCAATCGCGAAGTGCGTCGGATGTGGACTGCGTGTGGCTATCAGGTGAGCCGGCTGATTCGGGTCCGCTACGGTCCGGTACGGCTGCCGCCCTATCTGCGCGCCGGGAAATTTATTGATCTGGAGCAGCCCATGGTGGCCGAGTTACTGGCGTTAGCCGGCATGTCGGTCCGACACCTGTCGCAGCTCAGACTGGTCAGTGACACCGCTACTCGAGGCCGGGGACGCGGCGCGCCGCGACGAAAACCGGGCCGCCGTTGACAAGGGACAAACCGACACGGCCGCTTCACAGTAGTAGGGGTTGTGGTATAGTTCGCCGTCGCAGCGGCCAGCTGAATGTTGAAAAACTATTGCGCCTGGTTTGAGGTGGTCAAATTGCCCTGAAAATGCACATTTATAAATATAAACTGCGCTTTTTCAGGAGAATGTGCCCACTCAGACCGTCGCACAATCAGGATTTTCAACACCCTGCCATTGGAATTGGCAGTGGCGGCGGTGAAAATTCGGTCAACCCAGTGAACTCATGAATGTCTAGCAAGCACGTCTACCGGGTCCGGTTTATCAATCAGGACAAGATCTACGAGCTGTACGCAGCTGATATCTTTCAGGGCGAAATGTATGGCTTTGTGGTACTCGAGGGACTGATGTTTGATGAGCACACGACGGTGGTGGTCGATCCGTCGGAAGAAAAGCTCAAAAGTGAGTTCGAGGGAGTAACGCAGACTATCATCCCGATGCACGCTATAATACGCATCGATGAAGTGGAAAAAAGAGGGACCCCGAAGATCGCTGATGTCGGCGACAACGTGTCTTCTTTTCCGCCAATTTATACGCCCAAGGGAAGCGGTGCGTAGTCAGTTTCGGAGAGGTGTCCGAGTGGTCGAAGGAGCACGCCTGGAAAGTGTGTAAACGGTAACCCCGTTTCGAGGGTTCGAATCCCTCTCTCTCCGCCAATAGCTAAGCCCGCTGCAGCGGGCTTTTTTATGCACCTCACGATGATATCGGGCTGACGTCCAGCCGCACAATCGAATCATCGCCGCCGAGTACGGCGGGGTACAGTTTTCTAACCGATGGGTCGTGGCCCGGTATAACATGGTCTGTACTGTCTGCCAGTGATTGAATGATCGTGAAACCGTTGAGCATATCTTCTAGGTCGACGACGATCGGAAACGGTTTGCTGTGCAAAAAATTCTCATAGTAGTGACTGGCATCCGAGGCGAGTACTATCCAGCCCCGTTGCGTTTTTACCCGCACACATTGCAAGCCGCGACTGTGACCGCCGATCAGATGCACTTGCACACCGGGTGCGATTTCAGATGCACCCTGATGGAATACCAGCCTGCCAGCGTAAAGTTGTTTAATGATGGCGCATACGTGGTCAGCGGTGAAAGGCTTGCGCAGTAGGTCGTGGCACATGCAGGGGCCGGTGGCGTATTGCATTTCCAGCGTTTGCAGATGAAAGGTGGCGTGACCGAAGTCAGCAACACTGCCGGCGTGATCGTAATGCAGGTGGGTGAGGATGACGTTATTTATTTCTTCCGGCCGCACACCGAATCGTGTGAGTAACGCTGCAGGTTCTTCATACAGCGTTCTGCCTCTGATGCTGCTTTCCACCGCGTCGAACCCGGTGTCCACCAGAATATAGTCATCATTGTTTTTGAGTAACCAGATAAAGTAGTCGAGCGGCCACGGAGCATTGTGGTTGTCGTCGAACAAAAATGAATCGCTGCGTGGTCGGATGTTGTGATCCGCGTATTTCAGCGCAAAGACTTCCCAGACATCAGGCACTGTATTCATTCCCCTTCGTTTACTGCGCGGTAGCGCCAGTGATTCCCGGTGTGCGTTTGATAGCGGGCGGCACTGGCAGTGTACAGCGCCGCTCGTGCGATTCGTAAATCAATGCTTCGAGTCGTTGATTTTGCAGGTAGTCCGACGCCTTGTTTTCAAGTGGCATGCCGTTGCACAAATGGTCGACGATGTGTGCCTGTAACAGATAAACGCAATCACCGGCGAAACCGGTGTCGTTGTAGTCATACGCTATTTCAACCGGTTGCACGGTGCCGAATGGACGATGCCGAATGTTGCCTTCCCCGTCCAGTGTCAACGTACCCGCGGTGCCTTCTATCAGCATTTCACCCATGGTTTTTCTGGTATTGGCAGCGGCGTGGTCGAGGTGTCTGTTGCCGTCGAAGACAACGCGAAGCCCGTTGTCATAACTGAATGTAAAAGTGCCGGCGTCTTCGCCGCTGATGTGCGGGTTAAGCCGTCTCAGATCAGCTGAGATGTCGGCAGGTTCACCGAACAGATAACGGAACACATCGACAAAGTGGATGCCCGTCTCATGAATCAGAAAGCGCGGCATCTGCTGGAAGTATGGCTGACGTGCGAGGTAGGCATCCGGCCCCTGTCCGTCGCCGGGTCTGAGTCGAAAGCTCGCCTGTTGAACTTCACCGATTATTTGCTCGTGAAGGAGCGCTTTCAGTGTTCTGTACCAGGGCTGGAAGCGGAAGTTTTCGTGCACCACAATCCGTTGATGATGCATCCCGACGTGTTCGACCAACCGTTGTGCCGCTTCGAGCGACCCGCAAAATGGTTTCTGGCAAATTACCAGTGCCGCAGTCTGTTGCAGAGCGGTGCGGATTTGTTGCTCGTGCGTCGTCGGTGGGGTAGCGATATCGACAATGTCCGGTGCTTGCGGCAGGTCGTCAAGCTTGCTGACAACAGCGGTATCCGGGTACTGTGTTTTTAGTGTTTCCCGCCGTTGCTGATCGATCTCTACCACACCGGCGAGTTGAACATCGTCGAGCCTCTGCCAGGCATCGATATGAAAGCGCGCGAAGTAACCTGCGCCGATAACTGCCGCGTTGAGCCGGGTGCACATTCAGCGAAGAAAACCGGCGACTGCACTGGCGATGGACTCGGTATCTGCCTGTCCGCCGACATCGCGTCCTTTGCCTGTGGGCGTGGCGGCTGCAGCCAGTGCCGCGTCGCGGAGTTTTTGACCGGCCAGTTCCGCCTCCGGGCACTGGTATTTGTCTCCCAGATAATCGAGCATCATCGCCCCCGACAGAATCATGGCCATCGGGTTGGCAAGGCCGCGTCCGGCGATGTCCGGTGCGGTGCCGTGACATGGCTGGAAGACGGCCTGATTTGCACCGATATCCGCTGACGGCGCGAGGCCCAGACTGCCCATCAACCCGGCCCCCAGGTCGGACAAAATATCGCCAAACATGTTTTCGGTCACCAGCACGTCCAGATCCCACGGACTCTGCACCATTTTCATGGCGACCGCATCAACGTACATGGCCGATGCGTCAATATCGGGAAATTGCTCGGCACGCTCGTAGAAAATTTCCCTGAAAAACCAGAAGGAGCGGAAAACATTGGCTTTATCCACACACATTAGCCTGCCGGGCCGCTTGTGTTTCCGGGCTCGCGACTGTGCCAGTCTGAAGCTGAAGTCGAACAACTGTTCGGACACTTGTCTGGTGATGCGCATTGTTTCTGTGGCTTCTTCGCCGTTCAGGACCTGACCCTCATCTTTGTGTGCAAAGAGGCCTTCGGTAGATTCTCTGACCAGCACAAAATCGAGCGTCGCAGCACGCTCGTCGGCCAGGATTTGCGGCCCGCCCTTAAAGGTAAACACTGGCCGCACACCGGCGAATAGTTTCAGTGCAATACGCAGATCAATCTGCGGTACCAGCTCGGTACCATCGGGTTTGCGAATGTGCGGTAACCCCATTGCTGACAGTAAAATCGCGTGACTGTCGCTGGCGGCTGCTATGGATTCGGGGGGCAATCCGTCACCGGTTTTCTCGTAGTGTGTCGCACCGGCGGGGAGTGTCTGGTAGTTCAATGTGAACGATGAAAACTGCTCGCTGACCTGATCCAGCAGTGTCAGCGTCGGCGCCATGATTTCGGGTCCGATGCCGTCACCTTCGAATACAGCGATATCAAAATGTCGAGTTTCCAAGTGGGTTCGCCGGGTTTGCGGTGGCACGAGAGTATGAGCGCGATTGTTCGAATCAGCAATTTTTAGCCAGTGAATGTCCGGGAGGTCAGTGATAAGTGACTGAAATTTTGAAACTAAATGACAGATCAGCGAAATCAGCGAATTCAATAAATCTAACTAACGCGTAATTTGCAGTGAATTTTCCGGAACTGAATAAAATTCTGAGCGTTCAGGCAACAACGTGAGGATTTACTTTAAGTTACCCGTGTAACCGAACTGGTTCTGTTTGTTTAGTTTATGTTACAAATTCACTCACTGGCGCCGGGTGGAATTTCCATCCGAGTGGAACAGACAAAATAAAAATAATAATACGCAAGAATATTTGGTGGTTTGAACGATGATTGTGGCTGCGGCTGATAGCAACCCCGTGTTGACAGAAGTGAAGGCAGGTGCGCATGCGCCCCTGAACGTTATGATTCTGGGCACGGGAGACAGCGCTGTTGACCGAATGGTGGTCGAAAGTGCATTGAATGAAGTGAGCAGTCGAACAACTCTGGACTCTGTTTGCTTTAAATCCCCGACCGAGTACGCGAACGATGCCAGTGATAACCGCACCAATCTGTATGTCTTTCTGCTCGATCGCAACACGCTTGGGGCGACGCCTATGTCGCGCGCCGAGGTTGAGGCGATGCGCCGCGCGGTCAAAGGTGAGGCGCTGATTATTCCAGTTCTGACCGACGGTGCGGCCGACTTTGAACAATCGAGACTGGCATTTCTGTCACCCCTCGTTGCCAGCGAGTACGGAGTGGGTGTGCGGCTGGGTGAGGAGGCGACGTCTGAGTTTGTCAGCCGCGCGCTTGAATTTGCGAATTCACTGGACCCGGTAAGGACGAGCGCGCAGAAAATGGTGGAAAGAGTCTCCCGGGTAACACAAATCGCAGAAGCAGTGGATCCTCTGCCATGCCATATGAGCAGCTACGATGATTTTGTCGAGCAACTCATTGCCCGTTTGCAGGTCATGCGAATGAATGATCGCAGGCGCAACCTGAACCATTTTGCGGAAGCGTTGAAGCAGGTGTTTAACGCGCAGATGGTGTATTGCTACTATCGCGGCAAGAATGATCAGCTGCATATCTATGAAGCGGATACCAATCAGTCACTGCACGATTGCTCCGCAGCCCTGGTACATAGTGTGTTGGAGGAGGCCGTCAATGGCTATGCAGATCGCGCCTGCAACCGCTCCCTGCGTCTGCAGAATTTTTTGCCTCAATTATCCCCCGCCTCCGGCAGCCCTTACGAGTGCATGGTGGTAGTCAATGATCGCCTGCCTAACTGCGGTGTTTTTATTGCCAAGAGAGGGGGCTTCGAGCGGTTCCCGGTCACAGAGGTCCTGAGTACGGTGGTTAACACGCTGCACGACGCCCTGGCCTGGGCCAACTTTGAATCCTTCGATCGGCTCAAAGCGCTGGTTTACGATCAGCTTAAGGCGACGTATCGCTTTGTCAGTACGGATATGTACGAAGATCGACGCCGGATTTTCAAGTCTCAGTTGAGTGGTATCAATGTCCACTTCGAGCCGATGTTTCGTTTTGATCCGCAGTCCAAAGATGTGGATATATTCGCCTATGAGGCACTGGCCAGAGAACACTTCGATTCCAGTGCGGCACCGGTGGAAATATTCAATTCCGCAAGCCTGTGGGGTATGGGTTTTCAGCTGGAAGTAGACTCCACAATGTTAAACACGACCATCGCTGCCTACAGCGCACAGCTTAAACATGGCAGTGCTGATGCCCGTGCAATCAAACCTTTGTCGTTAAACGTGTATCCGGCAACGCTGCGCAGCCCGGCATATCGGGAACTGCTCTACGAGGTGCTCGGGAAGAGCGCGCCGCTCAGTGGACATCATCTGATTATGGAAGTCTCCGAGAAAACTGTGGTATCGCCGGAACTACAGATAGAGGCGCGGCAGCAGCTTGAAGAATATCGCGACGTGGTGCGGAAACTCGGGCACTTAACAGGCGTTAGATTTGCGATTGATGACTTCGGCGTCGGTAACGCATCGCTATCCCGTCTCGACAGCTTGAAGCCACACTATGTAAAGATTGATCGCGACATTTTGTCATTTGATACACGTATGGCCGACACGTTGATCCGCTATCTCGTACAGAGCCAGCGCGAACTGGGTACTTCCGTAATACTGGAGGGCGTTGACATTCACAGCAAGCTCACCCTGAATGAACTTGTCAGTAATATCGGTGTAGGCCTGATTCAGGGGCACAGTCTGAGCAAGGCTGTGAGCGGCTTTGATGAAGCCTGGGAAACCCAGGTATGTGAAAGAATAAAAAGCGGCCTGGGGTGGAATTCAACACCACTCGATCCCGTCGACGGTGCGGTGATCCACTGATACGATAAAATTGGATGTCCTTAATATCGGAGACGGACATGTCCTATGATGAAGGAAATATCTTCGCGAAGATTTTGCGCGATGAAATGCCGGCCGAGCGCGTCTATGAAGACGAACAAACGCTGGTGTTTATGGACATCATGCCGCGCGCGGACGGGCATATGCTGGTCATCCCGAAAACACCGGCTCGCAACATGCTTGACGCTTCTGCCGAGCAACTGACAGCGTGCCTGGCGACGGTGCAGAAAGTCAGTGGGGCTGCGATGAAAGCCTTCGACGCGGAGGGCATCACTTTGCAGCAATTTAACGAGTCTGCCGGTGGACAGGAGGTATTTCATCTGCACTTCCATGTATTACCCAGGAGGGACGGGGAGAAGCTCAGGCCTCCGGGAAAAATGGAAGAGTCCGACGTGCTTAAGCGCCACGCAGAGCAAATACGCGCAGTGCTTGACAGGTCACTATCAGGCTGACGTGCGACTGGCGATGGGATCGCCCACCTGCGTCAATTTATAAACTGTGAAGCGCCACCGCGCCATTGGTGCATCTTTTCCCGGCATTGGCACAGTGGTGGCGTATATACCGGAGGTTATCTCGACAACGCGATTATGCAGCCGTTAGAAAAACTTACAATCCTGCTGGTGGAGGACCACCAGGACCTCGCCGAAACAGTGGTTGATTTTCTTGAATCGATGGGCGCTGTCGTCGACTACGCCGCCGACGGTATGACCGGCCTGCACCTCGCGCGTCAGCATCGTTTTGACGTCATTGTGCTCGACCTGATGCTGCCGGGCATGGATGGCTACACGCTGTGTCAGGAAATACGCAATAAAGACAAAAACAGTACGCCGATTATCATGATGACGGCGCGTGACGAGCTGGGTGACAAGCTGCAGGGTTTTGAATCCGGTGCAGACGACTATGTCGTAAAGCCGTTTGATTTGCCGGAACTCGTGGCCCGGATAAAATCACTCAGCCGACGTCACCAGGGCAGCGTTACCAGTGAGCTTTTAACCGTTGCCGACCTCGAACTCGATACAGGTACACGTGAGGTGCGGCGCGCCGGTGTCACGCTGCAGCTTACCCCGGCAGGGTTTCAAATTTTACGGATACTGCTGAAAAAAATGCCCAATGTTGTCACTCGTGAGGAAATCGAATCCGAGCTTTGGGGGGAAGATTTGCCTGCGAGTGATACCTTGCGCAGTCAAATTTACAAGCTGCGAAAGTCGGTGGACAAACCGTTTTCGCACACCCTGCTGCATACGGTGGCGGGCTCAGGTTACCGAATCACCGAACCTGATGGTGAACACTGATCCCGAACCCAGTTCGCTGTTGAGTGTGATCTGCCAGCCGTAAGCTTCGCAGGTGGTTTTGACCAGCGACAAACCGAGTCCCGATCCGCTCACGCGTTTCTCTACCCGAAAAAACGGATCAAACACCCGGCGCTTGTCTGCTTCGGACAGGCCCGGCCCGTCGTCGGCAATACTCACTGAATCATGGTCGCAGTAAACATCGACTGACCCGCGTTCTGTGTAAAGGCAGGCGTTGCGAAGTATGTTGCCGATGACAATCCGCACGGATGCCTCGTTGGCCAGGACATGAAGGCTGTGATGGCGGTGGTGTGAGAGGGTGAGGTGCTCGGTCGAAACAACATCGTTGATCTCTGCAATCAGATCTTCAATGACCGTATTGATATCGACGTTTGTCAGCTGATCAGCGTTTTTCTTATCGCGCGCCAGTAGAAGTAACGTGCCTGTGAGATCAAGCATATGCTTGCTTGCACTTTTGATCCTTTCAACCGCTCTGGCTGGTTTTTCATCAAGGTTCAACAGTCCAAGTGAAGACACTGAACCGTCAATAACCGCCAGTGGTGTTCGCAGCTCATGCGATGCGTAGCGTGCGAAGTTGCGTTCTCTCTCCAATGACTCATTGGTACGTGCGATGAAGTGCTGCAGTGCATCTGCCAGAACCAGTGTTTCGGAATTCTGGGGACCGGTGAACTTGTTCAGGTCCAGCTCATTGGCATCGCGGGCATTGAAGTCGAAGTTTTCGATGGTCTCGGCTAGTCGTTCGATGGGTGAGACGGCGCGCTTGGATAGCACATATGTCAGGTAGGCCAGCGCATACATGAGCAAGAGCACGAGTGTTAAAGGCACCACGCCGAAATAGAAGCCAAGACTTGATACCGTTTCGTCCTGAAACAGAAGTGTCAGTGTTTCGTCTTTTTGCGTGCTTACATAAGCGATTAACTCATCACCCTCAAACTCTATGCGCTGCTGCCCCTCAGGCAGACCCCTTAATTCAAGCGGCAGTACACTGCGATCACCGTTGTGCAGATAGGATTGCAGGTTCAGCGTATTGGGAATGGGGAAAGAAGGATTCTTTTCGCGGTTTTTCCAGAAGTATTCAGCCTCCCCGGTCAGTGCCTGCTTCACCAGTATCTGCTCTGCCACCAGACTGGCCGCCATGACACCCGCAACGGTGGCGAAGCTAATCAGTGCCAGTTGAAGTACGAATACCCGCAGCAGGCGGGATTGTACTCTCGGTTGGGTGTTTGCGTTCATAGGAGTTGTGACCGCCGAAAATTTGTTTCTCAAGCTACCCCAGTCTGCGTGATCAGGGTGTGACCACCTGTTCACAGCGGGTCTGCAGCCGGCAATGTGAACACGGCGTGAACAGTCGATTTTTTTTGATCACAACGCATTCACCTCCTGGTGATTAACCTTCGCTTCAACAATTCGAAAGGCGAATTGTAGTGATTCAACACAGGACCATTAATATGAAACTATTACGACACATTGGGGTACCAGTCATGCTCGCGCTGGCCGTATCAGCATGCGACGGTGAAGGTACGCTTATCGGCAACAATGAAGCAGGTACAGCCGGCGCCGTGGCTGGTGAAGCCACGGGTAATATAGTACAAACCGCCGTCGAAGCCGGGAGCTTCAATACGCTTGCAGCTGCGCTGACCGCGACCGATCTCGTGGGTGTACTGGCTGACGAAACGCGAGAGTTCACTGTGTTCGCACCGACAGATGAGGCATTTGCAGCACTCGGACAGGACACGATCAACAGCTTGCTGGCCGACCCGGAGACGCTGAGAGACATTCTTCTGTATCACGTGCTTGCAGATCAGAACGTTGACAGCGCGACTGCGATCTCACTGGCCGGCAATGCAGTTCAGGCGGCAAATGAAGACGATCTTCAGATATCGCTGCAGGATGGAAAGCTCTTTATCAATGCTTCCGAAGTCATCGCCGCCGATGTTGCTGCGACAAACGGGACGATTCATGTCATTAACCAGGTATTACTGCCACCAGCCAATGAGCCTACCGGGGACAATGGTGCCGGTGAGCCTGAGCAGGCATTGAATATCGTCGATACGGCACTTGCAGCCGGCAGTTTCAACACGCTGGCCGCGGCGCTCGAAGCGACTGGATTAATACCAGTACTGGCCGACGAGAACGCTACGTTTACTGTATTCGCCCCGACCGACGATGCCTTTGCGGCACTGGGTCAGGAAACCATTGACGCGCTGCTCGCAGACCCTGACACACTGCGCGACATCCTGCTGTACCACGTCATTGGCGGCCAGGCGGTCAACGCCGAGACAGCGATCTCCCTGGCGGGATCCTCGGTGACTACGGCCAATGGTGACGACATCAGCCTGTCGCTGAGCGGTGGTAACCTTTTCGTCAACGAGTCGCAGGTGATTGCCACTGACGTTGTTGCCAGCAACGGTATTATTCACGTCATCGATGAAGTGTTGCTGCCACCTGTCGACCAGGTAGAAGAGCCTGCTCCGGCAGAACTCGACAGCATCTACAACACCGCTATCGCTGCAGGCAGCTTCCAGACACTGGTTGCCGCACTTCAGGCGACCGGTCTTGACGGACCGCTGGCGGGCAACCACGAGACTTACACTGTCTTTGCACCCACTGACGATGCGTTCGCAGCACTCGGCCAGGACACTATCGAAGCACTGCTGGCTGATCCGGATACGCTGAGAAATATCCTGCTGTATCACGTGGTAGCCGATGCGGCGGTCGACGCTGAAACTGCGCTGAGCCTGGCAGGCAATTCAGTGGCAATGGCCAATGGCGATTCCGCTCAGCTGAGCATCAAAGGTGGAATGCTGTTCATTAATGACGCCACGGTCACAGTGACTGATATCTACGCAACTAACGGCATCATTCACGTGATTGACACTGTTTTAATTCCACACTAGGTCTTGACTCCAGTGCGCGGGAACCCACACCCCCGGGTTCCCTTTTTAATACCCGGTCCTCAGACCGGGTTTTTTTTGTCTCGAAACAAATAAAACGCGCAGACAACAGTCAGAATTATTTCAAAGCCCAGTCCTATCTGATTAAACCCTGACAATTCACCGTCACGAATCACACCGAAAAACCTGGCTGCACCTACACTGGCGAAAATTACCAGTGTCGCCATGAGTGGGTATCGCAGCTGAGCAGGATTGCGGCATGCCCACCAGAGAAACAGCGCAAAACCAATTTGGAATCCGCCGTAGGTTGCTCGGATATCGGTGAGTCCTGACGGCTCGGCGGTGATGCCGGCTTTTCCGGCGAGCAGTGCCGGGTTCAGCAGGTAGATGACGCCGAATAACAAAAGAATAGTGGCAATGATTCGGAGAAAGAGGGTGGCATTCATAGTGAGGACCCTTGGTGGAGGTGAGAGCTGGGAACGGGCAAAGTGTATGACAGCGCTAGCAGGATGTTGAAAAACTATTGCGCTAGGTCTGAGGGCGTTAAATTCCCCC
>CAZOXM010000130.1:0-11048 GCA_964583825.1 uncultured Granulosicoccaceae bacterium
GGTGCCGTGTGAGGGTAGACTTACCTTCTCCGGGCAGAGCTGATGTCACCATAATGACTTGCTGGGCTTTGTTCGCCTCTTCCAGCAGTATTCCGGTGCGGATGGTTTTGATGCTTTCGTCAAAAGAGAAGTCGACGGACTTCAGATTTTCCGTCTGTTCGGGTAGATCGACTGTTTTGTTTTTTCGCATCGGTACAATCCCCAGCATTTTCAGACCGAGATAGTCTTCGACGTCACTGATGCTGGTTATGCCGGTGCTGAATATGGTTTTGGCAATGGCCAGCAGCGAACACAGACCAAAGGTCAGCAGTGTTGCGAGCATCACAATCAGCTTTTTCTTGGGGCTGACCGGAATTAATGGCGTTTCGGCGTATTCGATAATCTGTGCGTGTGACTTGATGGTGTTTTCCGCTTCATTGACTTCTCTGATACGTGTGCGGAAGGCATCGTATATTTTCTGATTCAGCTCTACTTCTTTTTCAAGATGAGACAGCCCGATGCGGGAGCGCTCGGTGGTCTGAATACCCTGTTTGCCCTTGTTCAGCGTGTCGCGCAGAGAGTCGACGGTCTGACGCGCAAAGTTATATTCCTTGCCGATTGCGTCGACAATGTTGTTCACCTGGCTTCTGAGATTGGCCTGTGACACCTGCAGCAGGGAGTTGGCATCAACGACTTTAGGGTGCTTGTCACCGTAGCGGTTCAGCAGTTCATTCAGGCGTAGCTGGGCATCTTGGTTGTCAATTTTAAATCGGCGAACCAGTTCATTGGAATCGATGATCGGTAGGGACAGCAGTGCACTCATTCCCTTTGGTCTGGTTTTTTCGACTTCATCGAAAAGCAGTTTGGACTGGGTCATTTTTGCTTCGGCATCGATGAGCTTACCGGTGATAATGCCGATTTCATGTTCGGTGAGCAGACCGTTAGAGCTTTGAATATCGACCAGGCCATGCTCCTCGCGGTACGCAACCAGCTTGTGTTGCGAGGCTTCAAGCTTTTCTCTGAGCTGTTCCAGCCGAATTGACAGATCGCCTACTGTTTCAAGGCTTGCGTTCGTTCTACCTTCGACGTTACTTTCGATGTACGTTTCTGACACTGCATTGGCGACGTCTCGTGCCAGCTCCGGGCTGGTGGACTGAAAGCTGATGTTAAAGATCTTGGTGTTTTTTACCTGTCCAAGATGCAAACGCTCCTGGAAGTTTTCTACTATCAGCTGGCGCTGCTGCTCTTCGGTAAGGGCATTATCACCGTTGTTGCTCGTTGGTGATTCCGGTGCGAACTCCGGGTGTGTATACAGCCGCATTTTTTCAACAACACGTCTGGCGAGCGTTTTGCCGCGCAGAATCTGAAATTGCGTTTGCAGATACTCTTTGGTTTGCGTGTCGGCCCCGGTCAGTTCATCGAGGTTAATCGGCATTGCGTGCTGCGTGTCGAGTTGTATCGACGCAGTGGCGCGGTATTGTGGATCTATCGATTTAACCCAGTAAATGGACAAGGCCGCAGCACAGATAGTGAGGATGCTTATCGGCCAGATATATCTCCAGACTGCTTTGACGTAGCTCAGCAGGTCTGTCGTGTCATCGTCCGATGCGAACGAGGAATGTTTTTGCGGGCTTGAATCTGACGTGCCGGTTGTTTGCAACATAAGAGAACTCGGTGACTGTTATAACTGTTTTTGTCCTCTTCTAGTTATAGTCGATGTATTGACGTCTGCATGAAGGTTTTCTGTCGATTAATAATTATCAATTATGAATTACGGGAAATGCGGGCTGATCGGTTGTCGGATCATATTCAACTGCTACCTTTTATGAATAAACCAACGCTGTTGCTCCGGCCAACTAATTTAGAACCCGACTATGCTGAGCTTTTTCAGGGCATTTTGGATTTTCGCGCTTGTTCTCATGAGTGCTGCACATGCCGACAACCTGCGGATTGCCACCTGGGGTGGTGCCTATGGGCAGACGTACGACGCCACCGTGCTGCAGCGATTTGCCCGTCATGAGCAAGTCGACGTTGACCGGCAGTCGGCGTGGGACGGACTGATACATCGCCCTGCCGGGGGCACGCCGGATGTGGTGGAGCTCAGCCTGTCGGAAGCAATGCAGGGCTGCAGCAACGGCGAGTTAATGTGGCTGCCGCCGGATTCGTTCAGTGCCCGGTCGACGCTATCTTCCTACCTGCCGAACTCAGTACAGCCCTGTGCCGTCGGCCAGTGGGCATGGGGCACGGTAATCGGTTTTATGCCGGAGTTGGCCGGGACGACGTATCGTCAGCCGCCTTCGCTGGTTTCCGATTTTTTCAACTTGCAGGAATATCCCGGGAAACGGGCTATCGTGAAATCACCGCGGACCCTGGCTGAGTGGGCACTTGCCGCGAGCGGTGTGTCGGGCGACCGGATTTATGCGGCACTCGAGCAAACGGAGCAGGTGTGGCCGGTAATCGAGAAGCAACTGCGTCTGATTGAAAGCCATGTGATCTGGGTGGAAAACGACAACCAGGCGCTTGATTATCTGCGTAGCGGAGTGGCGACGATGGCGATGTTGTCAACCAACGCCGTGTTATCCGAGGCACTCACTCGCAGTAATGCACCACAGGTGTTGTGGGATGCAGCGGTGCTCGAGCTTAGTATGCTGGCTGTACCGTCGGCATCCGACAATCCGGAGCTCGCTGTTCGATTTCTGCACTACATGACTGCACCGGAAAACACCCTGGAGTTTTCCGCAGCACTCGGCTTTAGCCCGGTAAACTTTGAGTCGGTGCGCCTGCTGAACCGACGATACCATCATTATTTGCCGACTATGCCGGGGAACTTTGACAATGCGATCTATGCCGATGTGTTGTGGTGGCGCAGCGAGCCGGCGCAGTCGCTGGTCAGCCGCTTTGCCGAATGGACTGTAAAGGTCCAGTCGCTGGACTCTCTGGTAATGGCATCGCCAGTCGAGATCGCAACGGCAGAAACAGCACGACCGCTAACAGAGCGACTGCCTGGTTTTATTCCTGAGCTGTAGTCTTCAGGCGATATCGCACGGGAAAATACGTTGCTCGGTAACGTATTGCAGCAGTTCGTTGTGGATGAAGTCCCGCTGTGTTGCTTCCCGATCAGTCGAATAAGAAACGACTTGTGCGTTCTCGGTTAGTTGTTCGGCAAACAGTGCTTCACGTGGATACAGCTTGACTATTCGCTTAAAAAAATCACGCGGCAGGCGAAAAGCACCATAACTCACAGAGTGTATGGATTCGCTGTCCAGATCAGTGAATAGCTGTATCAGTAAATCCCGGTAGTCCTGTCTGAAATTGTCACTCGCAATCATTGGGTCGAGCCTGATGCCGATTTTCCATCCGGCCTGCTGCAGCTTTTTTGCAGCAGCAATGCGCTTGGCAACGGAAGGGACTTTATGTTCATGGCGAGTGGCGGTCGGTTGCGGGGTGAAGCTAAATGCAATCACCGCGTTGGGCGCTGCGGGTATGCGCAGCAGCTGACTGATTTGTGTGCTTTTGGTTCTGATTTCGAGAAACGCATTGTCGATGGTGGCGAAGCGCTGCAGTGAGTAGTCAATAAAGCGGGTTACTGGTTCCATCGCCAGGCTGTCGCAATCGTAGCCTGAGAAATACCAGCTTGGTTCCTGGTGACTGGCTGCAACGTCGTGGATGTCGTCCAGGAAATCTTCGTAGTTGACGAATAAAACGTAGTGGGCGGAGCGATACATGCCCTGCAGGAAACAGTATCTGCAGTCGTACAGGCAATTGAGCATGTGGGAAAAGTAGTAATTGTGCTCGCCGCCAATGCCGTATCCTGCCGGTGTCGGCAGAACCCTTTTGTGGTTTTTTTTTGCAAGTATCAGTGACGGTTGCTGTTTCTGAATGCGAAAGTTTTGCGCGCTGTTGTTAAATACATGGGTATAGCGCTCGCACATGACGACATCTGCTTTTGGAAATCGTTCGAGCACGGCGGTGGTTCGATGATGAAGTGCGACTTCTTCCTCTACATAAATGGTTTGAATCATATTGTGATCACTAACCGGCGCAATGGACTAGCAGGATGTTGAAAACTATTGCGCTAGGTGTGAGGGCATTAAATTCCCCCTCAAAATGCTCATTTATAACCCATAAACTGCGCTTTTTTGGGGAAATTTGCCTACCCAGGCCGTCGCTCATCACGTTTTTCAACACCCTGCTAGTTTGTTTCATCGGTGCTCACATCGCTGGTGATGTTATGTAACTGTGCCAGTACCGCCGGGGTGCTGTGTCGTCCGCCACTGAGTTCCTGAAACAGATCAGTGGCCGCTTTGGTATCCCCGGTGATCGCCAGTTGTCGTTGCAGCAATCGCTGCAACTGGCTTTTTTGTGTGGCGCTGAACCTCCATTGGGATTCGAACAACAATTCTATATCGGACGTGTCTGTTGCATCGCAGTGTGCGGCGAGTGCGAGCAGCACCTGTAGCTGGTTTTCTACCGTTGACAGGTGATCCCCGATCAGGGTGCGTGCGGTGTCTGCGGTAACCGCTGATAGCGGATTGGCGGTATTGTCAGAGACTACCTTAAAGCACTGCGCAAGTTCACTGGTGGTGATTTTTAGGGCTGTCGGGTAGAAGCCGCTCGCTTCCATTTCCACAACGAGTTCCGCGGGGTAATCCGACACCGGCTGATCAACAGTTTGTATCCCTGCTTTGGTGAACGGATTGTTTATCAGTGTGGGGTACCAGCTTTGGCGGGTGGAGGCGTCGAGCACGCGGTTCGCACACACCAGTGTACCGGTTGTGAGCGCTGCATGACCGGCAATACCGATATTCAGCCAAACACTGTTGCGCTGTCGATAGCTCGATTCGATGCCCGCCAGCCATGCGGTCGCAGCGGCGCTGTTGCATTTTCCGATTCCGCTCACCACCAGGCGTATGTCGTCGCGGCAAAAAAGAGTAAACGGATGGGTCCGGTTAGACTTCTTCAGTCGCCAGTGTTTGATGATCGGAGCGGCTTCGGCCGGCAGTGCGGTGACCAGGTTAATCACAGGCGTGGCACCGTTGTGGTTGAGTCAGCGGTCTGCTGCACGGTGGCGTGCAGTTGATCGCAGTAGGCTAATAGCGCAGTGTTAGCGTGCTTGTCCGCACCTTTTCGCAGGATGCGCAGTTTTTTCAGGAGTACCCGGCACACCAGTTCGCGTTGCTGCACGCTGAGGTTGCCGCTTTCGAGCAGGTTGTGCAGCGCCTGCACCCGGAAGCGATCCATGCCCCAGTACTTTCTCGACAACTGATCTTCGTGTCCGCCGTACTTCACCAGCAGGGGCGCTTCGAGATAAAGCACGGGGTCCTGTGCGGTGATCTTTAACCAGAGGTCGTAGTCTTCGCAGGCCGGCAGTGTCTCATCGAATCCTCCGGCGGCGGTGAAAACAGATTTTTCCAGCACCACCGAAGACGGCGAGATGACACACATGTCGAGGCTGCGCTGAAAAACCCGGCCCCCCTGTTTGGCGTGTTTTTTCATCGGATTTACCCGCACGCCGTTTCTGATCCAGATTTCGTTGGTATGGCACAGCGAGTGTGGCGTTTGCTGTAACTGAATGATTTGACTTTCCAGCTTTCGCGGCAACCACTCGTCGTCGGAATCGAGAAAAGCGATCCAGTCACCGCGACTTTGGGAAACGGCGTAGTTCCGTGCAGCGCTGACACCGGTATTGTGTTGCCTGCAGTGCAATTGAATGGCGCTGCCATAGCGTTTTCGGAGCATGGAATCGGTGGAATCGGTGGAACCGTCGTCAACCACCAGAATTTCCAGCGGTGTTGCGGTTTGCTGCAGCACTGAATCGATAGCCCGACTGACCGTGTGTGCGCGATTGTAAGTCGGGATCACTACTGAAATTTGCATTGAATCAACGATTTAAAGGCTTGTGACACGGGGTTGTGAGCCCCATATTGGTGACAGTTTATAGAAATGTTGGCAGCGCAGCAGTTGTCAAAAAATGTGTCATGAAATTCAAAGACTTTTATCAGATTCTCGGTGTGCCCGACGATGCGTCTCCGGACGATATCAAACGTGCCTATCGACGCAAGGCGCGTCAGTATCATCCGGATGTCAGCAAGGAGGCCGGTGCCGAGGAACGCTTCAAGGAAATTAATGAAGCTTACGATACGCTGAAGGACGAAACCCGCCGCGCCGAATACGATCAGCTGAAACGCTACGGTTTCAGGGACGGGGACGACTTCCGGCAGTCTCCGCACTGGGGGGGCGGTGGCGTCGATTCCGGGTCGTTCGGCAATGTGGATATTTCCGAATTGTTTGAATCGCTGTTCGGCACCAGCGGATACGGGCGCACCGGCGGAGCCGGTGGGGCGGGGCACCATCGCAACTGGCCGCAACAGGGCGACGATATCAGCCTGACGGTGCGGGTGACGCTTGAGAACGCCTACCGCGGCGGTAAAACCCATATTACTTTGCCGGGTCCGGCGGGTCGGAAGCTGAGTGTGAACATACCTGCCGGGGTCAGCGACGGTCAGCAATTGCGTTTGAAGGGGCAGGGTGGCACCGGCATCAATGGCGGGCCGGCGGGCGACCTGCTGCTCACGGTTAAGCTCAAGCCGCACGCGCTGTTTCGGGTGGAAGGAAACAACATTGTGCTCACCGTACCCGTCACCCCGTATGAAGCGGCCGCAGGGTTAAAACTCAATGTACCCACGCTGAGTGGCGCCGTGTCTCTGACGATACCGTCGAATACGAAAAGCGGATCGAGGATGCGGCTGAAAGGTAAGGGCATGCCGGGTGCCGGCGATCAGATCGTGGTAGTACAAATTCAATTACCCGATCAGCCTTCTGAAGAGGCGCTGCGTTTAATGAAGCAGCTCGACAGCGAGTTCGCCAGCGAGCCGCGCGCACATTTCAACAGCGCGCCGGCGCATTGATCCGGCGCATTGATCTGCCTGGCTCGTTACCCCGCTACTGATATTTGTCGAGGTTGTTGAGGTCGATGGATTCACCGGCTCGCGCCACATGCACCGGTGCATTCATATCGTTGCGCATTTTGTTTTTCAGCACGTCCATTGTGTCGGCCTCGCCATGCACGAGAAACAGTGGAGGGCGCGACTTAAAGTGACCGTACCAGTCCATTAATCCCCGCTGATCGGTATGTGCGGACAGCCCGCCAATCGTGTGGATTTTTGCTTTAACGCGGTATCGTTCACCCCACAGCCGAATTTTTTTGGCACCTTCAACCAGCTTTCTGCCAAGCGTTCCGTACGACTGATAGCCGGTCACAATCAGGTGACATTCAGGCCGCCAGATATTGTGCTTGAGGTGATGCTTGATGCGTCCGCCGGTCATCATGCCACTGCCGGCAATGATGATTGCACCATGGGTGATTTTGTTGATCTTCATGGAATCGGCAGAGGACTTTGAAAACGTCAGGTTGGGCATGCCCATCAGACTGCCACGATCGCGCCAGAACTCGGAAGCCTCTTTGTCGTAGAGCTGGTGGTGGCGCAGGTAGATTTCGGTGGCTTCGATTGCCATCGGGCTGTCGAGAAAGATCTGGCGTTTGTGCAGATCCCACTTTTCGTAGTTCTTTGCGAACATGTAGAGAATGTTCTGGGTTCGGCCGACGGAGAACGCCGGTATCAGTACATTGCCCGGTTTGTTTTTTATTTCTTCGACGATTTCATCGATTTCCGCCCAGGTATCTTCCCAGGGGCGGTGCAGGCGGTTGCCGTAGGTACTTTCCATCAGTACTACGTCGGCCTCGTCGATCATGGTGAAGTCGCGCAGTATGGCGGTACCGCGATGACCCAGATCACCACTGAAAACGATTTTCCGGCTGACGCCGATTTCTTCCAGCCAGATTTCAACGATGGCCGAGCCGACGATATGTCCGGCGTCGGACAGTCGAATGGTGACACCGGGCAGTATTTCTTTTTTCTCTGCATAGTCGAGTGTTGAAAACTGCTTCAGCACGCGCTCGGCGTCCTCCATCTGATACAGTGGAGCCAAAGGTTTCTTGCCACGGCGCTGACGCCTTTTATTTTCCCACTGCGTGTTCTTCTCGTTCAGATAAGCGGAGTCTTTCAGCAGCGTGCCACACAGGTCGGCACTGGCTTTGTGGGTGTAGACGGGGCCTTTGTAGCCGGATTTAACCAGCAGCGGCAGACGGCCACTGTGGTCAATGTGTGCATGGCTGAGTACGACAGCGTCGAGATCAGACGGGTTAAACGGAAACGGATCGCGGTTGCGCGCCTCATCTTTTGCGCGCCCCTGTATCAGTCCGCAATCGAGCAGCACGGTCTGTCCGTTCACTTTGATCAGATGACAGGAGCCGGTGACTTCCTCTGCAGCGCCACATGAAAGTATTTCCAAGAAGTATTCTCCGGGTTGGTTTAAAGAAGCCGTAGCAACCTGTGCAAAACGCTGCAATCATATAACCGATAAGCGCGTCGGAACAATGCGGGCTGCTGCAGCGCAGTCGCCGGTGTCCCGCGATTTTCCTTTTCAAAAAGCACACTGGGCGAATCCATGCAGTCCTCAAGCCACCGTAAGGTGACGATCCTCGCGCATCGCGGCACGTCGCTGCTGGCGCCGGAAAACACCCTGCCGGCCTTTGAATTTGCCAGACAGCACCACGCGGACGTGCTGGAACTTGATGTCAGACTGTCGCGTGATCGTCGGCTGCTGGTCACGCATGACAACACGCTGGAACGCACCACGAACGGCAGTGGGCGTGTTGCAGACCTTCACACCGTCGAGTTGCAGGCGCTGGACGCGGCCTATCGATTCGATGCTGCCGGCGGATTCCCGCTGCGCGGCAGCGGGGTTCAGCTGCTGACGATTGATGAGGTTTTTAGCCGTTTTCCGGAGATGGGCATCAACGTCGATATCAAGGACAACTCGACCGGCGCGGTGGACGTGCTGGCGCAGTCGGTGCAGCGGGCCGACGGTGTCGAGCGGGTGGTGGTGGCGAGTTTTCATCAATCGGTATTACAGTACTGTCGACGCACTTATCCGTGGCTGACAACGAGTGCCTGTGCAGCGGATGTTCGATCATTTTTGTGGCGCTATCTGCGGGGAACGCACAGCCGGTGCGCTATGCCAGTGTCCCTGTTTCAGTTGCCGCGTCGTTATTTTTGTATTTTCTTTGAGCGTCGGTGGTTTATCGATGCGGTACACGAAGCCGGTGGTCAGGTCCATTTCTGGACGGTGAATGAGGCTGAAGTGATGCGTCAGCTGGTTCGTGTCGGTGCTGACGGCATCGTAACCGATCGGGCAGATACGGCAGCGCAGGTGATAGTGGATAATTAACGATGCGCTACACTTCTTTTGGTTACTGTACTTCCGTTGTAACTTTTCGAACTTTTAGAAATATCTGGAAACCATTTTAATGGCAGTGAGTTTTGACGGTATTGGCGGCACGTCCGGTATCGCGGTGGTTGGTCTGGGGTATGTGGGCCTGCCGCTGGCGGTTGCGCTGGGCAAAAAGAACCGCACGGTCGGTTTTGATATCAACGAACAGCGTATTGAAGAGCTTCGGGCAGGAGTTGATGTCACACAGGAAGTGGAACCCGATGCGTTGTCCGCGGCGACGCAGCTGACCTTTACCCACGATATCAATGCAGTGCGCGACTGCTGCGTTTATATCGCGACGGTTCCGACGCCGGTCACCTCACACAAGCAGCCTGATCTGTTCCCGCTCACTTCCGCCTCAGCGATGATCGGGGAGGTGCTGAAAGCCGGTGACATTGTCATATTCGAATCGACGGTATATCCGGGTGCCACTGAGGAAGTCTGCGTGCCTGTACTTGAGAAGCGATCCGGCCTGCGCTTCAACGTCGACTTTTTCGTCGGCTACAGCCCGGAGCGAATCAACCCGGGAGATAAAAAGCACCGGCTGGAGAACATTAAAAAGGTAACTTCCGGTTCAAACGACGCTGTTGCACAGGTAGTGGATGATCTCTATCGCAGTATTATTTCGGCAGGTACGCATCTGGCCAGCAGTATTCGTGTGGCGGAGGCGGCGAAGGTCATTGAGAACACGCAGCGCGACGTCAATATTGCACTAATCAACGAGCTGGCACTGATCTTTAACCGGCTCGGTATTGATACCAGGGAAGTACTGGAAGCGGCTGGCAGTAAGTGGAATTTCCTGCCGTTTGAGCCCGGCCTGGTCGGTGGGCACTGCATCGGTGTGGATCCTTACTATCTGACGCACAAGGCCGATGAGATCGGCTATCACTCCCGGGTGATTCTGTCCGGTCGGGAGATCAATGATGGTATGGGGCAGTATGTCGCGGAGCAGGTTATTAAACTGATGACGATGAAGCGTATCCATGTCGTCGGTGCGCGAATACTGGTGATGGGGTTTACATTTAAAGAAAATTGTCCGGATATCAGAAATTCGAGAGTCATCGATATTGTCGATACGTTGTGTCAGTACAACGCTATCGTTGATGTGTGTGATCCGTGGATAGATGTTGCCGATGCACAGCGACAACACGACGCGACTTTCGTCGAGTACCCGCCGTCCGCGCTATACGACGCCGTGGTGGTCGCCGTGTCGCATCAGCAGTTTGCCGATGCCGGCCTTGTTTCCATTCAGCAGTATTTAAAACCGCTGCATGTTATTTACGACGTCAAAGGCATACTGCCGAAGGAAGAGGTGGACGGTCGGTTGTAGGGCGCGCACCGGGAGGCTTTGGCGTCCCCCGCGAGCAATCGCCGTCAGGTTAGCGGCGCTTTAGTATCGCGAATATCAGCGTCATCAGAATTGCACCGGCGGCGGCGGCCATGCTGTTGCGCATGATGTCGTTGTCGATGACCAGTTCTCCGAACGTCGCCGCGAGACCACCGGCGAATGCGCCCAGCACGCCGAGGCAAATGTTGCCGAACCAGCCGAAGCCACCGCTTTTAAGTAACGGTCCGAGGATCAGCCCGAGTATCGCGCCGATGCCGATGTAGATAAGCAGAGTCTGGAGTGTAACGGTCGCCATCGATATGCTCCGATGTTGGATAACTGAAACGAATTAATCTAGTGTAGCAGGGTATTCGGAAACAACACGCGGGATCAGCGGCATCTGTGCGGT
>CAZOXM010000131.1:0-7058 GCA_964583825.1 uncultured Granulosicoccaceae bacterium
TTTTCGACCTTTCAGGCCAGTGCAGACTGGGTTGGCCCTATGCATGATGTGAAGGAGTTTGAAATATCCGGCGTCAAATTAGGTATGGATGCTACGGATACGGTGAATAATCTGATTCGATTTTACGACACCTCCAGGGAGTCAATAGGTTTTAGCGGACGTCCTGAAGCACCAATAGTGATAAGCTTCAAAAACGACCGACAGTCGTTTACCGCAAGATTTAATAAATTTACCGCGGGAAAAGGGCAAAAACAATACATCGTCCAGACTATTCGTTTGCATCAAACGAAACAGGATGAATCGATGGTACCGGCCGCTATCGAAAAATATGGCCAGGCGAGTCACACACATAGCGCCCTTGAGAAAACAACCTATCGTTGGTGTACAGAGAAATCCACAGAAAATCGCCGAAAGGTATGCGATGAAGACTCGGCATCGCTTTCATTATACGATAACCAGACTTTAACTTTAGCTACAGGCGAGTACCGAAAGCTCGAGATGCAACAGGAACGACAGGCAATTGTTGACTTTGAAGTGCCTTTCGAATCGTTCGATCGGAATAAACTATACAGCCCAATCGAAAACCAAAGGCCTCTCCCGACTAACAAAACACAGTCCCTGTCAGGGGAGCAAAACTGCCCGGAAGTATGGAAGAAATTTCTGGATTATTATGGCCGAGCTGTTGTTGCAGGAAATGCAGTTGAAGATGAGACCCAGACCTGGGTTGCAGCGAATGGCCTCTTAACATGGGGCGGGTTTAGGCAGTTTAAAGATCCATGGACTAACGAGGAGTTCTTTAGCATCTTTATAAAACCCGTACTTGAGATAGAGCAACTGCTTGAGGTTGCGGTGGTTTGTGACAAGGTTAAAGATCACCCCAATCCAACTCGTTTTGTAGCCGCCCAATACCTGAATAAGGCCGGAGAACTTGGCAGGTTAATGCTAAGAGATCACCGTTCGGGAAACTATGGCGTGGTATTTGGGGTAAGGAAGGACAATGTTAACTTTTCTCACGCAATAAACTACAACTTCTTTAAGCCGTTACCCAATGATTTTTCTTCGCAATTAAATGATACCGTCGAGGAACTTTCAAAAAGTTACTCTGTGCTGGTTGGTAATTAGGCTGACAGGTTTTACACGCCAGTGTATCTTTCGCAGTGTGTCTATTCACCATCAGTCGAAAATGGGGCTTCACATCTCGCATGATCTACCGATCTGTTGTGCCTATTTCCGCTGAATGTCGAATCATCATGAAAAATTCAGGCTAGTGGACCGCTTGATAAATAGGGTGACAAACTTTTCACAGCTACAGTCGTCAGTGCAAGGCGGAAAAACGCAGGCGTATAGGTCATACGTCGAGCCCAGGCTGCTCAAATATGGCCAACGCAGCAATGGCGGCTGTAGCTTCGATCCGTGTTACCTTATTTATCAAGCGGTCCACTAGCAACCAGGAGAGATGAATAGCGTGGTGGTTGAGCTAAAGGTTTTGGCGCTGGCGGCGCTGTGGCAGTTTGTGCAGTTTGCCTTAATGGCGGTTCCTGTGAATCTGGAGGTGGGCACCAAAAAGACTCTATCCTCACGTGAGGCGAGCTCGACAGGCGGTTCGATTCAAAGTCAGGTTTCAGAGCGGACAGGCAGATTGATCCGCGCCATGGACAACCACTTTGAAGCCCTGACTCTATTCACCATTGCCGTGGTGGTGGTTGTCCTTTCGGACCGCAGCACGGTAGTGACCTCCACCTGTGCCTGGATATATCTGGTCAGCCGAGTATTGTATGTGGCGGCCTACGCTTTTGATTGGGTACCCTGGCGTTCGATTATCTGGGCAGTTGGCTTCGCAGCCACCGGGGTCATGCTGATATCCACGTTGTTCTAGGAGTCTGCATTATTCACAAGGCGACGACCGGGAATAAGCGAAAGCGCAGGTGTATAGATTCAAACCCGCTGTTAAGTGCGTCTGCCAAATTAGCGCAGTGTCTATTCGCCACCAGAAGAAAATCTCGCGTCACATCTCAGCCGATCCTCCTCGAAGCGTGGCGGGCCACGCATCTCGGACGATCGACTGACCTGTTTAGCGAGATTTCCTCTGGACGACGAATCCTCATGAATAATGCGGCCTAGTGGCCGGTGCGCATTGCGGTGTCTACCTGGCTGTGCCAGCACTGATGCCGCCTGCCAGACCTCTTGTGACTGGATATCGTGGTGGCGGGGGCGGTAGCACGCTACCCCGTTCTCCGGGACGTGTGACGCGGTCGAAAAGTGACTATGGGCTGCGGTTCAATTTGTCAGCTATAATGGGCGGCTTTGCTGCGGCTGCAATCCGGGCGCATCCGGCAATTCCCGCCCTATCAGCTACCCAAACACGGAATTTATCTTGATCACTACCGCCAATGTCACCATGCAATTTGGTGCGAAGCCACTATTTGAGAACATTTCAGTTAAATTCAGCGACGGCAACCGTTACGGGTTAATCGGCGCCAATGGCTGTGGAAAATCCACTTTTATGAATATTCTCAGTGGCGCACTGGAGCCCTCTGCCGGTTCCGTCAGTGTGTCCCCGAATGATCGCGTCGGCAAACTGAATCAGGATCAGTTTGCCTTTGAAGAGTACACAGTGCTGGACACAGTCATCATGGGTCACAGGGAGCTGTGGGAGGTAAAGCAGGAAAGAGAGCGGATTTACTCACTGCCGGAAATGACTGAAGAAGAAGGCATGAAAGTGGCCGAGCTCGAGATTCAGTTTGCTGAACTGGATGGTTACACCGCCGAGAGCCGGGCCGGAGAATTCCTCGCCGGCGCGGGCATTGAAGAGTCACTTCATCACGGCCCGATGAGTGAGGTAGCACCCGGCTGGAAACTGAGAGTGCTGCTGGCGCAGGCCCTGTTTTCAGAGCCCGATATCCTGTTGCTCGACGAGCCGACCAACAACCTCGATATCCATGCGATCCGCTGGCTGGAAGGTGTGCTGAAAGCACAGCGAAGCACCATGGTGATTATTTCGCATGATCGCCATTTTCTCAATGCTGTGTGCACCCACATGGCAGACATCGACTACGGTGTGCTGCGCGTGTACCCCGGAAACTATGACGATTTCATGACCGCCTCTACACAGGCTCGCGAGCGGCTGCAGGCAGACAACGCCAAGAAGAAAACACAAATCGCAGAGCTGCAACAGTTTGTCAGCCGATTTTCTGCCAACGCTTCCAAGGCGCGACAAGCGACTTCACGCGCAAAGCAAATCGAAAAGATTCAGCTCACCGATATAAAACCGTCGAGCCGTGTCAGCCCCTATATCCGTTTTACACAAGAGAAAAAACTTCATCGACTGGCCCTTACCATTGAAAATCTCGGCCACGGTTTTGACGGTGAAACGCTGTTTGAAGGGGGCAATCTACTGCTTGAAGCCGGCACCCGACTGGCAGTGATCGGCGAGAACGGATCGGGGAAGTCCACATTTCTGCGTCTGTTAATGAATGAACTCCATGCCGACAACGGCACGATTAAGTGGGCAGAAAACGCAGCGCTCGGTTATTGCCCGCAAGACAGCAACGCAGAGTTCGATTCTAACCTGTCGCTGTTCGACTGGATGACTCAATGGCGTCAGCCTGAGCACGATGACCAAATCGTACGCAGCACACTTGGCAGGCTACTGTTCTCGAATGACGACTTCAAAAAGCAGGTTCGTGTATGTTCGGGGGGTGAAAAGAACCGACTGTTGTTCGGAAAACTCATCATGAACTCGCCCAATGTACTGCTGCTCGACGAACCCACCAATCACCTCGACATGGAATCGATAGAATCATTAAATCTCGCGCTTGAGCACTATGAAGGCACGCTGATCTTTGTCAGCCACGACCGTGAATTCGTTTCTTCTCTCGCCAACCGGGTGATAGAAATCAAAGACAACAGGCTCAACGATTTTATCGGCAGCTACGACGAATATCTGGCAAGCCAGAATATCGGGATAAAAGTGGCCTGACGCGCATTTATGTTGACGAACGAGCTGAAAGAAGAAACATCACACACGGTTGTATTTGATGTTATCCCGGTGATTCATCTACGTGGCGGCAGGACCATTGATTTCACCGGAAACAATCCCGATGAGTCCGCCATTTTTGAAGAGTGGGAGCCGCTCGAAACAGCGAAATTCTGGATAGAGGAAGGGGCCAGCCGGATTCACGTCGTCGATATTGACGCCTTGTTTCAGCGCGATGCGACCCTCAATTGGCAGTTGATCACCAGACTCTGTGAATTGCCGGTAAAGGTGCAGTTAGTGGCCGGGCACCTGGATATGAAGAATATTGATCGCGCCATTCAGGCCGGCGTCTCACGGGTCATGCTGGATGCTTCTCAGGAAGATATCAATCTGCTGGCATCATCAGCGGTGTCGTCATATGGCCCCGATGCGATCGGCGTCATGTTTACCACCCGCGCAGTGGGTAAAGTCGGCACGATAGAAGAGACTGAAGACTGGCCCGAGGACTGGGCGGGCGCAGGCGGTGAGCAGGTTGTCAGCCGTGCACTGCAGATGTACCGCCTGGGTATTCATTCAGGAATACACACAACTATTGCCGATAACGGTGAGATGAGTGGTTGTGATGTTCGCATTACAAAAGAACTTGCGAGTCTTTCCGGAGTTAATTTTCAGGTGGGGGGCGAGATCTACGACATGGACGATATTGCTTCCTGCTACAACTGCAAAGGCGTCAGCGGGGTGTTAATCGGCCGCGCACTGTACAACGGTAACATTAGCCTTAAACGTGCCCTTCGCACTACCAGAAGAAAAATTGCTTTCGACACCGGCCTGCCCGCCTGGAAACAGGAGCAAGACACAGTAAAAGCGCGGCTGCGCTATCAGTTGACTCGCCACTATTTACACCGGCATCTGCCAGATCGTTCCCTGCACATTCTGGATGCCGGAGGCGGCAACGGTCAGGATGCATTGTTAATGGCTGGCGCAGGTCATACGGTCGCACTGGTCGATGAATCAGCTGCAATGCTTGCAGATTTTCAGGAGGCCAACGAATTGAGTCCCGTCGCCTCCAGCATTACCACCCATCACTGCAACTTACGGGATATTCCGGAAAACTTCGATGAAGACGACTTTGATGTAGTACTGTGTCATAACGTGATTCAATATGTCACCGACTGGCAGGAACAGTTACGCAACGCGGTAAAACCACTAAAAAAGGGGGGTATCTTTTCTCTCGTAACAAGAAATCAACTGGCACTACCGTACCTGATTGATCTGGAGACCATCGAAATCGATCAACTGTCCGAATTATCAACCGCGGTGAAGACGCATTCGCCGTTTTTCGAATCCGAGATCACACTATACAGGCCGACCGACCTGACCGATTGGCTGACGGACAACGGATTTGACCTGATCGGGCGATATGGCCTCTTGACGCTTAATCATTATGCGTCAACAGTAAACAGCCCTGAGAATCAAATGTTAATTTCAAAGCTGGAGCAGTTCGAAGCTAACCTGGGGGAAGTCAGTCCTTATCGGGATACAGCAAGGTACATTCAGGTTCTGGCAAAAAAATGCTAGTGGGGCACCAGCCTGAAACCGCGCTATTGAATACTGTAACGTCAGGGTTAGGGACAACCGCAGTGAACCCGGGTAGTGAACCCCGGGCAGTAAACCCCGGGTAGCGAAGCCCAGTTGGAACAGACACCGGGTAAAGACAATTCCGGTGCGATGCAACGGTCGGGCCGGCTGCAAACTGGATCTATAATTGTGCATTTGCATAATCGGCCTGCAACATCGCTGCAGGCCGATAATTCACAAATGCTACTGCTTGATATCAAGCGTGAAGCGACCACCAGCACCCAGTGACAGCACTGAAAAACTGTATTCGCCAGCGTCGATATCCGCATTGATCTCTGCCCGACCCTGGCGGGAAATCTCATAACTGATCGTGTTCCATTCGTCATCACGTTGATTATACTGATCAACAAATACGACCATTGCAGCGTCTTGGTTTGAAGTCAGTGTGACGTTAACCGGCCCATCGTAGAGTTCGACAGTATCGGTGTGCCCGGGCAGGAAGACTTCATCAAACCAACCGTACACTTCATCCTCGTAGCGATGCTGACGGTTGCCTGTATCAGGTAACTGATCTCCCGGATTGCTGACTGCGTTATCGCCGGACTGCCCCTGCGGGTTATAGGCTCGCACAGGTGCGTAAGCGCTAATCCAGTCATAGTAGCTCGACACGCGTGCATAAACGCCAGGCACTCCCGGCAGGCCGCATTCTTCACCGAAGCTCACAACACCTGCCTGTACCGTCTGATTACCTCGCCTGACAAACAGCGGTCCGCCGCTGTCGCCATAGCACGAGTCCGCATCACCGGACGGACTGCCGGCGCAAACCATTGAGTTTTTATCGATCTCGTTGTCGTAGGCACGGTTACAGGTCTGGTGATCGACGACTGGCACGGATGTCTGTCGAAGCAGATCGCTGTAGGGTCCGGTCTCTGATACCTGCCCCCAACCCGTCACTGTGGCGGATTCGCCATCGCGAGGCACCGGATTGAGCGCTGTGGGCAGCGTGATGGTTGCGGCGCGACTATCGTTCTCGAGTTCCATAAGCGCGAGGTCGGGATAGCCGAGTGTGCGGTAGTCCGGATGGATGATGAGTCTCGACACACCGATGCGTTCACCGTTGTTGTCGTTCAGGTCGATCTGCCCCAGCAACACATCGGTATTATTGGCCCGCCTGTCTTCCAGACAGTGGGCAGCGGTCAGCACCCAGTTAGGGGCGATCAAGGTCCCGCCGCAGAATTGCCCGTCTGCCGCACTGGATGCGGAGGCCTCCATCAGGGCCACCATCCACGGGTGGGATTTTTCGCTGCTGACGCTGCCGCCGACGACCAGCGGCGCCCTGTCTGGTCGCGAACTGGCATCGAGATCGCTGTTCTGCCCGGCGGAATCACTTTGAGATGTACGGCCACCTCCACAGGCTGCGAGTGTCAGCGCCAGAGTGATGGTTGCCAGAGTCTTTATGGAATAAGCTTGAGTACGAGTTGTTTTCACCGTGTGTCTCCAATGT
>CAZOXM010000131.1:7158-10938 GCA_964583825.1 uncultured Granulosicoccaceae bacterium
ACGGCGCGATTCTGATGCTGACCGCACTCGATGATGATATCGATGAGGTCGCAGGCCTTGAAACCGGAGCGGACGACTATCTCGCCAAGCCGGTGCGCCCGCGCGTGTTGCTGGCGCGCATACGCGCCTTGTTGCGGCGACGGGAGGCCGGTAGAGGGTTGCCACAACCGGACTTCATCACAACCTCTCACCTGACTATAGACAGAAGCAATCGCAGTGTCACCGTGAATGACACCGCCGTTGACGTCACCGATGCCGAGTTCGCGCTGCTCTGGCTGTTCGCAGAACACAAGGGTGAAATACTCAGTCGCGATGAGATCAACAAAAGCCTGCGCGGTCTTGAGCACGACGGTTACGACCGGTCAATTGATCTGCGTGTGTCGCGGCTGCGAAAAAAAATCGGTGACGACTCGCGCGAGCCTGTGATGATAAAAAGCGTGCGTGGCAAAGGGTACCTGCTGACACCGTGAACAAACTGTTATTCACCACAGTCTGCGGATTTATGCTGGCGCTCACTGCTTCTTCCGCGGCATCGTACTGGCTCGCGCTGCATCCACCATTTCAAATAGATTCGCAGGAAGTGACTGCCCGCCTTGAGGCAATGGGAGAACGCGTATTCGACGCATTGCGTAAAACCCCCGAGTCGAGCTGGGAAGACAAGCTGGACACTATCAAAGGTGTCGATGACTACTACATCGAATGGTTCGATTCTGACGACTACGACGGAGCGGTCGAGCAGCAGGCAGCATTATACGCCGGCAATCACGTCCTGCAGTACCTGACCGATGGCACACCGCTACTGGAAGTGTTAATCGGAAAAGAAGCCCTGGTTGTTGAACTGGTGCCGGTGCGGGGCTACAACAAACGCTTCTGGTTAAACGGTGCTGCGACGGTGCTGGTGGTGCTTATCATCGGACTGTTGGCGGCCTTGCTGACACTTGCACCGACGATGAGCCGGCTCAATCGGCTGCGTACACTGGCGCAAAGGTATCGAGACGGTTTTTTTACAGACCGCAATACCGATCAATCCGCTGACGCGATCGGTGAACTTGGGGACTCCATCGAATCGATGGCAGACCGTGTCGACGGCCTGGTATCGGATAACGAACAGCTCGTTGAAGATCAGCGTCAGCTGATGCGTGCGGTGGCGCACGAGTTTCGTGCGCCAATGGCGCGCATGCGATTTGCCCAGGAAATGCAGAATCGCGAACTGAGCGACGAAGATCATGTGGTGTCTGAAGCGCTGGACGAACTGGATCACCTGGTGACAGAAGTGTTGCGTTACGCACGACTGCAACATGCCTCAGCAGATCTGCAATTGTCATCTGTACTGTTGTTAGACAGCATGAAGCAGGCTGTCGGTGATGTGCAGGTATTGCGTCCGGAAGTAAAAGTGCAAATCGAGACGAACGGAGCATACCCCGCGGAGAAAATCGAACTGCAGGTAGATGCCCCTCAATGGCAGCGTGCACTGAACAACCTGATCAGCAATGCGTTAAAGTACACTGACACGAGCGTCACCCTGAGATATGAGCGGAAACAGGATTTGCTATTGCTGCATGTCGATGATGATGGTCCGGGCGTTTCCCAGGATGACAGCGCAAAGATTTTCGAGCCCTTTGTCAGACTCGACAGCAGTCGCACGCGCACACGGGGAGGCTCCGGTCTTGGCCTCGCGATAGTGAAAGGTGTGGTGTTGAAACATGGCGGCAGCCTGTCCGTGACCCGCAGCCCTGAAGGCGGTGCAAGGTTTTCTGTTGCAATACCCGGCATTGTTCATACGCGACGAAATAAAGGCGTATTCAGGCGCAATCCGGTGCGCTCGCAGTAGCGGAGGTTCTGCCGCGCAGACTCCCAGGCCAGTCACGATATAAACAAGTGTCAGTCACGAGTGCATGAATCCTGGTTGTTCGGGGAAAACCGTCACTGAGCAGATTACATCCCACCATTCCGGGTTGGGGGTGCATCAATCCTGCCTCGCGGGGAGCTCAACGCAAATCACCAGCGCCTGGCCGCTGAGCCCGGCACTGACACTCCCCTGATTGACCAGACACAGCTGTTTAACCACCGACAGACCCAGACCACTTGGATGCTCGTTCATCACCCGGGTACGGCTGTCAGACACGCGATAAAAACGGTCAAATAAAAATGGCAGATGCTGCGCTTCGATATCCGGTGCTTCATTCGAAAAGTTCAGTTTGATCAGGCCATGTCGGATATCACCGGAAATATCAATTGTGCAACGCGTACCCACTGAAGCGTAGCGGTACATATTCGAAAGCAAATTGTCTGTGATTTGCTTGAAAGCACCGGGTGAAATTTTCAGCCGGGTATTTTCATGACCACCTGCATTCGCAAGCACAAGCGCAAGATCACGTTGCGCAAAGCGCGTATGCCATCTGGCCACAGCCTCCTCCAGAAGCAGGCCCGCAGTAACACTTGAATCATCACTAACACCATGTACCTCTGGCGAATACAGCTGCATGCTCTCTATTGTGTGCGTCAGCATTGTCAGGTGGCTGAGTTCTGCCGCCATGAGATTAAAGTAGCCCTCGTCCGCCTCAAACACACCGTCCTCCAACCCCTCGGTATATCCCTGTAAACTCATTATCGGGGTACGGAATTCATGCCCGAGATCTTTCATAAATTGCGCGCGTCGCTGTTCCTCCTGCTCAAGCGCCGCCGCTAAGGCATTAAAGTTATCAGACAAGCGCCCAACCTCACCGCTTCCACTGGAGCTCCTCGCGCGGTAGTCCCCCTGACGCAGACGCTGTGTGCCAGCCGCGAGCGATCGCAACGGTCGAACTATTATCAGTGCAAGAACTACTGCCGCCAGAATGGCAAAGACCAGCCCAAGCACCACACTAAGCCACAGCTGTCGCTCAACATCGTCAACGTACATCGCATGCAGGCTGCCAGGTTCAATATTAAACGTGGACATGAGCCGTTCAGAATAAACACTGCTTTGCCGCATGAAGGTGACGTACCAGGCCATCGCCAGCAGTGCAATCACCAACACATTAGCAGCGATGATCTGAAGCGTCAGCCATGGCCAGTATCGAAAACGACTGAGCACGCTACTGGCCGCTGTGAGACAACTTGTATCCAAACCCGCGCACGGTTTGAATCATGCCCCCGGCCTCCTCTCCCAGCTTGGTTCTCAGGTGGTGGACATGAACATCAATCGCTTTGGGGCTGACCGCATCTTCGTTGCCGTAAATCGTGGCAATCAGAATCCGTCTGTCGAACACGCGTTCCGGACGCTTCATGAATTGACGTAAAATCCGGTACTCATGCGGCGTCAGTTCGACCGTTTTCCCTTCCACCCGACAACTGCACTGGTGGTTGTCGAGTTGAATTGAGCCATGTGCAAGCACGGGTTGTGTTGCCGGTTCCCTCGCGGATCCCCGCTTTAGAATAGCTTCAACACGTGCCAGCAATATCCGCGGAGAAAAGGGTTTGACCATATAGTCATCCGCACCTGCGTTAAACCCGTGCAGAATATCTGCCTCATTGCCAAGTGCAGTAAGAAAAAGTACCGGCGAATCACAACCGGCGGAGCGCAATGCAGCGGCGATCTCGATACCTGATTTTTTTGGCAACATCACATCGAGAATACAGATATCAAAATCCCGCGCAAGCGCGGTTTTCAGCCCCTTTGCACCGCATCTCTCCGTGACGACCTCATAGCTGGCACACTCAAGATAAGCACTGAGCAAATTCAGAATATTCTCATCATCCTCAACGACCAGCACAGATAGGGGTTGTCTGTTTTCTGTC
>CAZOXM010000132.1:0-10757 GCA_964583825.1 uncultured Granulosicoccaceae bacterium
TGAGTACACAATACGATGTTATTGATTGGTAATTATCAAAATAGCTGTAGGTTCGATTAATAACGATGTATTGTGCATTTCTGTAGAAACTAATATCCCCGCCTTTTGATGGAGACGACTGTTGACCAATAGTATAAAGGAGCCCATCGCCACCACCGTTTAACGCTATTGAAATGTCTTCGAGAAAAATGTCTGACCACGAGCCCTCAATGTTCATAAGTTGTCTCTGAACACCATAATCATCCGTAACTGTATTGAGATCCCTTAATATAGCTGTAAAAAATATCGTCGATCCTTGCTCAAATGCAGTGACAAATATCGCAGGAGGCGATTGTTGATTTTCCAGAAATTCCAGACGGTTGTTTATTGGATTGGTCTCGAACTGTGTCCACCACTCAACTCGCCTGCATATCAATGGCTCGTTTAGTATTTCAATTGGTGATATCGATACCGCCCCAAGCAGGAACTCAGGATCAGGTACAGATTCTGGAACAGGGGTGTCTCGCAAATCTAACCTGCAACTTGTGCTTAGTGTTGCGTTCCATCCCCAGGGGGCGCTACCAACATCATCACAACGATAAACGTCTCTTTCCAATGGTACGCGGCACGATGTAACGCCATTCCAACCCCAGCCATCATTAACTGGATCAGTATCAACACATTCACTTGAGGACGGCTCACTATTGTCAGTAGTTGATTGCCCCAGATCAAGGCGACAAGACTTGAGAGTGACAGGGTTCCAACCCCAGGGATAGCCCCCGCGGTCTTCACAGTCGCCAGCTGTACTAGCTACTACCAGGCAAGATTGATTATTTTCCCATCCATACCCATCACCATCCGAGTCACTGACTGATGAGACACATGTCGGAAAGTCTTGAGCTAAACCCGGTTGTAATAAAAGGAGCGTAGCCGCTAGGTTGATTAGTAATTTCATTCCATGCTTCTTCTGTCAGTGGTAGCACAACTACTACCTTTGTTGGCGCATTGCGTCATGACATTATATCAAATAACTGTTCATGACGAGTTTGGTTCACAATTATTTACGTAGTCTCTCGGGTCGATTACCTGGCGGATTTCGGAGATCATCGTAGATCGCATCGCACGAAGTGCTCAGGATAAGGTCGCTATACCCAATTTTTCTGCCTTGGCGTTCAGTTCACGGACTGTTTTCCCGGGAACAGGAATACCAGCTTTCCTGTAGCGTACTTCATTCAGTGCCTCAAGCTCCCCCGGATAGTGGATTTCTTCAGTGTTCTTTGCTTTGGGTGTTTCCTTGATTTCCCTGATCAGCGCTTCCATGTCGGTATTAAATTCGGACAGTGGGCGGTATGCATCAATGTGAAGTGCAATGGCGCAATGGCCCACACCGCTTTTACCTTCCGGTTCGTAGGGACCTGTGACCTTGCTGAGGAAGCTGCTGCCACTCAGTACGCCTGATAGCACATCCACCATCGTCGCGATGGCGTAGCCTTTGTGCCCGGCGAGCGGCAGTATCGTGCCGGCAATGCCCGTGACCGGATCGTTGGTCGGAGAGCCATCTTGTGCCAGCGCCCATCCGTCCGGTATGTTTTTTCCCTGTTTTTGCGCGACATAGAGCTTGCCTCTTGCAACCGCTGTGTTTGCTATGTCGAGCATCATCGGGTGGTATTGTCCGGCGGGCGCTGCAATGGACCAGGGGTTGGTGCCTACACGTTTTTCTTTTGCGCCCCACGGCGCCATTGCCGGACTGGCATTGGTAAAGAGCATTCCGATGCAGCCGGCCATAGCTGCCATTCGGGTAAAATACATGGCGGTGCCGAAGTGACCCGAATCGCGCACAGCTACCGCTCCAATGCCGTGCAACTTTGCGCGGTCAATTGCCTCGGTCATCGCACGTTTGGCTACGACCTGGCCAATTCCGTTGTTGCCGTTTAAGACGGCCACTGCGCCAGCATCAGTGATTAGCTCTGGTTTGGAGTGAATGTCAGTGGCGGGGGTTTGCATTCGTTTTGCGTACCAGAAGGTACGCATGACGCCGTGTGACGGGTGGCCCCACAGGTCTGCCTGACAGAGCGTTTCTGCAAGTAGCTCAGCGTCACTTTTTGCGACGCCGAAGGTACAATAAGTGTTTGTGCAAAACTGCAGTAGTGTTTGTTCCGAAAAATTGATAGCGCTCATACAGTGACAGTGACTGTTAAGTCCTGAAATTCTGGCTCAAGCCATGCGCGCGTTCAAACGCAGTTCAATTGTCGGTGAATTGCTTGCCTGATACTTGGTGTTTTGGGTTAGCGGTGCTGAAGATTCGTGAAAATTTCAGGAGCGGTAGGCATCGCAGAATGTCCGAGCGGAATGACCCACGTTAGCTGCACTTTTTCCAGCCTGATAAAGTGCTGACCCGATACCAAACCCGTTCGCACCGGCCTGAAGATAATTTTTCATGTTATCCGGGCTGATTCCACCGACTGGCAGCAGGGTAGTGGATGGCGGCAGTACTGCCCGCATGGCTTTAACAGCTTGTGGTGTAATTACCTCCGCCGGAAACAGTTTAAGCGCGGTAGCGCCTGCCTCCAGTGCGTTGAACGCTTCAGTCGGTGTGGCAACACCGGGACAGTAGACCACAGTATGTTTGGTGCATGTGTTTGCGACTGTATTGGAAAAGTTAGGTGCGATTATCATTTCGCCACCGGCATTGACCACGTCGTCCACCTCGGTGCTGTGCAGCACTGTGCCGGCACCGACCAGTGCCTGTTCACCGCAGGCTTTCTTTATGCGTTCAATCGAATCAAGCGCCGATGGGGAGTTGAGTGGTACTTCAATGAGTGTGAAGCCTGCATCTATCAGCTGTTCTGATACTGGCACAGACTCTTCTGGTGTAATGCCGCGCAGTATGGCGATGAGCGGCAGGTCTGTGAGCGCATTGCCCCATCTGTCCCTAAGCATCAGGCGTTCTCCGGTTGATATTCACTGCAGAGATATTACCTGCGTGGCCCGGTGGATGCGCCGATGATCAGGTTGGCCTCGAGCAGTTTGGTCGGCAGTGGTGCAGACGGGTTGTCTATGATAGCGAGCAGCATTTCAGCGGCCAGTGTGCCGGCGTCTTTGACGGATGAACGCGTTGAGGTGAACTGTGGTACATCGCCACTGTTGTGGAAGTAGGATAAATCATCGTCGTGAATGATGACTGACACATCTGTGCCCATGTGCAGGCCGGCGTTGTGGATCGCGCGTCTGACACCCAGTGCGCCCGTATAAGAAGACACCAGAAATGCTGTGGGCTGATCGGGTCGGGCCAACAGTTCGGTGGCCGCCCGGAAGCCATTGCCTTCGGTTAGATCTCCCTGAAACATGAGTGATTCGTCAGCGCTGATATCGGCCTGTTGCAGTGCGTCGAGGTAACCGATTCTGCGGCGCGATGCAAAGTTGAGTGTCTCGCTGCCGTTGATCAGTGCGATGTTCGCATGGCCAAGATCAATTAGCAGTTTGGTGGCCTGGAAGAAAGCGCGCCGGTTGTTGATATCGATCCAGGCGTACTCAGTGGTGTTGGCAGTATCGCGACCGTGGATAACGAATGGCAGTTTCAGTGCCTGCAGCAAGGTGATGCGGGTGTCGTTAATGTGTGGTGCGTGCACGATGATACCGTCGACCGACTTACGCGCGGCCAGTTGCCGGTAGACAGAATCTTCGGTGCCTTCCTGTGCCATGGTCAACAGTAACTCATAGCCCTGTCTGGAGTAGGTCTGGCTGGCGCCGGCGATGAATTCGCCGAAGATCGGATTAAACACTTCGGTGGAATTCATCGGGATAATGTGGCCGATGGCCCTGGCCCGGCCTGTCGCCAGGCCGGTGGCGCGGGCATTGGGGCGGTAGTTAAACTTGCTGGCGGCGTGTTTAACGCGCTGGCGGGTTTCTTCGCTGACCTCCGGGTAATCGTTGAGCGCACGGCTGACGGTGGTTTGCGACAGGCCGAGCCGGTGGGAAAGCTGTTTGAGGTTCATGGCAAAAATTTAAAGCGCTTTGGGTAAATATCTTAATCCCAATGTATGGGACCAAACAAGGAAAAACTCCCTGTTGACCAGCGACTTTCGGTGTTTTTGATCTGACCCGTTGACAGGCGGAGGTAGCTGTCGGATACTCCGCGTTCCAAGGCGCTTTGATGCCTCTCTCTCACCGCTCCGGAGAAAACTAAATGAAATTGAAATTAGGCACAGCGGCCAGCGTACTGGCTGCAGCTGCAACTCTGTTTGCAGGGCCAGTCCTGGCCGATGTGTGTGATACACCTACAAAGCTCGGTGATCTGGGTAGCTTTGAAGGCGAAGTGATCACGATCATGGGTTCTATGGAAGGCAAAGACGAGGAAATGCTGACCAACACCGTGAGCTGCTTCGAAAAAGCCACCGGCGCGGTCGTCAAGTATTCCGGGTCTCGTGACTTTGCGGCACTGATCGTTGCCGATCTGCGTTCCAACAACGCGCCCAACATTGCAATTTTCCCGCAGCCCGGTCTGGCTGGTGATATGGCGAAAGAAGGGCATTTGGTACCGCTCGGTCAGGAGTCAGCTGACTGGATGGCCGAAAACTACGGTGCTGGCCCTTCCTGGGTAGCGCTGGGCACTTATGCCGACGCTGACGGCAAGGAAGATTTCTATGGTTTTGCATTTAAAAAGGATTTGAAATCACTGGTCTGGTACTCACCGGAACAGTTCGAAGACAACGGCTACGAAATTCCTACCACCATGGAAGGGCTGATCGAGCTGTCAGATCAAATGGTCGAAGACGGCAACACTCCCTGGTGTATCGGTGTTGAATCAGGAAACGCGACCGGGTGGACTGCCACCGACTGGATGGAAGATCTGATGCTCAGAACCACCACGCCGGAAAACTATGATCGTTGGGTGTCGAATGATCTGCCGTTCAACAGCCCCGAAGTGCTCAATGCAATGGAAGTCTACGGCCAGTTCTCTCGCAACGATGATTACGTTGCCGGCGGTGCATCTTCCGTGGCAACCACCTTCTTCGGTGATGCACCCAAAGGTCTGTTCTCAAGCCCGGCTTCGTGCATGATGCATCGTCAGGCTTCGTTCATTCCTGCGTTCTTTCCCAACAAAGGCGAGGAGCTGACTGACGGTTCTGCTGACTTCTTCTACTTCCCTCCTTATGAGTCGGCCGATCTGGGTAAGCCGGTACTGGGCGCAGGGACACTGTGGACGATGACTAAAGACAGCCCGGCTACCCGTGCTTTCTTCGAATTTATGAAAGATGCCTCTTCTCATGAAGCGTGGATGCAACAGGGTACCTTCCTGACTGCGCACAAGGGTGCGAGCCTCGACGCATACGCTACGCCAGCGCTGCGCAAGCAGGGTGAGATTCTGTCCAACGCCACTACGTTCCGTTTCGACGCCTCAGACCTGATGCCGGGTGCGATTGGTGCCGGTGCGTTCTGGTCAGAAATGACAGCTTTCGCCAACGGTCAGGATGCCAAAACCACCGCTGACAATATCCAGTCCGCATGGGACGCCATTAAGTAAGTGTAGTAATCGAGTCGGGGCTCAGTAATGAGCCCCGACGCACCTGTAAGGCATGAACGCTCTCTGCAGCTAACCAACTTTCTTCAGGCAATGGAATCCGACAACTCATGAGTTCAATCAGACCAATCATTGCCGGTAATGGTCTGGCTATCGCACTCACCATTGTTTTTGTTTTGCCAATCACAGCTGTGCTGGCCTATGTTGCCACCGCTCCGCTGGATGACTTAATGGTGCGGTTCGGGGTCTGGCTGCACGAAACCTACAGCTGGAATTTTTCTACCTTCGACACGCGAGAACGCTTTGCAAAAATCGGTTTTGCCATTCGTTCTATTGTGATTGCCGTGGGTATTTCCTTCCTCTATTTCTGGCTGACCAACTGGCTCAATCAGGGGCTGGCGCGGGTATCCTCCAAAGGCTCTTGGGGGAAAGAGTCCTACATAATCGAGGCTATCCAGCCGTGGATTTTTGTTGGGCCGGCGCTCGTTCTGTTATTACTGTTTTTGTTTATACCGGCGTTTTCAACATTAAGCCTGTCATTTCAGGAAGCTGATGGTACGCGCACGGTGCGCAACTATGCGTTTATCTGGGATCAGTCGGCACTCGGTTATGTGCAGTTTCGCTATGCGATGCGCAACAGCCTCATGTGGCTGGTGCTGGTACCGACGGTTTGTATTTCTCTTGGGCTTTTGATTGCCGTACTGGCGGATTCGGTCAAGTGGGGCATAGTCGCCAAAACACTGATCTTCGTGCCGATGGCAATCTCGTTTGTTGGTGCGGCGGTGATCTGGCGCAACATATTTGCCGGTGGTGGCATACAACCGCAGGAGGCGATTAACGGTTTGACCCCGTCCTATCAGATCGGTTTGCTGAAGGCGATGCTCGGTCATACCGCGGCCTATAACGAGCCCCTTTACAGTCTTAAATTCTGGGGCAACTTCTTTTTAATGTGGATTTTGGTCTGGGTGCAAACCGGATTTGCGATGGTGATCTTCTCCGCCGCACTGCGTGGTGTGCCTGAAGATACCATTGAAGCGGCAAAAATAGACGGCGCCAACCCGTTTCAAATGTTCTTCCGCGTCAAGTTGCCACAGATATATTCAACGGTCGTTGTGGTGTGGACCACGCTCGTGATTCTGGTGCTGAAGATGTTCGATATTCCCTATGCGCTATCGGCCAATGATGACGACAAACTGCTCCTCGCCACCATGATGGAAAATGCACGCAACAACTGGTCGGTGGGTGGTGACAATGTCGAGAACCTCTTTGCCGCGATTGCTGTGATGCTGATGGTGACAGTGATACCAAACATGATCTATAACGCGCGGCGCATTCGGCGCGAGCAAAAAGAACTCGGCCATTGATCGGGGCGGCACTGAAATGACAAGAACACTCAAACACGTAGTGCTGTTATTGATTGTGGTGATCTGGGTGTTACCCTTCATTGCACTGGTCACTACTTCGCTGCGCTCGGAAACTGCCTCCAAGACATCCGGTTTCTGGACTGCGTTTACACCGACGGAACTGGGTCATCGGTTCGGCACACATGAAAGGGGTGAGATCGAACCTTTCGTCACCATGTCCGGTAATATTTTTGAACGTCTGAACAAAGACCGTGAAACTTTTGAAGTTGAAGGTGATGTAAAGTCGATTCTGTTTAAAGGGCGTGTACCGGACCCTGAGCGTGAGGGCAAAACCAAACTGATACGCCAGTTAATATTCGCCGGCGAGCCGATGGACGTGCGCGGCGGAGAGTTTGTGTTTCAGGCCAATGGTGATTTTACCTGGACGTTTCCGGAGGCCACGGCACCGAGGCCCAAGAATCTCGACGCCTTTATTAATCAGGACCCGGTGTTCGGGACCGACGCCTACGTCGAAGTGCTGTTTGAAAACAAAAATGTACCGAACGCGCTTATTGCCTCTTTTATCGTCACGATTCCGGCGACGATAATCCCGATCACCATTGCCGCGTTTGCGGCCTATGCATTTGCATGGATGCGATTCCCCGGGCGCGACTGGTTGTTTGTTATTGTCGTGTCGCTCATGGTTGTGCCGACGCAACTGGCGTTTCTGCCTGTATTGCAGGGGTTTAGTGGTATCGCATCATGGGCGACTTCACTGAATGCATGGATGACCGATTGCGAAACCACCCGAACCTGTCAGGTAGCTTCCAAAACATTCGCGAGTCTGTGGGTGACGCACACCGCGTTCGGCTTGCCGCTGGCGATCTACCTGTTGCGTAACTACATTGTCGGTTTACCCAAGGAACTGCTGGAGAGTGCACGTATTGACGGTGCGAGTCATCTTCAGATCTTCACGCGGCTGATTATCCCATTGTCCGTGCCGGCGCTTGCATCGTTTAGTATTTTTCAGTTTCTGTGGGTCTGGAATGATCTGATCGTGGCGCTTTACATCGGCCCGGCGGACTCTGCGGATCTGGTGTTTCCGATTCGCCTGCAGAAGCAATTGGGTACCTTTAAAGATCAGCTGCATCTGCTCAATGCCTCGGCGGTAATCTCAATCATTGTGCCCGTCATCGTCTTTCTGTCTATGCAGCGCTATTTTATTCGCGGTTTGCTTGCGGGGTCGGTGAAGGGTGGCTAGCGCGGAGAACGCATTGCATTGGTGGGAAACCGCGGTGATTTATCAGATTTACCCGCGTTCCTATCAGGATTCCAATAACGATGGTATTGGTGATCTGCCCGGTATCACGACGCGGCTTGAGTATATTGCAGGCCTTGGCGTCGATGCGATCTGGATCAGCCCGTTTTTTAAAAGTCCGCAAAAAGATTTTGGCTATGACGTTTCCGATTACTGTGATGTGAATCCGGAATACGGCACGCTACACGACTTTGATGCGTTACTTGCCACCGCACATGATCTGGGCCTGAAAGTAATGGTCGACATAGTGCCGGCACATTGTTCCGAGCAGCATGCCTGGTTTGTTGAGAGCCGACAGTCAAAAACAAACGAAAAGGCTGACTGGTTTCACTGGGTAGAGCCGATGGACGATGGTAGCCCGCCGACCAACTGGCTCTCGTTCTTCGGGGGGCCGGCATGGACCTGGGAGCCGCGGCGGCAGCAGTACTATCTGCACAACTTTTTAAGCAGTCAGCCGAATTTAAACCACGCTAATCCGGCCGTACGTGAAGCGCTGACCGATGTAGCGCGTTTCTGGTTTGATCGTGGTGTCGACGGCTTTCGACTCGATGCCGTGCATACGATTAACGCAGACTGCGTGCCTTACGACAACAACCTCGCCAAGACGGATTTTGTACCCGGGCCACTGCCGCAGCAACAGCAGCCTTTCTTCCGTCAACTGCACGATACAGCACAGTTGAATCAACCGGCCATTCAGTCGTTCAGCGAATCGTTCAGAGCAGTGGCTGATGAGTATGGTGACCGATTCCTGATGGGTGAGTTGCACGGCGACGATCCGATCAGGGCGAGTCAGACCTTCACCGCGCCGGGGCGCTTGCACGCCACTTATAACTTCAACCTGCTGCAATGGGACGGGCTGGATGTCGATGGTTTGAAGGCCGCTATTAGCAAGGCGGTTGAGGCATTCAATGGTACTGGCAGACTGAGCTTTGCTTTTTCCAATCACGATGTGCCGCGCAGTGCGAGCCGGCAGCTCGCAGCGCTCGGGTTGACGGAAGCGCAACAACCGGCGCTGCAGTTGCTGCTGCTGAAGCTTGAGACCTGCCTGATCGGTTCGACCTGCATCTATCAGGGGGAGGAGCTGGCCCTGCAGGATGTACGCGATATACCGGTGGCGCAAATGCAGGATCCCTGGGGTATCGAGTTTGCGCCGGTTTTTCTTGGCCGCGACACCTGCAGAACACCGCTGGTGTGGCGGGGAGATCTGCCAAATGGTGATTTTTCAAAAGCCAACAGCACCTGGCTGCCCATCGATCAGCGGCATCTACAACGTGCAGCGCTTGATGAGGCCGGGCGGCCAGAGTCTGTCTACAATCAGTATGCGGAATTTTTGAAGTGGCGTAAGACACAACCCGCCATGATGAGTGCCAACACGATGAGCACACTGTCGGGTGAGGCACACTCGATTGTGTTTGATCGGATATCTGAAACGCAAACGCTGCGCTGCAGCTTTGATTTTGAATCACTAACCGCCACCTTTGAGGAAATCTAAATGGCTCAGGTAGCGCTCAGAGGAGTGAATAAGTCCTTCGGCAAGGTGGAGGTAATTCGCGATGTTGATCTGCACATTGACGATGGCGAGTTTGTCGTATTTGTCGGGCCGTCAGGTTGCGGCAAATCCACCCTGTTGCGACTGATTGCCGGGCTCGAAAATCTGAGCAGCGGGGAAATCAATATTGCCGATCGGCCGGTAATGGACTTACCGCCGTCCAAGCGCGGTATTGCGATGGTGTTTCAGTCTTATGCGCTTTATCCGCACATGACGGTTTATCACAATATGGCGTTTTCACTGGATCTGCAGGGTTTTACCAAAGCTGAAATACGTCAGCGGGTGGAAGCTGCAGCGAAAATTCTGCAAATGGAACACCTGCTGGATCGACGTCCGGTGGCATTGTCTGGCGGGCAGCGTCAGCGCGTGGCGATCGGACGTGCCATTGTACGCAACCCGGATGTGTTTTTATTTGATGAGCCATTGTCCAACCTCGACGCGGCGCTGCGCCACGATACCAGAGTTGAAATAGCCAAGCTGCACAAGCAGCTGGGTGCCACCACAATCTACGTGACACACGATCAGGTCGAGGCAATGACACTGGCGGATAAAATTGTGGTGCTGAAAGATGGAGAAGTGATGCAGGTCGGGTCGCCTATGGATCTGTTTAATAAACCGGCCAATGAGTTTGTAGCGGGTTTTCTCGGGTCACCGAAAATGAACTTTTTTGAAGGTGTGATCACCGGCGGTGACCAGGACTACGGACAGTTTGAAGGAGAGGGAATCACGGCCAGCGGTGTCAGGATGGTCGGCGGTGCCAAGCCAGTCGGTACTGCGGCACGCCTCGGCATTCGCCCGCAACACATGTTTCTTGAGCCCGAAGGGCCGCTGCAGGGCAAAGTCACGCTGGTTGAAAAACTGGGTACCGAGACGGTGGTGGAGCTAGTCACCGATAAGCAGACGTCATTCCGCTTTGCCACACCTTCGAGCCTCGATATCGTGAATGGAGAAGTGGCAGGCTTTTCTTTTGATCCGGCGCTGGCCCACCTGTTCTAGTGTAGTGTGACATACAAATGCTACGAATGAGTCGACTAATCAAAGTGCTTG
>CAZOXM010000133.1:0-10655 GCA_964583825.1 uncultured Granulosicoccaceae bacterium
GGGGCAAAACAGGTCGCTTGATCGAGCGAGAAGCGTGGCCCGCCACGCGCCGAGCCTGATCAGGCGAGATGTGAAGCCCTATTTTCGACTGATGGTGAATAGACACACTGCGAACGATAGTTCCAAAAGGCGTTGTGGGCCTATGGAAATAGACATTTGCTTAAACATTCTCAGTCGCATTGTGAATAATGCAGGTTAGGTGGAATGGCCTGTTGCCAATGACACCAGCGACTTTTTATATACGGTGGCGCCCGCAAAACATGACGAACCGGGTGACAACACGATTGTCGATCGATTGAACCTCTTTCAGAAGCTGATCGGTCTGTGCCAATCACTCTATCAATGAATTTCAATATGGCGGATGGATCCGTTTTGCATTGAATTGGATGAGTCAGGCGATGCTTACAGCTTGTGAATAAACATTTGAATCACCGCGGCAGGAGCACCCCATACGCCAGTGTATGCTCAGGTATTAGCAAGGATGCAAAATATACGGGCCCGTGGGGACAGTCTGATACTTTGCCGGCGTTACCAGCAGGAAAGTCGTGGCGGCAGGGTTTCAGTATGTTTTGTTTGATAAATAACTACCCGCATCTGTTTCTCTTGCCTTGCCTTGGCGTCTCACAGAATAAACAGTATTAGATACACTCGGGTAAAGCCGCTAAGATAGCTCGGCTTCGAATCAGTCCGGATAAGGTTGTGAATATTTCGAGTTGGCGACTTCTCTTTGCAGGTCCAACGTTGCTTGCGCTGCTATTGGCAGCGGGTGCAGCACGGGGAGATTATAGTGATCACCCCGGTGTGGCGCCGTTCATCGCTGAGATGGTTGAAAAGCACGGCATGGACAAAGCGACGCTTGAGGACATATTTGCTTCCACAACGCGCAACGAAAAAGTCCTTGAGTTAATTCAGCGGCCGGCGGAAAAACGCTTGCAGTGGGCGGAGTACCGTCCGATATTTGTTACTGAAAAACGCACCAGGGCGGGTGTGGAGTTCTGGCTGGAACACGAGGCCACGCTGGCTCGCGCGCAGCTTCGATACGGAGTACCGGCTTCCATCATTGTGGCGATCATTGGCGTGGAGACTTACTACGGTCGCATCAGTGGCGGACATTCGGCAATATCGGCCCTGTCGACACTGGCCTTCGATTATCCCAGACGTGCTGACTTCTTTCGCAGTGAACTGGAACAGTTTCTGTTGCTGGTGCGGGAAAATGACCTCGATTATCGGTCACTGGAAGGCTCCTACGCTGGCGCATTCGGGTTGCCGCAGTTTATCTCCAGCAGCTATCGGAATTATGCGATCGATTTCGACGAAGATGGAGAAATCGATCTTTGGAATAGTGTTGAGGATGCAATCGGCAGTGTAGCCAACTACCTGTATCGTCATGGCTGGAAGAACGGGCAGGTCGTTGTTGAGGAGGCAGCGTACAAGGCATCGGGGAAGCATCTAATCACCGACAGTCCAAAGCCGGTGCATTCCTACGACGACATGAAGGCCGGCGGCATCTATCCAAAACGTAAAGGCAACGGTAAATATACCTTATTAAAGTTGCAGGCTGATCAGGGTGCGGAGTATTGGATCGGGCATCACAATTTTTATGTGATTACCCGCTATAACCACAGCAACCTGTACGCAATGGCTGTGTACCAACTCAGCCGCGAAATTCAGTCTCACAAGCGCAAGCGCTAACGCACGCTGCCGTTTGAACCGTTAGGGGCTTTAAAATGAATTACCGAACCAGAGCCTGCCTGCTGGCAGGCGTCGCTGTATCGCTGATCTCAAGCTGTGCCTACCTGCCACAGGGCCACCCTGCGCGGACGGCGCATGCGCCTGTCGATGCGCAATCGGATGATGGCAGCACGGCATCATTGTTTGTCCGCAGTGGTGCGACCGGCGGGGCTCAAACAAACGATGCCCTCAATGAAACACCCGTGCGCGGTTTACGCATCCGTAAAAGTAAGCGCGGTAACATGGATTCTTACGTGGTGCGCGGACAGCGTTACTTTACCCTCGACCGCAGCGACGGATATTCTGCGCGGGGACTGGCTTCCTGGTATGGGCCGAATTTCCACGGTCGCGTCGCATCGAACGGTGAAGTTTACGATATGTACCGCCTCACGGCGGCGCACAAAACGCTTCCACTGCCGACATATGCCCGGGTCACACATCTCGACAATGGCAAAAGCGTGATCGTGAAGATCAACGATCGCGGCCCTTTTTCCGGTGATCGCCTGATTGATCTGTCGTTTGCTGCGGCACTTGAACTCGGCATGGTGAACGATGGCACCGCCATGGTTGAAATCAAGGCGCTGTCGGCGGAAGAACTGTTGGTGATGAGCGGGCCCGATAACAAGATGGGTATCGAGTTCTACTACGACTACAGCACTCCGCCACCGGGCGGGCAACAACTGGCCGTTGAGTCCCTGTTTGTCGATGATCGCACGGTAGCTGAGGACGCGCCGACCGTACTGCCGTCGAGTGATGTGGCGCAGGCCGTTGCTCCGTCCGATACAACGGCTCGGAACAACGCCGCGAACGCGGTGGTGACACCGGTGATCGACGGTTCTGTTGCGGTGTCACTACCTGCTGCTGAGGTCGAAGGTGAGGCCGTTGATCTGGCCAGTGTCGAGGCGGAGTTTATCGAGGTGGTGGTGCCGGGCAGGCAGCGACCTAATGAAACAGCCGGGGTGGCCGGTGCCACAGCCCCTGTGTCGGTGGCGCTCACCAATCCCTCAGCATCGACCCCAGCTGCGGTTGTGCCGGTGTCTGACACAGGGATGTCCGATGGGGTCGATATCCCACTTGACGGTCTGGCACAGGAGCAGACAGTCGCAGCTGGCATTGCGACTGCGCCACAAAACCCGGCCCCGCTGCTTGAAAGCGCGGCACTCCCTGTGAGTGCGGCCGGAACACTGCCTGCACTGGCGACAGCGAATTCTGAAGTCGCGGTGGAGCAACCGAAGCAGGCGGCTTCGAGCACCACGGCAGCAGCGAAAGAACGCGTGCTGAATCTGCGCTATTACCTGCAGGCTGGTGTGTTCGCCGATGTGCGTGATGCCGAGCGGGTTGCGACCAACATAGTGCTGGAAATCCCACGGGAGGAAGTGCATGTTAAGCCGCTGAAAGACTCCGCGATGTATCGCGTCACGGTGGGACCGATTGTCAGCGAAGAGCACGCGAGTGAAGTCTCCACGAAACTCGATACAGCCGGAATAGAGAACTACACGGTAAAAGTTAACGAATCCTGATTGGCGTGGTCACACGCAACCGGAGGCGGCAGCATCCGGTCAGGCTACGTCCTCCCGGAGTTGTGTTACCCGGGTGCCGCTGCGCTAAATGTTGGAAATTTCGTTGATTCGGATAATCACACTGATACTTCTCCTGTGCGTCGCCGGTAACGGCGCCGCACAGGTAGATGCCCCGCTACCCATTCCTGCACCACCCGGGCTGGCAGCCAGCAGCTATTTGCTGGTGGATCACCATACCGGACGAGTCATCGCTGAAAAAGACGCTGATCTGCGCCTCGAGCCTGCCAGCCTGACCAAGATGATGACCGCGTATATTGTGTCGTTTCAGCTCAAGCGCGGTGATATCTCCGCGGATGATCTGGTGCCTGTCAGTCGCAATGCACATGCCGCCATTGGTTCACGCACGTTCCTGGAGCCTGGTTCCCAGGTCACTGTGCGCGATCTCATGTATGGTCTGGTCGTTCAGTCCGGTAATGATGCCAGCGTCGCGCTGGCGGAACACATCGGTGGCAGTGAAGAGGGCTTTGCCACGATGATGAACGAGATGGCGCGTCGACTGGGTATGGCGAATACGCATTTTGTCAACGCAACCGGCCTGCCAGCTCCGGATCACTACTCCACAGCTCGAGACATGGCCAAGCTCGCGACTGCCGTTATTCGCGATCATCCATCGCACTATCGCCTGTACTCCGTGAAAGAGTTTGAATACAACGGCATTAAACAAAAAAACCGCAACACGCTACTACTTAGAGATCAGTCGGTCGACGGCATCAAAACCGGACATACAGAAGCGGCAGGCTATTGTCTGGTCGCATCGGCGAGACGCGGCGATATGCGTCTGATCAGTGTGCTGATGGGCGCACGTAACGAACAGCAGCGATCCACAGAAAGTATGCGAATCCTCAACTATGGATTTCGCTTCTACGAGACCATTAAGCTGTCGGAAACCAACACCAGGCTGGGTGATGTTCAGGTGTGGGGCGGGCGCCAGGACATGGTGCCGATGGCGGTGGCCGAAGAACGATTTGTCACGCTGCAATCCGGCCAGAAGAGCGCGCTGCAGCGGGAGATCGATGTGTCTGCAAATCTGGTGGCACCGATCAGCGCCGGTCAGTCTTTGGGAGTAGTTAAGTACAAGCTCGACGAGCAGGTGATAGCCGAGGTGCCGCTGGTCGCGCTGGAGTCGGTCGAACGGGGCAGCTTTTTTACCCGTACCGCGGATTCAATAAAGCGCATGATGCGGTAACGTTGTCAGTGACTGACGATCGGCCCATCCAGACGTTTCCGGATACCTATTCAATCAAGGCCGTTGGCGAAGATAAAGAAGATTTCGCAGCGTTTGCGGTCGCATTGGTAAGACGAGTGATCGCCGACGATACGGGTATGTCGCACTACACTCGCGCAAGTCGCAACGGTAAATACCTGTCCGTTACCATTTCCTTCAGAGCGGGTGATCAGGCGGAACTCGATCGGGTGTTCGCCGAAATGAGCGCCGCGCACCGGGTCGTTTGGGTGCTGTGAAACGCGGCGGCTTGTACTACGCTGATCTATCCCATAGTTAACTAGTTACTGCCGGGTACCAGCGTAGCCACCATTGATACGCTGGGCAGCGGGAACCAAACCGACACCGGTATGCGACAGGCCAGACCATGAATGAGATTTGTGTGCACCGCCTGGGTACGGTGGCCTATCAGCCGTCTATCACACGGATGCGCGAATTTACCGATCAGCGTGTCGGTGACAGTCAAGACGAGTTGTGGATATTGCAGCACCCGCCAGTGTTCACGCTCGGGCAGGCCGCCGATGCCGCGCATGTGTTGTCACCCGGTGAGATCGAAGTTGTACAGACCGATCGCGGCGGGCAGGTCACCTACCATGGCCCGGGGCAGCTTATCGTCTATGTGCTGATCGATTTAAAGCGGCTTGGCATTGGGGTTCGCACCCTGGTTCAGATAATGGAAGACGCGGTGATTGAACTGCTGACGGGTGTTGGTGTGGAGGCAGAGAGTCGGCGTGATGCCCCGGGCGTTTATGTCGGTGACAAAAAAATAGCAGCGCTTGGTCTGCGTGTGAGACGGGGTTGTACTTTTCACGGGCTGGCACTGAATGTGGACATGGACCTCACTCCCTTCAGTTACATTAACCCCTGTGGTTATGCGGGTATGCAGGTCACTCAGTTGAAGGATCTGGGAATAAACATGACGGTCGAAGATGCCGGATCACAACTCACCTCGGTACTCAGTGGTATGCTGACCGCAAAGGCGATGGGCTGACAATGACAAATAAAATTCCTGCCAAGCAAAAGCTGAACGAAAAAATTACCGGTATTCCGGTGGTCAGCTCGGGTGCAAAGTACACCACGCCGCAAGGTTTTAACGCGATAAAAGATGGCGTAAAAACGCGCGCCGCTGAACCGGATCAGTCCAGCCGCAAGCCGGGCTGGCTGCGGGCGAAAATCCCCGGTGGCGGCAAGTTCAATGCGGTTCGTGAAAACGTTCGCGAACATCGACTGGCAACTGTCTGCGAAGAGTCAAAGTGCCCTAACATTGGTGAGTGCTGGACTGCCGGCACAGCGACCATCATGGTGATGGGGTCGGTCTGTACCCGAGCCTGTCGTTTCTGTTCGGTCGATACCGGTAACCCGAATGGCTGGCTGGATCCGCATGAGCCGCACAATACAGCGCGTTCTGTGGAGCTGATGGATCTGAAATATGTGGTGATTACCTCTGTCGATCGGGATGATCTCGAAGACGGTGGGGCGGCGCACTACGCCGCCTGTGTGCAAGCCATTAAGTCACTGCGACCGCAAACGGCAGTGGAGGCACTGACCCCCGATTTTGACGGGCGCCCTGAGCTGATTGAACTGGTTGTCGATTCCGGACTGGAAGTCTTTGCGCAGAACGTGGAGACAGTTGAGCGATTAACGCACCCCGTGCGCGATCCGAGAGCCGGCTATGAACAGACTATCAGGGTGCTGCAACACGCCAAGCGCCACCGGCCGGATGTGATCACCAAAACCAGTCTGATGCTCGGTCTGGGAGAGACCGAAGACGAGATACTTGCAACCATGGACTCTCTGCGAGAGTCATCGGTGGATGTGCTGACCATGGGACAGTACCTCAGGCCGACCCGCAATCATCTTGATGTGCAGCGTTATGTAACACCCGATGAGTTCAACCGTTATCGGGAGCTCGGTTTGCAGCGCGGCTTTATGGAAGTAGTCTCCGGTCCACTGGTTCGCTCGAGCTACCGCGCTGAGCGCGTGCTGGAATTGAATAACGTCGGGTTGTAGCCGATTGCTTCTGTCAGGTCAGCGCCTGGTCAATATCGGCGATCAGATCGTCCAGATCTTCAATCCCGACGGACAGTCGCACCAGTCCGTCATCGATGCCGAGTTCAGCACGCTTTTCTGCCGGTACTGATGCGTGCGTCATGATGCCGGGATGTTCAATCAGGCTTTCAACGCCACCCAGACTCTCAGCCAGCGCAAAAATCTCTACTTTTTCGAGAAACTTTTTAGCGGGTTGCAAACCACCTTTCAGCACCACCGTCACCATACCGCCGGGGCCATCCATCTGGCGCCCGGCCAACTCGTGCTGCGGGTGGCTTTTCAGGCCGGGGTAATACACTTTTTCAACCGCGCTGTGTGCTTCCAGAAAACCGGCTATTTCCAGTGCGCTTTCACAATGCCGCTGCATACGCAGCGCCAGTGTTTTTAAACCGCGCAGTGCGAGAAAGCTGTCAAACGGCCCCTGGATGCCACCGACGGAGTTTTGCAGAAACGCAAGACTCTCTTCGAGTTCACTGTTGTCTCCCACCACCAGCACACCGCCGACCATATCGCTGTGGCCGTTCAGGTACTTGGTGGCAGAGTGCATGACGAGGTCGAAGCCGAATTCAAGGGGGCGCTGCACATAGGGGCTGGCAAAGGTATTGTCGCAGCAACAGAGAATGCCGTGCTTTTTTGCGATGCCTGCGATCTGTTCGAGGTCGGAGAGTTTCAGTAGTGGATTGGTGGGTGTTTCTACCCAGATCATGCGCGTTTTATCGGTGATCGCCGCGGACAGCTGATCGAGGTTTGAAAGATCCACGAGTGAAAAATCGAGCCCCTGCGAGCGGCGGCGTACATTTTCAAAAAGACGATAGGATCCGCCATAGAGATCATCCATGGCGATGATGTGGTCGCCCGGTTTGAAGTGATCCAGCAGTGTGGCAAGTGCGGCGAGACCAGAGGCAAACGCAAAGCCGCGAGTGCCGCTTTCAAGGTCGGCAATACACCTTTCATAGGCCATGCGTGTAGGGTTTTGCGATCGGCTGTACTCGTAGCCCTGATGCACGCCCGGGCTGGATTGCACATAGGTTGAAGTCGCATAGATTGGCGGCATGATCGCGCCGGTGGACGGATCGGGTGCCTGGCCCGCGTGAATGGTGCGGGTGGTGAAACCACGACGATTCTTTAACTGTTTGCTCATGCGCTTGGTGCGTTCACGGTAAATCGGACAGTTTAGCGGATTTACACAGTGGCACGGGCAAAAAAAAGCCCTCGACGAGAGGGCTTTTGTTCTGCTTCTGACGGTAAATTACCCGTCTTCGTTGATTTGTGCGACGATTTCCTGCAGCACTTGCGGGGCCCGGTCATGATCGACCTGACAGGTACCGGCAGCCATATGTCCACCACCGCCGTAGCGCAGGCACAGTTCACCGACGTTTGTGCCGGAATCGCGTTTCAGAATTGATTTACCGATCGCCAGAACAGTGTTTTGTTTCTTCAGACCCCACATTTGATGAATTGAAATGTTGCACTCGGGGAAAAGCGCGTAAATCATGAAACGGTTGGTCGGAAAGATCGTTTCTTCTTCACGCAGATCGAGTACCACCAGGTTCTGATGCACGGTACTGCAGCGTTTAATTTGCTCGCGCGCTTTGTTTTTATAGCTCTCGTACAGTTCAATTCGCTCAACCACGTTGGGCAGCCGCAGAATGTCATGAATGTGCAGTTCGGTACAGTGGTCGATTAGCTGCATCATCAATTCGTAGTTTGAGACAGTGAATTCGCGAAATCTTCCCAGTCCGGTTCTGGCATCCATTAAGTAATTCAGGAGTGTCCAGTCGGTGGGTTCGAGTATTTCACTGCGTACGTATTGCGCAGAATCCGCTTTATCGACAGCGTCCATCATCTCGTCCCAGGAGACGGGAAATGTTTCTGCGCCGCCGAAGTAGTCGTAAACCACGCGGGCGGCGGAAGGTGCATCTGCGTTTATGATGTGGTTGTCGCTCGGGTTGTTGCGCAGCGTCTCGCTCAGGTGATGATCGAATGCGAGGTGACACCCGGAAACGTAGGGCAGGTTGGTGGTGATGTCGTTATCCGATATCTCGACTTTTCCGTCCTGCATGTCTTTGGGGTGAACGAATTTAATATCGTGAAGCATATTGAGGTGCTTCAGCAATACCGCGCAGACCAGCCCGTCAAAGTCGCTGCGCGTAATTAATCGGTATTGTCGGGCAGGATCGACCGCCTGCTGAAGTGCCTGAATCATACATTCTCCCTATGCCAACTCTGGTTGACTGTTATATTTCTGACGGAGGTTATCGACGGATCCTCTCGTCACTTAAATGCACTACAGATTTTTCTATAGTAATCAATCCTCTATGGAATAATCTACGCGGTTTTCTCCCTGTGCCGGTGTCGCGGCATGAAAATTTCTGTAGCTGCGGCGGGTTGCTTAGGTGTGCTACAGATGGTCGAATACTGCTTCCTAAGTTGGTAGAGCGGTTCTGCAACTGCAACGCGTTTCGGTGGTCGTAAGAGCTGGCGGTTTATCGAGCATTCGGGAACACCTTTGGTAAAGGACCGGCCCGACTGCAATCGGTCCTCCTGATAACAACGAGAACAGCACATGTTTGCATCCTTTTTTCCTTCGCCGAAAAAGTTCCTGTGGGCCGCGATTCTCTGGTTTTTTGCCAGTTTGGGATTGTGGTACGGACTTTTCGATGGTATGGCGGAGCAGTTCAGTCTGATGCGCGAGCCGCTGCCGGCTGAAGAAGGTGTGCGTCCACCCTTCCTGAACCCCGACAAGGTGTGGTTATACCAGTACATAGTCATTGTCACGGCGCTGTTTTGTGTTGCGTGGTTTTTTATTGAACGCAACCGGTGGTACTGGTGGGCTGTTTGCGGCAGCGCCATCATTTTGCTGGTGACCTACTTTCAGGTGCAACTCGGGGTCTATATCAATAACTGGTACGGTGATTTTTACGATCTCATCCAGCTGGCATTGTCCGAACAGGGCACCAGTAAAATAACCAGCGCTCAGTTTTACGGGAAGCTGCTGACACTGCTGTACATTCTGATTCCCAATATTCTGATTCTGGTGCTGTTTGCCTATTTTACGTCACATTATGTGTTCCGGTGGCGAACAGCGATGAATAACTATTACATGAGTCACTGGGGCAAACTGCGTCATATCGAAGGGGCGGCACAGCGTGTTCAGGAGGATACAATGCGTTTCGCCAGTATTGTTGAAGGTCTGGGTTCCTCGTTTGTAAACTCGATAATGACGCTTATTGCGTTTCTGCCATTGCTTTGGACCTTGTCCAAGGAAGTTACCGAGCTGCCACTGATCGGTGCGGTAAACGGTTCATTGGTATTTATTGCTCTGTTATCTGCAGCGTTCGGCACGGTCCTGCTGGCGGTGGTCGGCTATCGACTGCCCGGGTTGGAATTCAACAATCAGAAAGTGGAAGCTGCTTACCGTAAAGAACTGGTATATGGAGAGGATAACGCCAGTCGTGCAGCGCCGCCGTCGGTGCAGGAACTGTTCGGGAATGTGCGCAAGAACTACTTCAGGCTATATTTCAACTATTTGTACTTCAATATTTTTCGCTATGCCTATTTGCAGGGTGCGAATTTCATCCCCCTGATCGCGCTCGGACCGACCTTTGTCGCCGGTGCAATTACCTTTGGAATCTACCAGCAAATTAATCAGGCTTTCTCCAGGGTTGAGAACTCTTTTCAGTTTCTGGTGAATTCGTGGACGACCATTGTCGAGCTGATGTCGATTCACAAGCGGCTAATAGCCTTTGAATCGAAAATTGATGACCCGAACACGACAATCGTTGAACCGACCTATGGTGAAAAATTCGGTCAGTAAAAAAAACAGCGAGGCGGGTCTACAGGGGGTAACCGGCCTCGCTGAACAGGGGGTGGAACGTGCAATTGCACCCGCTTACGTTAGCAACGAATCACTTAACCGATTCTGAATTAACCGACAATCGACACTGGTTGTTTGATCAAGGCGGTTTTTTGTGACCGGTTTCACTGGTGACAATGAACTGCTTCTCGATTATGTGTTCCTAGTGGGGCGTGCGGAAAGTTCGGTGACAAACTTTTCACAGCCACAGGCGTCA
>CAZOXM010000134.1:0-10607 GCA_964583825.1 uncultured Granulosicoccaceae bacterium
CTAGGAGGCTGCGCGGTAGAAGTCCGCGTAGCGAGAGCGTGTCCGGTTGTGTCTGAATAGGTTTATTTTTAGTTTGGTGGAGCATTTTGTTCATACGCGGAGAAAATAAAGGCCTATTCAGGCGCAATCCCGTGCACTCGCAGTAGCGGAGGTTCTGCCGCGCAGACTCCTGGCAACGGTTGATTGCGCAAACCGCACCCTGCCGGCACCGCAGTCCGGATACGGGTTGGCGCAAAGCCGCCAAAGCGCGCTTTTTTTATCCACAGCCATGCGATAATGGCGCATGGCTGGCCGCATTCCACAATCATTTATCGACGACCTCCTGACGCGGGTCGATATTGTCGAAGTCATCGACCGCTACGTGCCGCTGAAAAAGGCGGGCAATAACTACAAGGCGTGCTGCCCGTTTCACAACGAAAAAACTCCCTCGTTTAACGTCAGCCAGACCAAGCAGTTCTACCACTGTTTTGGCTGCGGGGTCAGCGGCACTGCGATCAGTTTTCTGATGGACTTCGACCACATGCATTTTGTCGATGCCGTGGAATATCTCGCCAACAGTGTCGGGCTTGAAGTGCCGCGCGACGCCATTGCCCGGGTAACGCCGACGCAGCAGGGTCTGTTTGACGCGATGAACGAATGCGCACAGTTTTTTCACGCACAGCTGCGCACACATCAACCGGCGGTGGACTATTTGAAAAACAGAAATATCACCGGCGAAACCGCACTTGAATTTATGTTGGGCTACGCACCCGATCAATGGCAGGCACTGACACCGGCGACCCGCAGCCCGGAGACAATGCTGGTCACCGCCGGAATGCAAATCCGCAACGACTCAGGCAAAACGCACGACCGGTTCCGCAACCGCATTATGTTTCCAATCAGAGATCGCCGCGGGCGCGTTATCGGATTCGGCGGACGCGTCATGGACAACTCGGAACCGAAATATCTCAACTCACCGGAAACGCCGCTTTTTCAAAAAGGTCGTGAACTCTACGGCTTATATGAACTGAGAAAACACAAGCGCGACCGCGCCGAGCGCATCATTGTGGTGGAAGGATACATGGACGTTATTGCACTTGCGCAACACGGCATTCACAATGCCGTCGCGACGCTGGGCACTGCCACATCGAGCGAACAGGTCACACTGTTATTCCGCGAGACAGATGAAATTGTCTTTTGTTTTGATGGCGATGCCGCCGGCAGCAAGGCGGCGTGGCGCGCATTGAATTCCGCACTACCCTCGTTAAAATCCGGTCGCGATGCCAGATTTCTGTTTTTGCCAGCCGGAGAAGACCCGGACAGCCTGATCAATCAGCACGGTAAAGACTACTTTCAGCAGCTTGTACAGCAACAGGCAAAAGAGGCATCGGACGTCATGTTCGAGACACTCACAGCGCAGGCGCAAAAGGGTGCGGAGGAAAGCGGTACCGGGAATAAAGCACGGCTCGAAGATCTGGCCAGAGCGATGATTGAACAGATGCCCGACGGCACCTATCGCGATCTGGTGATAAAGAAGCTCAGTGAACTGATCGGCTTTCGCATCAGCATTGCTTCCACCAAACCGGACCGGCCGAAAGCCGGCACCATCTCCGGCACACAAACACCGGTGCACCGGGCTCTGGTTGCCATACTGGCTAATCCGCCAGCGGTACTCGAACTGGACCCGGAAGAAATGGAGTTCCCGGTCGCATCGCAGGGCGCTGCTCTGTTTCTTGACGTCATTTCGCTGGTTGAAAACCATCCGACGATTACCCACAGTGGCATTCTGGAGCACTTTCGCGATAAATCCGAAGGTACTTTTCTGACAAAACTCGCATCAGGCGCTATGCAGGATGCCATTGTTGATAACCCGGTCGGGTTAATCCGCCACGCAATACAGTGGCTTAACAGTCGGTCAAAATCCCAGACTGCAGCACCGGCTAATGCGCTGCCCTCAAAGATGACCGAACACGAAAAAGATCAATGGCTGAAGCGTATAGAAGCCATTAAAAAGTCGTGACAACGACGCGGCTTTACATGGCGAATACCGACCTGGCGGTCGGGACAGTCTTTGCCCTCGACAAAGACGCCGCAAAGTACCTGATTCACGTTTTGCGCCGCGATGTCGGTGATCAGCTGGTGGTGTTTAACGGCGACGGCAACAACTACCTGTCGTCGATTGTAGCGGCCGGATCAAAGCCACAAATCAAAGTAGAAACCTGCACCGAAAACCTGAGCGAATCGAAGCTCGACTTAACCCTGGTCCAGGCACTGGCCAAAGGGTCCAAACTGGACCTCGTCATTCAGAAAGCCACAGAGCTCGGTGTCAGGCGGATTGTCCCGGTAGTCGCCGAACGGTCAATCATGCAAATCGACGCTGACAGACAACAGAAAAAACTGAATCACTGGCGCGGAGTCGCTGTCAGCGCCAGCGCCCAGTGCGGCAGAAGTGTAATACCGGACATTGAAACACCTGCGCGGCTCGCCGACTGGTTTCAAAGGGCGGGTACTGCCGGATTGCTGCTACACCCCACCGGTCACCAATCCATTTCGAGCGTCACCGTAAAGGATCAGACGTGCACACTCTTCGTCGGCCCCGAAGGCGGCTTCAGCGATCGTGAGCTGGCCGCGGCGCGGGACGTCGGCATTCAATTCGCCACCTGCGGGCCCCGAATCCTGCGCACTGAAACCGCTGGCTTCACGGCCACTGCAATACTGCAATCAAGATATGGCGATCTGTAACCCGCACCCGCCAGAGCATCTGTTCTAACAACTGTTACGCAACATAATTCGGGTAAGCCAGAACCAGCTGGAATAGGTCACGCCGGCAACGGGATTGCTTATTCAACTTAAGCCGCCACAAGTGTGCGGCGGTTCTGATTTTATGACTACGAACTGCTTCGTGTCCGTGTTCTTAGGCGCGATATATGCTGACAAGGCTACCTTGCGACCGATCGAAAATCTTAGTGGATTCGATCACAAATCGGGCGGATTCTGAGACATGGGTTGTCTAAGGCACCGCACCACAAAATCCACTTAAGAAAGTTTGATGGTAGTCGCACTAAACATTTTGAACCTTTTCGAAGTAAAGCATTCGCTTCCATCGTTAAGTCATCGAATTTACTACTATTCTTGGAGGTAGTTTTTTAAATGTTGACGGAAGAACAGATCCTCAGCGCGTCTGAAGAGGACTATATGAACAATGAGCAGCTCGACTTTTTTCGTCAGAGACTGCTCGAGATGCGGAAATCGCTTACCGATCCGCAGGAAGCAGAGATGTCTCTCGACGTGGAACGCGCCGCGGACGAGTCGGATCGTGCAACCCAGGAAGAGCAGTACTGGATTCAGGTTCACATGAAAGAACGCGAAGCCACCCTGATTCGGGACATTGACAAGGCACTGCATCGGGTGCGCACCGGTGACTACGGTTTTTGTGAAGACACCGGCGATGAAATCGGTATCGAGCGACTGCTAATTCGCCCGACTTCAAGATTCACTGCGGAAGCGCAGGCGCGACGCGAGCTGCAGATACGTCAATACGCCAGCGCCGCCTGATGCCTACTCACAGGCCAGGTAAGTGCCATCTGCAAGACCGGGATCACGCCAGATGGCAAAGTACCCCAGTGATTTTGCCAGTTCGCATGCCGGAGTAAAATCCGGCAACAGGTCTTCATACTCAGTCATAAAGACCGGCTTGTTGTTCTCGACAAACACACTTGCCGCCTGACACCAGTTATCGACATAGCAGTCCTCTGTCAGCATCCAGTCGACATCTGCAACTACATCAGGCGCCATCTCCTCCGCGTTTTTCAATCCAATGCTCAGGCCTCTCGCATGAGCCTCATCGGCCAGCCATCGGATGTACGCAATACTTTCATCCAAAGACATCATGAAGTTCGTGCCTATGTTCACCACATTGCCATTTTCATCCCGACTTTCATAGTTGTGCGCATCGACGTTGTCGGTTTCTATTGCATCAAATCCCTTCGCTTTGCAGGTGTCCATTCGGGCACGCATGATATCGGCAAACAATTCAAAATTGCCGTAATCAATCCAGCGTTCATCAGATAAATCTTCATACTGTTCACCGATGATTGCCTCCGGAAACAATCCTGCATCGGGGCGCCACGCCTCGACGGTGCCCGCACTGAAGTAACAAATAAGTCGGACATCCCTCGACTTCAGTTCCTGAATTTTTTCTATGGGTGCATCGATATCGAGGTTATATACATCCACATCGAACGAGGTGTCGATTTCACCCTGCAATTGCCATTGCCAGGTAAGATTGTCCGCTGCGGCGGGTTGCCACCAGGTCAGCGGAAGCGCGGCGTCAGGTTCAGCTACCGTATCACTGCTAACCGTCGTGTCGAGTATCGGGGTGTCGTAACAAGCGCTGAGCACCAGAGTTCCGCCAAGAACAATCGTACGTATTGAAACACCGAGTCGGGTTACTGTTTGCATATTCAATCTGAGATCAACGACAAGTGAGCCTGAAAGAACCATCCAGTTCTATCGGCAGAAAGAGAGTCTGAAATCCATACGCAAGCGACATCTGACAAATCGCTTCGCGCTCGGCCGGATAATCAACCACAGGCAGTAATTCATTACCCTGATCGTCAAATACCTTGTATTCCGCATTGAACACCGGCTTACCCTTTTCAATCATGGGCCGGTAACCTTCACACTCCTGATACTGAAAACATTCCTCGTTGATCACCAGATCAAAGTAGTCTGCAAGTTCCTCAATCAACTCGACATTGTTTTTCAGCGCAACGGTGAGATTGCGCTCGTGCGCTTCGTTCGCCAGTACTTTTACAAACTGCTTTTGATCGTCCAGGGTGAAGGTAAAACCCGACTGCGCACTGGGAATCCAGCCGTCGACGTTGTCGAGCTCGACACCATCACAGCCGAGCTTAACCGCCATGTCCATACGGTTGGCCATTAACTTCGATACCAGCGGATCGTTGATATCGAGCCACCGCTCCTGCGGATAGTACTGATGCGGATTACCCAGCTGGAGCGCACTGAAGAGTTCGGCATCAGGACGCCACGGCTCGTAGGTGCCAGCCGAGAAATAACAGATCACCTTGCGCCCTATATCTTTAAGCGGTGTAATCGAGTCGAAGCTCAGCTGGGCAAACATATCCACGACGTAGACATCGGCTTCATATTCCAGATTGACGGCTGGCGTGCTGCCGCTGAGCTGCCAGTTCCAGGTGGTATCCGGCGTAAATCGGGCCCAGTCACCCTCGGTTATCGGGTCTGTTCCAGGGTCGAGCTGAATGGCCTGAACGCGCTCAATATCCAGCTGCTGCTCGATCATGTCAGTTGGAATGGCACTAAACGGGCGCGACATTTCTTCGCCGCCACATGCGCCCAGCGTTGCCATACCGCACAGCAGGGCGGAAAATTTTCGAACCGTCCTTTCCATCGTCACTCTCTAATTGGGATGAATCGGCGTGTCTCCTGACACGCCTGCGTACTGATGGGATTAACGGCAGAAAATTGGAAGTTTACAACCAGGGTGCGACAGGTTGAGTGGTTGATGCAGCATCACAGATGACACACCCTGCCAGCCCCTGCAGCCTTGATTATCGGCTGCGAGCGACCAGCGCCTCCAGTGCGGCTTGCCACGCCGTGTAATAGTCGTCACTGGTCACCACTGCTGAATCCTGTTCGTGCTTTGCGATTTGTATGGACAATTCATCTGCCCATTCTGTCCAGCTGAACAGTCCGTTTTCATGGCACTGCAGCGCCAGTGCAAAGGTTCGCGCCTGCCAGGGCGCGCTGAAAACAGGCTCATCGTTCTGCAGGGGCATCGCGGGATGCGGGGGATTATTCATCGCCAGCAACGGGAGCGGCCAACGCCGCCTGTCGCGAAGCCAAATACTCTTCGAGGCTGATCAGATAGGGTTCAAACAGGTCAGCAGTCACCGTTCCCTGCCGCGTTGCACCGGCGCCCCAAAGTTCGCGTGCGTCAAACCGAATGCCGTACAGGTGTGCCGGCACTCTGTTACCCGTCGCTGCATGCTCATCTGCAAAGACATGGGAGCCGTGATGCAGGACAATCTGTCCGACACTGCCTTTCAGATACCCAGGTACCCGCGTGTGCGAGGCGCAGTTGTCGGGTTTAACAACTACCCTGTCGCCTGGCTCGAATTGAGCAGGGGTGGCATCTTCCATCAGCGTCGGGCCACCCGTGCTGACAATGTGTTCAACCCGCGCGGGCGTGACTGCTGTCAGAGTGTTGGCTGCGGCAGTGGTGGCGCGGCCACTGGTCAGTTCGGCATGACTGATCAGGCCCTGCTCCAGCAAAAGCGTTTCGAGCCCGTGCAGCCAGTGCTCGTAATAACTTGCCGCCAGATAATCGGCCGGATCAACGCGCTCACGCGCAAAGCGCGACTGATCAAGATTCCATTGGCCGAGCATCCCGCAGGCGAGCGTCAGTCCAAATACTTTTTCTTCCCACTCGTGTTCGAAGTTGGCTTGCTGTGAACGGTCAATAGCACCAAACCCGTGCTTGCCGCCAAGATCGTGTGCACCATTCACAGGGTACCCACCCCGATCATGGAGTCTCTGGTCACCAGACTGGCCAGTGCGTCCTCATCCAGGTGCGCGGTGTTTTCCGGCCGCATCGGCAACACCAGGTAGCGAATTTCCGCGGTGGAATCCCACACCCTGATCTCGACTTCTCCTGGCAGAGTCACCCCGAACTCCTGCAGCACCTGTTCTGGCTCTGACACCGCTCTTGCGCGGTAACTGGAGGATTTGTACCAGACAGGAGGCAAGCCGAGCACCGGCCACGGGTAGCAGGAACACAACGTACAAACGACCATGTTGTGCACCAGCGGCGTATTTTCGACACATACCATGTGCTCGCCCTGGCGACCGGTAAAACCCAGTGAGGCGATCGCGCTGGTGGCATCCTGCAGCAATGCCGCCTTGAAAGCCTCGTCCGTCCACGCTCGCGCGACCACCTGTGCACCGTTCTTTGGACCCACGCGGTGTTCGTAGGTGTCCACCAGTTTATCCAGCGCCGCCGGGTCCACCAGCTTCTTTTCTATCAGCAGTGCTTCAAGTTTCCTGACGCGATCTTCGATATCGGAAAGCGGCGCATGGTGATGGTGTTCCGGTGGCAAGTCACCCACGTTGTCTACTCGTGTCATACGGAGGCCAAGCGTGCATTATTTGCCATGGGATGTCGACCGGCCTGTCTGGCGATAATGCAATGCGCCCGATACAATGGCGCGATTAGCAGGGTGTTGAAAAACTCTTGCGCCAGGTCCGAGGGCGTTAAATTCCCCCTCAAAATGCTCATTGGTAACCCATCGACTGCGCTTTTCGGAGAAATTGCCTGCCCAGACCGTCGCTCATAACGATTTTCAACACCCTCTTAGCCTGCATTATTCATGATGATTCGACATTCAGCGGCCAAATTGATAAACCTACGGGGGCAAAACAGGTCGCTTGATCGAGCGAGAAGCGTGGCCCGCCACGCGCCGAGCTTGATCAGGCGAGATGTGAAGCCATATTTTCGACTGATGGTGAATAGACACACTGCGAAAAATAGAATGGTTCCTAAAGGCGTTGTAGACCTATGGAAATAGACATTTGCTTAAACTTTCTCAGTCGCATTGTGAATAATGCAGGTTAGGCAGGCGACATGACTGTACGCGGTCGCGTCATCGTTTCCAGATCAATTCAACGAGGCGAGCCACCACGCTCTGCACTGTACATGTTCAAAATTTTCATTCTTGTGATCGTTTTACTGGCCGCCGCAGGGTGCGCGTTCCTGTTCTACCAGGGCCGAGTCTCCGCCAGCCAGACACCCCCCGTCATTAGCGCCAATGGCCCGCTACCCGCCTGTCCGGACAAACCGAATTGTGTCTCAAGTACTGCAGCAGCGACAGACCCAACCCACCACATTGATCCGCTGCCGGCGACAGCACTGAGCATGGAGGCACTGAAAACTATTGTCGAACAAGATGGCGGCACCGATATTTCCGTGAATGGCAACCTGCTGACCGCGCGCTACAAAAGCCGTGTATTCGGCTTTGTCGACGATCTGATCCTATTGAAAACACCGCAGCATACCGATGTGTACTCGGCGTCCCGCGTCGGTCATAGCGACCTCAATGCCAATCGGCAGCGAGTGGAGCGCCTGCGCGCTCGCCTGACTGAAGCATCCTGAAAACACCGGCAAGTTTTTTTGCTACTGCGGCAATACCGGGGTGGTCTCAGGTAGTTCATCCTCCTGCGACCACGGTGTGAACGACTATACTCCCGGGTTATCTTTGCGGAGACTGGCATGTCTGACGATAGCGACAACCCCGAATCAATTGATTCTGAATCAAACAACCCGCCGGGTAACGACAACGCGACAGCGGCGCTGCTCTCACCAATCGAGTGTCGCCTGTTGGGTGCGCTCATGGAAAAGCAACTGGCAACACCCGACAACTATCCGTTAACCGTCAACAGTCTGATGAGTGCCGCGAACCAGAAATCCAACCGCGAGCCTGTGACTAACTACCAACAGGGGGAGATTGTCAGAACCCTGCGTGAGCTTGAGGAAAAGCGTTTTGTACGCTACGAAATGGGAGCTCGTAGCGAGAAATACGAGCAACGATTTACCCATAGTCACAGCCTCAGCCGCAAGCAACAGGCATTGCTGAGCGTCATGATGCTGCGCGGCCCGCAAACAATTGGCGAACTACAAACCCGAACACAACGACTGTACGACTTTACCGATCGATCAGACCTGATGGTGAGCCTTGAACGCCTGACCCAGGGTGACTCGCCAATGGTGGTGTTAATCCCCCGTCAAACCGGCCAGCGCGACGATCGCTACGGGCATTGTCTGTGCGGAGAGGTAGCACTCCCGATGGCCGCCACAACCCGGAGCGAGCCTGCAACATCGCAGAACCACAGTGAAATCGAGACGCTGCAACAGCAAGTGGCAACCCTGCAGCAACAGTTGCTTGCTCTGTACAAGTTGACCGGCCACCCACTGCCAAATCAAACGGATGAACCGAACCCGCCCGAGGTGTGAGGCACATCGTTTATAACTCACGTATCATTCACAGGCTCCGCAGGAATGACCGGACCATTGCCAGCCTGAGTGCCAGCACATATGTTATGAGTCCACCACTAAACAAGTCATAATCAAAGTACGTTACAACACAGAGCCCCTTAAATGAGCCAGAACAAGCCCTGGGCATCTCCAATGCCTGCCAGCCAGTTTAATTTCATGCGCGACATATTGGCTGCACCCAGCCCGGTCGGCCTTGAAAGCGCCATGACGCACGGTGTATTAAAACCCGCTTTTGACAAATTTGCGCCTAAAAAGTGGAAAATGCACAGTTTCATCGGTAACGCGGGCGTGGTGTGGGATACACACCCGGGTAAGGACGATATGTTCACTGTCATGGTGATCGGTCATGCAGATAAAATTCGTATGCAGGTCCGCAAGATTGGCAGCGACGGAAAAATCTGGATTAACACGGACGCATTTTTACCCTGCACGGTTATCGGTCACGAGGTAACCCTGTACAGTGAGGACCCGCAAAAACCCGGCACCTACCGTACCATCGAAGGGGGAACCGTCGAAGCACTCGGCGCGATACACTTTTCCGAGATGGCGCATCGTACCGGCGACAAAGGGATTTCACCAAAGCAAATCTACCTTGAGCTGCAAATCCACGGTGAAGACAAGCAGGCCCAAATCGAAGCACTGGGGATTCGGGCAGGCAATACCCTGCTGCTAAACCGCCCCATCAAACACGGCTTCAGCCCGAATACGTTTTACGGTGCTTATCTAGACAACGGGCTGGGTTGTTTTGTAACCGCAGAGCTCGCCAGACTGATGGCGAAAGCACCCGCCTGTAAAAACGTTCGCACCATGTATGCGTTCGCGTCACACGAGGAAATCGGCCGCTTCGGCAGTCGTGTCATGGCCGGTGAACTTGCACCCGATGCCATCATTGCAGTAGACGTTAATCACGATTACGCTGCAGCACCTAACATTGGTGATCGCAATATGGAACCGCTCGAAATGGGTAAAGGCTTTACCCTGTCTGCGGGCGCTATTGTCAGCGAGCAGTTGAATGCACGCATTCAAACTGCAGCACTTAAAAACGATATCCCATTGCAAATGGATGTCTGCGGCAACGATACCGGCACCGACGGCATGGCAGGTGTGCTTGCCAGCGTAGACACCGCTGCTACTTCTATTGGTTTCCCTATTCGCAACATGCACACGATTTCAGAAAGTGCACATACCGGCGACGTACTGGCAGCAACACATGTGATATTTGAGACAATCGTTGCGATGGATAAAGAGAAAAACCTCCACGAGCACTTTAAATCCAACCACCCGCGCCTGGATAAGGCAAAGTCAATTTCACACACTGCGCCGACGAGCAAACCCAGCGCGAAAAAGAAACGCTAACTTATCATTCATGCGCGGGCAGTCCACACCGCGACCCTCTCAAAGCCGGCTTTTCAGCCGGCATTGAGTTCCCGATTATCAGTCAATTTCATTAGTCAATTTCACCAGTGACTGTCGACTGCCGCCAGTGGACCGCTTGATAAATAGGGTGACAAACTTTTCACAGCTACAGTCGTCAGTG
>CAZOXM010000135.1:0-6257 GCA_964583825.1 uncultured Granulosicoccaceae bacterium
AGCACTTTAGTCAGTCGACTCATGTGACTACACTGTTTGTTCCAGTACACTAGCCCATGCGGCTCGATTGAAATCACAATTTCGAGAACCGCTGCACATTCCGCGTTAGGGCGGACCTTTTTCCGGCCGTTACATTTTTAATCGTCATCCGGAACAGCCATGCCAAGTACCGAGCTCGACTCAACGTGGCTGCTCTTCAGCGCGTTTCTCGTTATGCTAATGCAGGCAGGCTTCTGCCTGCTCGAAACAGGACTGGTCCGCGCGAAGAACAGCACCAACATCGCCTTTAAGAACCTGGCGGACTTCTGCGTTTCCGGGATCACATTCTGGATGGTGGGCTATGGTTTGATGTTCGGCCTGACGGCCAACGGGTGGTTTGGCACGTCGCACTTTTTTTACCAGCACAGCCAGGCTGATGGTGCGTGGTTTTTATTCCAGCTGATGTTCTGCGCCACCGCCACGACGATTGTTGGCGGCGCACTCGCCGAACGCACCGGCTTTATCGCCTACCTGTTTATCAGTGTGCTGATAGCCGGGCTCATTTATCCGCTGGTCGGGCACTGGATCTGGGGTGGTATGTACGGTAATGGTGACCCCGGCTGGCTCGCCCAAATGAATTTTATCGATTTCGCCGGCGGTACTGCTGTTCACACCGTGGGCGGTTTCGCAGCACTGGCTGCGGCAATCATCGTTGGCCCGCGACTTGGCCGGTTTACACAATCCGAACCGATCCGCGGGGGTAACCTTCCGCTATCTGCCGTTGGCCTGCTGATTCTGTGCTTCGGCTGGTTCGGCTTTAACACCGGCAGTGCCGGTGGCTACAGTGCAGAAATCCCGCAAATAGCGATCAATACCGTACTGGCAGCGATGGCTGGCTGCCTGACACTCATGACATGGCAGGTGATCAGAACCAGACAACCTTCCATACACGCATGCATCAACGGCACACTGGCGGGTCTGGTCGGTGTCACTCCTGCGCCACAGTTGTATTCAACACTGGACGCGATCATTGTCGGTTGTCTTTGTGCGATTGCAGCCAATCTGGCAGGCGTCGCCCTGGAGCGGTGCAAAATAGATGATCCGATTGGTGCCTTTCCGGTACACGGCGTTGCCGGTGTGGCCGGTGCGTTGCTAGTTGCATTGTTCGGCGACATTGAAACGATAAACCAGAACGGTGGGCGTCTGGATCAGTTACAAACCCAACTGATCGGTGTTATGTCAGTCGTCATGTGGTCTTTCGGGCTGACGTATGTATTGTTGGGGCTCCTCGATAAAGTCCTACCACTGCGCGTCAGTGCAGCGAACGAAACGGTGGGACTGAACATATCGGAACACAATGAGTCGACCGATCTGATCGAACTGATGTCGAATATGAATGCGATCGCGAGTTCGGGTCTGTCAGTCGATCGGGTAGCCGTCGAGCCCCATACCGAAGTAGGCGCCATTGCCGGTCACTACAATCAGGTGCTGGATCGGGTACAGAGCGAAATTGAACAGCGCGAAGAAACCAATCGCAAGTTGCGCGAGGCATCCAGCATCCAACTGATCTTCGACAACGCACGCACCGGCATTTTACTGTTGGCACAGGACGGATCCATCTCCCAGGCGAACCCGAGTGCCGCGCGTATACTTGGGTTTGCTTCCACCGAAAAACTGATCAGTGAAGGCGGCAAGTTTCTCGAAAACATGCATTTCGAAGAGCGCGACAGTTATCGCCACTTCCGCGAACTGCTGGAGGAGCGAGGACAAATTGAAGAGATGGAGATGGTGTACGAAAGAACGTGCGATCGCACGGTTGGCTATAGCAACTGGTCGATCCACACCATCGTCTCCGACAACCCAGCCGATGCGTGCTACCTGCTTTCAACACACGACAGCTGGCAGCAGAAAGAAAATGAATTACTGAAGACTGAACGGGACGCCGCTCATCAGGCCAGTCAGGCCAAGAGTCAGTTTCTCGCCAACATGAGCCACGAAATCCGCACACCGCTGAACGGCGTGATCGGTATGCTGGAGTTGTTGCATCGCACTGATCTTAATAATCGTCAGGAAGATTACGTCAACACGGCACACAAGTCAGCCGAGTCGCTCCTGACCGTTATCAACGACATCCTCGACTTTTCAAAAATCGAGGCCGGCAAGCTTGAGATCGACCGGGTAACCTTCAATTTGCCGCAATTGCTGCACGACACCATTGATATGTTTGCCGGTATCACCTCGCGAAAATCACTGGAGCTCGCCGGTTACATACCACCGGATCTGCCTCAATTTGTAAACGGTGACCCGGAACGCATTCGTCAGGTACTGGTCAACCTGCTTGGCAATGCGGTGAAATTTACCGAAGAGGGACTTATAGAGCTGCGTGCCGCCAGCACCGTGGCAGATGATGGCACCGCTGCGGTAACCATCGCTATTACTGATACGGGATGCGGCATGAGCGAGGCTGCGATGAGCAAACTGTTCCGCTCTTTCAGTCAGGCAGATGCATCCACCACGCGCAAGTACGGCGGTACCGGCCTCGGCCTCGCTATCGCAAGACAGTTACTGCAACTGATGGACGGTGACATTACCGTGCAAAGCGAGCCCGACGTCGGCACCACTTTTACCGCGCAACTCTCTTTGACGGTGGTGGACGAGTCTGGCGAACTCCCCGACCAATTGGAGCACATGACCAGGCTGCTAAACGACAGAAAGGTGCTGATAGTTGATGACCACGACGTCAACCGCAAGTACCTGCTGGATCTGCTGGCACCCACCGGCGCCGATCTGTCTGTAGCGGATAATGGCACCGAGGCACTGGTGAAAATTGAACAGGCGCACACCGCCGGAAAACCGGTAGAACTATTGCTGACCGACTATCAGATGCCATCTATTCACGGAGTCGAGTTAATCACCGCTATCCACAAACGGTTCGCGAACGCCACCCCGGTAAAAACAATCCTGCTTTCATCGGTCGATCAGATCGAGAGCTTCGGTGACTCGCAGGCCAGTGCACCGGATATTCATCTGAGAAAGCCGATTCGCAGTGGCAGACTGTTTGACTCGATCGCTGAACTCTTCAACCAACCAATCAACCAGCTGCCAACACATAGCAGCAATGACGATGAAAACAGGCCACCGGCCGTCATTGAAAACCCGCAGGACTTTGTCATTTTACTGGTCGAGGATAACCCGATTAATCAGATGGTAGCCACAGAGCTACTTGAGCAGATGGGCTTTACTGTAGAAACGGCTGAAGACGGCAGCATCGCAGTAAGTCGCGTAACAGAAGGCGGTATAGACCTGGTATTCATGGACTGCCAAATGCCGGTTATGGATGGTTTCGATGCAGCCAGCGCAATCAGACGACTGAACGCATCGGTATCTGCAGTACCAATTGTCGCACTGACCGCAAACGCACTGACCGGCGACCGTGAGAAATGTCTGGATGCCGGCATGGACGACTACATCACCAAGCCGATTGATCCCGTTGAACTTGAACAGGTGCTTGTCAGATACCTTGCCGGCGAAAATCTGTTACCCAAAACTGCGTGACGACGAGGGACTGATTCAGCTGCCCGACATGATTGGAAGCTGCCGAGCGTGGAGGTCGTTCACACAGAAGTACCCCCGAGCTTCACCCAGCGTTGTTCTGTACCCGATAAAATCAGCGCCTCAATTAACTCGTGCACCGCCAGTGACGAGCGACCGGTCGGGAATGTATCACTCAGGCGGCCATCGGCCGCTTCCAGCAGAAAGCGCTCAATCAATCGCTTGTGCCAGTCGAACGGGAAGTCCATCGGGTCTGCACCGCCACCACTGGTCGCACTTTCACCAACCCTGAGTTGATTACCGTCGCGGTAATCAATCTGCAATTCTCCTCCGGCCAGTGTTGCGCTGCCCTGATCACCGTGCAAAACAATACTTTCCGATCCACCGGGATAGCTCGCCGTGGTCGCATAGAGTGTACCTACCGCCCCGCTTTTGAACTTCATACCCGCAGAGACAAAGTCCTCGCACTCCATTTGATGAAAGCCGCTGGTCGAAGTCATCGCAACCACCGACTGCACCGGACCGGTGAACTTCAACATCAGATCGAGTGTGTGGACGGCCTGACTGATCAGTACACCGCCACCATCACGCTCCAGAGTGCCGCGACCCGGTTCGTCATAATAAGACTGCTCCCGCCACCACGGCACGCTGACTTCCACCGTCGCGATGTTACCGAGTGATTCAAGATGGCTGGCCAGTGCCAGCGAGGCATCGCGAAAGCGGTGTTGAAACACGATACCGAGCGCCACACCCGCAGACTCGCAGGTCTCAACAATGCCACTGGCCGTTTTCAGGGAACGCTCCACCGGTTTTTCCATCAGGATATGTTTACCGGCACCGGCCAGTTGCGCCACCAGGGCTTCCCGTGCATTGGGCGGGGTAAGCAACAGCACCGTGCTGATGCGCGGGTTATTGATGATGTCATCTACAGAGGAAACCGCTGGAAACCCGAAGGTATCGGCAAAACGCTCACGTCGTTCCCTGTTTGGACTGTAGACACCACACACCTCGATACAGTCTTTAAGCGCCGCCAGACTTTTGCCATGCGGCAGCGATGCCATACCGGTACCGATCACGCCCACACCGGTTCGTTCAGCGGTCATTGTCAGTACTCTCCCCGGGATGCAGGCTGTGATAAAAGTCGCCTTGCTTATCAAGCGGCAGCGACACCGTGCGCTGTTCGGCGGCGGCCTGATAAATGGCCGCAACCAGTTCCACCGATTGCCTGCCGTCGGCTATGGTGACTGCACCTTCTGCATCACCCTGCAGTGCATTGGCAACCGCATTAAAGTAGCCCACATAGCCGCTGTGCGCAGAGGTTGACTGTTGCACCAGCTGATCAACCTGCGACTGTCTGTTTTTATCCCGCGCAGTGAATACCCATGTATCCGTCGCAGGAGCATAAGGTGCGGTCCCGCTCTCCACGGTCAGATGTTCAAAACAAAAACGCAGGCGGGTGGTATCACTCGCCGCACCCAGTGTGATTGAACTGCTGGCAAGCGCACCGTTGTGCATCTGGAATCCTATACTTGCACAGTCTTCCGTTTCTATCGGGTTCACCCGGGTCGCCGTCATGGCAGACACGCTTTTCACCGGACCGAAAAAGCGGCACAGCAGATCGTGATTGTGTATCGCATGACAAAGCACCGCACCCCCCTGCTCTCCGGCATACGTACCACGCCACGGGACGCTGTAATAGTCGGCACCGCGATTCCAGTGAGTCTCTATACTGGCGGCAAAGGGTTCGCCGGCCATACCTGCATCGATGAGTGCCTGTAGCTGTGCAGCAGACGGACCATATCGATACTGAAAAACGGGAAACAACTGACGGTCACTCGCTTCAACTGTCGCACAAAGTGCATCGGCTTCTGCCACCGAACTGACCAGTGGTTTTTCACACACCACGTGCTTGCCTGCACTTATCGCACGCTGCGCTGTTGCAAAATGCAGATTAGGCGGCAGACAAATATCGACCAGATCGACCGCAGGATCCTGCAGCACACGCTCAAGGCTGGTGTCGGTTGCGATCCCGTGCGGGGTGGCAATTGCTGCCGCTCTGTCTTTATCGAGATCACAAATCGTGGCGACATGAAAGCGCCCGGGCAGTGCAAGGTAGGCCTCCAGATGTTCAGCACCGATGCCGGCACCGATGATCGCAACGCCGGTGGTCATCGTCACGACACCGAGTCCGCCATGGCCTGCGCCTCCAGCGCAAGCTCTGCCACCTTAAAACAGTGTGCCTGTGGCATCGCGGTTTCGGTCCGTTGATAAATGTCGTGCATCAGGTTTTCAAAATACGGAAGTGGGGCATCGGACGCATCAATCTTTTCGCAGCAGTCCCGGTTTACCAGCAACAGAGTATCGGTGGTATCACTGGGTGCATCGGTATACTTGCGCAGCTCTATATAGCCTTCCGTACCCAGCAGAGTCAGCCTGCCATCGCCCCAGTTAGGTAAGGCGTCAGGCGTATACCAGTCCACCCGGATGTAGCCATGTCCCTGCTCGCTTCGTAAAGCGATCTCCCCGAAATCCTGCAACCCGGGATAATCGGGGTTGGCATAGTTGGCTGCAGTCGCAAGAGAAACTTCAGCTTCTGTGCTGCCGGTAAAGTACAGAAACTGATCGATCTGGTGCGACGCTATGTCACACAGAATGCCACCGTATTTCTCTTTCCGGAAAAACCATTCAGGTCGGGTTGCAAGGTTGATCCGGTGTGGACCGAGCCC
>CAZOXM010000135.1:6357-10389 GCA_964583825.1 uncultured Granulosicoccaceae bacterium
GAACCCTGGGTCCACCACCCGGCAAACTCGGCACCGACTGCCAGCATGTGTTCGGCCTGCCCGTAGATGTGGCGGTGATCCAGACCGAGGGCTGCAAATCTTAGTGTGCGTGTTGTCATCAGGCGCCAAGCAGGGGTAAATGTTTGCGCTGATGATATTCGAGCGCGAGCGTGATGCAATCAGTGATTGCCACTGCCGGTATTTTCTTTTGAGCCGGTAACAAAATGGCGCGGTTGCCTTCAAAGCGCAGTTCATTGCCGTACAGTTCGCGAAAGGTATCCACCAGGGTACTTTGACAATTAAAAAACAGACACAGGGTTAATGCAGGTGTCTCCCGAACGCCGAGCCGCACCGGGCTGCCCGACTTACAGCGATAGCTCGGCTCACCCCACTTCAGGCTTTCTTCAACCGACTGATCAATTTGCTCGGCACAGTCGAGTATGTGCTGCCGAAGGTGCAGCATCTTTTTCTGCGCCGCCGCGGGATACTGTTCGAATACTGCCCTGACCTGCGCGTTCTGAATCTCTTTCACATTAACGCTTCCTTCCTTTCCCGTCCACATCATAGCATTGTGACGCGGGCAGATTAGCGGTGATGGGGCGCGTCGCGCTGTATATAATCTTTCCAGAGCATATGCTTACGACCGACATCAACTGACAGGTGGTTCAATTGGCTATTTGCGCACTCGGTTACCTGGGAGTCAGATCGAACAACACCGATGACTGGAACCGCTTCGCCCGGAAACTACTCGGCTTACAACTGACCGACCGCGGGGCGCGAACCCTGTCATTCCGCATGGACGATCACAAGCAGCGTTTTGTCGTCACCGACGAAGTGGGCGATGCGCTTGCCTTTATTGGCTGGGAAGTGGACGACAAGGCAGATCTGACCACTTATGCAGCACGACTGGATAACGCCGGATATGCCGTTGAGACCGGATCGTCCGCACTGGCAGATCAACGCTGTGTGACGGACCTGATTGTATTTAACGATCCGGAGGGCAACCGCGTCGAGCTGTTTCACCAGCCGCAGAAAACAACCGAACCATTCGTACCGGGGCGGCCGATCTCGGGATTTAAAACCGGACCCGTCGGCATGGGACACGCGGTACTGCATACAGGTGACATCAATGCACTGGTGCCGTTCTATCGTGATCTGCTCGATTTTTCTGTCAGTGACTACGGCCTCACTCCGGTGCCGCTGCACTTTTTTCACCTCAACGAACGACATCACAGCTTTGCACTGGTCGGTTCCGGGGGCCGTGGCTTTCATCACTTTATGATCGAATATTTAAACCTCGACGATGTCGGTCAGGGGTATGACCTGGCACAACTGCACGACGACACAGTTGCCTATACCCTCGGGCGACACACAAACGATTACATGACGAGCTTCTATGCCAATACGCCTTCCGGCTTCTTTGTGGAAAGCGGATGGGGTGGCAGACTGATCGATCCGGACACCTGGCAGCCACATGAAACCACCTGTGGTCCAAGCTTCTGGGGTCATGAGCGACTGCACCTGTCAGAGGAAGCACGCAGCGCGTTCAGAGACATGCGGCTGAACATCGCCGCCAGCGGGTTGCGCACGCCACCGGTGGCAGACTGCCCGTGGCTCTATACCGAACTCTGGCGCAAATAGCCTTGTCCGACACACCGCACTACGACGTCGTGATCGTCGGCCTCGGTCCGACCGGTGCGACGCTGGCCAATCTGCTGGCGTTGTGCGGCCTTAAACTCCTGGTGCTTGAACGCGAGCCGGCACTCTATAAGCTTCCTCGCGCGGTGCACTTCGACGATGAAACCATGCGTGTGTTTCAAACCGTGGGGGTTGCCGATGCATTGTCTGAGAAAGTGCGGATCAACCCCGGTATGCGCTTTGTCGATGGACACGGTAATGTGATACTCGACTGGCCGCGTCCTCAGGCAGTCACTGATCAGGGCTGGCATGCAAGCTATCGATTGCATCAGCCGGATCTCGACAAGCTACTGCGTGATGCGCTGAGTCACTATGAAAACTGTACCGTCTTGACCGGTGCATCACTGACCGGGGCCACAGACAGACAGGACCTTGTCGTCTTCTGTTACGACCACCGGGGCGAAGCTGTAGAAGCGAGCACTGCGTACCTCGTCGGTTGCGACGGTGCCAACTCGACCGTGCGCCAGCTAATGCACACAGCACTGGATGATCTTGGCTTTCATGAGCGCTGGCTGGTGGTTGATGTCATCCTTAATCAGGAAGTCCCCCGTCTCGGTGATCACACCATTCAGTACTGCGACCCCAACCATCCTATGACTTACTGTCGCAACCCGGGCAGGCGACGGCGATGGGAAATGGCATTAAGCGAAGGGTTATCCGATCAGGAGGCGGTAAACGAGAAACGAATCTGGCGATTGCTAAAACCCTGGATCACGCCTGCAATCGCCACGATTGAACGACGCGCGGTATACACCTTCCGTTCATCCGTGGCTGCGAAGTGGCGGTGCAAGCGCCTGTTAATTGCCGGTGATTCCGCTCACCTGACGCCGCCATTTATGGGTCAGGGGATGTGTGCCGGTATCCGGGATGCCGCCAACCTGGCATGGAAGCTCGCCATTGCCTGCCGGCAGCCACAGCGAGTCGATTTACTGGATACCTATCAGGCTGAACGGGACCCACACGTGCGCCGCTTTATTGAAACCGCCGTCAACCTGGGCCGACTGATCAATTCAGTCGATCCGCACACGGCCGATGCCCTGCGCACCGGTGACAACAACGCGGTGATGGCAACACCCACACCTGCTATCGGTGCGATATTGTCTGACTGGCTGGCTTTAACACCACAAACTGACAACGGTAAACTGTGCTCACAACCGCTTTTGCATGGCGGACAATCGCTCGATGTAGCAGCCGGTTACCGGTTTGCCCTGATCACAACGCGCGCGGATCTGTCACTGCCTGTGCCGGTTTTCAATGCAGCGGGCCAACCGGAGTTAACTCACTTGCTGCAACAGCACAATGCGGTCGGCCTGTTGCTAAGACCGGACCGTTACCTGGCCGCTATTGCCCGCACCGATGTAGAACTGGACAACCTGCTCGGTGCGATTACCCATGCCGAACTGCACAAGGTCCAAAGCGCGGTTACACAGCACTGATCAACTGACTTCCTCGCGACAAAGCGCCTGACACAAACAGTGCACACCACCGCCTCCCAGTGTGAACATGGACATATCCGGTTCGTACACTTCAAAGCCCAGCGCACGCATCTTTTCGTTAAGCCGGGTCGCCCCTTTCATCGACAGCACCTTGTCATTGCCCAGTGCAACCAGATTGACGCCAAGATTTTTCGCTTCGCGGTAAGGTACATCAACAAAGTCAAACTGCCAGTCACGCAACTGCTGCACCACCCACGGTTCAAGTGCATCCACACAAGCCACCAGTAGCTTCGGTGCCAGCGGCACGACCAGACCATCCATGTGTACAAACTCGCGACTGATCGGTGCAGTGACGGCCTCCCATCCCTCTGCACGAACGAATTCCGCCACCTGTTCCGACCCGGCCTGTTCGGATCGTTCCCCGCAGTAACCAATCAACACCCTGCCCGGTTCCACAATAACAAAGTCACCCCCTTCGAAATGACCGGCCGTGGCATACTGCCAGATGGGAATATCACGGGACTGATAAAAACGGATTGCACTGACATAGTCAGCACGCCGGACTTTTAACTGCATGTGACAGATCAACGCCCCCCAGGGCGTCATGGCAGAGCTGTCTCGGGCAAAAAAGTTGCGATGCAGCACCGGATCAGCATCGAGGTAGTGACAATTCACACCATTCGATTCGTAGATCGACACCATCTCCGCATGCTGTGCCATCGCAGTTTGCAAATCGAACTTCACACCGGTTTTATGGGCGTTATTTAGCGTACGTGCGATGAGCGGACCGGCCTCCACCCACTGATAGTATTCGGGTACACCCAGCAGCACATCTTTCAACGGACCATAGTCGTTAGTGATGCCGCAGCGCTGACTGAGGTTATCGCCGCTCATACTT
>CAZOXM010000136.1:0-10296 GCA_964583825.1 uncultured Granulosicoccaceae bacterium
CTATGGCAATGCCTTTAGCTCGCCAATCCGCCATTGTGCGGTGCAAATGCGGATTTCCACAGAAATCGCTCAGACGGGAAGGCTGGATCAAAACCGTTTCGTCCATGTAACACCCTGTGATCCTTCCAAATCACACCCTCGCCGATGGTCAGAGGCACTGGCACGACCGCTTTGCGAATGTTCTGACTGCTCTGCAGATAGTTGTGGAACTCTTCTCTCAACGCCTGAACTTCGCTGGTCGCGTTTTTATCGACGCAGTAGTAGTTCCACGAGATGAGGCCACCTTCGTTGTCCGAGTCAATGAGCTTTGAATTTTTGCTGTATCCTGAGCGACTATGAGGCATGTCGATCGTCTGTAATTTCTCCAGAAGCTCCTTCGCCTCGGTTTTCATCGAGCTCACGAGGTCATCGTAGTCGATGAAAATAGTCTCACCACCGTTCGATGCAGACGACTGGCAATAGATAATTGCCGCTTCCGGGAATTCAGGATCGTAGGAGCCATCCGTGTGCAATGGTTGTGGATTGGCGGAGTGACGATAAGCATCCTCAATGCTCGGGTCATATCTTATTTCCGTCCACCGCTGCCCGGTTCGCTGGGCTCCCGAGTCTCTGTCTGCTGCACTGATCGCATCCTCACCGACATCCCCCGGTATGCCCGACTTTTCCATGAAGGCATCGTAGAATTCCCGCAGCGCGTCGCTGTCCTCAAGTTTCAACCCCGTGATGTGGAAGACTTTGTAATTATCCCACACATCCAGAAAACGCTTTGCCAGGTCGTCCGGTGTGTCATTTGCTCCAATCTCAATATTACATAGCATTTTCAGTTACCTTTAAATGTTGCTAATTTCCAAAAGCTGATCACAGTACATGCTGATAAGTTGTTCCACGCCGGTGCGATCATTCATGTTTTCACTGTAAACAAGCGTGATGTTCAGCCGATCATCGACAAGTTCTACTCTGAATGCGAGCTGGTGGTCGCGCCTGGCACTACTGTCATGCAGTGTACCTGCGGATTCATGCGCGACCTTAAAGTAACGTTCATCCAACAAATCGTCATTGCTGTTTTTCAAATTGCCGATATAGTTGAACAGCACCCGCGCCACGGGTAGTTGCCGCATAAAGTCCCGTACCTGCGTATCTCTGCTTAAGTACTTTGTTCGATCATATTCATTCTCGCGATCTACCATTTGTCTCACATCAAAGCACAGGTCTTTTAGTGCAGAACGAGTGAGAGGTACATCTGGATTAATTAGCACCGGAGAGTACGAATTGAAGAAACCGACGGTTCGAGTGACGTCATAGTCCCGGTCAAGCGCACGCCCGTTACCTAACACATCCATCAATACGCCGTCGCCGGTTGAGCACCGAGCCCATCCGGAGATCGCTTTGGCAAGCGCCACAATCAGTAACTCGCTTGTCGCGCCGAATCCACTCGCCTTTAGAATGCGCTGACTTACGGCCGGGTCGAGATCTCTGCTTATATGTGCAGCCGAATCGTTGGTGTTCTCCCCTTGTGACAGATCGGGAATCACGCCCACCGTGCCCCATGGCAGTTCACTCCACCTGTGAAGGTAGTGGGGTGCAGACTCAATATTGGCACGCAGGTCCTGCACCCTCGCCCACTCCTGGTACCCTGTTGTCGCTTCAGGCAACGCTATCTGATTTCCACCCGAGACAGCGCTCAATATGCTTTGAAAATCGCTCAGGACGATAGTCCAGGACAAGCCATCGGCCACGAAGTGATGCACCAGCAACAACAGTCGGTCCGCTCGAGTGGGTCCACAGTTAAAATGCACACACTTAAAGAGCAGCGTGTCACTGAGTGAAAACTGTTGATGACATTCGTTTGCACGCTCCTCAATGCATGCAGAGAGCGCATTATCGTCGACAGCGGAGAGATCTACTTGCTCAAGTATCGCTCCATCTATGCGCTCCCGAATAACCACTGAATAGTCGCCCGACGAATCCCGTACAATCCGGGCTTTCAGCATTTCGTGGTGATTGACCAGCTGCACCAGCGAAGTTTCAATCTGATCCACCTTCATCGCCTGCTGACACTCGAGCAGGGTGGCGAGGTTCCAGTGATCAAAATTTGAGCCGGCACGCTTGTCAAAATATCTGCTGATGCCGACAATCTTCGGGAAATCGTCTGACCCGGAGGGCGCCACCGATGTTTCGTTCTGAGTTAATTCTTCTTTCTGTGCTGCTTCGAATAGTCCGGCCCATGCCTCAGGTGTCGGGTTATCCAATGCCTCATTGAGCGAGAGTGTGACACCGAATTGCGACCGGAGCGAGGCAAGCAAGGTCACGACCATCAATGAACTTCCACCCATTGCGAGAACGTTGTCGGTCGGGTCAAGTTCGTCGATTCTAAGTGCCTTTTTTACTTCACTCGCAATGACATCAATGGGCTCAAGGTTTTGCTGAAGCGATTCCAACTCCCCAACTGCAGACTCGGGGCCGCTTGCTGATCGTTGAAGCTCATTAGGAGATACAGTAGACACCACCGCCAGTGGAGTGATATCAGAATTTTGCAGTACCGTTTCAAGCACGCAAATACCAAGCGCAGGCGTAACGGAATTTTCAGCGATACGTTTCAGAGCCTCGGTATCTTTCACATCGGCCAGTAATCCGGTGCCTTCCCAACCGGGCCAGGCGACCGCGACCACCCCCGAATTGTTGAGTGCGAACTGGAGTTGAAATGCATTAGCGGCGGCGTAATCCACCTGCCCAACCGGACCACTGAAGGCAGCTGTAGAAGAGAAAAGTACCAGCCTCATATCAGCGCGTGAGGTAACACCGAAAAGGTTCTGTGTACCGTTTACTTTGGCGCGAAGCGTCTGCTCAAACTCGTCGATGTTCTTGCCGCTTATCAAACTATCGCGAGTGGTACCCGCCAGATGATAAATAGATCCCGGCTGATACTGTTTCGACTTCTGAAGCTCGGCATAAATCGCATCGCACTGACTTTCCAGTGCAATGTCAACCTCGATAGTCACGACTTCAAGTCCGGGCCGTCGCAAACTCTCGGCAAAGGAAAGTCTCTCCTGATTTTTTCGACCAACCAGAATCAGCTTGCCCGCTCGTTGAGCTAAATGCTCCACAACGTGTCGACCGATTCCGCCAAACGCACCTACGACGACGTTACACTGATTTTCGACCAGCGCGTCTGTGGCACGCTCAAAGCAATGCTGTTGCTCATAGTGCCTGAACCACCACCTGTTGCCATCGAGTGCTATGACGCTGTACTCGACCGGCCGACTCAATGCGTCAGCAAGCTTGCCATGAAAGTCCCGGTCGCTGCGAATCTCGATAAGTTGTGTAGAAACGCCGGGATACTCGGACGCAAAAACCGGCAACATACCCAGCAGTAAGGACGCAGGAGATTCGATACCTGCCTCCTCAAATACCGCCAACTTGCCGAATTGAACCACGCGCAGATTCAGTTTTTTCCGGCAGGCATCTGCGATGCATCGGATACGCTCAAACTCCTGCGTTGTAATCTGGACCAGATCATCAGGAGTGAGAAAGTCACCCGCTGCCGGGCAATAAACAACTTCACACGTATCGGCGGGCGTTGCCCCAAGCGCTTCTACCAGATCAGCCACTTCATTAAACCGACTGACCGCAGCGCCCCTGGCTCCCAACGCCTGCGCCAGTCCGGCTAACTCATTTGCTGAGTCCAGGAGATAGTAGTGCCGCTCTGTCGCATCGATGGGCGCACACCGATAGTGACTCCAGCTGTCAGTCCAGATCCAGTCCTGCGGATTGTCCGATTTCTTAAAATGAACGGCGGCCGATGCTTCATCCTCATTGACAAACCAGTGTGGCTTGCCTTCAAACAGGTAGCCCGGAAGTGAAACCCTGTGCCCCTCCGCCCCCACCAGTGCCCAGTCCAGAGCACCACCCAGCGTCCAGAACTGACACAGCATGCGCCGCGCAACGATCTCTTCCGGGTCGGACACGCGCGGATGTCGCCCGGAAGCCAGCACCAGGTGCGTCTCCCCACGGGCGGCATGGGCCCCTGCTATTTGCGACAGTACAATGCCCGGTCCGGCTTCAATAAACCAGGCGCCACCCAGATCAAAGGCGCTCGACAGCGCTTTTGAGAAGTTGACAGGCTGTCTGATCTGGCTGGCCCAGTAGGACGGTGAGATCGCTTCATCCGCGTCAATCCAATCACCGGTGACACAGGAAATAAAGGGTTTTTCCGGCACCAGCAGCGGTATCTTCGCTACCTCCTGTTCAAACGCTATCGCCGCTTCATCCATCATGCTCGTGTGGAAGGCATGCGATGTTTTCAGCACTCTGCAATCAAGCGACTCACTTTCGTACTTTTCCTTTGCAGCCAGTATGTCCTGCTCAGACCCTGCCACAACACAGGCTGACGTATTGTTGATTACGGCCAGCTCTATGCCATCGGGCAATGTGTCAGCTGCTTTTTCAGCTGGCAGTGGCAGCATGAGCATTGAGCCTTTAGGGGCCGACTGCATCAGGCGCCCGCGATGCATCACAAGTCGCAGACCATCCTCATAGGAAAAGACACCCGCCAACGCAGCGGCTACGAACTCACCGATCGAGTGCCCGATATAACGATCCGCTTCGAATCCCCAGGCTTCAAGTAACCGGGCGTACGCGTAGGAACACACATACAGCGCCGGCTGAGTAAGATAAGTCTGATTGAGATCCCTGACTTCCGGATCACACAATAAATCGATCATCGAGACATCAAACTCAGCCTTAGAGACACTGTCTGCAAGATCAACATATTTTTTAAAAACCGGCTCGGTGCGGTAGAGACTGGCACCCATCGCCGCATACTGGGATCCCTGTCCGGGGAACATGAATATCTTCTGGAATCGATCAGCACCTGTTACCGCCTCTGCCATAACCATCGCAGGTGGCTTGCGCTCTTTCAGCGTTGCCTGCAGCTCCTGGATGGAATTTGCGACCAGAGCAGCCCTTCGTGGTAGTGCTTTCCGCCCGCGTTGCAGGGTATGACCAATGTCTTCGAGACCCAGCGGTGTGTCTGCCTGCAATTGCTGCGCGAGTGCTAATGCGCTGTTTTTAAGCGCACTGGTGCTCACTGCACTAAGCGGAACGATAACCGGACCTGAATCACCGGTGCCGGTTCTGGCTGGCGCTGTGTACTCCTCAAGTATCACGTGTGAGTTCGTACCACCCATACCGAGCGAGCTAATTCCGGCACGACGCGGAATTTCACTTTCGTGCTGCCACTCACTCGTCGTCTCAGCGACTCGAAACGGTGTACTCGCAAAATCTATCTGCGGATTTGGCGCAGTGAAATTCGCGCTTGCCGGAATCATCCTTGAATCCAGCGCCTTGGTCACTTTGATAAGCGACGCTAGTCCGGCCGCTGCATCCAGGTGACCGATGTTGCCCTTGACCGATCCCAGTGCACAGAAGTTGTTTTCTTCAGTATCCAGCCGGTAGGCTTTGGTCAGCGCTTCAACTTCGATAGGATCTCCGAGATAGGTGCCGGTGCCATGTGCCTCGACGTAACCAATAGTATCCGCTGACACACCAGCAGATTCCATTGACTCCAGAATAACCTCGGCTTGTTTAATGACGGTTGGCGCGGTGAAGTCCGATTTGGTATCACCATCGTTGTTGATGGCTGACCCTTTTACCACCGCGTAGATGTTGTCTCCGTCCTGCTCGGCATCGTCAAGACGCTTTAACAGAACCGCACCCACACCACTCCCGAATACCGTGCCCGCTGCGGCAGCATCAAACGGTCGGCAGACACCATCCGGAGAGAACACGCTACCTTCCTGATAAAGATGGCCGGTCTTAAGCGGACAACGGATGCTGGATGCACCCACCAGAGCCATGTCACTCTCGCCCTCAAGCAAACTCTGTCTCGCCATGTGGATTGCCACAAGCGAGGTAGAGCAAGCAGTTTGCACCGTTGCCGCCGGCCCCTTCAGTCCGAGTTTGTAGGCGATTCTGGTGGCAACGTAGTCCTTATCAGACCCCAGCAGCGTTGGCAGATAGTCACTGAAAAAGTGCTTTGCCAGACCCGTATGCAACATATAGGTGTTCATCGCCGTACCGGCGAATGTCGCAACCCGTCCCTCTGTCAGTGCTGGGTCGTAACCGGCATCTTCAAATGCCAGCCAGGCCACCTCAAGCAACTGACGCTGCTGAGGATCAATCAGCTGCGCATCATAGGGTGAGTACTTAAAAAACTCAGCATCGAAACGATCGGCATTCTCCAGCACTGGTGCGCTGGGCACGTAGTTTTCATTGAGAATATGATCCGCGTTACCTCCCGCTTCGAGCAACTCATCACGACTGAACGTTGTCGAGGAGACAGTACCATCCAGGAGGTTCTGCCAATACTTATCGATGTTGGCAGCCCCGGGAAAACGACCCGCCATGCCAATAATGGCAATAGCTTCGTTTTCGTCAACTTCCTCGTTCATAGTCACATCAATAGTCCATTAGTTTGTTTGAGCCAGCTGGTCTCCCCGACGATTTGCCGATCTGCGTCGGCCTTTCGCTCTGCTAGAACGCTTCAATTGGGTTTGATTGCCCTGTGCACCAGCTTGTGCGAGAAAGGCCACCGTCGGCCCCTCAAACAGATTGGCAACATTGATCTTCAATTCGATTTCCCGCTGCACTCTGGCAATCATCTCTACACCTTTCAGTGATGTGCCTCCAAGATCGAAAAAGCTGTCCTCGACACCGATACCGTCGATCCCGAGCAGGTCCTCCCAGACTGCAACGAGGTCTGTCTGCGCTTTGTCGGCAGGCGCTATGTAAGCGTTATTGAGTTTCGGTCGAGGGACACGGATTTTCGTATGAACAGCGCTCGCAATGGACGACGCTGAATTCAGCTGCGAAGCGATAAAGTGCACTTTCTCGGAAGCGAGGTTGTAGTCTTCGTCCCGCACTTTCTCCGTCTCCCGTCCAGCCTCGTCGGCAGCGGTATCGCTATTTACGGCGGCCCTGAATTTCAGCTCGGCGAGCTCTTGCGCAGAGTATACAAACTGACCTTTGCTGCCGGCTCGGTTTAGGTCGTCGATTGACTGCAGGAACAACACCGCTGGCGTGTTTCTGTCAGTGGTCACGAACTCGAAACGCACCGAATCGCAGCCGATATCGAGCGCCTTCGCACCGATGTGCGCGAGTGTTCGATGCTCAACGCTGCGCCCGAGCACCCGGCAACTCAATAAAAATGTGTCTACACACAGTTCCTGTCCTTTTCGTTCGCCGATGACGAGACCGGTAATTCCGTAGTCACCGAACGTGTCGGTGACGTGTATCTTCTCGACAAAACAGGCGTCGTTGGCAATGAGATCGCGTATGTCCGCTTCAGTGTAGCGTTTGGAGGTAAAGTTAAACTGGTTGGTTCGCATGCACATCTGCGATGCCCGTTGCAGGGACTCTTCATCGACTGGTGCGATATCCACATTCAGGTCAATTTTTTCGATAAATTTTTCCAGATCTCCCAGCTCACTTCTCAACGCTTGTCGCTTTGATTCAACGACGTACATGTCCGTTCGCTTTGCATCCTCCGCTGTCGACTCCGTCGCTTCAAGACCCCAGATGCCGGCCAGGTAATCAGCCGTCCCGGCCTGTTCATCAAATGCAATAGTCATCACCTGAGGATACGCATCAATCATCTGCTGACATTCAGCCGGTGAATCATCGAAAAAGACAAACGAATCCAGATTCAGATTCAGCTCATGGCTCATCGACACAAGGTTTTCTGGCTTGCTGGTCCAGTTGATTCGATGGGCGACGATGTCATCCCAGGAGAGCAACATTTCCCCGGCTCGCTCAGAGAAAACACGGCGCACTATATCTTCATCGTTCTTCGATGCCAGACACAAGAGATAGCCGTGCCCGGACAGATCCTTCACAAAACGCTGCAGCGTCAGATTGGGTTCGTTAAACGCAATTCCATCGACACCGTCCTCACCCACCACGCCTTGCCACAGCGTGTTGTCACAATCGAGTACTATCACTTTTCGCGGTCGCTGTACCTGGTACAAATTACTGCGCACCAGGTTAGTACTGGTTGCGGCATACCATTCACCAGTGTAAGGAATATGACCTGCCTGATCCGACACCTTGTCATGGAATTCATTGACCGGGTACTGGTTGCACCAGTCACTCCAGTTAAGGACCTTGACTGATTTCAACTCGCTGCACTGTTCGCCGATGCGATCTTCAATTCGTGTAATTTCACGTTCAAGCGACGGATCCATCACGACTGAAGGGCAAACGACAATGTTCAGGTCCTTCGTGTTACCCGCGGCAACCAGACCAGTGACCGCATCTACGAACAGACCCGCAGATTTCTCTATCTTACTTGCCGGGGAGAGCTCCGCATTCTTCCGCAACCGCTCCGGACGAGCGGCATAAATTGTAACCAATCCGGAATCAAGCAACAGCTGCTCTTCATCCTCTATACACTCGAAACCCTTACTTTCGAGCAATTGGCGCACACCGGCCACACCGATTCCACTTTGCTTGTGTACCTCAATGATGATCTGTTCAATACGATCCCAGTGCTCTTCCCGAATGCCCTTCAGGATCGCTTCCTCGCTTTTCTCAGCGTCAATTTTCAGCAGCCCGATTTTTTCAACCTGCTGATCATCTACAATATCTGACACAGCAACCAATGGACACATGTACTGCTCGCTGTCCATCCGATCCTGCATCATATCTTCAGCCGCGTCTTCCAGCTCATCCGCATCCATATCTCCGACAACGGACAACATATTGATGACCACCTGTTTTATCGCAGATCTATCATCATCCTTGTTAGCCATAAAACTGGAAAATACAGACGACTTTTTGTAAGCCGTAAATTCAGCCTCGCCCGTTTTGTCGGCAGCGCCGGCGGCCACGACATGGTGCTCCTGCGCATAGGTTGCCAGGTTAGCTTTCAGGATGGGCAGGACACTTGGAGAGGGTTCGACCGCAATCACTTTCACATTGCTCGCCTGTTCAGACGCAAACATGGAGAACAACCCGATGTTGGCGCCAATATCGATCACCACATCTCCATCAGCGATTATGACGTTGTGCCGGCGATAGGCCTGATCAACATAAATCTCTTTGTATAAGTAAGACGTCTCGTACTGGTTCAGCGAAGCTACGGTTCGCTTGTCGGGCAGTGCATAGGTATCGAGCGATGCCGGGAAGCTCTGCGCGGAAGCCTGAGTGTCGCCGGCGTCGTGCACAGCCGTCTGGCCCCAGTCCTGAAGTCTGATAAAGCAGGTCTGTGACTGCGCAGACCCATCGAATACCCCGTCCCCACGGATCAACTCGGGAATCATCTGTCCGTAATCTGCAGCTCGCTGATTTACGGTGATATCCAGCTTGTCCTGCCAGAGATTGAAAAATTCCGACAGCGGGTCGAGGTTAAACGTGCCTCCATAGGCGACCGAGAGCGTCGGGCGTTCGGCTTCGAATTTGAGACCGATACCTTTCACCCAGGCGATTACGTTGCCAGCATTGTCAAAAGCTGCGACGGAAGCTCGAATGTTGTTTCCGTCGATTTCATCGATCACACCCCGCAGTTTCAGCTCCGTCGGCACGTCGGTATCCAGCAGCATAAATTCGCTGATACTGTTCAGGTAGTACACAGCGCTGCGCTGGCAGATAGATGCCACCAGGTGAGTGAATGAATCAATCAGTACCACCAACCGCTCGCCCGGTGCGGAATCAGAGGCCATAGTCCACGATGCGCGCGAAGCGACGTCGCGCTCGGCCGCAATTTCGCGGAGTGGGCGAAAGCTGCCTTCGTAATTGTTACCATTGCCGTTCAATTGCTCATAGAACGAATCACCAGTCACTGTGCCGGTATCAGGCACCTCAGGAAATACCGGTATCTCACTGGCTCGCTCTGCCCCGGAGTAAGCCATACAGGGCGCATCTGCCCCAATCGCTGAAATAGTAGTTCGCTCACCTTCGCTGCCGAACTCAAAGGATGCCGCCGAATTGAGATCGAGCGGTACCATTTGGAGGAATTCCACGTCAGCCAGATGCCGTTGTCCCGACTGTGCAGCCCAGGAAATGAACAGCGCACCCGGTACCACCGGGAGCTGATTGACTCGATGGCCGGCAATAAATCCGTAATTCTTCCTGTCTACTTTGAGTTCCATTAGCCCTTTACTCTTCTCGCTTGTTTCTGGCATTAAACGCCCGGATATCGTCGAACCGACTAGTTACTGTCCACCTGAAGGGATTAGCCGTTTCATCGGCGAAACAATTATATTGCACGATTGAACTTCTACTACCAACTAAATCACAACC
>CAZOXM010000137.1:0-5008 GCA_964583825.1 uncultured Granulosicoccaceae bacterium
ATTGGACTGCCCGGTCTACGCTGATGAGGCGGCATGTTGAGCTGTGTGTGTTCGCCATTGACTGGCATACGCACGCAGTGCCGGCGTGGCCTCGCAGGGTGTCTGTGCGCGACCGGCATTGCCGCCTGACGAATCAGGTGCGTCCAGCGTGAGCAGCGCCGCGCCCAGGCTGGTGCCGGTAGTGCTGCTGTCCTTACCGAACACCGGCCGACCGCTGGCCGCTGCGAGCAACGCACAATAGGGCTGATTGGCGGCAAAGGGTCCTTCCACAATAATGTCGCCGGCGGCACCGGATTGACGCAGGCAGGTATCTGTCATCATGGCCAGATAAAAACAAATCGCGTTGTAACGTTCTTCAGCTGAGAGTTTCCCGGGTTCAACCGTCCAGCGATACTGCAGTTGCTGATAAGGACCGCATCCGGGTTCAACCGCGGGCAGAATGCAGGCGCAAGACTGTAACGTGCCGTCGAGAATGTGGTCTGTGGGTGTTGCTGAATAAGTCTGCACCAGGTAGTCGTATTCTCTGCCACCCATGAATCGACTGGAGGGGACGGGTGCGCCGGTGGCGCTCACGTTGATCAGCGTATCTTTGGTTTCATCCAGAGCGGTGGTGTTGCCGCCCGGTGACATGCAGACCACCCAGGTGCCGGTGGATACGACGGAGAATGGCGGATCGATGTCATGCAGGTGAGTGAACAGCGAGGCATTGCTGTCGTGGATACCACAATAGATCGCGGTGTCGCTCGCGAGGCCGGTTTTATCTGCCAGTGCCGGCAGGATATAACCGAGCTTCGTTGACGGTAGTTTGACTTCGGCGATTTTATCGCGAATTTCAAGCTGATCCACCAGTGTCGAGCAGGTGCCCTCTGTCGGTATCCACAGGTCGGTGTGGCAACCGAGTGAAGTGGGCTCATTGGCCGCAACACCACACAGTCGATATGCCCAGTACTGCGGATACATCACAATGGTTTTCACCCGCTCAAGTAGTTGTGGATCCCGCGTCAGCAACCAGTGCAACTGGGCGCCGGCATTGAGCCCGCCGGGCAGACGCGGTGACCCGGTTAGTTTGAACGGTGGTCTGATACTCGAATAGAGCTGGCGGGACTGGTCGGGGCCGTCGTGTTCGTAGTCGAGCACCGGTGTCGCCAGTTGACCGTTTTGATCCATCAGCACCACACAGGCGCCGTGGGTGGTGATGTTGATTCGGTTAAACGAATACTGCTTTGCAAATGTAGCAAGGCTATTTAAAAGGAAGCCCCAGATTTTATCGATATCAAAATGCGGGTAAGGGCCGGTTGCAAGCACCGTGTTGGGCATGGTAACGACGTCAACCTCAAGCCTTGCCTGCACGTCGACGATGGCGAGCTTCGCGTTCGTTTTTCCAATGTCGATAACAGCCACATAGTGCATATTCAATCCAGGTGAAATACCTGCTTCAGCGGAGTAGCAACCGGTGAGCCGTTTTCATGGGTCTCCATAATATCCCCCATGTGCGCCCACCATTTTTTCATGATGGGGTGCTGCGGCAGGTCGTCCATGGTGTGATCATCCTGACGCCAGAGCACGCCGAACAGGGTGTGCGTCTCTTCATCGAGATAGATGGAATAATCAGAAATGCCAGCCTCTTTCAGCAAATCGACCAGCTCGGGCCAGATTTCATCGTGCCGCTTGCGGTACTCCTGAAGTTGGCCACGATGTAGTGTCATTTTAAAAGCAAATTTTTCCACGAGTCAGCTTCTTGATGATGTGATAGACGGCTGCCCTTATTCAGGCAGGCCTGCTGGTAAATCTCTGCCAGATGCGTGGCAGCGCAATGACACCGATCAGCAGCAAGCCGAGGAATATCGACATAACGATCCCGGGCACATTAAGAAGGCCAAAGCCGAAAGTGACCATGCCGAGTATAAAGGCTGCGATCACCACGCCGACGATAGTGCCGGAGCCGCCCAGTATGTTGACGCCGCCGAGTACCACGATGGTGATAATTTCAAGCTCCCATCCAAACGCAATAGAGGGGCGCGTTGATCCCAGTCTGGAGGTCAGACAAATCGCAGCGATAGCGGACATCAAACCGGTTAGCATGAACAGGGTAAACTTCACGCGGTTGACATTCACCCCAGAGTAAAGTGCGCCCACCGGATTGTTGCCGATCATGGTGACGGCGCGACCGAAGGCGGTTTTATGCAGCAGCACTCCAAATATCAATGCGGTCACCGCGAACAATACAAGCTCGAATGAAATGACCCACCACACATAACCTTGTCCAAAGAAGGAAAGCTCCGCGGGGTAGGCGGTAAAGGCCTGATCACCCAGTACAATGTAGGAAATACCGCGGAACAGACTCATGGTGCCAATGGTCACGACAATAGACGGCAGCCCCATGATGCTGACCAGAAACCCGTTGAACGCACCGCACAGCAGTCCGACACAAATACCGACAAAGATCAGTACGGGAACCCCGACGCCGAGCTGAGCTACAAACCCCATCGCCGTTGATACCAGTGCAATAATGGCCGCGACCGATAAATCGATTTCACCGGACACAATCAACAGCGCCATTGCGAATGCAATCATGGCCTTCTCAGTAAAGTTGAAAGTGGCGTCAGACAGGTTCCACGGGTCGAGAAAGTAGGGTGACGCAAAGCTGTTGATAATGAAGATGCCCACCGCTACCAGGAACAGCATGCACTCCCATGTCATCAGGGTTCGATGCCAGCGCGGACGCAGGTGATCCGGAATCTGATGGGTGGTTTTGTCAGCGATTGTGCTCACGTTCCGGAGTCCTCGCGTTTTAGAATCAGGCGGCCCTGTTTACGTCCGGCCCTCGCGTTAAACATCACCGCCAGTACAATCGCAGCACCGGATATGGCCAGTTGTGCAAATGGTGAGATACCAATGACGGGCAGTGCGTTTTTGATCACACCAAGGAATATTGCCCCGAGAAACGCACCGATCACCGAGCCGATTCCCCCGGCAATGGAAATGCCGCCAATCACACAGGCCGCCACCACATCGAGTTCAAAGCCGCCGGCGATATCCACATAGGCGACGGCATATCGTGATACCCACAGATATCCGGTCAGACCGGCGAGTGCACCGCACACTGTAAATGCCATAAACTGGGTTTTGCCAACGTCGATACCGGCATACACCGCCGCGTTGGGGTTGCCACCTACGGCATAGAAGGCTCGTCCCAGTGGTGTCCGGGTGACCAGTATGAATAGCAGCAGCGTAATGATGATCGCAAACCACGAGAGTACCGGCAGGTTAAAAATCGTTTGTCGTGGAAATGCTTTAAAACTGTCACTCATTTCATGAGCGTTGATCCACTGACCTTCGGAGAGCAGAAAGATAATGCCGCGATAAATTGTCATGGTGCCAAGGGTCACGACGATAGGCGGGATATCGAGTTTCCAGGTTAACAGGCCGTTGATCATGCCCATCACAGTGCCGAAAGCCACAGCTATCGCAATGAGTACGGGTACCGGAACCCATGGCAATTGAGTATTGATCATGGCGACGATCATGCCGGTAAGTGCGAGGTTGGCGGCCACTGACAGATCGATGCAGCGCGTGAGAATAACGATCATTTGTCCCAGCGCCAGGATGATTAGTGGTGAGGTGTCGTTAAAGGCGTTGATCAGGTTTTCAGGTGCGATGAAGCCGGGAAACTTGGTGGCAATCAACGCGATCAGTCCGGCGATGGCGGCGGCGAGCAGCAGCTCTCTTGAAGTAAGAATGCGTTTAATCATGCAGCAGACTCAATGCCCGCCGCTGCCTGTACCAGCGCTTCGGGCGTCATTTTTGGTTTGTCGAGTTCGGCGCAAATTCGTCCGTCGCGCATGACGATGGTGCGATCCGACATACCGATGATTTCCGGTATTTCAGAAGAAATCAGGATGACAGCCATGCCCTTTGCAGCGAGTTCGGCCGTGAAATGATGTACCGCTGCCTTTGAGCCGATATCGATCCCTTTGGTAGGTTCGTCGAGAATGATAACTTTCGGGTTGGTGGCCAGCCATTTGGAAATAACTACCTTTTGTTGATTGCCACCGGAGAGCTTGTCGACGTTTTGATCAAGTGCAGCTGCCCGTAGTTCAAGTCTTTCAGTAAAGGTACGGGTCAGTGTCAGCTCGGCGCGCTTGTTCAGAAGGTGTCCTTTAAGTGTGGCGCGAATTGATGGCAGTGTGACGTTATGAAATATCGGTGTATTTTTAATGGTGCCCTGGTGGCCCCGGTCTTCCGGTACATAAACGATGCCGTGGCTGATCGCCTGTGCCGGTGAGCGGAGGGTAACGCCTTGTCCGTCGATATGAATGCGACCGCTGGCGGGTTTCGTTATGCCGAAAAGCGATTGCATCACTTCGGTGCGACCCGCACCGACCAGGCCATAAAAGCCGAGAATTTCACCGCGTTTGAGCGTAAAGCCAATATCTGCAAATTCGGTCTGGTGGCTGTAGCCCTCAACACGCAGTACTTCTTCACCGGCGGAGCTTGTGCGCGCGGGAAACACCTGATCTACCGGTCTTCCGACCATCAGTTGCACCAGCTGCTCCTGACTGGTGTCGGAAATGTCGCCGCTGCCGACCATCTCACCATCCCGATAGACTGCATAGTGATCGGCAATAGCGAAGATCTCATCAAACTTGTGGCTGATAAAAAGAATGGCTTTGCCTTCACTCTTTAACTGTTCGATTAACTCGTATAGTTCATGGATTTCCTTGAGGGACAGTGCAGCTGTTGGCTCGTCCATGATGACCACCTGCGAGTCGACGGATAGCGCGCGTGCGACAGCGACCAGGTGTTTGTTTGCAATGCCGAGTTCTCGCAGCGGGGTGTCCGGGTGAATGTCAGCGTTGACCCGGTGTAACAGGTCAACAGCGCCGGCCTTCATGGCAGCATGGTTAATCAGGCCGAAACTATTGCGCGGTGCGTTACCGAGATAGATGTTTTCCGCAACGCTCAGCTCATCGAACAGTACGGTCTCCTGGTGGATCGCAGTGATGCC
>CAZOXM010000137.1:5108-8799 GCA_964583825.1 uncultured Granulosicoccaceae bacterium
GGTGTGGCATTGTTGGTAGCTTGTGTCATGCGGCGCACTGGTTGGGGAGGTGTCGTGTACTCCGATCAAAGCGAGACACAGTTGCGTTAGTTTTGAAAAGACGTGCGAAGCATTCGCACGTCTTTTTCATCGCGCTGCAGTGCTAGCCTGCATCATTCATGGGGCGCCATGGTAAATTGAATAAAACGTCTATGACCATCGTATTAAACGTTGAATCGGGTGATCCCATGAACGTAGCACTGTGTCTATTCACCACCAGAGGAAAATATTGCTTCACATCTCGTCTGATCAAGTTCGGCGCGTGGCAGGCCACGCTTCTCACTCGATCACACGACCTGTTTTGCACTATTTTCTCTGGATGGCGAATCTCCATGAATAATGCAGGCTAGAAAATATCCTTGAAGTCATCGATGTTGGATGCATCGTATACAAACGGGTCCGCCATTGCGCCTTCATTGTTGTCATCCAGTGTGAGCGCACCCATGCGTCCCATAGGAATTTCTGCTCCGGGTGCTGCTTCGGCACCATCAATCAGTGCGTTGGCCAGCATAACCGCCGAGTAACCAAGGTCAATCGGATTCCAGATCGCAAATGACTTTGATGCGCCTGATTCGATATGGCCGGCCATTTCTGAAGGCAGGCCCAGTCCGGTGACATTGATTTCACCCGCTTTTCCAGAATCTGAAACCGCCTGTGCGGCCGCGACAATACCCACAGAGGTGGGAGCAATAATCGCTTTGAGGTCAGGGTGGGATTTCATCAGTCCTTCTGCTTCACGATAGGACTTGTCAGCCAGATCATCACCGTACACGGTGGCAACAACGTTGATGCCCTTGTACTGATCGACGACTTTATTCATCTCTTCGATCCAGATGTTCTGGTTGGTTGCGGTTGCCGAGGCGGACAGCACCGCCACGTCGCCACCGTCTGGCAGGTGATCCGCTGCCAGCTTGACAATCATGTTGCCGATCAGTGGGTTGGAGGACGGATTCAGGTGTAGCATGCGGCCATCCTTTGCAACCCCTGAATCCCATGAGATCACTTTGATCCCGCGTTGCATTGCCTTTTTCAGGGAAGGCACGAGTGCGTCCTGGTCGTTGGCAGAGACAGCAATCGCATCAACCTTCTGAGCGATCAGTGAGTTGATAACTTCGATTTGCCCCTCTGCGGTGGTATCAGTCGGGCCAGTGTAGATTAGCTCGACACCGCCAATCTCTTTGGCAGCTTCTTCGCCACCTTTGGCAGCTGCTTCGAAAAATCCGATGCCGAGTGCCTTGACGACCAGCGCAATTCGCTTGTCCTCAGCCTGTGCGGTGGTCGTCATCACCGCAGACACCACCGCAGCGGTAAGTATGTTCTTTAGAATGCTCATTAATTTCCTCCGGAGAGATGCTTGAATTTTGCCCTGAACGATTTGATCAGGACGACTGTTTCGACTCGGTCGAAGTGGTTGGTGTGGTAATTACTTTAATATCTGCCTGCTCCAGCATATTGGCTGCCGCATCGCTTAAGCCCTCGTCGGTAATGATGGTGTGCACCCGGTCAAGTCGGGACACAATAAGCCCCGAGCGTTTGCCGAACTTCGATGCATCGGCCATCACAACCAGTTCATCTGTTTGTTCCAGCAGGCGTTGCTCTGCCTGTATCACCTGTGGATCTCCCTCCATAATGCCCATGGGGCCGATCGCCTGTGCGCCCATAAACATCCTGCGTGCATGAAAATGGCGTGATATATCGTCGTCGAACGGGCTGAGGATAATATCCTGCTCGCGGTAGATGGTACCGCCGGGCAGGGTAATTGTATTTTTAGAGTGATATAACAGGTATTGTGCAATGGGCATTGAGTTTGTCAGTATCTGCAGACGTCGTTGCTCCAGCGGGTAAACCATCTGAAAAGTCGTCGAACCACCGTTGATAATGATCGACTCTCCTTCTTCACACAGATCTGCGGCGGCCTTTGCAATAGCCTGCTTCTGATGTGTGTTCATGTTGCGGTTCACGCAAAGCGGTCTGCCTGCCAGACCGGGCACTGAAGGTGGGGTAATGGATTCTACGCCGCCACGGACGCGGCGAACCTTCTTGGCCAGATGCAGGGTGGCAATGTCGCGTCTGATCGTGGCCTCTGATGCTTCAGTCAGTGATGCAAGTTCCACGACCGTTGCAACGGGGCGGGCCTCTACTGCAGTTAAGATGAGTTTGTGTCTTTCTCTTTCGTGCATTCGTTTTCCTCTGAACCATAGAATTCCACTAAGAAAGATTGTTGTCAATCAATATTGATCAGAAAAAATTGATTTTGATTGAATGTGATTGATACTGTTGACAACTTGCGCAGTCCGGTTCATGGTTTGCGAAGCGTCGGATAGATTATTAAAGGGGGAATTATGACTACCACTGACGCCACAGGTTTGCTTCAGAACCTGTGGGATAGCGCATTCGCCGGGGATAAGAGTGAAGCGGAACTACTGCTGTACCGTTCCAACCTGCTCGGTTCGGATAAACGCATTACGAACTATGGTGGCGGTAATACTTCTGCGAAAGTGACCGAGTCCGATCCAATCACAGGTGATGCCATCGAAGTGCTCTGGGTAAAGGGGTCCGGTGGCGATGTGGGTACGATTCGGATGGACGGTTTCGCCACGCTGTACATGGAAAAGCTGCAGTCGCTCAAGAAAAAGTATCGCGGCGTGGCATTTGAAGATGAAATGGTCGGCTATCTGCCGCATTGCACCTACAACCTGAACCCGCGAGCCGCTTCCATAGACACGCCGCTACATGCCTATGTGCCGCAGAAGCATGTCGACCACATGCACCCGGATGCGGTAATAGCGCTGGCCGCCTGCAGCGATGGCGAGCAACTCACGCGGGAACTCTATGGCGAAGATATCGGCTGGCTGCCGTGGAAGCGACCCGGCTATGAACTGGGCCTGTGGCTTGAAAAATTTTGTCTCGAAAACCCGCAGGCAAAGGGTGTCGTGCTCGGCGGGCATGGATTATTTACCTGGGCGGATACCGCCTATGACTGCTATGTCCTGACTCTGGATGTAATCAACAAAGCCATTGCATGGCTCGAGTCACAGTGTGTGCCGGAGCAAATGTTTGGTGGCGAGCGGTTCGCGTCGCTTCCGCCGGCTGAACGGCAACAGGTTGCCGGCAAACTGATGACTGCCATTCGTTCAATGATTAGCACGCAACATTCAATGATCGGTCACTTTGATGATAGCGAGGCGGTGCTGCGTTTTGTGAATGCACATCAGATGCCGGCGCTGGCGGCGCAGGGCACCAGTTGTCCCGATCATTTTCTGCGCACGAAAATCCGGCCGCTGGTCGTGGAGTTCAACCCGCAACAGCCGGATGTCGACGGTACGGTGGCTGCGATGGGTCAGGCGATTGCCGCTTATCGCGACGACTATCAGGCGTACTACGACCGCAATCGGGAAGCCGACTCACCGGCGGTGCGCGATCCGAATGCTGTGGTTTATCTGGTGCCCGGCGTCGGTATGATTACCTTTGCCAAAGATAAAGCCACTGCCCGTATTTCCAGTGAGTTCTACACCAATGCGATCAATGTGATGGGCGGAGCCTCTTCGGTGTCCACCTATGTCGGGCTTCCCGAAAAAGAAGCGTTTGATATTGAGTACTGGTTGCTTGAAGAAGCAAAGCTGCAACGCCTGCCGAAGCCCAAGGCGATGGC
>CAZOXM010000137.1:8899-10172 GCA_964583825.1 uncultured Granulosicoccaceae bacterium
ATTCACCTGGCGCGTTGTCTGGCGCTGGAAGGGGCGCCGTCCGGTATCAGGGTGAATGTCGTCAATCCTGATGCCGTGCTTCGCGGCTCCAGGATCTGGTCCGGCGACTGGTTGCAGGAGCGCGCAGACGCTTACGGCAAAGAAGTGGATGAACTCGAGGAACACTACCGCAATCGTTCATTGTTAAAGCGCTCGGTGCTGCCGGAAGATGTGGCTGAGGCCTGTTACTTCTTCGCATCGGATGCGTCATCAAAGTCCACCGGCAACATCATCAACGTCGATGCCGGTAACGTGCAGTCATTCACGCGATAAAAAACACCGCAGGGGACTACCATGACCGCAATATCCGATGACCTGATCTTTAGTGATAATGCCAGTGCGGCGCCTGACCTGACGACTGACTACAACGCATTGGGTGAGCGCCTTGCCAGAACCGGTATAGATATCGACGCGATTACCGAACGTGTCGCCGGGTTTGGTGTGGCGGTACCTTCATGGGGTGTGGGTACCGGTGGCACCCGCTTCGCTCGCTTTCCGGGTGTCGGTGAGCCCCGGGATATCTTCGATAAGCTTGACGACTGTGGTGTGATCCATCAGTTAACCGGGGCGACTCCGTCTGTGTCTTTGCATATACCGTGGGATATTGCAGAGCCCGATGCGCTGCGTGAAAAAGCACAACAAAAAAAGCTGCGTTTTGATGCGATGAACTCCAATACGTTTCAGGATCAGGCGGGTCAGGCTTTTTCTTACAAGTACGGATCACTGTCGCATACCGATGCTGCGACCAGGCAGCAGGCGGTAGATCACAATATTGCGTGTATCGAACTGGGTGAAGCGATTGGCTCCAAAGCCCTGACGGTGTGGGTGGGGGATGGTTCCAACTTTCCAGGTCAAACCAATCTCACCCAACAGTTTGAACGATATCTGGAGTCTGCACAGGTGATCTATGACCGATTGCCATCAGACTGGCGTTTGTATACTGAACATAAAATATATGAACCAGCCTTTTATTCAACAGTGGTGCAGGATTGGGGCACCAACTACCTGATTGCAACCACGTTGGGTGAGCGGGCCTATTGTCTGGTAGACCTTGGTCATCATGCGCCCAATGTAAATATTGAAATGATTGTCGCGCGACTGGTGCAATTTAAAAAGCTCGGCGGTTTCCACTTTAACGACAGTAAATACGGCGACGATGATCTGGATACTGCGGCTATTGATCCTTATCGGCTATTTTTAATCTTTAACGAACTGGTCGATGCCGATCAGCGCG
>CAZOXM010000138.1:0-10021 GCA_964583825.1 uncultured Granulosicoccaceae bacterium
CGGGGAAATTTGCCTACTCAGACCGTCGCTCATCACGTTTTTCAACACCCTGATAGTTGAAACGCTCAGGAATCAATCAGCAAACCGTGCGGTTAGCGTGGTTATTCGGCGCCAATCCGTGGATAACGAAAACCCGAAAGATTACAAGCGCTCTTGCAATCGCTGTCCCCCCTTAATGTCGCCGTTTGGCAGTCGTTAGCAACTGAGGTGAGCGCACAAATCGATTTGGCTCCACCTGCCGATGTCGATACACTTGAGCGTTTTTTGCTCACACTGTGACAGAGAGCAGCTTTGGCTAAGCAGCATCATATAGAAATTCTGGCGGGCTACCACCATACCCTCGGTGCGACCTGGGACGGCGGTGGCGTGAACTTCGCGCTTTACTCCGCCGATGCTACGCGGGTGGAATTGTGTCTGTATGATAATGCCGGGAGGCATGAACGTGCCAGGCTGACGCTGCCGGAGTGTACCGATCAGGTGTGGCACGGCTATGTACCCGATTGTCGCCCCGGTGATCTCTACGGTTATCGGGTCTACGGAGCTTACGATCCGGAAGCCGGCCTTCGATTCAATCCGAACAAACTGCTGATCGATCCCTATGCGAAGCAACTGTCCGGTGAGATCAGGTGGTCTGACTCGCACCTCGCTTACCGTGCGGGCAGTGGAAAGCTCGACTTATCGTTTGATCGGCGTGACAACGCCCGCGGCATGCCCAAGTGTGTTGTGGTCGACCCTGCATTCAGCTGGGGCAGCGATCGCTCGCCGGCTATCCACCCTGCAGACAGCATCTACTATGAAACTCACGTCAAGGGTTTTTCAAAGCTCAACGCTGCCGTTGCAGAGGAATCACGAGGTTGCTTCGCCGGGCTGGCTGATCCTGCATCTATTGCCCACCTGAAGTCGCTGGGCGTTACCAGTGTTGAACTGTTGCCGATCCACGCCTTTGTGGATGACCGGTTCCTGGTGGACAAGGGGCTGCGAAACTACTGGGGCTACAGCACGCTTAACTACTTTGCGCCGGAAAATCGTTACTTTTCCTACGGCGGCCTGGCCGAAGTGAAAACCATGGTGCGCAAACTTCACGATGCCGGGCTGGAAGTCATACTCGACGTGGTATACAACCACAGTTGTGAAGGGGATCATCGCGGTCCCACGCTGAGCTTTCGCGGTATCGATAATCGATCCTACTACCGCCTGACGGACGACAACCCGCGCTATTACATCAACGACACTGGCTGCGGCAATACGCTGAACATTAACCACCCGCGCGTGTTGCAGATGGTGATGGACAGCCTGCGCTACTGGGTGACTGATATGCATGTCGATGGATTCCGCTTCGACCTTGCATCTACACTTGCCCGCGAGCCGCACGGTTTTGATCGGCGCAGCGGGTTCCTCGATGCTGTGCGACAGGATCCGGTGTTATCCAGGGTGAAGCTGATTGCCGAGCCGTGGGATGTGGGGCCGGGTGGTTATCAACTGGGTGCCTTTCCCACCGGCTGGTCTGAGTGGAATGATCGCTACCGCGACACCGTACGACGTTTCTGGCGCGGCGATGAAGGCATGTTACCGGAGCTTGCCCGACGTGTGCACGGGTCGAGTGACATGTTTGATCACAGCGGGCGCGGTGCCTGGTCGAGTGTTAACATGGTCACCTCGCACGATGGCTTCACCCTGATGGACTGTGTTTCCTATCAGCACCGTCACAACGAGCCGAACGGCGAAGCGGGTGCGGATGGGCACGATGCCAATTACACCGACAACTACGGCCATGAAGGGCCTACAGATGACACTGATATCAACCGGATGCGCGACCTTCAGCGGCGCAACATGCTCGCTACTCTGTTTCTGTCGCAGGGAGCACCGCTGCTGCTCGCCGGCGACGAACTTGGACGCTCGCAGGCTGGCAATAACAACGCCTACTGCCAGGACAATGAAACGAACTGGTTGAACTGGTCGCTGACTGGCGATCAGCAGCATTTCCTCGATTTTGTGACGAAACTCCTGTCACTGCGTCAGTCCGAATCACTGCTGCGCTTGCGCAGGTTTGTCCACGCATCGAAAGAGTCTGACGATTCTGTGCGAATTAGCTGGATCAGTCCGTCCGGCGAGGAAATGCTGGAATCGCAGTGGAGCGAATCGTATGCCCGCTGTGTCGGGCTGGTACTGACTGACAGCGCCACGGATGACACCTTGTGCACCTTGTTTAATTCCAGTCAGGTCGATGTCAGCTTTACATTGCCTGAACTGGCTCATGGCCGGCGCTGGCATTGTCTGTTGCAAACTGCGGAACAGGCATCAGAGTTGGCGGACGACACAAATTTTATCGTCTGCGCGCATTCGGTATCGGTACACAAACCCCGGTCGATTGCCGTTGATGGTAACTAATAAACACTCAAGAGCGATATTTTAAATGAGTAATGGTAAAGCGATGCAACCACTCGCGATGGACAGCAGTGCAATTGATCAGGATGTAAGACGACATCTGCTACACACGCTGGGCTGTGCATCACCGGAAATTGATGCCAGGGATCAATACGAAGCCCTGGCACTGGCCGTGCGTGATCGGTTGATGGAGCGCTGGACCGCTACCCGTCGGCAACACAAAGAGCAGCAGTGCCGGCGTGCATACTATTTGTCGCTTGAATTTCTGATGGGTCGGGCGCTCGGCAATGCCGTACTGAATCTCGATTTGGACGCAGCGGTGCGAGAGGCATTGCACGGTATTGGGCTTGAAATGGAAATGCTGCAGGAGCAGGAACTGGATGCCGGTCTCGGCAACGGAGGGCTCGGGCGACTGGCGGCGTGCTTTCTCGACAGTTGTGCCACGCTCGACTTGCCCGTCGTGGGTTACGGTATCCGCTATGAGTACGGCATGTTTCGCCAGGAGATTCATGACGGTGCTCAGGTCGAAGAGCCTGATCACTGGCTTCGCGACGGCTATGTCTGGGAAATAAAGCGGCCGCAGGATACGCGCACAGTCAACTTTGGTGGCCGCAGCGAGTTCTTTGTCAATGCAGACGGAGCTACGCAGGTGCGCTGGGTTGACACTGAAAAGGTGCTGGCGGTACCGCACGATACCCCGGTACCGGGTTTTGAAAACAATACCGTCAACACGCTGCGGCTATGGCGTGCGGCGGCGTCGGATGAGTTCGAGCTCGGTGAATTCAACGCGGGCAGATACACCGAATCGGTTGCCGCCAAAAATGAAGCCGAGCACATATCAATGGTGCTCTACCCGAATGACAGCAGTGAAAACGGAAAAGAGTTGCGCCTGCGACAGCAGTACTTTCTCGCGTCGGCCAGTCTGCAGGATGTGCTGGCGCAGTGGGTGGAAAGCCATGGCTCGAATTTCGAGCAGTTTCCGGTGAAGAACTGTTTTCAGCTGAATGACACGCACCCGAGTATCGCGGTAGCGGAATTGATGCGTTTGCTGATGGACGTTTATCACCTGGGTTGGGATCGTGCCTGGGAAATTACATCGGAAACGATGGCGTATACCAACCATACCTTGTTGCCAGAAGCGCTCGAGCGATGGTCGGTGAGTTTGTTTCGCAATCTGCTGCCTCGCCTCACTGATATTATCTTCGAGATCAATGCGCGCTTCCTGCAGGAGGTGGCGATGAAATGGCCGGGAGACACAGAGCGACAGCGGCGTATGTCGATTATCGAAGAGAGCGATGAGCCGCAGGTCAGAATGGCCTACCTCGCTATCGTCGGTAGTTTCTCTGTCAATGGCGTCGCCGCACTGCATACCGACTTATTGAAGCAGGGGTTGTTCTCCGACTTTTTTAGCTTGTGGCCCGAGAAATTTAACAACAAAACAAACGGTGTCACGCCGAGGCGCTGGCTCGCTGCGTGTAATCCTGCATTGCATAATCTGCTTAACGATACCATTGGCAGTCGCTGGATCACGCATTTGTCGGATTTGAATCAGTTGCAGGATCACATTAATAACACAGCGCTGCGCAATGAGTGGCAGCAGGTAAAGTTCGCCAATAAGCGCCGGCTGGCGGCGATGGTGCAGCAGGACTGTAATGTCCAGTTTGATATTGAAAGCATGTTCGATGTGCAGGTTAAGCGAATACACGAATACAAAAGACAGCTACTCAATGTGCTGCACGTGGTTCATTTGTATAACCGTATTAAAAACGGTGATGTCGATCATTGGACCCCGCGCTGCGTGTTGCTTGGTGGCAAGGCTGCCCCCGGTTACTACATGGCCAAGCAAATCATCAAACTGACCAATAATGTCGCTCAGGTGGTTAACTCCGATCCGGATGTGGGTAATAAGCTCAAGCTTGCTTTCCTGCCGAATTACCGGGTCTCGGCGATGGAAGTGATCTGTGCAGGTACTGATTTGTCAGAACAGATTTCAACAGCGGGCAAAGAAGCTTCAGGCACCGGCAACATGAAGTTTATGATGAACGGCGCGGTAACCATCGGCACGCTTGATGGTGCCAACATTGAAATTCTTGAAGAGGTCGGTGAGGAGAATTTCTTTTTGTTCGGTCTGACAGCTGCCGAAGTAGAGGCGACGCGGGGCAATTACGATCCAAATGCGATCATCGCTGCTGATGTTGCATTTCAACAGGTTATGGAACTACTGGAGAGCGGATTCTTCAGCCAGTTCGAGGGTGGAATTTTCAACGCTGTGACCGAGAGTATTCGTGATCCGAATGATCCTTGGATGGTAGCGGCCGATTTTCGATCTTTCATCGAGGCGCAGCAGCGTGCGGCGGAAGCGTATCGCGATCAGGAGCGCTGGACCACGATGAGCATCATGAATACAGCGCGCAGCGGGAAATTTTCGTCCGACCGGACTATCGCAGACTATAATCGCGATATTTGGAAGCTGAACAACGCGGCGTAGGGCTGGAGGCGGGGTGTGGTGACGATTTCTTTTTAATCGTCACAGCAAACCACATCGTACCGTCTGCTCAGGCAATCGCGCCGTAGCAGCATCATCGGAGATCATCAATGCGTGCGCATCAGTCTGAGTGGCTGGCTCTTGAATCACATCATCGCGACATCTCGTCGAATACCATTGGCGGAATGTTTGCCGAGGACCCGGATCGTTTCACGCGGTTTAGTGCCAGTGCCTGCGGCATACTGCTCGACTATTCCAAAAATAGAATCAACGAAACCACGATGCAGTTGCTCATCGCACTGGCCGGGCGCTGCGATATCAGTGCAGAGGCGCAACGCATGGCGCGTGGTGAACGTATTAATGTCACCGAGGATCGTGCGGTATTACACACCGCGTTGCGTCTGCCGGCCGGTGAGACGCTCACCCTTGACGGCGTTGACGTGGTTGAAGAAGTTCACGCGGTTGCGCGGCAGGCCGCGGCTTTCGTCAATCGCGTCAGGAGCGGCGAGTGGAAAGGCTATACCGGTAAGCCTATTCGACACGTAGTGAACATTGGCATCGGTGGTTCCGACCTCGGCCCGCTGATGGTTTGCGAAGCATTAAAACCTTGGCAGCAGCGTTCGCTGTCGTTTCATTTTGTGAGCAATGTTGACGGCACTCATATTGCCGAAGCACTGCAGGCGATTGACGTTGAGACAACCCTGTTTATCGTAGCGTCCAAAACCTTTACCACGCAGGAGACGCTGGCCAACGCGCACACGGCGAGGCAGTGGTTTCTCGATAGCGGTGGCAGCGAGGAAGATATCGCCCGGCATTTTGTCGCGGTATCAACCAATGCGGCGGCAGTCGCTGAGTTCGGGATCAACACGGACAACATGTTTCGCTTTTGGGACTGGGTGGGCGGACGGTACTCCTTGTGGTCCAGTATCGGTTTGTCTATTCGATTATCCATCGGCAATGAACAGTTCGATCAGTTGCTGGCGGGTGCACACGAAATGGATCAGCACTTCCTCAATGCGGACTACGCTGAAAATCTGCCGGTGATACTCGCGCTGCTGGGTATCTGGTATCGCAATTTCTTCGGTGCAGCATCACACGTCATTGCCCCGTACGATCAGTATCTGCATCGTTTCCCCGCCTATCTGCAACAGCTCGATATGGAGAGCAACGGCAAATCGGTGCAAATGGATGGCAGCGACTGCGATGTGAAAACGGGCCCGGTGATCTGGGGTGAGCCCGGTACCAATGGTCAGCATGCATTTTTCCAGCTGCTGCATCAGGGCACTGATCTGATCACTGCCGACTTTATTGTTGCTGCACAATCGCAGAATCCCTGTGGTCGGCACCAGCAAATGTTACTCGCCAACTGCATTGCGCAAACCGAAGCGCTGATGCGCGGCAAGACGCTGGCAGAGGCCGAGCAGGAACTCAGGGCAGCGGGCGTTGACGCGGAGAAAATCCCGCAGTTGTCGCGCCATAAAGTGTTTTCCGGCAATCGTCCGAGTAACACCCTGATCTTCGAGCGACTCGATCCGCACACCCTCGGCGCGTTGATTGCGCTCTATGAACACAAGGTCTTTGTGCAGGGGAAGATCTGGGGAGTCAATTCGTTCGATCAGTGGGGGGTTGAACTTGGCAAAGCGCTCGCATCGAGCATACTCGGCGAGCTCGAAGCGGGAAAATCCGGCGAACATGATGCCTCCACGGTCGGTCTCATCAACTACTGCCTCAGTCGACAGTCCTGATGCCGGTTTGACTGCGTGAATCGGCCGGGTGTCTCTACCGACCGTGCCCGCGACGTTGGTCAGCAAGCGTCATAGCGGTTTTGCCATAAGGCAGGTCGCCGTCGTCCCTTTTTACCGCACCGCCGTGTAGCACAATTCAGGGACAGGTGTGCGCAATTGCCGGTTTTCCCGACACCTGTGCCCGTGGCGACGGGGCTGCCGCTGCCGAATGGTGAAGGAAAAAAATGAAAACTGAAACTCGTGCGGTGGTGATCGGTGGCGGCCTGGTGGGCTGCAGTATTTTGTATCACCTGACCAAACTCGGCTGGACGGATGTGATGCTGCTCGAACGCGACGAGCTGACTTCCGGGTCAACCTGGCATGCCGCTGCCGGTATCCACGGTTTGCATGACAATAACAACATTTCGAAACTTCAGTATTACACCATCAAGATTTACAAAGAGCTTGAGGCGGAAACCGGTCAGGGCTGTGGTATTTTCCAGCCCGGCTCGATCTACATGGCACAAACCAGGGATCGCGAGCATCAATTGCGCATGCAGGCGGCTAAAGCGAAATACTTCGATGTTGAGTTCCACGAAATTTCGCTGCAGGAGGCCGTCGATCTGCATCCGCTGTTAAACACCGACGGCATTCGCTGTGCGATGTTCGAACCCGACGGTGGCAACGTCGACCCGTCCGGCGTGACGCACGCCTATGCCAAGGGGGCGCGTAACAATGGTGCCGAGATCCACCGCTTCACACCGGTGGTGGAAACGAATCAGCGACCCGACGGCACCTGGGATGTGGTGACACCCGACGCGACCATCCACACGGAAATACTGATCAACGCGGCCGGTCTGTGGGGCAGGGAAGTGGCGCGACTTGCCGGCCTGGAACTGCCGCTGATTCCGATGGAACACCAGTATTTCGTGACTGAGGATATTCCCGAGATTGTGGAAGCCGGGCGCAGGTTGCCGTCGATCGCCGATCGCGATGCCGAATTTTACCTGCGACAGGAAGGTAATGGCCTGTTGGTGGGGGCTTATGAAAAGGACGGTCGCTTCTGGGCGGAAGACGGCACACCACTCGATTTCGGTCATGAATTGCTGCCGGATGATCTCGACCGCATTGCCGACAATCTCGAGAGTGCCTGCGATCGCATACCGGCGCTTGCCTCTGCCGGAGTCAAGCGCGTAATCAATGGTCCGATGATCTGGTCGCCGGACAGCGCGGCCCTGTTCGGACCGGTGCCAGAGCTGAAAAACTATTTTTGCTGCAATGGCATCATTCCGGGCTTCAGTCAGTCGGGCGGGCTGGGATTACTGGCGGCGCAGTGGATTGTCGAGGGCGAGCCTGAGTTGGATTTGTTCCCCTGGGATCTCGCGCGCTTCGGCACCTGGCCGACGAAAAAGTACACCAGAGCCCGGGCGCTGGACTGCTACGCCAATCGATTCAAAATTCACTTCCCCTACGAGGAGCGCGATGCCGGTCGACCACTGAAAATGCGACCGGTCTACGATAAGCAAAAGGCGATGGGTGCGGTCTTCGGACTGAACTATGGCTGGGAACATCCGCTCTGGTTTGCGACTGATGGCGTCGAGCCGAAAGAAGACTACGGCTTTGAGCGCAAGCCCTGGTTCGATGCGGTGAAAGACGAGTGTCTGGCGCTGCGGTCATCTGTTGGCATGCTGGACGTATCTAACTATGCGAAGTATGAGATCAGGGGGCCGGGCAGTGCCGAATGGCTGGGCAAGCTGGTCGCTAATAATGTACCGACTGAAGTGGGGCGCTCCTGCCTGACGCCGATGCTTGGTGTGCGCGGTGGTATCGCCGGTGACTTCACCATCACCAAGCTGGACGAAGATCACTTCTGGATGTTCGGGTCGGGGATGGCAGAGCGTTATCACCAACGATTTTGGCAGATGTTGCCTATGCCCAAAGGCATGTCGATCGAATCCAGAACAGAAGACTGGTGTGGTTTCAGTGTGGCAGGGCCAAACTCGCGTGACATGTTACAGCGCATGACGAACGCTGATCTCAGCAATGACGCGTGGAAGTTCATGCGTTCGCAACAGTTATCGGTCGCCGGTATTGATGCATTGGCGATGCGCGTATCTTTCACCGGTGATCTGGGCTGGGAGATCTACGTGCCGACCGAACATCAGGTGGCGCTGTTCGATGCGCTCGTCGCGCAGGGAGAAGAATACAAACTGCGCCTGCTGGGCGGCCGCTCGCTGCTGAGCCTGCGCCTTGAAAAGGGCTACGGCTCGTGGGGGCGTGAATATTCTCCTGAGTACTGGCCACACGAAGTGGGGCTTTCGCGGCTGATCAAAATGGATAAACCCGAATTCATGGGTAAAGAGGTGTGGGCCGGTCTTAAGGAAAAGAAACCACGCGAAAAGCTGGTGATGTTGTCTATTGATGTCAGCGATGCGGATGCGCACGGCGGCGAGCCGATCTTTACCAAAGACGGCACACCGGTCGGGCGTGTCAGTTCCGGTGCCTACGGCCACACGGTTGAGCAGTCCCTGGCGTTGTGCTTTATCCAGACTGACTACGTTGAAAGCGGTGCGGAATTTGACGTCGCCGTACTCGGCCTGCCGCATCACGCCCGGTTGCTCGATAAGCCCCCATTTGATCCGGAAGGTAAAAAACTCAGAAGCTGATTTGCAGGGCGCTGCCACGCAGGTAGCGTTATCGGACACAACCATAGTGGGCTCATGTACTATTCGCTTTCACATTGAGAGCACAAGCGCATGACCAAAGGAAATCAATCTGCCGCCATGCTGATCAACGGTGAGTGGAAGTCCACTGACGATCAGTTTCCCGTCTACAATCCGGCCAATGGCGATGTGTTAGCCAGTGTTGCCAATGGTACAACTGAAGATGCGCTGGCTGCGGTCAGTGCGGCGCATGAAGCCTTTGCCGCGTGGTCGGCCACGACGTGCCATTTTCGCTCAGCCATACTCTATCGTGCCTGGGAACTGATGTGTGCACACAAGGCGGAGCTTGCAGGGCTGATGACGCGTGAGCAGGGCAAGCCACTGCGTGCGGCGACCAACGAAGTACAGTACGCCGCGGATTTTTTACTGTGGTTTGCCGAGGAGGCAAAGCGCATTTATGGCGAAACGATTCCGTCTGCGCGTGGTGATCAGCGGTTTATGGTGCAGCACCATCCGCTCGGTGTTGTGGCGGCGATCACGCCGTGGAATTATCCGGTTTCCATGATTACGCGCAAGGTGGCACCGGCACTGGCCGCCGGCTGTACGGTCGTGTTGAAGCCCGCAGAAGCGACTCCGCTATGCGCGATTGAGGTGTTTCGACTGCTGGAAGAGGCCGGTGTGCCGTCCGGGGTGATTAATCTGGTGACCGCCGCAGATCCGGCACCGATCGGTGAGGTGTTTTGTCGGGACGAACGAATAAAAAA
>CAZOXM010000139.1:0-9953 GCA_964583825.1 uncultured Granulosicoccaceae bacterium
GTACCTATGCCGACGTTAAAGCCGGCCGCCATCCACAGACCGGGCGTGTCACCCAGCGGGCCGAGCATCGGTAATCCGTCCGGTGTCCAGCACATCGGGCCGTTGTTGATGGTTTTTATTCCCGCCTCTGCGAAAGCCGGCAGGCGACACATCAGCTTGTCCAGGTGTGGCAACAGCCCGTCGATATTAGGCTCAAGTAACTCTTCAGCGAAGTCTTTGGGAATACCGTCAAGCGACCAGAACAATGGCTCGTGCTCGTAGACACCGACCAGAAAACCCTGCTGCTCCTGTCGCACGTTGCACGACACATCTGAGTCACGATAGGCTGGCAGTTCACCGGAGTGGCTTTCAAGTGCAGGCACACTTTCAGTGATCAATTCATGATGCTGGGTGGCATACAACGGCACGTTTAAACCCAGTGGCTGTAACAACTCCCGACTCCAGAACGAAGCTGCCATCACCACGTGTTGCGCTGTCACGCAGCCTTTCTCCGTTTCAAGGACCCAGCGACGGCCATTGTGGGAAAGTGTATGCACGGGACACTGGCGTTCGACTGCCGACCCGGTGGCCCTCGCTGCTTTAACCAGCGCCTGCGTCGCACTGACCGGATCGACATGACCGTCGGTCGGCGTATGGGCAGCCCCAAACAAACCTTCGACATTCAGGCAGGGATGCAACGACTCGATAACCTCGTTGTCGACGACATGAAAAGGAATATCCAGTGCGGCATAGTTGGATTTATACGAGTGGAACAACGCCCTTTCGTGTTCGCTGGTCGCCACACGCAGAGAACCGGTCTGATGAAAGCCAATCGGCTGATCACTTTCTTTTTCCGCCTGCAGGTAAGTGCGGATGGAACCTGCGAACAAACGCGTCATCTGCGCGTAGGGACCGAAGTAGGTGGTATTACCGGCTGCGTGCCAGGTGGACCCGGAGGTTAGCTCACGCCGCTCTATTAGCATGCAGTCACTCCAGCCGAGACGACTCAACCAGTACAGCGTCGCCGCACCGACAATACCGCCGCCTACAATCGCTACCTGTACGTCCTGCTTCATTTGCGTTCGATCTACTCTTGGTGAGCTCAGCCGTGACAGCGATCACTATAGCCGACAGTCGTCAGCGTTTAAACGTCGCGAAACACCCGGCTATCGATTTTGGCAGCCACCGGTTTTTGCACTTTGATTTTCGCAAAGTCCGGATGCATCTGGTTTATCAATACATTTTTTTCAAATGGAGAGACGACAGAGGGCACCCACAATACCGCGGAGCCGGCTTCGTCATACCATTGATTGCCGACTTTTCTGCAACGGGACACATTGTCCGTCTTTTTGATTGTCGCTGTGCTCTGGCTGACGGTCGCAGGTATGGTCGCGACCACACATACCAGCGAGTCAGGCAGTCTGGATGTATTCCAGTGGACCAGATTTTCGAGGACGGCCAGTGAATAGCTGGCGGCGGCGTGAATCACATAGCGACCGGGCTCAACCCATCGACTGCCCCATTTGTGCGCCCCCGATCCGTCGAACGGCGGATAGCGGGCACTGACTATGCGATAGACGGTCTGCTCATCGCCGGACAGGGTCTTGACGTTTATACCGGCAACCCGTGCAGGCCGCGCTCTATCACCTCTTCGACAGCGCGACCGCCGATCTCTGTCAGCGCCGCTTCAAACGGTGACCGATCACCGAGTTCGGGATGTTCGTTCAGCATGAACGCCGAGGCCGCCTGCTCTTCACCAAACGCGTCGAGCGCCATCGCAAACAGCCTTGCGATACGTTCAATCGTTTCACTGGTTTGCAGATTAAACTTCTGCGAACGCTTGTAGGTGGCCGGCGGCACAATTCTGTGTCGAAGCTCGTTGACCGACTGGCCGGAGTGTTTGATCAGTGGAGATAGCAACACATCCAGCGCCGGTCTGGGCATACCCACCCCGACCAGCTTTTCCAGATCCCGGTGGCTGGTAATAGCGCAACCAAGGTGCTTGCGACCACCCAGCACTGAGGCAATTTGTTTGGCAGGTACATTCATGTGATCTATATTATGGGATCAAATGATACTATTCAAGTTAGCGGCGACCGTGCTGGTGACTGAAGCCGTGCCGCCCTGCTCTTTCTTAGCGGTGCGGCGAGCATTCAACGGCGCCGCATGACGATATCGACCCGACGGTTTTTCTCGCGCCCGGCCTCGTCCTCGTTGCTCGCGAGCGGCACTGTATCCGCGTAGCCGCGTGCAGACATGCTGGCTGGCTTCATGTCTGTCGCCAGACTCAGGTAGTTAACCACGGCCGAGGCGCGCGCAGATGATAGTTCCCAGTTACTGGGATAGGTTCGACTGAGCGCGTAACCGATGGGAGTGGAATCGGTGTGGCCTTCCACATCCACCCACCATTCGGGGTAAGCCGAGAGGACGTCGCCGATTTTCTTTAACACAACGGTTCCCTCACGACTCAGGGAAACGGCCCCTTTGCGGTAGAGGTTGCCGGGGCCGACTGTGATCGCCACAGCGCGATCACCCTCTATCGACTGCACCGTCACACCGCTGACACCGGCCGCGGTGAGCTGCGCTTCGATTTCCGATCGGATTTCCTGTGTCTCTCGCGTCGCTGCGATCGACTCGTCGTTCACCTCACTCAATTCGGTCTTAACGGATTCGACGGCAGTAGTAAGCGCACCAAGTCTGCCATCTGCATCGGCGAGAGATTGCCTGAGTGCCGCTATGGTAGTGGCGGCTTGCTCGCTGCTGCGCTGCTGCGCCTGTTGTAATCGTTCATTGGCCTGTTGCAGCGACTCAATAGTGCGATCAGCAGTTTGTTGTTCTTCGGCGGCGGCAGCCAGCGCATCGTCCTTCGCTGAAACCGTTTCTTCGAGTGTGTTGATTTGTTCAATTGCACCCTGCTGCTCGCTGCGCAAAGCGACGATTTCATCTTTTGCCTGCTGCAATTCACTTTGAGTTGACTGTGTTCTGTCAGTCGTTTGATCAAGCGTTGCGGTGGTGGTGTCCAGTGTCTGCTGCAATGCCGCAACTTCACTGCTCAGCTGCTCGCGCTGTGCACCCGATTCGGTCAGTGCATCGTCGAGCGCACCGCGTTCCTGCACCAGCGTGTCCAGTCGTTCTGTCAGTGTCTGGTTGTCTGTGGATAACCGTTCAATCTCAAGCGTCAGTTCATCGCGTTTACGGCGCAGTGCATCGCGTTCATCTGTCAGCGAGGTCAGCTGCTGCTCAGCCGCATCAAGTGACTTGCTGACCGCACCTAATTCTTCCTCGCGCGCTGACACCGCGCCGGTCAGCGAATCGATTTTTGCGCTCGCCCGCAGACTGTCAGCCTGTGCTGCGCTGACCTGCTCATTGAGCGACTGCAGCTGCTCAGCCGCAGTGATCTCCGCTCCCTGTAGTGCCTCGACGCGCTCCTGCAGATCCGCAATCGTCACTTTGCTTTCGTCGATGAGTTGCCGTTGCTCGCCGAGTTTGTTTTCAGCGGTAGTGCGCGCTTCAACAGCCTGATCAAGCTGATCCTGAAGCTGTGCACGCACCTCGCTATACTGCTCATCACGCGCTGTTTGTGAGGCGCGCGCCTGCGCAAGGGCATCGTCTGCAGTCTGCCGCGCCGTTTCAAGTGCTGCGTTCTCATCGGTGAGTGTTTTTACCTCGTTGCTTAACGCCGCGAGTCGCGGCATGGCATCGCCCAGACGCATCTCCAGACCTGCCGCACTGGCACTCAGATCTTCGCGCTGCTGCTGTGCCTGCTCGAGCAGTGTCTGCGTCGACTCAAGCTCCGTCGCAACCGCATCGCGTTCAGATACCAGCACCTCGGCCTGAGAGGTGAGCTCTGCAACTGTTTGCGTACTTGCTTCGAGACGCAGACGCAGATCGTCGAGGTCAGTCTCAAGTGTCGCATTGACCTGTTCGGCGCTTTGCAGATCAGCCTTGGCCTGCTGCCACGATGCGTCCAGTGCTGACTGCTGTTGTCGTGCGTCGTCCCGCTCGGTAATCGCCTCGCGCATACGTTGCTGCAATGCCAGGGTGTCTGTCGGGAGACCGCGGAAATTGTCGAGCTCGGCGAGCGCTGTCTCATGTGCCGATTGCAATGTGCCGAGGTCCCGCTTGTACTGCAGGCTCAGGGTTTGCGTGTCCGCCAGCTGCCCCTTTACAGAGTTGTTCTCTGCCCGCAGCGTCTCAAGCTCTGCGCCTGCCGATTGTGTCGTCTCTTCGAGCCGTTGCTGCGCCAGGGAGAGGTCGCTTTCCAGCGTATTCATTGAGCGGGTGCGTGCAGTGACGTCGGCCTGCGCCGTGCCGAGTGCCTGCTGCAGCTGATCATTCTCGACCACCAGACCTTTTCTCTTTTTTGACTCGCTGCAAAATGTCAGGGTACTTAACAGCAGCAGCGCCAGCAGCATCAGCGGCAGTGCATATCGCGACCACCAGTCATTGTCCGACTCGCCGGCATCAACAACCGCAGCAGCGGCGCCATCCTGTGTACCCGCAGCGCTTGCGCCGGGTGATTGCCAGGCCAGCAGCGCCGCCAGTCCGTCCGGGTGGTCGTTGTCAGGCGTTACGGCCAGCTTTGAGCGCAGCGCGGTAATCACGCCGGTTGAGGCAAAAGCGAGCGCGACATCCGCCTGCGCCGGTGACAACCCGGCGTTACTGCTGACGTGTTCGACGAGTTGACTTCGACGCTCCGCACCTGCGATTGTCTGCAGCAGCCCGTTGGCATTGATCACGGCAGCCTGACGACGGTTGTCGTGCAGCAGCGACTGCGCCGTCTCATCAGTGGCGCTCCGCACATGCTCGTACAGTACCGTGCTGCCGGGACCATCACTGCTCAGTTGCCGGAAAACACCGGTAACCTGCGCTGCCGCGGTATCGAGCGCCACCGAGGCGCGAACTCGATCGAGCCCCAGCTCTTTCTGTACGGTCGAAATCACGGCGGGGCGATGAAGTTGTTGGGTGGTCAGTTGTTCAATAGATGTACTCACGCGCTTGCCTCCTCCTGCTTGCGCTCAATAATACAACGGGACTGCTGTCCACTGACGGGAAGCGGCTAAACAGTGAACCTGTTCGCCGGACTGCGGGGTTACCGGACGAGTCGACCAATCAGCGCGCCTACAATACCCCTGCAACTGTCCAAATAAAAGTACACATATCTTGTCTATTCACTTTTACTCGCTTATAGTGTCAATAAGATTAGACACTTGAGGCGGACCATGGGCTGGATAACCCGCGAACGCGAACAGGCGCCCTGCACTGTCGAGATCAGCCATAAATTCGAGAGCCTGCACGCACATCTTCGGCTGGACAACGGTGCGGTCATCCACCCGGGCGATGAAGTACAAATACAGGGCCCGGAAATTCTCGCTCCCTACGGCGAGATAGTCACCGAAAAACGCACCGCGACCATCATCCGCGCCAGTGCGCTGGAGCGGATCTGGACACGGATGACGGGTGATCGCGAGTTTATGGAACTGTGTGAATTTTCATTCAGTGAGGAGGCGGTACTATGAGCGGACAAATCGGTTCGGTATCGAGCAACGATGACACAGCACTGAAAGCGGCGAACACGGCTGCCTTCGACGGAGCGAGCAACTCGGAACAGGCAACTGCCGTGGCCATGCAGGACACCCTGCTGACCCCGCGCTTTTACACCACCGATTTTGACGAACTCGATCGTATCGATGTCACACCGGTCAGGGCAGACTGGGACGAACTGATTGGCCGTATGAAGGCAGACCCGAACCGACACCATTTTCGCAGAGGCGAAGACTGGGAAACGGTTGACTGGGACAATATGGAACCGACACTTAAAAAAGAGTTCATCGACTTTCTGATCAGTTCCTGCACCGCCGAGTTTTCTGGCTGCGTGCTCTACAAAGAAATGAAGCGACGCGGCAGCAACCCCGATGTCACAGAGCTGTTCGGATTAATGGCGCGCGACGAAGCACGTCACGCCGGCTTTATAAACAGCACGCTTCGCGAGGCCGGCATTGCGGTTAATCTTGGCTTCCTGACACAGAAGAAGAAATACACCTATTTCCGACCAAAATTTATTTTCTACGCCACCTATCTGTCGGAGAAAATAGGCTACGCACGCTACATCACCATATTCAGACACCTGCAGCAGCATCCTGAGTATCGCTTTCATCCCATTTTCAAATGGTTTGAGGAATGGTGCAACGATGAGTTTGGGCACGGCGAGGCATTTGCGCTGCTAATGAAAACCGATCCGAAGCTCACTTCCGGTATCAATGTACTGTGGATCAAATTCTTTCTTACCGCAGTGTATTCAACCATGTACGTTCGCGACCACCAGCGCCCCGTGTTTCACCAGGCACTCGGTGTGGATACCGACTGGTATGGTCAGGAAGTTTTTGAAAAAACGTCGGCAATAACCAAACAGGTATTTCCGATTACACTCGACATCGACCATCCCCGCTGGCTTCGCAATCTGAAGCGACTGCAAAAGGCCTCCTTGACTATCAGCGAGGCAAAGCAACAGGGAGGTATCGCCGGTGGAGTGAAGCGTGCAGCGGGTATGGCGAGAGCTGCTACCGCATTTATTGCGTTGTACACGATTCCGGCGAAAAAGCACGAAGTCCCCGCAAGTTCCAGAATGGAACCGGCATACTAACGAAAGCGTAGACGGTCCGGGCTTGGCGACAGACTGCTGAGGACACATGGCCACTTCAGAAGTCTTGGGAAAATAGCAAAATGGCCTCGGCTTTGTGACTGTTCCAGACGACTGAAGGCAGATTCCGGAGGTCAGATTGCACTTCAGCTTTGTGCCCGTGCCCAACGACAGAGGGCGGAGTGCAGGTGACTGAACTCTGGGACGGATGCCTGAAAACGGAAGTCTGAAATATTGCTATCAGAAAATGGACGGATCCATCCAAGGTAACCCGCCGCGTGAGCAAGGCCTTTCTGCTATAGCAGCACAATGGTTGTCGTTGCATATGTAACTAGGTGAAAAGAACAGCAGATTTAGCGGTAGCTAAGCGCCCGTTACAGACGACGGGGGACAGAAGTCAGACGACAGATCGAACAGCTGCTATGTGCCGGTTTCAGACGACGGGAGACAGAAATCAGAAGGCTGAATGGCTGGCCTCTTTGAGTCCGTGACCAACGAGAGAGGAGAGAGGATGGAGTACAGTTGACTGAACTCTGGGGGCGGAAGGATAGAAGTCTGAAGTTTGCTATCAGAAAATGGATCGATCCATCCAAGGTAACCCGCCGCGTGAGCAAGGCCTTTCTGCTATAGCAGCACAACTGATGTCGTCGCATATGTACCTATGTAAAAGGGGCAGCAGATTGAGCGGTAACTACGCACCCTTCACAGACGACTGGAGACAGAGGCCAGACGACAGATCGAACAGCTGCTATGTGCCCTTAGCGGACTGTCACTAGCGATAATAATCACAGGTGTAAGTTTGTGATCATTACCTGTATATCTCACCCTTTCGATATCGAGTACTTCTAGCAAGATCTCCCTCGCTGATTGGAATTCCTACAGCAGCAGTGTGGTTGCATAATTATGTAGGGTCAGCGCTAACCTAAAGTCTTTCTTAGGGTACTATTTACGTTTTTGAGCGATTGACTGTTCGTACAGGGTACGCGACTCTTCGAGCTCACCGGAACCCGCTTTCGCCACTGCAAGCAACGCCTGACCATTTGCTATTTGTAAATCATCCTGTGGTGATCCATTATTCAAGGACTTCAAGGCATCCTCTGTTAAGCTAATAACTGAATCATGGTTTCCTAGCTTTCAAAAATCAATTGAACTGCCTTTATGCGCTGTGAGGCAAATCGGGGTGGCGTCCAGGACCGCGCCCTTCTCTTCAGACCGTCGCTCATACGTTATTCAACACCCTGTTAGTCAATTGCAGAATTGCTCGGCGGCGGTGGTTTTACCGGAACCTGGCAGGCCCTTCATTATGGATGGTGCTCATGATAAGCACGAACTATGTGCAGGCGGCCGCGTGATCCGGGCCAAAGGCCGGAACAGCTATATGATATTGCTTTTCAGATCGGCAACTAACGCTGGTAAGAGATCTTGGCTGTTTATTCCCCAAAAGAAGCAGAAAACAACAACTCCCCCACTGGTCGTTCATCGCCGAAGCCGAGCCACTGCACATTCTTTGCGGGCACCTCCTGGTATTGCACTCTATCGTCCGACTGAAAACCGAAGCGGCTATAGTAGGCCGGGTCGCCGATCAGGGCACAACCCCGGGCGTTTTCAGTTTTCAGTCTTTGCAACCCTTCCCGTATCAGTGCCGAGCCGATTCCCTGCCGCTGCCTGTCGGGATGGACCGATACGGGTCCGAGCCCAAACCACCCACTGTTATATTCACCGATTGTCACCGGCGAGAAGGCTACATGACCGACGACATTACCATCGATAATCGCAACCAGTGACAGCTGCAGTTCGCCAGAAGCACGCAGCTTGTCGACAAGCTCACCCTCGGTACCGTCGCTATAGGCTTTGGGGGCGAATGCGAGTTCGGTAATCTGTCGGATTATTGCGTGATCTTCAGATTGTTCTTCTCTGATTTGCATTAACACCTGCCCGCCAAAGCTGAGGCACTACCAGGGAAAATCGACATGGCCGACTGAGCGCATCACCGCTTCCATATAGTAGTAGTCACCATAGGGCAGCATATTGTCTGCGCGACCCAGCCGCACGAATGCGGCGCCTTCGTTTAGAAAACCCTCGGCGCCTTCCTGTTGGGTGATGTCGTGGTTTACAACCAGCCCGTGCAGTATTTTGTCAGCGGTTTGTGTGAGGTCAGCTGCCAACTCCTGCCCCGCATAACAATGCGCCAGTGTGTAAATGCCCGCGGCAGTGGTCGCCGCAGCGGAGGTATCCCGGTAGGGCTTTTCGTCACCTGGCAGGTCATAGTCCCAGAGCGGGACGCCATCTGCCGGCAGACGCTTTGCCACGTAGTCGGCCATGGCGGCGGCGGTAGTTCGGTAGGCGTCGTTACCGGTTGCCAGATAACATTGTGCCAGCGCGTGAATGGCCCACGCCTGCCCTCTCGACCAGCAACTTTCATCTGAATAACCCTGATGGGTATAGCCAGCAACGGGCTCACCAGTGCGCGGATCAAACTCGTAACTGTGGTACGAGCTGTAATCGTCACGGACCAGATACTCCATGCAGGTGTTCAGGTGCAGATCTGCTATTTCGCGAAACGACGACTGGCCGGTTTCACGTGCCGCCCAGTAGAGCAATGGCATGCCCTGCATGCTGTCGATGTTCAGGGTGCCGACTTTGCGCTGTGCGAACTCGTCCTTATCACGCGCCTGAGGGTTCCAGCACATAACAAACGGCAGCGGCTGGCGCCAACGTGCGGCCAAAAAATCCGCCGCGCGTAGCGCCATGGCGCGCGAGTCGGCATTACCGGTGAGCTTGTAGTCAGCCACGCAGGTCAGAATGAACAAAAAGCCCAGATCATGATCGTGCCACACGGGGTTTTCCAGTACGGTTTTAAGATACTCGCGCCTCATGCGTGCACTGTTTTTGAAGCGGTCCCCGCCAGTGAGTGAATAGGCCAGCCAGAGTTGCCCGCTCCAAAAGCTCGCCACCCATTCATCTGCGGTGCAAAAGGCATACTTGTATGTACCCGGCACAGAGATGCGCGGGTTTCTGAGGCCGAAAACAGGTATCAGGGATTCGACCTTATCGACAATACGGTTCAGTGCACCGGTAAACAGCTCGCGGTGAGCCGTCGGTGGCTGGAAGAGATCCAGCGCGACGTAGGAAGTCTCCCCGCTCTTTTCTATATCACCAGTCATGCATGCTCCGAATTTACCTACAAATAGCGCTAGTCTTTGGCTCGCGCCTGCTCAAGCGAAAACTTGGATTTAGGAATCTACTGTGAAATTCGGTGACCTTGCCTGTTAGCCACCGCACTAGCAGGGTGTTGAAAAACGTGATGAGCGACGGTCTGAGTAGGCAAATTTCC
>CAZOXM010000140.1:0-9830 GCA_964583825.1 uncultured Granulosicoccaceae bacterium
GGCGTTAAATTCCCCCTCAAAATGCTCATTTATAACCCATAAACTGCGCTTTTTCGGGGAAATTTACCTACTCAGACGGTCGCTCATCACGTTTTTCAACACCCTGTTAGGTGTAGTCGTGGTTGCAGATACACCGGGCGATTAGGTCAGCGCGCCTCGCATGCCGATGGGTCGATAAATACATCGACCGTGTTCACTCCTCTGATCGTGTTTTCCTGCATGGTGAGTGCAACTTTCCCTTTGCCGATAAGCCACGATTTCATGTCGCTCATGAATTTACGATAAATGCCATCGACCGCTTGCCGATCTGCGATGAATATAAAGAGTTTTATATGATAAGTGGCGATGCGGTCAGCGAGTCTGTCGGGATTGAATTGACCTGATGTGTAAATGTCTGCGAGAGTGATCGTCGTTTTACCGGTATACAGATGGATCTGCTGGCCATGCGTACTCCAGATGGAGCCGTTGTCGTCTGTGGTAAAACACTGATCTATGTAGTCCTGCAGCGTTTCGTCGTCATTGACCGCTAACTGCATTACTTCACGGGTTGAATTTCCCTCTTCAAAGAAGTGCATTCTCGATGTGGACAACTCGTTCACCTGCGCCAGCAGATAGACCGGAACCAGGTAACACAGCGGAATACAGGTGGCCAGTTTAACGGCAGGCTTACCTGCGCAGGCGTGCAACAGGTAGTAGGTCATGAAGCAGAAGAGAATATAGGCACCGAAATAAATCTGGTACAAATAACGGTTGACGATTTCAAGTGGTGTGGCACTCATACTACTGGCGGAAAGATACAGCACAAAACCCAGGCCGTGGCACACAGTTACCAGTGCAACTGCTTTACTGTAGTTCGCCGTGTCAGTCATCAGAAAACCTGGTTTTCTGCGGACTGCCAATATCAGAAACAGGGTGGTGACAAATAGAACCAGGCAAACAAACATGAGGAAAACGAAAATTCCGGTCGAGTAGTCGAACAAATCTCCAATGCCGAAACCCATGAGTTCCGCACTATTGGTTGCCCACAGCCAAAGCGTTGATTGCAGGGTTTCTGCCTCGCGCGTGCCGGAATAGCGATCGAGCGTGCCGATCAGGTCGCGGGTGCGCAGCATCATGTGGACAAAGGCCAGTATTGGCAGCGCCAGCATCAGGGCCAGCTTTGATATGCTGTGTAGCAGATGCCGAAGTGACACCGGGCGATCCCACAACAGCGCACAAATAAAGTAACTCGTGCCGACGCCGGCAGCGAAGAAGACGGCGGAATAACGGACGTAGACCGCCATCGCCATCAGCAGTCCGCAGACCAGCCAGGGGAGAATACCGTGTCGATTGGTATTCGGCAGTGTCAGCGTCGCGGCCAGTAACAGGGTCGTAAAGAGCGGTTCGGTGATGATGCCGGTCACAAACGACCAGGGCATCGCCATCAGGTAAAAAAGCAGTGCGGCCAGCGCGCTGAACATCGCTGTAACACCCATCTTTCGCAGCACCAGGTGCACCAGTACGGCGGCCAGTGCATGTGTCGCCAGATTCAGCACCAGTGCCGCGAGCGGTAAATCGAGGCCGCTGAGGCTGGTCAGTGCGATTGCAAACGGATATCCCGGTGGCCACACCGTTTGCGGGGCGGGCAGCACACGCTGAAAGTGGGGGTCGTAGATGAGTGCATCAGTGTAGAACCCGTTGCCGGCCAGCCAGTTGCCCGCGGTTGACAGGTACTGAACGCCATCGTTGACCACATACGAGATATCCCAGGTGAAAACAGCCAGCGCGTTGAGCACGACAGCCAGCGCTGCCACAGCCAGGAATAAAGCTGTTTTTTTCGTGAACATGGGAAGCCCGCTACTCACCGGATGGCAGCGCGGCAGCATTCAGTGGAGCGGGCGCATGGTGCAGCGACGATGTTTCTACAATTAGTTGGGTACATCAGTATTCATTAGTTTCATAACAATCCGCAAAAAACGCACTCGCTTGGCGTATTCGCAGTGGTAGGGATTCTGCCGCGCAACCTCCCGCTGCCAGCGGGCAACGGATATTACTCCCTGCTGCCGTTAGGCGTGGTAAGTTGCTGTGCTGTGGGTGATTCTTACTGAAGGTGTGTAGTGTACTGTGAAGTGGCGGTGCTTGGAATGGTCGGTCTTGCCGTGCCCCTTCGAGGTATTTGCCCGAAGCTGCCGTTTATCCGGTCAGGCGTCCTTTTTGGGGCATAAAGCGTCGAATTTCGCACGTCGGCGGACTGAGTGTTTATCGACAACCGGACTTGCAGACTAAAGAGAAATCAGATGCGGCGGCTAACGTATCAGATGGGCTGGCGGAAATGGTATCGGCTGGCTCAAATCGACCGCGCTGGCCGATAGCCGGGCTGAACGCCCCGTTCCAACACAGGTGAATTTGCTCAGTTGAAGAATTTTCTTGTCATTGTCGGTGTGCTCTTGAGTGCCCTGTTTCTGTGGCTGGCGCTGAAGGATACAAATATCGAGGAGATCCGCCACGCGTTTGCCAGTGCGCGGTACTGGCCGATGATCCCGATGTTCGCGACCCTGTTTGGTTTTTACTGGCTGAAGGCGATTCGCTGGAGCGTGTTGTTGTCGCCGTCGTACTCGGTGTCCGGTACTCAGCTGGTACCCGCCATGATGGCCGGTGCCGCGGGAAATAACCTGCTGCCAGCGCATTTCGGTGAACTGGTGCGCGTGTACTTTGCGGGCAAAAAATTCGGTATTCCGAAAACCACAGTACTGGCGACGCTGGTGGTTGAGCGGCTGTTCGATCTGATTACTGTACTGGTGCTGTTTTCGCTCGCGCTGCTGTCCGGTGAGTACGCGACAAAATTCTACAAGGGAGCGATATTCCTGCTGGTGGTGGCATTGCTTATCGCACTGGTGAGTGTACTGCTGACTGTGTATACGGACCGGGTCACCGCTTTTATCGAAGCCAGGCTCCGGTTTCTGTCCCAAACGACGCGCAAAAAGATCACCGAACAGGTCGACAACCTGATTACGGGCCTGATGGCGCTGCGGCAGAAGAATTTGTATCTGGAAGTGCTGTTGAATTCGCTGGTGCAGTGGCTGTTGATGGCCGCCTGTCTGTACTGCGCGCTGCTTGCATTTGACATCGAAGCCTCGCCGATGGTCGCTATTGTGATACTGGGCTTCACGGTGGTCGGTCTGACGCTCCCCACCAGCCCGGGTTTCTTCGGTACCATTGAATATTGTTACGTGCTCGGTCTTGCCACCGTGGGCGTCGATGCCAGCACCGCGATCAGTGCTGCCATTTACTATCACCTGCCAGCCTGGATTGTGGTTACCCTGGCGGGTGTGATGTTGCTGCGCTACTACCACGTGTCGTTCAGTGAGTCGCGGGCAGGGCTTGCGGAGCAGCCCGGGCACAGTCTGCGCGGTGAGTAGTTTGCGCAGGGTGTGGTGTCGCTTCTGTGAAGCTGTGGCGGCGGCTGTGGGTTTCCCGCATCAATACCGGTCCGATGCAGGGTGAAGCACGCATACATGTATTGACAGGGGTGAGCGCTTCGGTTTTAGATGTCACCGGAATGAAACTGGAGCACCGGTATGTCGAATAGCGTAAAAGTGCCGATCTGGTACTGGATTGTGGCAGTTGTCGGACTGCTGTGGTTCCTGATGGACTTCTCTGCGTTTTATATGCGGGTGTTTGCGCTGGAACAGACACTGCAGTCGTTGCCGGAATCACAGGCCGCACTGTACCGCGCAATTCCGTCCTGGGTAAACGTCGTATTCGGGCTTGAGGTAATCGGTGGTTTGCTCGGTTGCATCGGTCTGCTGCTGCGTAAGCACTGGTCGCGCTGGTTGCTGCTGATATCGCTGGCAGGGGTGTTATGTCAAACCTGCTATGTCTACTTTTTGTCCAATTCAATTCAGGTGATGGGTACACCGGCCATCGTTATGCCGCTGGTGGCAATAGCGATCACCATTGCACTGATATGGTTGGCGGCTAAAGCGGGTGCTGCCGGCTGGCTATCGTAACGCTGCCGTAGCGTTAATGTCTGTTGATTCGGAATCGGTGGTGTTCAGATCAGCATTGCTGACAGACTTACCCGACCTGGTCCAATTGCTTGCGAATGATCCGCTTGGTGCTACGCGGGAGTCTACTCAGTCGCCACCGCATCCTGCCTATAGCGCTGCCTTTCGGGCCATTGACGCCGATCCGAACAACGAAATCCTGGTCGCGGTGCTGGATGACCGGATCGCCGCTATGCTGCAAATCACGTACACGCAGTATCTAACTCATACCGGTAGCCGCAGAGCAACCATTGAAGGGGTGCGCGTGTTGCGGCAGTTCAGAGGGCAGGGGATGGGCAGGTTAATGCTTCAGCATGCGATTGAGTGCGCACGTGCACGCGGGTGTTCCATCGTGCAACTCACCACTGATAAAACCCGCCCGGAGGCGATCCGCTTTTACCGGCAACTGGGCTTTGCGGTGTCTCACGAAGGGATGAAATTGAAACTTGCCTCCGATTAAACGGCGCCTCGCAAAATCGGTTTTTTGCCACTAAGGTCAGGCAGATCCGCCTGCAGACAACGTGCAATCACTTCAATCGGATGCAGGGTCTGACGTCCACTGTTTTGTCTGATCGCCTCGGCGCAACTAAAGCCGTTGGTCACCACGATGTCGTCTGTTGACAGGGCCTCGACTGCGGGCGCGAGGTTTCTATCGTACAGGCGCTGAGCAATATCCCGGGTTTTTGATTTCATACCGTAAGTGCCAGCCATGCCGCAACAGCCGGTTTCGGGTTCGTTTAGCTGCTCGAAGCACCTGGACATTAATGTGCGTTCTTCACTGTCGATATTCATTGCCTTGCTGTGGCAGTGCAGGTGCATAGTGCCGAGTGGCAGTGGCTGTAGTGCCAGATCGTTGTGTTGCGCAACCCAGGTAATCAGACTGGTGGCACGCTGCTGCAGTGACTGCGCGCGAGGATCGTGCGGAAACATGCGCTGTAGTTCGTGCTTGAAAACCGACAGGCACGATGGCTCCAGCACCAATAGTGGTTGATCCTTTGCTACGGTCGCTTCGAAGTGATCAAGGATGCGCTGCAGTGACTGGCGCGCCTGCTCAAGGTAGCCGTATTCGTACAACGGGCGGCCACAGCAAAAGTGCATTTTCGGTACGGCAACCCGATAGCCCAGTGCTGCGATGATATTGACTGCGCTGTGCAGCAGCGAGGGACGGTAGTGATTGTTCACCGTATCGACCCACAACACGACACAGGTTGCAGACGGGTCACCTGTGTAGTGGAAGTGATCATCCTCGCTTGTGCAGGCAGACCGGTAGACTGTCGTGAATGGTTTGTCCGCCAGTGGTGGCAGCTGCGCGTGCTGATCGAAGGACAGTATGGATTTAATAGCCTTGGGGGTGCGCCTGAGCGCTATGTTAAACATTGTCCGTGCCGCAGCGTTGTGCGGCAGCAGTCGGGTAATGTGCGCCAGTAGTGTGTGACTAAGCGGTCGCCTGCGGTACTGATAGTGCTGGTGCATAAATTCGGCTTTGTACATCGCAATATCTACTTGAGTGGGGCACTCGCTGTGGCAGGCCTTGCACGACAAACAGTGTTCGAGTGATTCTGCGATTTCACGATTGGCAAAGCCGTCGCTGATGAGTTCACCTCTGATCAGTTCGTGCAGCAGATGCGCGCGACCACGGGTTGAGTAACGTTCTTCAAGCGTTGCCTGGTAGCTGGGGCACATGGCACCGCTCGCAGCGCGACACTTTCCCATACCGATACAGCGTTCGGTGGTGCGGGTAAAGCCGCCGATGTCTTCATGGAAGCTCAGCGTGGTTGCAGCAGGGACGGGCTGGTAGTCGGGGCTGAAGCGAAGGTTTTCATCGATCCGGTAGGGATTCACCAGTTTGCGCGGGTTCATTCGGTTTTGTGGATCCCACACCCGTTTGAAGCGGACAAATGCCTGTATTAATTCATCGCCAAACATCAGTGGCAGGAACTCCGCTTTTGCCTGCCCGTCGCCGTGTTCTCCGGACAGAGACCCACCGTACCGAACCACCAGTTGCGCTATTTCTTTACTAAACGACCGAAAGGCACTGACTCCGGCATGGCTGCGGGTATCAAAGGTGATTCTCGCGTGTATGCAGCCGTCGCCGAAGTGACCGTATAAACTGGTTTTATAGCCGTATCGATCGACCAGCGCACTGAAGTCACGCAGGTAGTCTCCCAGTCGCATCGGATCGACTGCGGTGTCCTCCCAGCCGACAATCGGGTCCGGGTCTCCCGGTTTGAGACTCATGGCAGTGGCCGATGCCCCCTGCTCGCGAATGGCCCAGAACCGCTGTTCGGTTTCCCGCTCATCCACCTGAAGCACTGACATCACACGCGTCGATGCCTGCATCGCCCGCTTGAATGAATCACAATTGTCGTTGAGTGTATCGATGCTCGAGGCGGCCAGTTCGACCAGCAGCCAGGCTTTGCCCTGTGGCAACAGTGCAACGTCATCCAGCCTCAGGTCCCGGTCGATCAGTCCGCCGACAATCGTCCAGTCGAGCCCTTCCATTGCGATTGGTGAGAACGGCATGATCTCCGGCACGCTGTCGCCGGCGACGAAGATGTTGTCAAAGCCCAGTACAAAAAGTTTTTTGTGAGTCGGGTTTTCGATCAGCTGCACGCGTGCGCGCAGCACCGTGACGCAGGTGCCCTCTGTACCGACCAGCGCTCTGGCAACATTGAAGTTATTCTCCGGCAGTAACTGATCGAGGTTATACCCCGAGACTCGCCGTTTTATTGTCGGGAACTTTTGTTTTATCAGTGTGGCATATTCATCGCGAATCGCCGCCAGTTCCCTGTAGATTCTCGCGCGCTCGCCACCCTCGCGGATAATCTCCGCATAGGCTTCTTCTGACGTGGGGCCGACCCAGAAACACTCACCGGTGGTGGTCAGCACTTCGAGCGCGAGTACGTTTTCCACCGTTTTACCGGCCAGCATCGAGCGCGGTCCGCAGGAGTTATTGCCGATCATGCCGCCAAGCGTGCAGCGACTGTGCGTGGCGGGATCCGGTCCGAAAGTGAGCCCGTGCGCTTCAGCAGCACCCTTCAATGCATCGCAAACCACACCCGGTTCGATCAGTGCCGTTCGCTTGTCTGCATCAATCTCCAGCACCCGGTTGAGGTGTTGTGAGCAGTCGATAATGATGGCGTTGCTGACGGACTGACCATTCTGCGACGTACCGGCACCGCGCATCAGCACCGGTAGCTCGTGCTGTGCGCACAGGCGCGTGGTTTCGACAATGTCTGCTGTTGTCTGCGGAAACACCACGCCGAGTGGGATCTGCCGGTAATTGGAAGCATCGCTGGTGTACAGGGCGATACCAGCTTCGGTGAAATCACAGCGCCCCTCAATCGCTTCATCGAGTGCGATAGTGAATTGCGCGAAGTGACTCATCGACAGGTTGGCCTGTAGTAATTTTTGCAACTGACCAGCTAGAACTGATCCACGCGGACAGCAGAGCCCGACTGCAGCGATGCGCTGGCCGCTTCTGCCAGTTGCAGTGAGGCGACTCCGTCGTGATGATCGGCCAGTGGCTTGCGGTTGTTTTGCAGCGCATCGGCAAAGTCGAGCAGCTCGTTGCGATAGGCAGTCTCGTATCGCTCCAGAAAGAAGTGCAGCGGCACTTCACTGGTGATGCCCTGTTTCCCCGAATGCACCAGATTGGTGTCGGCGTTGTTCATCGCCTGCAGCATGCCGTTGGAGCCGAACGCTTCAATGCGTTGATCATAGCCATAAACAGCGCGGCGGCTGTTGGTAATCACCGCCTGTTTACCGGATTCTGTTTGCAGCGTGACGCACGCGGTGTCTATGTCGTTCGCGCCCGCGATGGCGGGGTCTACCAGACAACTGCCTGCTGCAAACACAGTGGCTATCGGTTCATCGATTATCCACCGGGCAATATCGAAATCATGAATCATCATGTCGCGGAACAGACCACCGGATACATGAATATATTCGATCGGTGGCGGTGCGGGGTCGCGGCTGATAATGATGAGCGATTCGAGTTGTCCGATATCACCATCACTGACTCGTTGCTTCAGTTTGGAAAACTGCGGATCAAATCGCCGGTTGAAGCCCATGCCACACAGAATGCCGGAGCGTTCGATTGCCTCCGCAGCTTCACGCGCAGTTGCCAGACTCAAATCGAGCGGCTTTTCGCAAAAGACGGGTTTGCCGGCTTCGGCACATTGTTTTATCAGAGGGGTATGGGTGTCGGTGGCGCTGGCGATGATCACGGCGTCAATGTCTGTGTTGCTGAAAACCTCATCGGTGTTTGCTACAGCAGCGTCGCATTGCCGTGCGAGCGATTCTGCAGAGGGCTGATGCACATCGCAGACATGGCTGATTGTCACCCCTTTGATGCTGTCTATTGCCAGTGCATGGACTTTACCGATTCGGCCTGCGCCGATAAGTGCAAGTTGTTTCATGGTTACAGGGTAGTTTTGTCCGTCTGTTGTCCGAGTGTATCAGGAACATCATTTCTAAATTCGCAGCCGGGTAGTCCGGCAGGGGTGGCCCCGACCCGCACTGAATTGTCCGCGAGCGGCGCGAAAATTCAGCGCGAGCGCGGTAGCGGTGCAATCGGCCCGCGATTCGCGGCAAAACCACTCCGACCGACTGGCCCCGGCTGAGAATTCTAACGTGCAACCGGTTGCAAAAAAAGCTTGCATGTCGGTTAGAGCGCTCGCATAATTTCGCCGTGCATCCGAATTTTGACGAGTGAGGAGGGTCATTGGTCAGCCCGGCGATCAATCATGTGACTGCGGCCAGCGCTTCGTTTGAAGCCCTGTTGTCTATTGCTGCCGCGGGCGGATGTCAGGGAGTGGAACTTCGCAACGACCTGCAGTCACCGTTGTTCGACGGTCGCAGTGCAGCGCAAGCAGGCGCGATGGCGAGTGAGCACGGGTTGCAAATTTACGCACTGGCGGAGGTCGTGGCATTCAATCACTTTGACGACACCACACGCACTGCGGCGCAACAACTGGCAGCGCTCGCCAGCGAGTGCGGGGCCCGCGGAATTGTGTTGATCCCTGCGAATGACGGGTCTAACCCCGCGCCGGCCGAGCGCAGGGCGCAACTGAAAACCGCGCTCGTCGAGCTACAACCCATTCTGGAACCCGCAGGCCTCGTCGGCTTTATTGAACCGCTGGGTTTTGCCACTTCCACTATACGGTACAAGGCCGAAGTGGTGGACGTGATCGAGGGGATGAACGCAGCAGATCAATTTAAGCTGGTGCACGATACGTTTCATCACCACCTTGCCGGTGACACCGAGTGCTTTGTCGAACATACCGGAATCGTGCACGTTTCAGGTGTCACTGATGACAGTCTCGATCCGTCTCAGATGCAGGATCACCATCGCGAACTGGTTAACGGGCACGATCAGCTTGCCACGCTTGCGCAGCTTCAGGTTTTTTCCAAACAGAATTACCGGGGACCGGTATCGATGGAAGCCTTTGCTCCGCACGTGCACGTACTACCGAATCTTGCCGCACAGTTGCAGGATTCTTTCAGATTCATCAATTCTGGACTGGCGGCAGCTGTCGCTTGAAACAGTATGATGTAAACCTGTGGCTCCATTTCATTTTACTGGGGTATCCGGTCGAAACTATCCGTGCGCCGGACACGAAACATTCTGGAGAACATTCGATATGAAAAAAACGTTACTGGTTGCGGGTCTTACCGCCTTGATGTCCACCGCGGCGACAGGTCAGGAAATCGGTGCAACCTTTTCGAAATTTGACGACAACTGGCTGACCGTGCTGCGCACCGGCATGGTCGAGTACGCAGGGACCATCGATGGGCTGTCGT
>CAZOXM010000141.1:0-9682 GCA_964583825.1 uncultured Granulosicoccaceae bacterium
CGATTTATGCGTCTGAGGTCGGTGAGTAGCTGAACCCGGTCGGCGTTGTCCCACTCTGGCGCCGGGCATTTGGTTCTCGACAGCCATATCTCTGTCGATCTAAAGAAGTTTTCTATCTCTTCCTCATTAATACAAACCAACTCCCATCGGCTCTCTCCCGGATCAAGGAAAATGCCCGTGCCCTTGAAGCCGTGGCGCATTAACCTTTGCTCCATCATACGCTGGCCACTGATGGTGGCGGGGTAACCACACGCGCCTTTGATGGTGCAGTTCTTATGCAACACGTTCATCGTATTAAAGACATCCAGCATAGTGTGCGCGGAATTGATCCGATTGAGACGATCGTTTTTATCCGGACGTCGGACAATGCCGACCAGATACAGATACACGTTTGCCGTGTCGACTTCAGTCCAGTCCAGGCACATCTCAGTAATAACGGTTTCGTGGGTAAAGTCGCCACTTAGAATTTGTTGGTAGCTGTCCCGGGAAACCGGGACGACACTCCAGTATCCGATGGCTTCCTGGTCGTCGTAGACAAGCTTGAACAGGCGCTGATTTTTCTGATGACCGATTCTGTACGCTCTATCGGGGCAAACCGGGTTGTTTCCGAATTCTTCCCGTCTGATGTCGAGTACCAGTTCGACATCCGATGCGTTTGCCGCGAATCGGGATACGTCGCCGATCGGAGGATCCCACCGGGCGTTCCGTACAACACTGGTATCGCCATTTTCAGCCTGTTCCGTCTTCGACCTCCTCAATAACTTGATCATCTCGATAATTTTCAACAACGCAGCCGAGAGTTTTCCGGCAAAAAACAGCGCTGCCATCACGGTGCCCCCAATCACAACCAGGGTGCCGACAACAGGGGAGTTTTGCAGGATACTCAGTAGCTCCGACAGCCACGGGAATGCGGACTCAACCTCTTTCGTAGAATTTTCCATTGGGTGTCATATCGGGTCGGGTAGTCTGAAGCGGGAAGTGTACTGACATTTTTCAACAGGCACTGTGTAAAATTTGGTGGCAGTGTCCGGTTACCATTACGTCTGGCCTGAGGCAGGTGGAGGAAAAGCATCCGGTGATATCGCCGTCGTGCTGGACCTGCGGGACCGTAACTGGCAGCATGCATGTGTTCAGTATTCGGATAGCTGATTTTTGAGTTCGCGACCACAGTTCGCTGCTTTTGCGGCCAATCTGTACGCCTCGTTCAAACCAAACAGGTACATCCCAAAGGTATTGTAATCATGAAGATTTTATTATTGGCAACTGCCATTTCGGCCTCCCTCGCAGGCACCATGGCGCAGGCGGAAACACTGAGGTGGGCGCGTGCGGGCGATGCACTCACCCTCGATCCTCATGCACAGAATGAAGGCCCGACTTCCGCCATGCTGCACCAGATTATGGAGCCGCTGGTAATGCGCGACATGTCCGGTGCAATGGTGCCTGCGCTGGCAACCAGTTGGGCTCCAAGTGAAGACAATCCCAACGTCTGGGTTTTTAATCTGCGCGAAGGGGTCAAGTATCACGACGGTTCAGACTTTGACAGTGAAGATGTGGTGTTTTCACTGAACCGTGCAATGACCAAAGACAGCGACTACAAGGAATTGCTGGCCTCGGTAAAAGAAGTACGTGCCAGTGGCCCGATGACTGTGGAAATTGAAACAGACGGGCCCAACCCGATCATGCCAAACAACCTCACCAACATGTTTATTATGGACAGCGGCTGGGCCGAGGCGAACAATGCGGTGAAGGTGCAGGACTTCGAAGGCGGTGAAGAAACCTTTGCTGCGCGCAATGCAATGGGCACCGGTCCGTACAAACTTGTCTCCCGCGAGCCCGATGTTAAAACCGTACTGGCCATTAACGAAAGTTACTGGGGTGCAGATGAATTCCCCATGCAGGTGAAAGATGTGGTCTTCACCCCGATTCAGAATCAGGCCACCCGTGTCGCGGCATTGTTATCCGGTGAGGTGGACTTCATTCAGGATGTACCGGTACAGGACTTACAGCGGGTGGATGCATCGCCAGAACTTAAAGTCATCACTGCACCGCAAAACCGGGTGATCTTTTTCGGTTTGAATCAGGGCGATGACGACCTGGCTGCCGATGATGTCGAGGGTAAAAATCCACTGGCCGACAAGCGCGTTCGGATGGCGATGAACATGGCAATCAACCGCGATGCGATCAAAAAGGTCGTGATGCGTGATCAGTCTATCCCTGCCGGGGTTGCCATGCCTCCGTTTGTGAATGGCTGGACTGAAGCGCTCGATGCCGTACCTGAATTTGATAATGAAAAAGCCAAGGCGATGATGGCGGAAGCCGGCTATGAAGATGGCTTCAGTATTCGACTCGATTGCCCGAATGATCGCTACATCAACGACGAGGCGATTTGTCAGGCCGCGGTCGGTATGCTTTCGCAAATCGGCGTGAACGTGCAGCTCGATGCCAAGCCCAAGGCGCAGCACTTTCCGTTAATCAGTAACCTCGAAACGGATTTCTACATGCTGGGCTGGGGTGTGCCAACTTACGATTCGGAGTATATCTTTAACTTCCTGGCGCATACCAAGGGTGAAAAATACGGCTCCTGGAACGGTACCCGCTTTTCCAACCCGGATATCGATTCGAAGATCGAAGCGCTGGCGTCAGAAACTGATCTCGAGGCACGCAATCAGATGATTGCTGATATCTGGCAGGTCGTACAGGATGAAGTGCTGTACCTGCCGATCCATCATCAGGTGCTCAACTGGGGTATGGCCAACCAGGTGGATACCATTGTCGCCCCTGACGATGCAGCCAAGTTCAAGTACTTTAAGTTAAACTAGTCACCTCGCAGTACGCTTCAGCGCCCGCTATTCCGGCGGGCGCTTCTATTCCGGTCGCTTAATGCTCGCATACATTATTCGTCGTGTGTTTCAGTCCGTCATCGTATTGCTGGTGGTCGGGTTGGTGGCATTCTCAATGTTTCGGTACGTCGGCGACCCGATTGATAACATGCTCGGTCAGGAACGAACCGATGCCGATATCGAACGCCTGCGCGGTGAACTCGGACTGGATCAGCAGGCTCCAGTGCAGTACGTCAAGTTTTTACGAAGCGCGCTAAAGGGTAATTTCGGTGTCAGTTACCGCCAGGGCAGGCCGGTGGCTACCATTATTGCTGAACGATTGCCGGCCACCCTTGAACTCGCTTTTGTATCCGGGTTAATGGCCATAGTGCTAGGCGTCACACTGGGTGTACTCACAGCGATTTACCGCGATGGGTTTGGATCGCATCTGGTAATGACGTTGTCGTTAATCGGTGTGTCGTTGCCGACCTTTTTAATTGGTATTCTGCTTATCTACCTGTTTTCCGTGGAGCTCAACTGGTTGCCGAGCTTTGGTCGCGGCGATGTGGTGCAACTCGGTTTCTGGTCTACCGGTTTTCTCACTGCCTCGGGTCTGAAAGCACTGATTTTGCCGTCGATCACACTTGGGCTTTATCAGATGACGCTGATCATGCGCCTGGTCCGTTCAGAAATGCTGGAAGTATTGCGGCAGGAATACATTCGTTTTGCGCGTGCCCGCGGGCTGCGCGATAAAGCGGTAAATTTCCGTCATGCACTGAAGAACACACTGGTGCCGGTGATTACCGTCACCGGTTTACAACTGGGCGCGATTATCGCCTTTGCGATTATCACCGAAACCGTCTTTCAGTGGCCTGGCGTCGGTCTGTTGTTTATCAACGCCATTCAATTTGTCGACATTCCGGTGATGGCGGCCTACCTGATGCTGATCTCTGTGATGTTTGTCGGCATTAACCTCATCGTTGACTTGTTGTATTACGCGATCGACCCTCGCCTGCACACCGACAACTCGGCCAGGGCGCATTGATGGACGCACTGCGAAGAGCGTGGCAGTCAGATTTTCTGTGGGCCTTCAGCCGCTCGCCGATGGCAGTGGTGTCGTTCCTGTTGGTGCTGATCATGGTGCTGGGTGCGGCGCTTGCACCGTGGATTGCACCACACAACCCTTTCGATCCGTCGACGCTGAACCTGATGAACGGGTTCTCCAAACCGATGGAACCGAACATGATCACCGGTGATGTGTTTTGGCTGGGTACGGATGATCAGGGGCGGGATGTTTTTTCTTCCATTCTTTACGGTATGCGAATTTCCCTGTTTGTCGGATTCACTGCCGTGGCCTTTGCGATGGTGCTCGGTGTGAGCCTCGGCTTGCTGGCAGGCTACGTCGGTGGGTGGGTAGAAGGCGTGATCATGCGTATTGCCGATGTGCAGCTTACCTTCCCTGCGATTCTGGTGGCGATGCTGATCTTCGGTGTTGCCAAGGGCATTACCCCGGTACACCTGCGTGATCAAATGGCGATCTGGGTGCTGATTATCGCGATTGGGCTGTCCGACTGGGTGCAGTTTGCCCGCGTGGTGCGTGGTGCCACGCTGGTTGAAAAAAACAAGGAATATATCCAGGCCGCCCGTCTCAATGGTCGCAGGCCGTTGGGCATTATGGTGCTGCATATTCTGCCTAATGTACTAAACCCGGTGCTGGTTATAGGAACCATCAGTCTGGCGCTTGCCATTATTGCTGAAGCCACGCTGTCGTTCCTCGGGGTGGGTGCACCTCCCACAAAGCCATCGCTCGGTACATTGATCAGGGTGGGGCAGGGGTACTTGTTTTCCGGTGAGTGGTGGATTCTGTTTTTCCCCGCGGTCACGCTGCTGGTACTGGCACTGTCGGTCAACCTGTTGGGTGACTGGCTGCGCGATGCACTTAATCCGAAGCTACGTTAATGACTGAAAGTGTCCTCAGTGTGCGCGATCTGGTAGTGGAAATACCCACACGTCGAGCGCTTTTACGAGCGGTTGATCAGGTCAGCTTTGAAATTTCTGCCGGTGAAATTCTCGGTGTCGTCGGTGAGAGTGGTGCCGGTAAATCGATGATGGGTAACGCCATTATCGGTTTGCTTAACCGCCCCGCACGCATCGTCGGGGGAGAAATAATACTGAAAGGGAGGCGTGTGGATAATCTGCCGCGTGAAGACCTGCGGCGGCTGCGTGGCAAAGATATCGGCATGGTCTTTCAGGACCCGCTGACCTCACTCAATCCGCTCATTACCATTGGCGAGCAACTTACAGAAACGATTCTGGAGCATCTGCCGGTGAGCCGTGGCGAAGCGCTCGACCGTGCAGTCGCCGCACTGGATGACGTTGGCATACCGGCGGCCGCCGACCGTATCAATAGCTACCCGCATCAGTTCTCGGGTGGTATGCGACAACGGGTGGTCATTGCGCTGGCGCTGTGTGCCGAGCCCTCACTGCTGATAGCTGATGAGCCGACAACCGCGCTCGATGTATCCGTACAGGCGCAGATTATTGCGCTGCTCAAATCTTTATGTCGAAGTCGCGGTACCGCGGTGATGTTAATCACACACGATATGGGCGTAATAGCCGAGGCGACTGATCGCGTTGCCGTGATGTATGCGGGGCGCATGGTGGAAGTAGACAAGGTCAGTCGGCTGCTCACCACGCCACAACACCCCTACACCCGGGGTCTGGTGGCATCGACGCCAGTGGCCTCTGCACAGCGCGAACGGCTGGTACAGATCCCCGGTAACATGCCGCGACTGGATCAACTGCCGCAGGGCTGCGCGTTTCACCCGCGCTGCCAGATGGCGGCAGAGCGATGTCGCAGTGCACCGGTGCCAACAATAGCAGGTTGTGGTGGTGTGGCCGCGTGCTGGTTTGCCGGACAGGAGACCGTCTGATGTCTGCAATGGTTCAGGTAACCGGCCTGACGCGTGTGTTCGATGTATCAAAGCCCTGGTTAAACAGGCTGCTGGAGCGCTTGCCACGCAGCACACTGACCGCAGTCAATAACGTCAGCTTCACAATAAATGAGGGTGAGGTTTACGGTTTGGTGGGCGAGAGCGGTTCCGGCAAGTCCACCATCGGTAAGATGGTCGTCGGCTTGCTGCCACCGACCGACGGCGCGATCACTGTCGAGGGGGTTAACCTTTTCAACGAGGCGGATGAATCAACACTCGATCGGGTGAAAAGTGATATTCAAATGATTTTTCAGGATCCATACGCCAGCCTGAACCCGCGCTGGCGTGTGCGCCACATTATCGTCGAGCCGCTGGCCACCCGCGGTATCAACACAGAAGGTGTGGCGGAAAAGATGCTCGAACAGGTTGGCCTTGCCGCATCCGATGCCGATAAATTCCCGCATGAGTTTTCCGGTGGTCAGCGTCAGCGCATTTGCGTTGCCCGTGCGCTGGCCTCGGAACCGCGCCTGATTGTGTGCGACGAACCGACGTCTGCACTCGATGTGTCGGTGCAGGCGCAGGTGCTAAACCTGATGAATGACCTGCAGGCGCAATACAACCTCACCTATTTATTGATCAGTCACGACCTCACGGTCGTACGCCATATGTCAGATCGTATCGGTGTGCTTTATCTGGGGCAGCTGGTAGAAGAGGCAGAATCTGAAGAGCTGTTTAAAAACCCGAGGCATCCCTATACGCAAATGTTGCTGGAAGCAGCACCCCGCATAGACGGCTTCGGTCGAGAAGTGACACCACCGGAGGGTGAAATACCCGATCCGATCAACCCGCCTTCGGGTTGTGTCTTTCATCCTCGCTGTCCCAAAGCAGGGGAACGTTGCACCAAAGAGGCACCCGAAGTACGAGTGGTGGCGCAGACACGGGTGCAGTGCCACTTCGCCTGATAACTGGTTGCCTGGTCGTCTGCTGTTGTTTCGGTATACCTGCCCCCGTAGAGGTTGATTGCGATGTGCCTGATGCTGTGTTTGCTTGAATGCAGTTAACAGTGCCTGCATATGATCCAGGGCGGAATCAGTGTGCGTAGCCTATAACATTGCCGCATGCACATGCACGCGGCAACGTGGTCGATACTTCAAACTCTTCAACTCAGCCTTGGGGCGCTGTAGTTAAGGAAGTGTTGAAGATTGCTGGGGCAACCACACCAAATAGTACGACGTACCTAGTTCTGTGCTGGCAGCATAATGACCTTGTCGACCACATGGATAATGCCATTGCTGGCCTTAATGTCGGCTGCGGTTACCATCGAGCCGTTGATTGCAACACCATCAGTGGCATCAATACCCAGCATAGTGCCCTGCACGGACTCAACTTCGAGTTCCTTTCCGGCAATATCACCAGACATCACCTTACCCGGAATCACATGATAGGTCAGCAGGTCAACCAGTTGCTGCTTGTTTTCAGGCTTCAACAGTGACTCAACTGTCCCTTCCGGGAGAGCTGCGAAGGCATCATCGCTGGGTGCGAACACAGTAAACGGACCTTCACCCTTTAGCGTGTCAACCAGATCAGCGGCTTCAACAGCAGCGACCAGTGTATTAAAGGTGCCGGCTTTGACAGCAGTGTCTACGAGGTCTTTCTTGTAACCACCGGCATATACACCAAAAGACAGTGCCATTCCTGCGATAACAGCAATTAACTTTTTCATCGTGATTCTCTTTATAAATTTGGGGGAGCGATTTAATCATCCTGAATCAAATCGCCAGGTAGTTACGTAACACACATAGTTACGCAGGCATATTTTTAATAGATCATTAAAAATGTGTAAAAAATAAGATGATGCTGTTGGAGGAACATTCCCGGATCAGCGATGAAAATAACTATCGCATCCATGCAGTACTTATTGACTCTTCAATTGTACGACCCGAGTACTCCAGTGGTCGCAGCTGCATTACGATAAAATAGCGGTCGGTTACATATTACTCTTATTGAAAGTTGACGTTAGAATGCAACCGTGTACCAGGGTGTTGGCCGTCTATGCATCGTGTTATGACAGTGTAGTGTCGCACACAACGTATGCAATCGGCTTCGTTAACAAAGTGCACTGTTATTTTTTGGGGTAATCTCATGATTGATAGCAACGTTGTAGTGACAGTAGTTACCACTCCTCGCGAGCCTTGCCCGGATGCAAATTGTTATCAGGCGTTCAGTCGCACACATTGCATGTGACACTAAGTAAGAGAGAATAATGACTGCAACTAATGACTTCGGGTTTGGTACACAGATTCGAAAATCACCCTATTTTGATGCGACTGTACGGTGGGGTGCCAAAGACTTCTCGGTCTATAACCACATGTACATCCCGCGTGATTTCGGTGACCCGGAACAGAACTTCTGGAATCTGGTTAACGATGCAATCCTCTGTGATGTGGCAGTCGAGCGGCAGGTGGAAATCACCGGGCCGGACGCGGCGGAATTTGTGCAAATGCTGACGCCGCGCAATCTGTCAGCAATGGCAGTCGGGCAGTGCAAGTACATACTCATAACAAACGCCGAAGGCGGCATTCTCAATGACCCTATCCTATTACGCCTGGCGGAAAATCACTTCTGGATATCACTGGCTGACAGTGACATTCTGCTGTGGGCGCAGGGTGTGGAGGTACATTCCAACCTCAATGTCACAATAATTGAGCCTGATGTATCCCCGCTACAATTGCAGGGACCGAAGTCGGGTAAGGTGATGCAGGCCCTGTTTGGCGACGCCATCTCGGACCTGCGTTACTACTGGTTGCGTGAACTCACGCTCGATGGCATCCCCCTGGTGGTATCACGTACCGGCTGGTCCAGTGAGCTTGGTTACGAACTCTACCTGCGTGATGGTTCGCATGGTGATGAATTGTGGGAGAAAATCATGGCGGCGGGCAAACCGTTCAATCTCAAGCCCGGTCACACATCATCAATACGCCGTATCGAAGGCGGCATGCTCTCTTATCACGCGGATATCGATATACATACCAATCCGTACGAGCTTGGCCTTGATCGACTGGTGGATCTGGATGTGCCTACCGATTTCATCGGCAAACAGGCCCTGCAACGTATCAATCGCGAAGGTATAAGCAGGAAGCAAGTCGGGTTGATCATTGACGGTGATCCGCTGCGCGGTCCAAACACCACATTGTGGCCGATAAAGCGCGATGGCGAAGTGGTCGGCAAAGTAACCTCCGCAGTTTACTCGCCACGGCTCAAACAGAATATCGCGCTGGCAATGATGTCGGTCGAATGCGCGAGTATCGGATCATCTGTTGAAGTCAGTCGGCGTCAGGGGACAGTGGGTGCGGTGGTTGCCGAGTATCCGTTTTATGATCCTAAGAAAAGGATCACTTCCGGCTGAATTTTTCCGGGGGTGACATCGGAGTTGGTAATGCACTATTGGGGGTATTGACAAATTCTCGTGAGGCTATTCCCGGCTTGCTGTAGGGGGTTGGAAAAATTCGATACTGTATCACCATTGACCGGGAAGTCGGTTTGATGGGTGGCGGGTGGTATTATTTCGCTTACTGGAGTGGGCTTCGCTCGAGAATCTGTACTGATGGTTTTGTTCCTGTTTTTGTTTAGATTCTGTGAGCTTCGGTCATTTTTAAGTAAGATTCCGTAATGGCATATAGTGACTGTATGTCGATTTTTGAAGACTATTTTTGCCTGTCTATCTGCATGGTTTCAAATAAGAGACTCGGCCTCAAGGGTTTCGTTGTTGGGGAAAGTTGCCAGGGTTCGATGAATCGCCGGGATGCTGTATGTCTACCCAAAAATTACTGAGATTTTATGAAGTTATATCAGCTATTTTAGGCGGTGTGCACCCCAATAGTACGGAATCCGTATTATTCAATAGTACGGATTCCGCCTATTAAAACTGTT
>CAZOXM010000142.1:0-9470 GCA_964583825.1 uncultured Granulosicoccaceae bacterium
CAGCCGTTCGGGTGGATGCATGATGGTACTCTCGGGGTTTCATCGAGTGTACCTTCATGTGTGGTTGCTGTCGAAACAGCTTAACAGGATGTTGAAAAACTATTGCGCTAGGTCTGAGGGCCGTTAAATTTCCCCTCAAAATGCTCATTTATAACCCATAAACTGCGCTTTTTCGGGGAAATTTGCCTACTCAGACCGTCGCTCATCACGCTTTTCAACGCCCTGTTAACCCGCTTACAACGCGGCTCATGCTTAGTCGTTCGGTTTCAGGTACTCTCTCAGGTAGTTCCGGTAACTATCCATTACTCTTTCTATGTAGCGCTGGGTTTCCCTGAACGGTGGCACGCCCTCGTAGCGGGCGACGTTACCGGGTCCGGCGTTATAGGCGGCCAGCGCCAAACCAATATTGTTGTCGTATTGTTTCAACAGGCCGCTGAGGTATTTTATACCGCCGCGGAGATTTTCCTCGGCATTGAAGGGGTCGTTAACGCCAAGTTCCCGCGCCGTTGGCGGCATGAGTTGCATCAGCCCCTGAGCGCCTGCAGTCGAGATCGCACCACGGTCAAAACAGCTTTCATTTCTAACCACGGCTTTGACCAGTTTTGAATCGACTTTGTACTCTCCGGATATTCTTTCGATGGTAGACTCAAACGCTTCGGCACGATCCTGTAGCTTTGACCGGGTCATACCTCGACAGCTGCTGGTCGCAGTCTGTCGTCCCTTGACAGCGACGAGCTCGAAACGTGCGCGATCCTGGTGTTCCGGAACGATGTTGGTATACCAGACGGTGCCGTCGGCCTCCTCGTAGACGTAGGTTTTGTCCGCCGTGAGGTTCTGGCTGCACAGGCACACCAGCAGAAGTGTTGCTATTTTAATTCTGTTGCCGACTTTGCGCATGGGTAACGTTCGCATCATATAACCAGTTAACGGCGTCACTTTCGGTGTGCTTGATCGGTGTTGCAGTGTTTTATGTTTTTACCTCCCGGGGAGCAGCTTTTTGTCGCAAGATGACGTGCAGATGACAGATCTGTCGGCAAGTGCCATAGAAAGGCAGGTGAAGCGACGGTATTCCGGCGACGTGGAGGTGCAGGTGCTGGAGCGTATCGGTTCTACTAATAACTGGGTGAAAGATAAAACCGCGTCAGCTACGCCGGCCATCGGGCAGGTGTTGGTGTGCGCCGCGGAACAGCAGACGGCCGGGCGCGGACGGCGGGGCAAGACCTGGCATTCACCTGATCGCGGTGTGACCTTCACCACTGCGTTTACCCTGCCGCTGCAGGCCTCTGACCTGGCAGGACTGTCGCTGCTGTGTGGCGCCGCCATATGCACGGTATTGCGCGATTACGGCGTTGTCGAGGCGCGGGTGAAATGGCCAAACGACATCCTCGTGGATGGCGCTAAACTTTGCGGTATTCTGATCGAGGTGGTCGGTGCGACAAAAGGCAGCAGCACCGTGATCGTCGGCATAGGACTGAACTATCACCGCGGTGATGAGATCAGTCTTATCGATCAGCAAAGCACCGATCTTTTCACGCTTACCGGTCATCCGCTGCCGGACCGTTCGTTGTTGATCGCTGATCTGGTTGGCGAGCTGTTAACACGCTGTAACAGCGATGTACCGTCAGAGGTTGTCAAACTATCTGCTCAGTGGCATCAGTTTGATGCGCTTCAGCAACAGTTAATCACTTGTGATGATAGTGGTACACACCATGTGTCAGGGCGAGGTGTTGGCATTGATAAAACCGGTCGGCTGCTCATTGACACTGCCTCAGGTATCGTGGCGGTGTCGGCCGGCAGCATTCGCGTTATCCATTCGGAATAATTGACGGTTGCCAACAGTCTGCTCTGCGGTAGTGCCAATAGTTTCAAAGTTGTCATGCGTAGCTTATCCGCACGCTGAAAAAAGAGGCACAGGTGGCAGTTTCGACGCAAAAGTCACGTTGTATGACGATTAACAGCTCGCTGTGTGTAGAATCTCAAAAGAGTTAATGTAGACTTAAATCGTCATGACGAAAAAAACATTCGAGGTGTGATCGATGGCTGATCAAACAGAACCCCGACGATACCGGCACAATGCCCGCAGGGTTGCATGGGTGATCCTCACCGGCACCTTCCTGGGTGCTTGTGGTGGTAGCGGCGGCGATAACCCGCGTACGATGAATACATTGCCTTCAATCCAGTTAAATGACGGGGATGTGTTGAGCAATGGAAGCAGCATCGTCAGCATAGCGGCAACGGATGACACAGGTATTGCCAGCGTCAATGCAAATTTGCTGCGTCAGGGAAGGTTGCAGGAGTGTGAGAGTGAGTTTGATCTCAGCCTGGCGCGAGACTCTTTGTTTGAAGCCTGTCTCGCCGATCAGCCGACTTGCACTGTTGAATTTATACCCTCTTCGAATGCTGTGGAAGTGTACCCGCCGCCACTGTTTGCACCGATAGGGCAGGAGTATGCATTGTCGTTTGTTGATCGCGATGGGGAGAGCACCGATCCGGTTAATGCCGTTTTTTGTTTTGACGTCGGGATCAACACGCCACCGATGCCCGCCGCTGATACTTTTCAGCTGGTGTTTCCAAGCACGATACAGCGCAATGGTGTGGTGTACGATTCACGATGCGAGAAGCAACCCGGTTCGGGTGGTGTGCTCGCCAACGACGATGACGACGAGCACGTCACCAACACCTGTCTGACCGCTGAGCTTGTCGACCTGCCTCGTTTTGCGACCAACCTTTCGACGTTTCGCAATACTTTCCGATCCGATGGCGGGTTTCGCTACGAAGGACTGACGAATGCGGCGGCTGACAGCTTTACCTACCGCGTGAGCGACGGGGTAAATCCGCCCAGCGATCCGATCAGGGTCGATATTGTTTTTTCCGGCGAGAACAGCCCGCCTGTTGCTGTTGATGATGAGATCACTATCGCTGAAGACTCGATAGTGCAGGCGATAAACGTGTTGAGCAATGACACGGATCCGGACGCGCTGCCGTTGTCGGTCAGCGAGGTCAACAACGGCCCGACCGCCGGTATCGCAACGATCCGTAACGGGGTGGTAATAGAATACCAGCCCAACGCTGACTTCAATGGTACCGACAGTTTTGACTATGTTGTCATCGACTCTGCAGGCGTTGCCGATGTGGCTACGGTCAGGATTCAGGTCACGCCGGTAAATGACGGCCCTGAGGCAGTCAACGATGAGTCAACGACGGCCGAAAACACACCCGTGACGATTAATGTGCTGGGCAATGACAGTGATCCCGAAGGGGACACGATCACCGTTGCTGATGTGAGCGCCCCCACCAATGGTACGGTACAGATCAACAGCGAAAACCAGTTGATCTATACACCGGGTTTGAACTTCGCCGGCAGCGATGCGTTTGAATACACCATCGAAGACAGCGCCGGGGCGAGGGACACAGCCACGGTGCGGGTCGATGTGGTGCTGGTCAACGTGGGTCCGCAGCCAGTGGATGACTTTGCCAGCACACCCGAAGGGGAAACCGTAGATGTAAGGGTGCTTGACAATGACATCGACGAGGATGGCGATGAACTGTCACTGATAGAAGTCTCAGCGCCTGAAAATGGTGTCGCGGTGATTCGTGGCAGCCGGGTTCGATATACGCCCAACGACGGCTTCAATGGCACTGACACGTTTACCTACACAGTGAGTGATGGCATTGTCAGCAGCAGTGCAAACCTGACCATCAGTGTTGACTCGGTGAATGCAGCACCTGTGGCGGTCGACGATGTGATAGATACCCCTGAAAACACGTCGGTGCTGATAGCGGTACTCGGCAACGATTCTGACCCCGACGGTGATGCACTCGCTGTTGCCGACGTCGTTCAACCACAGAATGGCGTTGCGGCTATTGAAGGTGATTCAATTCGATACACACCCAATGAAGATTTTGAAGGCAGCGACAGCTTCGTCTACACACTGTCCGATGGCACAGCCAGTGACACCGCGAGTGTGACCGTCACCATAGATTCGGTGAATGATCGCCCAGTCGCCGAAGACGATGACGATGTGACGACCAGTGAAAATACACCGGTGCAGATTGCTGTGCTGGATAATGATTTTGATCCCGATGGCGATGAGCTTACGATCGAAATTATCCGCCAGCCCGGGAATGGTGAGGCGACGGTGGTGAATGGCGGTATTCTCTACACGCCTGATGAGGGTTTTTTCGGAAACGACGGGTTGGCTTATCGGGTGACTGACCCCGGCGGACTGTCGGATCCGGCGTCTGTTGATATCACGGTCACTGATGTCAATGCCGCACCGGTCGCGAACAATGACGCCGTCAGCACGCCGGAGGACACACCCGTCACCATAGAAGTACTGAGCAACGATACGGACGATCAGTCTGCTGCTTTATCGCTGGATGAAGTAGGCGCTGCGAATGACGGATCCGTTGCTATCGCCGGGAATTCGGCGGTATACACACCTGATGAAGGTTTTGTCGGCACAGACAGTTTTACCTACTCCGTCAGCGATGCCCGCGGTTTGTCCGCGTCGGCGACGGTCACCGTCACAGTGACCAATGTGAATGTTGCACCACAGGCCGCTGACGACAGTGTTACCACAGAGGAAAACACCGCTGTGACTCTGAACGTGGCGGCGAATGACAGTGATGCGGACGGTGATGCACTCACGATTGTTGCGGTCGGTTCCCCGGATAACGGCACGGCAGAATTCTCCGGAAATGAAGTCACCTACACACCGGACGACGGGTTCTCCGACATCGATTCCTTCAGTTACACGATAGAAGATCCCGGCGGGCTTTCTGATACGGCGATCGTGACTGTTACCGTGAACAGTGTAAACGCGGCGCCGGTCGCAGTCAGCGATGAAGCTGACACTACAGAAGACACCGCAATTTCCATCAATGTATTGCGCAACGACAGCGATGAAGATGGCGATGATCTGACCATCACCAGTGTCGGATCACCGGGCAATGGATCAGCGGCCATCGTGGCCAACGCGGTGGACTACACCCCGGAAAGTGGTTTTTCCGGTACCGACTCATTCGGCTATACCGTGTCGGACGATGACGGACTCACCGATACGACTACAGTCACCGTCACCGTATCGGAAGTCAATGTAGCGCCGCAGGCGGAAGACGATATTGAAACGACGGTGGAGGGCGAGCCGGTCGCTATCAATGTGCTGGCAAATGATACAGACGAGGATGGTGACAACCTGACCGTTAGTGCGGTGGGGCTGCCGGGTGATGGCACAGCAGAAATCCTTGATAATGCGGTGCGGTATACGCCGGATGATGGGTTCTCCGGCACCGATTCGTTTAACTACACGGTTGCCGATGAAGGCGGGCTCACTGACACCGGCAGTGTCACAGTGACCGTGACAGAAGTGAATACACCGCCACAGGCCGTGGACGATACCGCGACTACACTGGCAAGCACTCCGGTCACGATTGATGTACTTTTAAATGACAGCGACGAAGACGGCGACAGTCTGTTGATCAGTGCAGTGGGGACGCCCGACAGCGGGGTAGCCGTGCTGCTGGATAACGCCGTGGAGTATACGTCGAAAGATGGTTACTCGGGCACAGACACCTTTACGTACACGGTGTCAGACGAGGGCGGGCTGACCAACTCGGCAAGTGTTACAGTCACCGTGACGGAGCCGGTTGCAGAGCCCTCGCTGGAAGTCTAGCCGCTCAGTGCTGGTATTCTGAACACGCGCCGGGCCAGTGTGGTTACCCACCGCGCAACAAGTCGCCTTTAAACTGCCAGTCTCATCCCGCGGCCCCGGCGTTTTCCGGGTAACGCTGCGTCGCATGGGCAGGTGCGCCGTGTTCCGGCCAATTTATTGGTATCATGATACCCGGACGAGTGTGCCGACCCGTTGTTAAGTCCGGTATTGTCGTTCCGCCTTCATCTCTGGCCGTGGACAATTCCCATGTACGAAGCCTTTTACGGACTCAATGAAAAACCCTTTCTGATGCATCCTGATGCCCAGTATCTGTATCTGAGCAAGGGGCATCAGGCGGCATTGTCGATGCTTGAGTACGTGTTCATGAGCCAGTCCGGCTTTGCTGTCATCACCGGTGCCACCGGTTCAGGCAAGACCAGCCTCGTGCGCAAACTGCTGCAAAATAACGACAACGGAATCTCCGTCGGGCTGGTTAACCACACGCACATTGAGTCTTTCGAAGAGTTGCTGCAGTGGATGCTGCTGGCCTGTGAGATTGACACTGCCGAGAAAAGCAAAGTGCCGCTGTTTAAAGCACTGCGCGATCACCTGTTGCAAAAGTTCTCTGCCGGACAACGGCCGATTTTCATCATCGATGAAGCGCAAAACCTCAGTGTCGACAGCATTGAACAGCTGCGTTTGTTGTCAAACCTGAATGCGGATAAATTCGACCTGATTCAACTGGTACTGGTTGGCCTGCCCGAGGTTCGTCAAACGCTTGCCGAGCCGGCTCTGAAGCCATTTGTGCACCGTGTGGCTGTTGATTGTCACCTTGAACCTCTGGACCTGGAAGAGGCGCATGCCTATATTCGCCATCGGCTCATGGTGGCCGGTGCTCAGCACGAAATATTCAACAACGAAGCGGTCTCTTTAATATGGGATGCAAGCAGTGGCACCCCGAGAACGATTAATTTGTTGTGCGATACGGCACTGCTGTTCGGTTTTGCCGAGCAGTTGCCGCTGATTGGAGCTGATCTCATTCAGGACGTCATTAACGACAAACGTCAGAGCCTGTCGCCGATTTCAGATCAGCAGTAGCCGAGGCGGGCGGGTACCGCTTGTCCTTGAATGGCAGTGCTTGCCAAAGGCAGCGCGTCAGGGTTGCAGCGCAATATTAAACTCAATGAGATTAAACCCGCGAATCGCGATTACCATGAGCGTAATAAACGCCGCCCAGCTGAGATAATCCGTCCGCTCTCTGCGTTCGACCAGTAGTAACTCCGAGGCGTACAGCACAACAGCCAGTACCACAATAAAAACGTTGATATTGAAGTTGCCGAACAGCAGCGGACTTTTGGCAAACAATAACGCGCCGACAATTAAAAACAACAACAGATAGTCGAATGACGTTATCTTGAATTCTTCTTTGCGCCGCCCGGGTGAAAATCTTATCGCCAGAAAAATCGCAATGCACACGGCGCTGTAGAACAGAATTTCCAGTGCCACCGCCCACGGATTCTGCCACGTGATACGGTCAATAGTGGACAGATAAATGACGAAAACAACGGTGATGTAGATAATGCCGCGTCTGGCGTTCACCCAGAACGGATAGATATTGATGTTCTGCAGTGCCAGCAGTACCGCCAGAATGGCAGCGACTATCGCAAATTCACGCGGAATATCGTTAATCCAGATAGACAGGGCAACGAGGTACGCTGGAATAGCAATCTCGAGAAATCGTCTCGATCCGTGCATTAGCACCTGATTTTTCTCGATGACGGCGATGCCGTCAGAGAGTATGGAAAAGATGCGGGTCTGACCGGGTCGCCAGCCGCTTTTTTCTGCCATGTTAAGTAGAAAGTAGGTCGTGGCGCAGACAATCAGATAGAGCGCGGTAATCAGGTAGTCATTGGCGTGAGCCAGCCAGACACCGCAGCACACCAGGAAGGTGTGAATGCTGTAAATAATAACCACCGATTCCTTGTGCTCGAATCCGACGCCGAGCAGCCGGTGATGCATGTGGTTACGGGTCGCCAGAAAAATATTCGAGCCGGACAGCGCGCGCTTCTTCAGAACAATCAGAATATCGACGACGGGCAGACCAAGCAGAAGCAAGACGACCGATTTACTCAGTGTATTATCCGAGTGCTGGGTCAACAGAATTGCCAGGAAGCCGACCGTGAAACCGAGGAACTGACTGCCACCATCGCCCATAAACACCATCGCCGGGTGCGTGTTGTAGCGCAGAAATCCAACCAGTCCGCCAATCGCGGCGAGTGCCAGCGTAATCGTAAGCTCGTTGCCCGGAGACAGCCATGCGAGCAGCGCCAGTGCACCGAGGGAGAAAAGTGCTTCTCCGCCGGCGAGTCCATCCAGGCCATCAGAGTGATTGATCGCGTTGATAACGCCGATCATCGCGATCAGGGTGAACAACTGCGCAAGCCACCCCGGGAAAAAGCTATCGCCGAAGAACGGGAAGTCGGTGACATAAAGGCTGCCCAGATACACCATCGGGATTACCGCAACAAACTGCCCGATAAACTTCATGTAGTGACCCATCTCGTACTTGTCGTCGAGTGCGCCGAATATCAGCAGAACAATGCTCCCGAACAGGTAGCACAGTACTATCGGATCAATTTCCGTCAGCGTAATAACGGGGATCAGTGCACCGATAATAATGCCCCAGCCACCGACTCGGGCAATCGGGTTTGAGTGCACTTTGCGATTGTCGTCGGGCATATCCATCATGCCCAGTTTCGGCGCCAGCCGAACCATAATTGGGATTACTGCGAGACTGATCATGGTGGCTGCAGCAATTAGAAACAGATAGTTCATGCGTTATTTTTTATTGCTCGCAGTCCGATAAACAGCTGTGTAAGAAGGATTGCAACCTTGCCCGTCCTGCCTGGATAAAACGGACACTCTAAGGAAGCAGAGTGAGTGTACCATCGTGCCACTGCGGTCGATTGAGGTTAGCTTGCTGTAATGAGTCGCTAAGAACTACAGCAAACTAGTGGCCAATTCGCTGTATTTCATAGTCACCGTTGTGCAACGTGATGATTGCGTGCTCATAACGGGCTTTAATCTTGAACTGGTTCAGACTTTGATCGCTGATTGCGTCATTGCCGGATGCCGGAATTTCGACGATTTCGCCGTCTTCGCTCAACGCCACTCGTTTGGCGACGATGCGATCAAAGGCCTGATCCAGTGGTATGTAGCGGTCGCTGCGCTCCCGCAGCTCCGGCTGGCCGTTGAGAACACCTTCGAGGTATTTGCCGAAGTCTTCGAAGGGTGTGACGTAGAACAGTGCCGGCATGCGGCCCAGTTCGGCGACTCGCAGGGGTTGCAGCGAGAGCGCCTCGATTTCCTTGTTTGCCGTTTTCATCTCTTTGAGTGAGATAGTCTCAAACCGCGAATCTCCGGCAAATACAATGGCCGCAGTGCGTTGGCTGTGCGCGGAGTACACACCGTAGCCCAGTGCCAGTATCTGAATCAGTGCGACGACCGACATATCAAACGCGAGCGATTTTTTCCATGGTCGGTATAAAATCAGCGTCAGTGCCGGTCCCAGCACAAGGTCGACCGGAGCGATGATCTTCAGGCCCTGCAAGCCGCCGTCGATGTAAAACAGTTCTCCGGGATACCAGACCCGCATCAGCAGATACAACAGGATAAGGAAGATGATCAAACTGATCAGCAGATGTATTGCGAAAGCCTGTTTTAAAGAGGGCAATCTCACCCGTCGCTCCCGGAGTTAAAAGACTGGTCTAACAGGATGTTGAAAAACTATTGCGCTAGGTCTGAGGGCGTTAAATT
>CAZOXM010000143.1:0-2128 GCA_964583825.1 uncultured Granulosicoccaceae bacterium
CTGCCAATGGATGATTCATCCCTGAACGCCGCTACCGTCAATGCTTCACGTTCCGCCAGGCGTTCACACAGTTTCGCAAGTTCTGCCAGCTGACCGGGCAGGTAGTAACGATTACTGCTGACGCGATATAACCTGCCATGCGCGACAAACGTGTTGAGCAGTTGCGACACCTCATCAGGCGCAAGACCCAGTGATTCAGCAAGCTCAACCACTCGCGGAGCGATACGGCCCGCCCGCTCGGTCAGCACCTTTACCTGGCTCCAGTGGCTTTCGTGCGCCTCATCCAGCGTGGAGGTCCAGCGTTTCAGCCGATACACCGCCCCTTTTTTTATAACACTGCCATCTTCAACAAGACTATCCAGCAGCGCCGTCGCAAGCGCCGGCATAAGCCGCGGCGAAAAACGGCGGGACAACTGTTCGTCACTCGCCCCCAGGAGCAGCGGATGCCTGTTGTGCCACACATCGAGATGATCGATAAGCTGTTGGCAAAGCGCTGCCCAATGCTTATCTCCAATGACCCACATACCCGACTCGGTGCGGCCGCAGATTGTGGCGGCATAGTCGGCCACCTCCTCCGCCCGGCAGTTGTACCGCGCTACAAAACCTGCAACATCAAGACCCGTGGGACTGTGCTCTACCAGTTCCCTGAAAGCGACGGCGGCATCGGTTTGATTCATTGCAGTGAGCATTGCGATGCGACGATCAGTGCTTCGGCCACCCTGCGGGGCATGTGGGTCAATGACGTGTCCACCGGCAATCGTGTGGCGCGCAGACTGATCACGCAGCACAAACCGATCACCGGCGACGGCAGAAATCGGCTTGTCACAATAGATTCGCGCAAATCCACTTGCACCCCCGGCCAGTGAATCCGCCTTAAGCAGCGCGACCCGACAGGTGGTAGAGGTGGTTGCAATGTGCAGATGGCAGGCTGTCCAGTGCCCGAAAACAGGCCGATCCCGATAACCTGCAAACAGGTGGTTATCGACAGCGGTCACATCCACGTCGAGTAACACGGACGTTTCGAGATGCGGGTTGCTTGTCAAACAGTCTCCGCGCACCGGTGTGCGCTTTCGTAGCAGGCCACCGGCAAGGTTAAGCGCACAACGCTGTCCGACCAGCGCGACTTGCGCTTCGGCACTTTGCGCACGCACACTGCGCACACGAATCGGCTCACCGCGCCCCGGCAGGTAAACTGAATCCTCACGCATAACAGCACCGGATAACACCGTACCTGTTACCACCGTACCGGCACCGCTGACACTGAAGCATCGGTCGACAGCCAGGCGAAAGTGACCACCGCTGCGGTCCGACTCGTCAACGTGCGGCATAAATTCAAACAGGTAGTGACGCAGCGGATCAATCGATTCCGGGCTTTGCATGGACACACAAAATAGAGGCAATGCTGCAACCCCCTGTTCCGCAAGATGTGCCTGCACTGCCCCGCTGACCTGTGCCACACGCGCTTCAGACACGAGATCAGTTTTAGTAATGACAGGCACAATCCGGGTGATACCCAATAACTGCAGAATAGCGAGGTGCTCAATGCTTTGAGGCATCAGTCCGTCATCGGCAGCCACCACCCAAAGCGAGAGCGAAATAGAACCCACACCGGCAATCATGTTTTTCACAAACTTTTCATGACCGGGCACATCCACAAAGCCGATGATCCGAGCCGCGTTCTCCGGATGGGTCAGATAGGCAAAGCCGAGGTCGATCGACAATCCGCGCTTTTTCTCTTCCGGCAACCGATCGGTATCGACGCCGGTAAGCTGTCGTACCAGCGAAGTCTTGCCGTGGTCCACATGCCCTGCAGTTGCGACAATCAATGCAGATCCTGTACAGCTGATTTCACGATGCCCTCACAACGGAATTTGTATACATGCTAATGGTAACAGGGAAACCGGGCAGACAGATGCGCGGCGCGGTGCAGGCTTGGATCATCTGTTTGTCTCAGCCGCCTTTATCGGGCACGATAAGACCTGCTCTAATCCCATCAGGCGAAGCACATTATGGTAAGACTCAGTGACGTGGTGCCCTCACAAAGAACGGGGCTGGAAAATCTGCCCTGCCCGCAATTGCCGCCCTGCAACCCTCTGCCCGCCCGTGAACTGCGGCAATGTCGCGTCGC
>CAZOXM010000143.1:2228-9467 GCA_964583825.1 uncultured Granulosicoccaceae bacterium
CTGTTACCTGTTTGACCTAACTGCACTCGCGCCGTGAGCGTGATCGCACATTGGATAGAACAGGCCGGCATCAGTACCGTTGTCGTTGGGCTGGTAAGAGAACACATGGTGAAAATAAAACCGCCGCGGGCACTTTGGGTCCCTTTTGAACTGGGGCGACCAATCGGCGCACCTGCGAATCCTGCTTTTCAAACGCAGGTGCTGCAAGCCGCGTTATCAATGGTTTCACAACCGGCAACCGAAGCGATGCTGACTGACTTCGACGAAGACGATCCTCGATCTGTACCGGATGATCAATGGCAGGCACCACTTCAAAATCAGTGCAGTTCGGTTGCCGGGGAAGTCGCCGCGCTGGAATCCGCCTATGCCGGCTTTGTCCGTGCGAAGGCTCGCACTACTGTCGGTGTGGCTAAAATCGATATTGAAGACTGTGCCGCACTGGTCGACAACCTCGGCCACAGCGAGCCGCAAATAAGCCAGCGCAGCGATGTTTCGCCTGTGCTGATGACACGTCTCGCCATTGATGACCTCAAAGCGTACTACACCGAAGCTGCGCTGCAGTCAGGGTCACCGTCCAGTGCACAAATACAGCACTGGTTCTGGCAGCAAACCCGACTTGGCGCTGAGTTGCAACGGCTGAGAATGCAATGGATGTCCTCTGAAAATGGCAAGGTGCAAAAACTCGGCGAGTTGTTTCTGGTGCCACACCGGTGGCGGCAAACGTAGCGCAATCACAGCATGCTTCCCGATATCGCCCGTAGACTTAAACAACTTCCCTCCGTTGATGAGCTGTTGCGTCAATGCAGGTCGCTGACCGCACAGTTCGGGCACGAGCTGACAACGACAGAACTTAATAATCAGCTAAGCCGGATGCGCGCCGACATTATCAGTGGCAATTCGATGCCCGCCAGTCGGGAATCGATCAGTGAATCAATCTGTGAACAGACTGCGCACGCTCTGCAAAGCCTGTTCACACCATCGCTGCGTGCCGTTTTTAATTTAACCGGCATCGTGCTGCACACGAATCTCGGGCGGGCACCTTACCCGCAGGCCGCTATTGACGCCATGATCTCTATTAGCCGGGGTGCGTGTAATCTCGAGTACAACCTGCAGAATGGTAAACGCGGCAGACGGGATGACCATGTCGAGCGCTGGATCTGCACACTGACCGGCGCCGAGGCGGCAACCACTGTCAACAACAATGCCGCTGCCGTGATGCTGGTCTTAAATACACTGGCGCCAAAAAAAGAAGTACTGGTGTCGCGTGGAGAACTGATCGAAATTGGCGGATCATTTCGGATGCCGACCATCATGGAGAAGTCCGGCTGCAAACTGCGTGAAGTGGGTACGACCAATCGCACCCACCTGGTGGATTACGAATCTGCGATAGGCAAGCGAACTGCCGCCATCATGAAAGTGCATACCAGCAACTACGAGATAACAGGCTTTGGAAAAAGCGTCTCTGCCAGTGAGCTCGCACCATTGACACAGCAAAAGAGTTTGCCACTCATTGACGACATGGGCAGCGGCAACCTTGTCGATCTGACTACACTGGGACTGCCAAAGGAACGCACGGCAGCGCAGGCGATCGCCGAGGGTGTAGACGTTATTACCTTTAGTGGCGACAAACTGCTCGGCGGGCCGCAGTGCGGGATCATTGCAGGTCGCCGAGAACTGATCAGACAGATAGAACGCAACCCGATGAAGCGGGCACTGCGGCTCGACAAGCTGACGCTGGCGGCCCTTGAAAGCGTATTGAAACTGTATGCGACACCTGAGCGTTTGTGTTCAGAAGTACCGGCACTTCGAATGCTCACCCGCCCTGTTGCGCAGCTGCGCGAAGCGGCAACAGCACTGCATGCGTTCATCGACAGCAACTTGTCATCGATTATGCACAGCGATATCGTCGACTGTGAAAGCCAGATCGGCTCAGGCTCACTGCCCACCAAAACACTGCCAGGTACTGCAGTTGCGCTCACGCCGACGACAGGCTCGCTGGAATCACTGGTGCGAAAGTTCCGCGAACTGCCCTGCCCGGTAATCGGAAGAATTCATGACGGAAAAATATTACTCGACGTCAGGACGCTGGAGGACGAAGCGGGTCTGCGCTCGACGCTGTCAGCGCTCAGTGAAACAATGCCGAACAGCAGTGCCAACACATGACGCAAGCAAATTAGGCTACACTCCCCGAATTAACAATGTGCGTGTTGCACGGGATGCAAAAAGTATCGACAATTGGCCTACCCGGTATATTTCCCTCGTTATTCCCTACCTCTGAAAGAGTTAATCTGATGAAAGCTTTATTGTCCATTATGGTCGCTGGTCTGCTCTGCATCGGGACCGCTTCCGCTGACGAAAACTACATTGGCGCGTGGGCGTCCGGGGCCAAGGAAGTGCTGCAAATCAGCAGAGATGGCGACACCCTTACGGCCGAGTTTGTGCGTGAAAATGTTAAGTCCGAGTTTGAAAAAATTCGCTTTCCGGCGAAGGTTGCAGACGGTGCACTGGTGATTACCGGCGAACAGGGCAATTTGTCCGGCCGCTACGATGCGGGCAATAAGCTCCTGATTCTCGGTGGCATGAAAACTTTTCAAAAGCTCACAGCAGCCCAGGCGCAGCAGTTAATTGCCGACCTGGAAAGGAACCGCTGAGGAAATCACCGTTCAGCGGACCCGCGTGGATTCGATCTTTACCGTCATTGCGAGGTACATACCGGGCAAAATCAGTGCTGCACCAGCGAGGTGATACCAACTGGGCGGTTCACCGAGCAGAACCCATGCGAGCAGCGCCGTGTACAGCGGTCCGAGGTACAACACCAGTCCCGCCCTTGCCGCACCGACCTGCTGTTGCAAATAGGCATACGCCTGGTAGGCGATCAGCCCGGGCAGCAATGCCGCCGCAAAACAAATTGCCAGTGCATGCTGCCAGTCAGCGGGCAGGCCATTCTGCCCTACCTCGAAAGCAGTGAAAGGCGAAAGCACAACCAGCCCACCTGCCGTGATCATGGTAACCCGCGCGAACGGCGACAGCACACTCGTTCGTTGCTTCAGAAGCAGGGAATAAGTTGTCCAGCTGGCGACCGCAACGATAATCCAAACATCACCGGTAGTGAATTCGACGCCGATCAGGTTTTGCCAGGACCCTTTCACCACCACAATCACCACACCGGTCACCGACAGTATCAACCCCAGCCATTGACCGGGAGTTAAAGACTCCCGAAGTATTCTCGCTGAAATAATGGCCACCAGCACGGGTGACAAAGCGTACAAAAGCCCGATATTAATTGCGCTGGTTGTCTCTCCGCCGATGTACACAAACGCACCGCATATCCACATGCCGAGTGCGCCGAGAAACAGCATTTGCGGCCACTCCGGCTTCCACCGTGGCCACTGGGTACGCAGTTCTGCAAAGGCGAATGGCAACATCAGTAGAAACGCAATCAACCATCGCATAAACGCCAGCAGGTGTGGCGTGATAATACCCGGCGCATAGCGCGCCACGAGGTAGTTGGTCGACCAGACCGCGGGCGTGACGACAATCAGGAAAAGGGATAGCCGACCAACAGGGGAACGATGCATTGGGTCTTCGGGATACGTGGAGAACTTCCCGCTATAATGCAGCAATATGACGGCTAGAAACAGCGCGGCACTCAGGCGCCCCCGCGCGATGTGGATCGGTTTTCTTTGCACAAGCCTGCAGCAATTCGTGTATAAACTGTGCGTCCCGCTACTGCAATTGTCTTCGGCACAATCACTATCAACCACCCCTCAATCAGCGGAAACGTCAATCGCCCCCTGCTCGGCATCATGCTGAAGGTTGCGTCGATTTGCCTGTTTGTGGTGATGATGATCGCCATTAAACTGCTGCAGAATGATGTCCCGATCGGTGAAATCATATTCGCCAGATCGCTGCTGGGGATGCTGGCAGTCGCCCTTGCCTATCGGGTGCTCGGACGGTTTCAGGGGCGCTTCACTATCAAATCGGTGCGCGCCCACTGCACATGGTCACTCTGTGCCGCAGCAGCGATGACCATGTGGTTTATCTGCATTACCCTGATACCCCTGCCGGAAGCCACCGCGATCGGTTTCGTCATGCCGCTATTGGTTGTTGCGATGGCCGTGTTTATCCTCGGTGAGCAGGTCCGTGTGGTGCGCTGGGTGGCCATCTTCACCGGACTGGTCGGTGTCTGCATAATCGTGTGGCCACACCTCGGCGCCGGCGCAGACTACGGTTCCGCCTCAGCACTCGGTGCCGCGCTGGCACTGGGTGCCGCTGTATGCTGGGCGCTCGCACAAACACTCCTCAGAAGGCTGACACGAACTGAAACCAGCGGCTCGGCTGTGTTGAGCTTTTCGGTGGCGACGATGCTGCTGTCATTGCTGAGTCTGCCACTTGGATGGACCATACCCAGCGCCGGACAGTGGGGTCTGATACTACTGTGTGGTGTGGCCGGCGGCTTCGGGCAGCTCTGCGTCGCTGAAAGTCTTCGTTATGCCGAGGCATCGGCACTGGCCCCTTTTGAATATCTCGCATTTCCAGTGGCCGGTCTGGCAGCCATCGCGATATTCGGAGAGTATCCGGCCACGCATGTGTGGCTCGGGCTGCCGCTTGTGGTGGCCGGCGGATTACTGGTGATCTACCGCGAGCACCAGCTCAGGCAACACCCGCGCGACAAGACCGACCCGCCAGCGTTCAAATAAAACCGGTTTTCTGAAACAATGCAGCTCATGCCAAATACCACCCTGATCAATAAAAGTGTCCTTCTTTTAGTCGTCGCACTGATTAGCGCGCTTTTCCTGGGCATTATCGGCAGATTTCTGGAAGCTATTTTTCTGGCCGGTCTGTTCAGTGCCGTGTGCCACCCGATCTACCGCTGGTTTCTGAATTTAACAGGCAACCGGCAGGCGATCTCGTCACTCGCGACGATAATACTCGTGCTGTTTTTCATCATTATCCCGGTGGCCCTGATCGCAACCATCGTGGTTGGCCAGGCAACCGACTTCGCCACAAAAGCGCTTCCATGGGTGCAGAATGTGGCCAATGATCCGGGCATCATTACGAAACAACTGGAGAAACTACCCTTTTACGAGAGACTACTACCCTATCGCGACATGTTGACAGAGCGCATTGGGGGCATTCTGGTCAGCATTAGCGGGTCAGGAGTCAGTCTGCTTCAGTCTGTCACCGTTGGCACGTTCAACGCACTGCTGACGAGCTTGCTGGTGCTATACAGCTTTTTCTTTTTTTTGATGGACGGAGGCAAGCTGGTCCATCGCATCCTTTACTACCTGCCTCTGGATGACAAGAACGAGCATCTACTGCTCGATCGTTTTCGAAGCGTTACCATCGCCACGCTCAAAGGCACAGCCGTCATCGGCTTTCTGCAGGGCGGGCTTGCAGGAATAGCACTGGGTGTCTGCGGCGTACCCAACGCCACTTTCTGGAGTGTGGCGATGATGTTGCTGTCGGTTGTACCGGGCATCGGTGCAGCACTGGTTTGGGTGCCCGCCTGTATCTATCTGGCCGCTACCGGTGAAGTGGCCATAGCCGTTGGTTTGTTTGCGTTCTGCGGCTTGCTGGTGGGCAGCATCGATAACGTTCTTCGACCCAAGCTTGTCGGCTCAGACACGCAGTTGCACGAACTCATGATATTTTTCAGCACCCTGGGCGGCATATTAACGTTCGGCATGTCGGGCTTCATTATCGGCCCGATCATCGCAGCACTGTTTGTCACTGTCTGGGAAATATACGGTGTTGAATTTCGACAGTGGCTTCCGCACACCGGGTTTATTCCCTACGACCCCAACAAATCCTCCGAACAACGCGAGGCTGCTGCCGAACAACCGCCGGATGAAATCGTCGAACTTGCCGAGCAAAAGACTGATGCAAACACAACCCGCATGAACGATGATGCGACCGGCGGTTCTGCCGATGATTCCGCACATGACACGCAACGCTGAAAACCCTGTGCCGACCACCTGCAAAAAGTACCTCTCTGCGACAGCGCTGACTGCACTGCTGACCACAGGCTCTGCAATGGCAGCCTATAGTGAATTGTCCTGCAAGCTGGGGATCCTTGAGGATCTCGGCTGGAGAGTCGCTGCGACCGATACGCCGCCAGCCGTGCTTTTCGGCAATTCGTGCGAACACACCGCGGCTCCGGTCTTTATCTATAACCCCACGGTGGAAACCAACAGCATCATCCTCGATAGAGTCAACCGGGCTGTGAATTCAACCACGAGTCGGTGCCTGGTGAATCGACGATACGCTGATGCGATAAAAACAGCGATTGTTAATCTGACCGACAACAAGGAATTCACTTTTCTTAGCGGCGGTGCTGATCCAAGAGACCCATTTACCCCACCAGACAACAGCTGGGTGGCGGTCACCGACAAAGGCTACGACGAGCCCGCAACCTCACTCTCCGAAGGTATTAACGCGCTGTACAAAAAGCCATTTGTCGCAGAGTGTGCAGCAGCAACCCAGATAGCGCAGCTGGCGATATTAAAAGAGCACTATGGAATCTTTACCGATGCGATCATTCAACCCGGTGAAGTGGGCATCGGTATATGGCCCGCCTATGTAAAGGCACCCTCGATTGCTGCTAACAAACCACTACTGCTCGACAGCAGTCAACGCAAGCGCGCGCTAAAAACGCTGGCGGTACTTGGCAAGGGTGCCTTCTATAACCAAAGCGGTTATCTCAGGCCATATAAAGGCGATAAGTACGTCGACTCTATCGACAATCGGGGTCAGAACTTCGTTATTGTCGATGTTTATGAAGATGCGCTGGATAGCATGCGTTCGCGGTCATCACCCATGCGCGACTACAACAGGATCACCCGAGATATCTGGAAAAAGTATCGCAGGCGCATGACGCGTGATCGAACAAACAAAGAAGTGTTATCTGAAGAAATGCGTGCAGAACTCGAAGCCATCGACCCTTTCTTTTCCGATGTGATGGTTTACGTGCATCCGCTCAGCGTACGCAACTTCGCCTTTCATATCGCCCGCCAGTTCAAGTGGAATTCCAGAACGCCGTACGTTTTAGAGATATACGAGGATTTCCAAAGCGGTTACTTCCACGAGAGATATATCGACTACCGTCTACAACAATGCCTGCAGAATGCCTACTGCCGCAAGGCCGGCAGGGATCACTACTATTTAACTGATGAAACAGGCATCGCTGACAAGACCGTTTACAGCTCACCTCAGGCCTGTGCGATCGCGCTTGAAAAA
>CAZOXM010000144.1:0-9359 GCA_964583825.1 uncultured Granulosicoccaceae bacterium
CGTCGTTAATACCGGGGTGCGGATTGATAGGTGAGCCTTCAGGGCTGGCAGAATTGTCCGGGAGCGCAGCTTCGCTTAACACACTTTTGTAATCACTACCTGTGCGAGTCATAGCTCGATCGCACCTTAAACTGATCGCTACCGCATTTATTTTCAGAAAAAACAACTGGTTATTAATCCTCTGTCCAAGGGGCTGAAGCCGCAGAGGGGATTGTTGTCTGCTTTACAACTGATTCAGTCTGTTTTCCTGTAGTCGCTAAAAAATCCTGCAATACATATACTCTCCGTCACTGCCTACGATGGAGTGAACCCGGGGTGGGTGGTGAGCACTTCATAGTCAGCAACACCGTGTGTCCAATACTACGACCAGGCTTTTATGACCCAAACCGAGCCACTTAAGTGGGATTTTGCCGCATACGACGAAACGCTGGGGCGAGACGGCGTGCTGTTGCCGCACTGGCATGAGCTGATCAATGATATTGGCAGTCTCTCCAGGGGGGAACAAGCCGGCCGGCTAAAGGATATCGCCCGGAGGCTTCGTGCCAATGGCCTGGCCTATGAGCCAGAAGAAACTGACCCGCAACGCCGAAGGCGATCGCTGGATTTATTTCCGGTGGTGTTTGAGCCGGATGTCTGGCGAACTCTGTGTGCGGCACTGGAACAGCGAGCGCGACTGAAGCAGGTCATCTACAGAGATATTTACGGTGCGCAGGAACTGTTGAAAGAAGGCCTGGTACCCCCGGCCATGCTCTTCGCGCATCCGGGCTATCTCAGGGATCTGATCGATCCGACCGCAACACGGCCGATAGATCCCGCCCCAATGATGTTTAGCTTTGATGTCGCGCGTACCGCCGCCGGACAGTGGCAGGTGCTGGATGGCCTCGCCCAGTACCCCAGTGGCATCGGCTTTGCGCTGGAAAACCGGCTGGTACTTTCACGTGTGCTCTCACACAGCTATAAGCAGTTTCGTGTCAACAGAATTGTCAGCTACTTTCGCCAGCTCCAAAACCATGTACTGGCGTTATCCGGTAAGAACGGTCGCTGTGTATTACTGAGCTATTCATCCGACCACCCACATTATTTTGAGTTTGCCTGGCTGGCCAGGTACCTGGGTTACCCGCTGGTGGAACTCGCGGATCTGACGGTGCGCGATCACGTGGTCTATTTGAAAACGATAAACGGGCTGCAACCTATCGATGTGATCGTTCGGCTCATTGAGGACGCCGTCATTGATCCGATGATCATTGGTAGCAAACACACGCACGGAATACCGGGCCTGGTGGAGGCCGCCCGACGAGGTGGCGTGCAAATTATCAATCCGATAGGTGCCAGCGTACTCGACAATCCGGCGCTGAATACCCGTTTGCCGCAGTTGTGTCAGGCGTTGTTAAATGAGCCGCTGCAACTGCCTTCGCAAACCACGCTGTGGTTGGGTGACGCCGAGCAACATAACGAGGCAATGGCAAACTTTGAGTCGCTGCTTTTTCGGCAGGTCGGTGCGTCGGACGAGTCCGTGTGCCCGGCACATCTGTCGAAACAGCAGCAAAACGCGCTGGCTGAGAAAATTTTACAAAACCCCGCAAGCTATGTGGCACAACCCCCGGCACAGTTGTCGGTAGTGCCCAGTCTTGAAAACAGTGAAATGGCTCCTGCGCCGGTAGTGCTGCGCATGTATCAGGTCAGCTCTGCGAGCGGCTTCCAAACCATGCCGGGCGCACTGGGTTTGACCGACGCGGCAGAATTCGAAAAGCGCGGCACTGTGCCCGATCTGCTCGGTAGTAAAGACGTGTGGGTTATTCACTCAGAGCAATTGGAGCAGGATACGCTGCTTAAATCGGCTAGCGAAGAAATTGCGTACGCCACAGCCAACGATGACCTGCCCAGTCGAATAGCAGAAAGTGAATTCTGGCTCGGTCGCAATGCGGAGCGCGTTGAAGCCGCTGTCAGACTGCTGCGCCGAATCGCTCAGAGTTTGCTCGATGAAGAAGACCGATCTGTCACTGATGTGTTGCGCACGCCAGCCATGCATGGCCTGCTGCGTTCGTTAACTGCCGCTACCGGTACGTATCCCGGTTTTATCGGTCGCGGAGGAAAAAAGCGTTTAAACGAGCCTGATCGGGAATTGAAGTCGCTGCTGCAGGATACACAGCGTTCCGGCACGCTTGCCAACTTGCTGCGACAATGGCAATTCAGTGCCGGTGCAGTGAGTGATCGTCTCACCAGCGAACAATTGCGCGTGTTTAATCGTCTCGACGAACTGCAATCGTCACTGGATGCACTTGTACTGCCCAGGCAACTCAGTGAAGACACAGAGGTGCTCAGCCAAATTGTCGAATTGCTGGATGAACTGTTGCTGGTTACCTCCGCCAACACCGGGTTGGAGCACGAAAACATTACTCAAAGCGATGTGTGGATTTTCAAAATGCTCGGGCGCAGAATTGAACGTGCCCATCAGATTGCGGTTACCGTGTCCACCGTACTGACAGAACACCGCGACAGTAGATTGCTGCTGGAGTATCTGTTGCGACTATTCGACAGTGTCATGACTTATCGTGCGCGATATCACAGCGGCCTCAATAATAAGCTGGTGGTGCAGTTGCTCTTGCTCGACGAAGTCAATCCACGCTCACTGGCGTATCAATTCAAGTGCATGGAAACACTTATTGCACAGCTTCCCGGTCGCCGCCATGTGTCCAACACTGATCCGCTTAATCGTTTGGCAGTAGCCGGGCTAAGCAGGGTGCGACTGGCCGACCCGCAGCAACTGCTCAGCGATGACCGAGATGCAAGGCAGAGCCTGCAAAAGTTTTTGCGGGTGCTACAAGAATTATCGGGGTCGATGGCCGATGCGATTACCTCTCAATACTTTACGCACACTGAGGTGATCCATCAACTCGCCGGCAACAGCCCCGCGACGATCCCGGCTGAATCGGTGCAGCCCGGAGCCGGCGCGTGAAGTTATCCGTTCGGCATCGCACCCGTTACGGCTATGCGTCTGCCGCCAGCCAGTCGCTTAACCAGATTTGCCTGACGCCCAGGAACACGTCGCTGCAACAGTGTCTGCAATCCAGTATTGTTGTCAGTCCGAAACCCAACGCAGTTGATTACCGTTTTGATCAATATGGTAATTCCATTGCCACGTTTAATCTTTCGGTGCAGCACACGCATTGCGACATTATTGTTACTTCACTCATTGACACGATCGAACGCTCCCCGGTCTTGCCGGCTGGCCTGCGGGTGCAAGACAACTACCGGGCGATTAAAGCCAGTAATCACGAAGAGATGCTCATGGCTCATGATTGCCTTTTGTCATCACCGCTGGTAGCACTGGACGATACAGTGAATATGCTCATTGAAGAATTGCCGGCAGGTGATGCACCGGTACTCGTGTATGCAGAGCAACTGATGCAGCATATTTTTTCCACATTTCAATATGAGTCGGGTTTTTCTTCATTGATCACACCACTGGCGGACATCCTGGCTGCACGCAAAGGGGTCTGTCAGGACTTCGCACACCTCGCTATTGCCGTGTGCAGGAAGCAGGGTATCCCCGCACGCTATGTAAGTGGTTACCTTGAAACGCTGCCGCCACCCGGAGAACAAAAACTTCAAGGTGCGGACGCATCGCACGCGTGGTTTTCTGTGTATTGTGCTGAAAATAGCTGGTATGACTTTGACCCTACTAACAATAAACGACCGGACACTCAGTATGTCACCACAGCGTGGGGCAGGGACTACGATGATGTGGTGCCCATCAAGGGAGTAGTGTATGGTGGAGGCTCGCACACGTTGAAAGTCGAGGTGGACGTGAATCGAACTGAGGTATCACCGTCACTGGTTTATCAGGAGTAAGCCTATGCCCGTTAGTCGATGGCACGACTATATTAGCCCCTGTCACGACGAATTACTTCAACCCAACGGTCATCCCCGGCCTGCAGTCGCACAGCTAAAGCAATGGCTTGATACAATAGACGATACCGGACTCCTCCACCGGCGTCAGGCGGCTGAACTTGCTATTCGCCAAATGGGCATCACGTTCACTGTTTACGAAGACAGCGGCAACATCGACCGCGAGTGGCCCTTCGATATTATTCCAAGAATTATTGATGCCAATGAGTGGCGCAACGTGGAACTGGGCCTGATTCAGCGTGTTCGGGCGCTGAACTGCTTTATTCACGATCTATACAACCAGCAGCATATATTGAATGACGGCATTGTGCCGCGTGAGCTAATCGCCTCTTCATCCAACTTTCGTTCTGAATGTGTTGGCATGACACCTCCGCACAATGTCTGGGCCCATATTTGCGGAAGTGATCTGGTGCGAGACAGCGATGGCACCATGTACGTACTGGAAGATAACCTGCGTGTACCTTCCGGCGTGTCCTACATGATTGAAAACCGCGAGATCATGAAACGCACGCTGCCGGAGTTGTTTGCTCAATGCCGGGTGCTGCCGGTAGACAATTACACCAGTAATCTGCGGAGAATGCTGGCATCATTGTCCCCGCTGCCCAATCCGATGATCTGCGTACTCACCCCCGGTGTCTATAACTCAGCCTACTTTGAGCACGCGTTTCTGGCGCAGGAGATCGGTGCAGAACTCGTCGAGGGGCGCGACTTGTTTGTCGAAGACAATGAGGTATTCATGCGTGCCGTGGAAGGTCCCATCAAGGTGGATGTGATTTACCGTCGAGTGGATGATGCGTTTATTGATCCTGAGTGCTTTAACCCGAATTCAACACTGGGAGTAAGCGGACTAATGCGCGCCTGGCGCAGTGGCAATGTGGCAATAGCCAATGCGCCTGGTGCAGGTGTGGCCGATGACAAAGTGGTGTATTCCTATGTGCCGGATATCATTCAGTATTACCTGAAAGAAGCGCCGGCGCTCGCTAACGTACCGACTTATCGGTGCGGTGACCCCGAGTCGCTTGCTTATGTGCTGAATCATCTTGCTGAACTGGTTGTAAAACCCGCGAATGAATCCGGCGGGTATGGCATGTTAATCGGCCCGCATAGTACCAAACAACAGCAACAGGACATGGCCGCACAAATCAAGGCGGACCCGCGCAATTACATTGCGCAGCCCACTCTGCAAATTTCCACCGCACCCACGCTGGCACCCTCTGAAAGCCCCACTGCGCCTCAGAAACTGGCTCCGAGGCATGTCGATTTACGCCCCTTTATCCTGCAGGGAGATGAAGTCACTGTTACTACCGGAGGTTTAACCAGAGTCGCACTGGTACCCGGGTCACTGGTTGTTAATTCATCGCAGGGTGGCGGCAGTAAAGATACCTGGGTAGTCGATAGCGTTCCAGCGGATGCTGATCGTACTGTTGGCACGGCTTCGTCCCGGCAGATCCAACGGCAGGAGTAACAGACGATGCTGTCACGAGTTGCAGAAAACGTGTACTGGTTAAGTCGCTACCTCGAGCGGATTGAAAACACGGCTCGACTGGTGAATGTGTACGGGCGTTCACTCATGGACATGCCCGATGTGGAAACCCACAAGGGCTGGATGCCCCTGATTTCCATTACCGGACTGGATGACCTGTACCTCGCCCGGTTTGATCTCGCGACTGAAGCGGATGTCACCTCCTTTATTATTTCTGAAAAAAACAACCCCGGGTCAATGGCTAACGTCGCCATGGCCATTCGCAATAATCTGCGTAGCTCCAGAGATATATTCCCAAAACAGATGTACGAAAAGATTTCATCTCTGTATCGATACATCAACCAACAGATTGCCGAGGGTATACATGCCGGCAACAGGCACCGGTTTCTCGATGCGGTCAGTCGGCAGTCTCTTGAAGTGGGGGGCGCGGTACACAGTATGCTGCGGCACGACCAGGCCTATAAGTTTATGCGTATGGCCTGTTACCTCGAAAGGGCTGATATGACTACCCGCGTACTCGACGTGCCGTCGTCTTTGCTGGCTGCCAATAACAACCAGGAGTTAAGTGCGTTTGAAGTTACGCACTGGAGTGGCGCGCTGTATTCGGTGTCCGCCATGCAAATGTACCGCCGCCACGTGCGACAGCCAGTTAGTGCGCAGGGGGTGCTGGACTTTTTACTCAACGATGAACAATTGCCCAGTGCCTGCCGTTTCTGCCTGGTGCGACTTGATCGGTGCCTGAACGCTTTCTCCAATAACGAGCTCGTTCGCAAGATTGTGCAGTCGCAGTTACAACAGTTGAAGCACACCGACATAGAAACGCTTGCGTCTGATGCGGTAAAACGCCACCAGTTCCTCGATGATTTACAGCTCGGGCTTATTGACACGCACAACGCAATTGCCAGCGCCTATTTTCCACCCGTTTTGGAGCACGCATGAGTATAAAGGTCGCGATCGATCATACGACGACCTATCGATACCAGGAGCCCGTCACACTTGGTCCACATGTCATCCGCCTGAAGCCAGCGGCACACTGCCGTACACCCATACTCAGTTACAGTTTAACAGTCTCCCCGGCGGCGCATTTTATTAACTGGCAGCAGGATCCTTTTGGCAACTATCTGGCGCGGCTGGTGTTCCAGAAGCCCTGCAGGGAACTGACGGTGACTGTCGATCTGGTAGCGCAGCTGGACATTATCAATCCGTTTGATTTTTTTGTTGAAGAAAACGCTGAAGAATTTCCGTTTACCTACGATGCCGTTACCCGTAATGAGCTTGCTCCTTACCTGGAAGTTGAAGCTCCGGGCCCATTGCTTGCCCAATGGCTGACGGATAATCGGCCAGGTCAAAAGAAAATCATTGATGCACTGGTTGAGATTAACCAGGCAGTTGAGCGAGATATCCAGTACCAGGTGCGCATGGAGCCAGGTGTGCAAAGCAGTGAAAAAACACTGGGTGATCGCAATGGTTCGTGCAGAGACAGTGGCTGGTTGATGGTGGAGATTTTGCGGCATTATGGACTCGCTGCGCGCTTTGTCTCCGGTTACCTGGTACAGCTCACGCCCGATATCAAGTCATTGGAAGGGCCGGCTGGACCCGGCAATGACTTTACCGATTTGCACGCCTGGGCGGAGGTGTATTTGCCCGGGGCCGGATGGGTCGGGCTCGATCCGACCTCTGGTCTGTTCGCCGGGGAGGGGCATATTCCACTGGCGTGTACACCGCAGCCAGTCAGTGCTGCGCCCATTAGCGGAGTGGCCAGTGAAGCTGCTAGTGAGTTCTACTTTCATAACAGGGTGACGCGTTTTGATGAACGACCCAGAGTCACACTGCCTTATACCGATGAGGTATGGAATAACGTGCTGCGCCTGGGTGAGAAAACTGATCGTCAGTTGCTGCATGATGATGTTCGGCTCAGCATGGGGGGCGAACCCACTTTTGTCGCGACTGACGACCTTGATAGTCCTGAGTGGAACGACGAGGCGCTGGGTGAACAAAAGCTGCAGCGCGCCAGTGCCCTGTTGGTAAAGTTAAAAGAGGCGTTTTCACCCAATGGTGTAACGGCCTTTGCGCAAGGTAAGTGGTACCCCGGCGAGCCCACGCCTCGTTGGGCGCTGATCTGCCAATGGCGAGCAGATGGCCAGCCTGTCTGGCAATCAACTTCACATTTGACTGAACCAGGGCAGGGTAAGACGACGATAGAGCAGGCGCATCAACTCATCGGCGCGATTACCAAACAACTTGGCTTCGATCAAAAGCTGGTCAGGCCGCTGTATGAAGATCCGCTGTATCACATGCATCTGGAGAGTCTGCTGCCGGTTTCTGAATCGCTCGCATCACTGCAACTTGATGATGACGACAATCGTCGCAGACTTGTAGAGATACTGTCTCGCGGTTTGGATCATCCGGTGGGTTACATGTTGCCACTGGAATTCAACGGCACATACTGGCAAAGCAACGAATGGCCACTTCGTCGTGCCGAAGTATTTTTAGTACCCGGAGATTCTCCTGCCGGCCTGAGGCTGCCGCTGGATGCACTGCCACCGGATGACAGCATCGATGCGCAGGCGAGGCAAACTCCTGAAGACCCATTCGCCAGTCCGGCAGCTCTGCCAGACTATGCAGCCATTCAGCAGGCACTGGCGCGTTTACCTGACAACACAAATAAGACAACCGCAGCACATCAGATTCGCACCACGCTGTGTGCAGAAATACGAAACAACACTCTCTATCTGTTTTTACCGCCCCTGACCAGTACGATGAGCTGGCTTATGCTGATGGCCGCCATTGAGAATGCATGCAATCAGCTGGACGTCAGAGTGGTGATAGAGGGTTACGAGCCGCCTCATGATGCGCGACTACCGTCCTTTCGCATCACACCGGACCCGGGTGTGATTGAAGTGAATATTCATCCCTCCAGCAGTTTTGGCCAATTGGTAGAGCGCACTGAGACCCTGTATGCGGCGGCGCGAGAATGCCGACTGAGTGCAGAGAAATTCATGGTCGATGGAAGACACACCGGCACTGGGGGTGGTAATCACGTCACACTGGGCGGGTTGACCCCCGCTGACAGTCCGTTTTTACGTCGCCCTGCGCTGCTTGGCAGTTTGATACGCTATTGGCAGAACCACCCCGGGTTGTCCTACCTGTTTTCGGGGTTGTTTGTTGGTCCAACCTCGCAGGCCCCCCGTCCCGATGAGGCGCGCAGCGAAACTATTTACGAGCTGGAAATGGCGTTGTCACGTCTGCCCGACGGTGATTCTGATCAACCGTGGTTGGTAGATCGACTGCTGCGCAACCTGTTAGTCGATATCACCGGTAACACGCATCGTGCAGAGATATGCATAGACAAACTGTATTCTCCTTCGGGGCCATCCGGAAGGCTGGGTATCGTTGAGCTTCGTGCGTTCGAAATGCCTCCCCATGCACGGATGAGCATTGTGCAGGCTTTATTAATTCGTTGCCTGATTAGTCGGTTCTGGAACAAGCCCTACACGGGTAAACTAATAAAGTGGGGCACCGAATTACACGATCGATTTATGCTGCCTCACTACCTGTGGCGCGACATCCGGGAGATCATTGATGAACTCAATCAGGAGGGTTTCGAGTTTCAAAGCGAATGGCTGGAGGCATTTTTTGAATTTAGATTTCCCGTCTATGGCGAACGTCAGATCGGCGATATCAGCCTGCAACTGCGTGCGGCAATTGAACCCTGGCATGTGCTCGGTGAAGAAGCTACCAATAGCGGTATGGCACGCTACGTCGACTCTTCTGTGGAAAGATTGCAATTGCATGTGACCGGTCTGACGCAACACAGACACATCATTACCTGCAACGGTCATCGACTGCCGCTGGTGGCAACCGGTACACCGGGTGAATATGTCGTCGGGGTCCGCTATCGAGCCTGGCAACCGCCCTTTAGTCTGCACCCTGACTTGCCGCCAGATGTCCCGCTGGTATTCGATGT
>CAZOXM010000145.1:0-9294 GCA_964583825.1 uncultured Granulosicoccaceae bacterium
TGCCGAGACGATCGCCCAGCATCTGCCGCGCTTCGACCGAGCCGGTACCGTGAATCGAAAAGAACACGGGAATGTCGGGCTGCAGATCCTGCCACGCATTGATCACCCCTTCCGTCATCACGTCCGTTCTGGCAAACGCACCGCAGAAATTGACCACCAGGCTTTTTATCTTTTCATTGTCGATCATGAGTTTCAGCGCTTCAGTCGCCTTGGTGTAAGCCTCACCGCCGATTTCAAGAAAGTTGGCCGGACTCCCGCCGTAATGCGTGATCACATCCATGGTGGTCATGGTCAGACCGGCACCGTTGGCCAGCACCCCGATAGAGCCGTCAAGATCAATGTATTTTAAATCGAGTTGCTGAGCCGCCAGCTCGCGACCCGTCAGTTTCTCAGGCGTGCCCGATTGAGAAAGCGCCTGTTGTCGCTTAATGGCGGAATCGTCGAGCGTGAACTTGCAATCGAGTGCCAGTAGCGAGTTGTCGTCGAGTACAGCCAGCGGGTTAATCTCCAGCAGCTCGGCATCGTTGTCTGCATAGGCCTGATAAAGTTTGACCAGCAGATCGGCCAAATCATCGTGCTGAGATGCATCGGTCAGTGGTGCGACCAGCGCTTTGGCATCCGCCGAACTCAGGCCCTGTCGCACATCGATCGATATCTGCCGGAGCTTGTCCGGCTGTGACTGTGCGATCTCCTCTATGTCCATGCCCCCCTGATCAGAGAACATCAGCAGTGGCCCTTTGGAGGCGGCATCGTTAAGGATGGCCGCATAGTATTCGCTGGCAATGGGTGCACACTGCTCCACCAGGAGTTTTTCAACGGTGTAGCCGCCTATTTCCATTCCCAGTATTTTTTCTGCTGCCGCCTTTGCTTCAGCCGCACTGGTGGCGCGGACGATACCGCCTGCTTTGCCGCGCTTTCCGGTCGGCACCTGTGCCTTGACCATTACATCACCCAGCTTTTCCGCAGCACTGGCGGCTTCCGCGGCATTCACCGCCATAGCAGAACCCGGCACTGGAATACCGGCTTTGGCCAGCAATGGCTTGGCCGCAAACTCTTCAAAGTTCATTGTTCATTGACCCGATAGTTTCATCATGCAAGATGGACGATGTCCGGCGCGCTGCTGCACACCTGTTCGTGGACAGAGAGGTGTGCAGGCAGACCCACCCTGTCGCAGTCAAATTCGCCGACAGGTGATCTACCTGCCGTATTTTTCCCAGTGACTGCCAAACAGTGCGTCTTCAGACGGTTTGTCTTCGGGAATTTCCGTCGACAAATGGGTGATATTTATAAAGTGGCGATAGTTCAGGTTTTCACTGATGCTGTTACCCGCCCAGGTACCGCAACCCATGCTGAGCGTGAACTCAAACCCGTTGGTGAAGCTGCCGCCATTGCCGAAGGTATGCGCCTGATTAACCAGCACACGCACGACATTGAGTTCCTCCGCCAGGGTGCGTGCCTCATCGTTATTGTTGGTGTGAATACCAACCGAATGCCCCATGCCCGCAAACTCCAGCAGAGACTGCAACCGCGCCCTGGCATCCGCGAAGTCTGACGCCTTGTATACAGTGAGTACCAGTGACAGCTTTTCATTCGACAGCGGATAGTCACTGCCGACACCGGTCTCTTCAACCATAAAAAATTTTGCCTGTCGAGCCTCTTCAGATAACCCGACCACCTCGGCAAACACAGTGGCGTCCTTGGCGATGACATGGCGATTCAGCTTGCCGTCAATCCACAACGTATCGATGACTTTCTGTCGTTCTTCCGCATTACATAAGTAACCGCCGGCACGCTGTAGTGCCGCAATGGCATCGTCATAGACCGCATCGACAATGGTCACCGAGTTTTCAGAAGAACAACTGGTGGAATTGTCGAAAATTTTGGAGGCGCAGATTTTTGTTGCCGCGGCGTCGAGATCAGCGCTCTCGGCAATCATCACTGCGACATTGCCTGCACCGACACCGATCGCCGGCGTACCGCTTGAATAGGCCCGTTTCACGTTGTTCTGCGAACCGGTCACCACCACCAGATCGCAGTGCTCCATCAGCGCCTGTGTCATCTCCTTATTGACTGGCGGGGGCAGCATTTGCACCAGATCTTCAGGCAGGCCGATCAGCGCCAGCTGGGCGCGCATGTAGTCGACGGTTTTCTGTGTGGTGTGAAAGCCTGCCGGAGAAGCAGCAATAATGACTGCGTTGCGCCCCTTGACCGCCATCATGGCTTTATTGACCGGGGTCGCCGCCGGGTTGGTCGACGGTGTGACGGCACCGACCACACCGACAGGCTTGGCGTACTTGACCATACCACGCGCTTCGTCACGCTCAATCACACCGACCGTTTTGGCGCGTATCAAGTCGCGCAGCGTGCCGAAGGTTTTGCGCGTGTTTTTGGTGATTTTGCTCTCGACGTTCCCCATGCCGGTATCCTGCACCGCGAGTTCGGCCAGTTCCTTCGCGCGACCGGGCTCATAGACGGCCCAGGCCAGTGCCGTGACGGCTTCGTCAACCCGTGCCTGTGAAGCGTCGGAAAGCGATTGCATCGCCACTCTTCCGCGCTGAACGATCGAAGCGACAACAGCCTGTGGATCAGCATCAGCTGACATGATTTCTACCCTGCAAATTTAACCGTTTAAGCATACCTATCCGGCGCGTTGTCGGCAATGAAGTCGGTCCACATCTGTCTCGGTTTGATAAGCTCGGCGACGCAGGGCAGTCCCTACAATACCTGTTGCAGCGTCTGTGAGAAGTAGTCGATTTCCTGTTCCGTATTAAAGTAGTGCACCGAGGCCCGGACCACACTGCTGAGCCCGCGCTTTTCGAATGACACCAGATTGCCTGAACCGTCCGACACCGACACATTGATACCGTGCCCGCTGAGCGCCTGCATCACTTCGGAGGCAGTTTTCTGCGCCGCCGTGAACGTCACGATCCCGCCAAGCGCCAGTCCGCGATCAGTCACCACCACGCCGTCAATACCGGCAAGTTGCTGGCGCAGCATTTTGGCCAGCGCGCAAATCCTTCTCTGAATCGCGGGCATGCCGAAAGAGGCGGCATAGTCGACCGCAACACCGAGTGCGGCCTTGCCGGCAAAGTACTGCTCCCAGTTTTCAAACCTGCCCGCATCATTGCGCACCACGTATTCCGTGGGGGAAGTCAGCGTTGCCGCGTGCTGATCGAGAAACGGCGGATCAAGCTTTTCGATGAGTGATTGTTTGACATACAGAAAACCGGTTCCCCGCGGGCCACGCAAGTATTTGCGCCCTGTGCCACAGAGCATGTCACACCCGAGTTTTTCAACATCGAGCGCGACCTGCCCGACCCCCTGACAACTGTCCAGTAAAAACGGAATGCCCGCCTCTCTCGCCACCTTGCCCACAGCGGCCGCCGGATTAATCAGACCACCGCCGGTCGGAATGTGGGTCATGGAGATGAGTCTGACCCGATCGTCTATCTGATTTCTGAGCGCCTGAATGTCTATTTGTCCGTGATCGTCACTGTCGATAAACGTCAGCGATATTCCACATCGTTTCACCTGATGGTTGTAGGCGATGACATTGCTGCCGTACTCCTCAATGGTTGTCAGCACCCGATCCCCGGGTTTAAACGGAATACTGTAGAACGCCATATCCCACGCACGTGTGGCGTTTTCAACGAATGCAATCTCGCTTTCGCGACATTGCAAAAGCCCCGCGACAGCCCGATAGAAAGACTGAAGCTGTTCCTCGTTACGCGCTGCTGTCTCATAGCCGCCGCTCATCTCTTCCTGATGCAGATACTCCCTGAGCGTATCTGCCACGGGTGCCGGCATCAGCGACGCACCGGCATTGTTAAAGTGCACCACTTGCTCACAACCTCGAGTCTCCTTGCGGGCGCGGTCAATGTCGAAGTCATCAGTCATTGCTGTCTCAGGGTTCCACGGGATAAAACAAACCTTGCGCAGCGTAATCACGCTACGCGATAAGGTGTTACGCTACCATGGTTTGATCCGCCGGAGTAAACCCATGTCTCCCTCACTGACTCAAAAGCTCGCGCCCACCGGCGTTTTGCGTGTCGGACTTAATATGTCGAACTTCTTGCTGGTTACCGGCAAAACAGACAGCGGCGAACCCGATGGCGTCTCACCGGATCTGGGCCGTGCGATCGCGCATGATCTCGGCATAGAGGCGGTGATGGTGCCGTTTAAGGGTCCGGGCGATGTCGCGGATGCCGTTGGCGATAACGCGTGGGACATTGGCAATATTGCTGCCGAACCGGAGCGTGCCAGGACGATGACCTTTACCAGCGCCTATTGTGAAATTCAGGCGACGTACCTGCTGCCACCGGATTCACCACACAGCAGTGTGGCCGAGGTTGACACACCCGGACAGCGTATCGCAGTAAAGAAACGCGCAGCCTACGATCTCTGGCTGACGGATAACCTGCAACATGCAACACTGCACCGGGCAGAGTCAATCGATGGTTCCTTTGAGCTGTTCGCTGCAGAAAAGCTCGACGCGCTGGCCGGATTACGCCCCGCACTTATACAGCAACAGAAGAACATGCCGGGCTCCACCCTACTCGACGAGAGTTTCACTGCAGTACAACAATCGGTTGGCTGCCGACCCGGCGACCCTGAAGTCGCCGCATACCTTGAGCGCTTTGTTCAAAAAGCTGTCTCGACCGGCCTTGTTCAATCACTGATCGACAAACACGGGGTTACCGGCCGGCTGGCAGTTGCCATACCATAGAACAACCACGAACTTCCCGATCAACTCAATAGGATGATTTCGGCGCGATGTCTTCGTGTATGTCATCGTAGACTTCATCAGGGTCCACATCATTGTGCAACAGCACTTCCCGGACAGTTTCAATATGCGAGATCACCAGATCGCACCGATCACCATATTCAAAACTGTTTACATCGACCACTTTGGGCATATAGGAAAACGCAATTTTAAGCGCATGCAGCGCATCGTCGTCCAGTTTGTCGGTCATTGTTACTTGCACTCCTGCGCTCACGTCTTGAATCGTGCAGATTACTCGATCCCGCGGACCATCGCGACTGCCTCTGCAATACCGGAGGCGCCCAGTTTACTGACACAGCAGTGGCCGCACAGCGACGCGTGCTGACGCACGAGTATAATCACTTCATCGAGTGTCAGCTGCACCTCAGGGCCGGTCGGCTCATCTGCAACGATGGTAAAAAGCGCACCACGCGAGTCGATCAGTCTATCGCCCGACTGCACCTCGGACGATGTTTTCAGCGCGTGCCAACGGGCCACCGACGGCACGTACATCAGTTCGTCTGAACCCGGAGACTGCAGCAGTGCGGGCCATTCAACCATCAGAGTTTTTCAATAACAAACTGGCCTACAACCGGTAGTCCCTGCTGAAAGGGTGAGTCTTCCGGCTGACTGGTTAACAGAGCGATCGGCTCATCACTGTCAATATCGCCTGACGTGTATCGAAGCCCGCCGTCGGTGCCGGCGTCATACACCGCGAGCTCAACCGTGCGACTATTGATGAAATCGCCGTTTTCAAGCAGGGAATAGTTGTGAATACCGACAAACCAGTCGGGGCTCGGCGCGACCATCGTGACCAGCGTGATTTCCGGATAAGTCTGCGATACTGTAAATTCCACGCTCACTGAGCCGGGCGAGGTGGAGATACCACCACCGGATATGGCACTGCCGGCATAGCCGTTGGCAATTGCGGTGTCCACCTCAGACAAGAGTATTGCCTTATCGCCTGTTTCCGCCATCAGCTCAATGCCATCAGTGGCCAGTTGCCCTGTATTCCAAAACTGTACCTGTTCATTGTGCACGGCACCGACCAGTCCGGAGAAATGGGGATCAGACGGAAAATCCAGCGGATGAGTCGCTTCACTCCAGCTCGCATTAAAGGTAACGCGGTAAGTCGCTGTCAGCGCCGATGATGGACTGCCAGAGTCGCCTCCACCTTCGCCACTACCCTCACCTTCACCAGTGCCTTCGCCGTCACCGCTGCCTTCACCTTCTGCCATGTTTTCACTGGCCTGATCATTATCATCCGTCGCACTGATAATGCCCGTATCTGAACCCGAACAAGCCACCAGCGATATCGCTGCAATACAAACCAAACTTTTTTTCATAAAACTTTCCATCGCGTCTGATTTAATCGAAATCTATAGTTGTGGCTGGATTACTTCACAGCCGATTTGTCGCATGGCAGTTTGCAATGCCTCTAATTGCTCCACATCGCCGAACGTGCCGACAATAGCACCACCGGATCCAGCGTACTTTGCACTGACTCCGACGGTTCTCGCCGTTTCGATCATTTCCACATGCTTCGGATTCAGCACACAAAAAGATTGCCGGCAATCAAAATTCGCATCCAACAACTTCGCCAACTCCTTGTGATTATGGTCTCGCAGGCTGTCCAGTGCCCTGTCCGTCAGGTCGACAAAGCGACGCATCGCGTCTATGACCTGCAAGTCTCCCGCATCGAATCGCGCGCGAAGATCATTGTGAAACACTTCCGTCGGTTCACTCGACGCAGGCCGCCAGGCAACATAGACCGGTGGCAGGCATGACAACTCAAGCGGTGTATAAGTCCCGCAGTCATAGCCATGCAGATTGTCCATCTGACTAAAATCCATCGCGACCAAACCTTCGTACACCTGCACCACCCGATCCTGCAGTCCGCCACCGATGCCCAGCTCTTCACTTTCCACCGCCAACGCCAGAGAAGGCTGGATGCGCTGATCGATCTCTACCCCATAGTGCGCCATTAAACATCGAAGCGTCGCAATAATAATCGCACTGGATCCTGCCATGCCCACCTGCTGTGGAATGTTTGACTCATAAGCCAGTGAAAAGTTGCGGCTGGCATCGAGCGCGATATCTGCACTGGCGCAGTAGTCTATAAATCGCTTTACCGTTGCTTTTACCAGTCGAATGCCACCGTAGTATCCATGTCGAGATACATTGTCGCGCAAGGCATGCAGGTCAGTGTAGTGATTCTGATCGGAAGGGCCGGCCACAAAGTCGATTCGATCAGACTCGGTCAGGGTAACTTCCGCACAGAAGTTCTTCACGGTAAAGGCAATGGTCTTACCCCGGTAACCGTCTGACGGGTTGCCAACCAGACCGGCTCTGGCATAAGTCTTTCGCTTGATGGTCATTCTAGTGCACCGGAACAAACAGTGTGGTCCTATGAGTCGACTGACTAAAGTGTTTCATATTTCTGAAAAATTTCTCTTAAGTACCTAATCCGGTATTCGTTTAAACATAGGTGCGCACTTTAATCAGCCGCCCCCGCGGGAGCCCGTCATTTGTCCTGCAACCGCGTTGCAGCTCTTGAAAAGGGAGTGACCATTCCCTGCGAGCTGCGCCTTGCTGCAGAACAAATGACAGGCTCTCAAACGACCACACTATTTGCCCCAGCGCACTAGCCTATCGATACATCATCATGTAATAAAAAATCCTGTACCGCTTTGTAGTAGGTGGCGAAGTTGCCAATATCGTAGCGCTTTTCAGCCGCTGACAGCGGCACCCCGATAATCCTGCCGCCCTGATCGATCAGACTTTGCAGCGCGTCGGTTAATTGTATTTCGCCTCCCTTCCCGGCTGGTGTCTGAGAAAGTAAATCGAACAGCGCCGGGCGGCAAAGATAACGCGCTGCAATCGCAAAGTGACTGGGCGCGTCCGCAGGCGCAGGCTTTTCTACCAGACCGCTCACGTTAAAGTGCTCGGCGCGGGTTGACGAAATGGCTGCCACCCCGTAGCGCGAGACACGATCGGCTGGTACCTCGTGAAATGCGACCACCGCATCAGCCGATTCCGTATTAAAAAGTCGGGCCATCCGCTGACACAGGGTTTCCTGCTGACTGTCGCGGTGATGGATCACCGCATCACCCAGCGCGATAAAAAACGGCGATGACCCCATCAGTTCGCGCGCGCAAAGTACCGCGTGCCCGAGGCCGAGCTGTGCCGGCTGATCGACGAATTGTGGCTGGTATTCAGCATCGCTGTGACTGAAATAGTCACGTATTGCCGCCTTGCGTTCGCAGGTGACCAGCACATACCTGCGCACATTTGCCTGCGCCATCTCATCCATCACGTGGTGCAACACCGGAAGCCGCCCGAGCGGCAGCAACTCCTTCGGCACACTGCGTGTCAGCGGCAACAATCGCGTGCCGAATCCCGCCACCGGGACAATCGCCGGATATGCCGCGCTCACGATCGTGTACCGGAGGATTTGACGCTGTCGACCACCTGACGATAGCCGCTTTTATAGTCCGGGTAGCGGAAACGGAAACCACTGTCGAGCAGCCGCTGATTGCTGCATCGTTTACTGCCGGCAAGACGTTTGCTGCGGGCAACCGGCGCCGCGTCATCCAGTGACAGCCCAAGCAAACCCGCAATGTACGATTCAACGTCGGCGCTGGTAGCAGGCTCACAGTCGCTGGCCAGGTAAATCGATGCCAGCGGCTCGTCGCGGCCGCTCAGTTCAACCAGATGCGCGAGCACCGCCGCACAGTCTTCGATATGAATGCGATTGGTATACGGAGGGGACTCATCAAGCGTTGCCTGCCCGGAGGCGATGCGATTGATCAGCCGCAAACGATCCGGCCCGTAGATACCGCTGAACCGCACACAGGTACCAACGCCTGATGCCTGCACCAGCTGCTCACCCTGCAGCACCAGCCGTCCATTAAAACGAGTCGGCTCGACAGGTGAAAGTTCATCGACAACACTGCCGTCGTTCTGATGATAGACGCCGGTGGAAGACACAAACAAAAAGCAACTTGGCATAGCGTTTCGCAAAGCGTGCAGCGTGTTTTGAACGCCAGTCACATAGGCATCGCGATAGGACTGTTCATCAAACCCCGCAGCAGCCAGCGTGTAGATCACCACATCGAACGGTTCGCCATCGGCGGGGCTTAAAAAAGAGAGCGACTCGGGCTTAAGCACATCTGCCTGAACCGCCGTCAGCCAGGCGGGCAGCTGCGCCACACGTCGCCGCGCACCGGTGACGAGATGCCCCGCGTCCTGCAACGTTTTCGCACAACGGGTGCCTACATCTCCACAACCGACAATTGCGACCTTCAAACCAGACTTCCAGATAACAAACGCGCATGTTATCGGGTTATGTCATTTGGCTCTAGTGTGCTGGAGCAAACAGTGTGGTCATTTGAGAGCTTGTCATTTGTTCTGCAGCAAGGCGCAGCTCGCTGGGAATGGTCACTCCCTTTTCAAGAGCTGCAACGCAGTTGCAGGTCAAATGACAGGCTCCCGCAGGGGCGGCTGACTAAAGTGTGCACCTCTGTTTGAAC
>CAZOXM010000146.1:0-8919 GCA_964583825.1 uncultured Granulosicoccaceae bacterium
ACTCGCGACCCCAACCTTGGCAAGGTTGTGCTCTACCAACTGAGCTATTCCCGCGTAATTACGCATTATCGGCCGGACGGTGAGTCACTGTCAAGTCAGTGATTCGGCGAGGTCTGGTTGTCGGAAAAAATAGACGATTGCGTCGCGTTTCCGGGCTCCGGTAAAGCGACGGCTGTTTTGAACGCTAGTTCCCTAATAGGCCGACTATCCGGAATTTCCCATGCGTTCATTAACTGCTTTAGCTGTCGCGGTGGCAGCGATTGCACTTTCAGCCTGTCGTGGAGAAGGTGTCGAGGTAGATACCAATCCCGACGCGGCCGTGCCCCCGGCAAACAGTATCGACATTGTCGAGCCGGTGCTGGGCGAGGCGACGGGCAGCCCGGCCGAGGTAGGGCGCTGGGGCGACATCTTGGACTGGCCGCTGGTTGCGGTGTCGATGGCGAACCTGCCGGACGGCAGAATTCTGACTTACTCCGGTTCGGAGCGCCGTACCTGGCCGACCACGGAAAGAACATTCAGCGCCGTGTGGAATCCTGAAACCGGATCGTTCACTGAGAATCTGCATCAGGGTCACAACATGTTTTGTGCGGCGATGTCGATGACGGACGACGGGCGGGTATTGGTCAACGGTGGTCGCAACGCCGGTAACAGTCCGTGGACGTCGGTATTCGATTACCGGGATTCCCAATGGCAAACCATTGAAAACATGGCCAGTGGCGGACGCTGGTATCCGAGTACGCTGACGATGGGTGATGGTCGGATCATGACGGCGATGGGGTCTTCCACCAATGTGCGCAATCCGGATGTGTGGGATCCGGATCAGGGCTGGTCGGTCCTGAACGGTATCGATTTTCTCAGCATGCGTACACGCAATAACCAGCGCGGTCGGGAGAATGTGTTCCCGTTGTTGAGTCTGGCGCCCAACGGCAATGTGTATCACTACTGGGATACCACCGAGAACCATATGATCAATCCCGCCGGAACAGGGCGTGTGCGTGTGGCTGACGCGGACGACGACGGTGTGAACCACGCCGGTGGGGTGCAGGTGGTCTATGACGCGGGCAAACTGCTGATCTCGGGCCGCAATGATGGCAACTGGGGTGGAAATTCAACCGGCGCGGCAGCCAATGCATTTACGGTGGATTTAAACGGGGCAGCGCCGGTCATTCGCAGTACTGCGGATATGCTGCATCCGCGCAAGTTTCACCAGATGATCCCGCTGCCCACCGGCGAGGTACTGGTAGTCGGCGGCAACACCACTGGTGCCAAGTTCCAGGATAACGGCAGCGTGATGGAGCCTGAAATCTGGAATCCCGACACCGGCCAGTGGCGGCCCATGGCGAACATGGGGGTACCGCGCGACTATCACTCTACTGCGCTGTTACTCACCGACGGCCGCGTGCTGACTGCCGGCGGTGGTTACGCGCCAAGCAACCCGAACTCGGGTGGAACGCACCAGGATGCGCAGATTTTCTCACCGCCTTACCTGTTTAACAGCGATGGGTCACTGGCCACCCGGCCGACTGTCTCTGCTGACTTTCCGAGTGCCGATGTCGGTGCGGCCTTAGCGGTCAATACATCGGACGACATCGCTTATTTCAGTCTGATAAAGCTGTCTGCCACCACACATGCCATCAATACCGATGTCAGACACTACCGACCGGATTTTAGCCAGATTGCTGCAAATACCTTTGAGGTCACGATCAATCAAAACCCGAACGTATCGGTGCCCGGATACTGGATGCTGTTTGCGGTGAATACGGATGGAGTGCCCTCCGAAGCACAGGTCATTCGCGTCACAGCGGTTGATACCAGGCTCGACAATATCGCCCTGCTGGGCACTGCCACGCAGTCCTCGACTTATCAGTCCGCGCTGGACCTCGAAGCAGGCAATGCGATTGATGGTGATCTGAGTGGCGCCGATGTGACGGGTTCTCTGTCACACACACGTACCGAGGCGCAGGCATGGTGGGAGCTCGATCTGGGGCGGGTGATGGAGATTGATACGATTCGCCTGTGGAACCGAACTGACTGCTGCGCTGCACGTCTGTCAGACTTTAACGTGCTGGTGTCTTCTGTGCCGTTCGCGTCGCAGGCACTAGGCGTCACCCAGGCGCAAACGGGAGTCACGGATTTTCCGGTCGACGGTACTGCCGGCAGACAGACAGATATCACGGTGAACAACCCGGGGCGGTATATCCGGGTGCAGTTGCGCGGCACCAATGCGCTGCAACTCGCCGAGGTGCAGGTGTTTGGTTCGCGACGCGCAGACATCTCAAATGTGGCGCCGGACGGCAGTGCCACGCAGTCGAGCTTATGGCGCAGTGATTACCCGGCATCGATAGCAATCGATGGTATCACTGAGAGTAACGGTGTGAACGGACAAAACATTACGCACACGAGGGCCGATGCAAACGCCTGGTGGGAGCTCGACCTGGGACGCGTAGTGGATATCGACTCCGTGGTGCTGTGGAACCGCACAGACTGCTGCAGCAGTCGATTGTCCGACTTTTACGTGTTCACCTCAGCGGTGCCATTCAGCAGTAAAGATCTGAATACAACGCGCGGGCAGGCAGACGTGGCCACTCGATTCATCTCGGGGCAGGCTGCCGATACTGAAGAAATTCCGGTCGGCGCTCAGGGGCGTTACGTGAGAGTGCAGCTGGCCAGTAACAGTCAGTTTTTAAGTTTAACCGAAGTGCAGGTAATGGGTGCGGCGCTGCGGGTGCCACTGAGTGCGCAGCCGCTCGCGCAGCAGCCGCAGGCGACGGGCAATATGTTAACGCTGACTGCACAGGCACAGGGCAGTGGTACGCTGCAGTACAAGTGGAACTTTGGCGACGGCACGCCGGAAACCGCGTTTTCAGGCAGCCCTGATATCAGCCATCGCTACAACAACGCCGGACGCTATGTGGTGACACTGACTGTACGCGATTCATCCGGAGATGAAGTGCGTCAGACCTATACGCAGGTGGTGCACGAGCCGCTCAACGCTGCGATGGCGAAGTCATCGACCAGCCTGGTCGAGCACAGCACACGGGCGCAACTGTGGAACGTAAACCCGGACAATAACTCGGTGAGCGTAATCGATACCTCGACGCTGGCATTGCTGGCTGAAATCCAGGTCGGGCGCAATCCGGTAGCACTGGCAGAGGCGCCGAATGGCGATATCTGGGTGACCAATCGCGCAGACGCCAGCGTTAGTGTGATCAGCGCTGCGTCACTGGCGGCGACAGAGACGATTGATCTCCCCAAAGCATCGCAGCCGTATGGCATTGTGTTTAACAACAGCACTGCGTTTATCGCGCTTGAAGCGATTGGCCGGGTGGTGCAGTTGTCAGCGGATGGAAGCGAGCTTGCACAGGCAGATGTGGGTGCCAGTCCGCGACACCTGACTATCGATGGTGCGCAGCAGTTCCTGTATGTGTCCCGGTTCATTACTCCGCCTCTGCCCGGTGAAGACACCGCCGATGTAATTGTCGATGACGGTGTGCGCAAGTACGGGGGCGAGGTGGTGGTGTTGCGCAGCAGCGATCTGAACATCACGGACACCATAATTCTCGAACACAGTAATCGCATTGTCTCGGAACACCAGGGGCCCGGTGTGCCCAACTATGTCGGCGCTGTGGTCATTGCACCGTCGGGTAATGCCGGCTGGGTACCCTCTAAACAGGACAATATTCTGGCCGGTGCGCTGCGTGGCGGCGCCGGTATGACGTTTGATCAGACGGTGCGGGCGGTAACTTCAAAAATAGATCTTAATAACAACACCGAGCAACTGGGCAGCCGCGTTGATCATGACAATGCCAGTGTGGCCGGTGCATCAGTGTTCGACCCGTACGGGGTCACGTTGTTTACCAGTCTCGAAGGCAACCGACAGGTGGCACTGATCGATGTATCGACTGATATAGAAATTGGTCGTATCGATACCGGCCGTGCGCCACAGGGACTTGCCGTGTCCGGTGACGGATCGCGGCTTTACGTACACAACTTTATGGACCGCACCGTAGGTGTCTATGATATCGGTGCGGTGGTGAATAACGGTGCGACAGAAGCACCGGACATCGCCACCGTGAACGTGGTTTCCAGTGAAGCGCTGGACGCCACCGTACTGCGCGGCAAGCAACTTTTCTACGATGCGCGTGACGACCGGCTGGCCGGTCTGGACTACATGAGTTGCGCCAGTTGTCATGCCGATGGTGAGCACGACGGTCGTGTGTGGGACTTTACCAGTGTGGGTGAAGGGCTGCGCAATACGATCACCCTCAGGGGCAGGGCGGGGATGGGTCACGGCATGCTGCACTGGAGCAGCAACTTCGATGAAGTGCAGGACTTTGAAGGGCAGATACGGGAGTTTGCCGGTGGCACCGGTCTGATGAACGATGCCGACTTTGCCAATACCTCGGAACCGCTCGGCAATCCGAAAGCGGGGCTCAGCAGTGACCTCGATGCATTAACCGCCTATATGACCAGCCTCGATCGGGTCGATGACAGCCCCTGGCGACTGGCTGATGGTTCCATGACAGCTGCAGCGCTGTCCGGTGAGTCTGTGTTTGCCACACAGGGTTGTGCTACCTGTCATGAAGGGTTGATCTTTACCGACTCCAACGATGCGGTGCTGCACGACATTGGCACAATCATGCCGGAAAGTGGTAACCGGCTTTCCGGTGTGCTGACAGGTATCGATACGCCGACTCTGCTCGGGGTCTGGGGTACCGGACCGTATCTGCACGACGGTTCTGCACCGACACTGGAAGATGCCGTAACCGCACACTTGAACGTTACCCTGACACCCGGTGAATTGAACGATCTTTCCGAGTATCTGGCGCAGATTGACAACAGTACTGTGGCCGCGCCGACACTGCCGCCACCGACGGTCGAACCCCCGAGCAACGCCTCGGTCAGCAACCCGATTGCCGATAACGCATTAACGATTGACGGTGCGCTGTCAGACTGGGAGTCGCTGACCGGTTTCGGCAATGATGCTGCCGATGCCACAGGTGCGGACAGTGTTGACTGGCTCGAGGTACTGGTGGCACACGATGCGACTCACTACTACATTGGTTACCGCACAGTCGAAGATATTACCGATAGCTGGGGCTACGGGATGTATATCGATGTCGATGGAAACACGGCCACCGGGTTTAGGGGGTTTGGCGGTGAGTTGCCTATTGGTGCGGACTACGTGCTTGAAGGCGGCACGCTGCTCGAGTACACCGGCAGCGGCACAAACTGGTCATGGGATGAAATTGCTTTTATCGATGTGGCGCGGCGGGGCAACAGTGCCGAGGCCGTCATACCGATGTCGCTGCTCGGTGGTGCCAACGTGTTGCGTTTTTACATGCACGGCAACAGCGGTGCGCTCGGTGGTTCCGGTATTGATCACTATCCGGATAAAGTAGCCGACCCGTCCGCCGAGGATGCCGAGCGGTTCTTCGTCTACAGCACCGCGGCGAGCAATGGCAATACGCCACCCGCCGCACTGGCCCAGCAGGTGTCCGTGGCGATTAATGCAAGCGTTCAGATTGTGCTGAACGGTTCGGATATCGACGGCGACGCGCTGACTTATGAAATCGCAGATCAGCCGGTGAATGGCGCACTGACCGGCACCCCGCCTGCGCTGAGCTATGTGCCGGCTGCAGATTTTGTGGGTACGGATTTATTTACCTTTACCGTCAGCGATGGTGACGCCACCAGTATTGCCGCATCGGTGACGGTGAATGTGGTCGGCGAGACGCCGAACAATACCGCCAACATCACCGTAGACGGTGAACTGAATGACTGGAACGGCGTTGATTCGTTTGGTCTTGATCCGCTTGATGCGAATGGCCTGAACGACTCCATCGACTGGGTGCAGGCGTGGGTCGCACACAACGATCAGAACCTGTACTTCGCCTATGAAAACGAAACGCAGACGACGCTCAGCTGGGGCTATGGTATTTACATCGATACAGATGGCAACAGTGCCACCGGTTTCCGTGGCTTTGTGGGTGAATACCCGATCGGTGCGGACTATCTGATCGAAGGCAGTGATGTTCAGAAGTACACCGGCGGTGGCAGCAACTGGTCGTGGACCAGCGTGGCAACGGCCGATATCGGTCTGGCCGGCAATACGGCAGAGCTTGCGGTCAGCCGTGCGGTGCTCGGCGATCCGCAGGCGCTTGAACTGTTTTATCTCGGGCAGAATGCAGCGGTCGGTGGGCCAACCAGTGATTTTTATCCGGACAACGCTGCGACCGCCAATGCACCGGTGCGCAACTTCAGCTATGCCTTGAGCGAGTCGGTCAACGCCAGTCCGATAGCCAGTGACATGGTGCTGACCACCACACGTGGCACTGCGTTGAATGTCGTGCTGACAGGCAGTGATCCGGAAGGCAGCGCGCTGACCTTTGAGGTGACACTACAGCCCTCAAACGGGAGCTTGTCCGGAAACCCGCCAAACCTGGTATATACCCCGGATGGAAACTTTACCGGCGCTGAGTCATTTGCCTACCGCGTGAGCGACGGCACAAGTGTCAGTGCACCGGCCACCGTATCTATCGTGGTGACTGACCCATCGGCGAGTGCGTCGGAGTTGTCCAATCCGGTGTCCGACATTCTGATCGATGGCAACCTTGAGGACTGGAACGGCGTTGCGGCCTTTGCAGCGGACCCGGCTGATGTGGCGGACGCCGCCGGTCAGATCGACTGGCGTCAGGGCTGGATGGCACACAACGCGGACTCATTGTTTATCGCGTATCAGAACGATGGCCCGATTTCAGCATTGAGCTACGGCTATGCGGCGTATCTCGACACCGACGCTCGTGTCTCCACCGGATTCACAGGTTTTATCGGTGAGTTCACTACCGGCGCGGACTACCTGCTCGAAGGTCGCGATTTGTATCGGTATACCGGCAGCGGTACCGACTGGTCGTGGGAGTATCTCGGCAGTGTCACCGCCAACTTCGTCGGCGGAGTGGCCGAAGTCGAGTTGCCGAGAGCGTTGCTGGGTAACCCGTCGACCATCGATTTCTACTGGCGTGGCGATAACGGTGCGGTGAATGCCGATGCTGTGGATTTTTATCCCGATGCGGCAGACGATCCGAATGCCGCCGCAGTCGATCGTCGATTCAGATACACAATGTAGGAGACAGCGAATGATAAACAAACTGGCGTTAACTGCGCTTCTGACGCTGTGCCTCAGTGCCTGTGACGGTGAGAGCACCATCGTATCGCAGCTGACGACTCAGCTGGGTGCGGCCGGTGACCACCCGTGTGCCGATCAGTTCGACTATCAGTTTGAACTGAATGGTACCCCCGATGACACGCGGCAGAGCTCCTCGGTCGTGGAGGGCGAAACGATCTTCACCGAACAACACTGGTACGAAGACACGTCAATGATTCTTTACTACACCTATGCCGAAGGCGGGAACTGGTGTAACAACTGGAACGAGAACGGCGTAAGCTGGAATTAGTGAGTGGCACACTCAAGCTGCACACCAGCGCGCTCCAAACAGTAGGCACTCGCAACGCGGGGTGCTACAGCCAGCGTCTGACGCTTTTTTTGTAGTCGATGTATGGCTGTCCGAAGAGTTGCTCCAGCACGCGCTCTTCGGGGATGATCTGGCAGACCGTAATAACCCACACAAAGATCGGTGGTACGACCCACGCGCTGAGCGCACCGAGGTAGACGGCAAAAGCCACCAGCAGTATCAACTGACCCACATACATCGGGTTGCGGCTGTAACGGTACAAACCTTCAGAGACAACAGCGCTGCTTTTTTCCGGCGTCATCGGATTGATTGTTGTGCGTGCCTTGCGAAAAGACCACAGTGCCGTCAAGTCGATACCCACACCGGCGATTGCAATCAGCAGGGCGATGGTTGACTGCCGTGGCAGACTGATCTGCCATAGTGGCAGATACTTTGCCAGCGTCCACATGACTGCTGCCCCGAGCAGCCCAATCACCGGTGGGGGTATCCTGATCAAAAGGGTTTCCTGATGGCGGTTGTGTGTGGTCAGATTACGCCAACCCGTTGTAAGCGGACAAGTGATGCGGTGTGTTAATACAGCAATACCAAAACCCACACCATCAACAGCTGGATGATACTCAGCAAAACCGCGGCGGACCCCATGTCTTTAGCGCGACCGGAAAGCTCATGCAGTTCGCTGCCAAAGCGGTCGACCACGGCTTCAAGCGCCGAGTTCAGCATTTCCACGATTAGCACGAGTATGACCGAGGTTGTTAATACCGCGATTTCGGCACCGGTTTCCCCGATGACGAATGCGGCGGGAATCAGTACGGCCGCGGCCCAGGTTTCCTGTCGAAATGCGGCTTCGTGGCGATAGGCACTCACCAGTCCCTGCCGGGAGAATCGCAGCGCTGAAATCAGTCGTCTGAATCCTGTTTGCGGATTTTTCATGGCCGTGGTGCAAAGGGAACGAAGGTGAGCGGCGCTCGCAGTATAAGTCAGCGGGAAAATGAAAATGCAAAAGTGCGTGAGCATTTGGCAGGCTTCGAATATGCTTGCGGGCATTGTCAGACTTTATAGCAAGCCTACTCACCAAGACGCTGATGGCAGATCCCTTTCCAACACCGGTGCTAAAAGCATTTGAATCCACAGCAAGCTCGCAGGGGCGTGTTGAGAAACTCACCACTGTGGAGTTCTCACTCCTCGCCCAGTTGTTGCGGTATCCGGAGCAGATTATTCAGCGCGAATCGCTGAAACACATCAGCGGGGTTGAGGATCAACTGATCTCGGACCGGAAACTGGATCAGTGGATGCGCAACCTGATTCGCAAGACCAACGCGTTGTATCCGGATTTTCCGGTGGTCAGGTTTGCACCACCGGATGGCTATGTCTACACAGAAGTGCCACCACCGAAAAAGAAGCAGCGCCGCGAAGATTAATCAGGCTAGTGGGGCGTGCGGAAAGTTCG
>CAZOXM010000147.1:0-8905 GCA_964583825.1 uncultured Granulosicoccaceae bacterium
AGAGACTCATTAACAATGGGGTGGAGTCGTTCAACCAGTCGGGCAGTCACCCGTCTTTTCAGCTCAAGTGTCGCCGCATCATCGTTACTGGCCAATAACGCAAGCGGATCGTCGATCTCAAGATCAGCGATCATTTCATTAAGCAAGTCCCTGGTGGCCGGTGCGATCGCCACGGCAATTTCACCGAGCCTTTGCTCGAGCTTATCGAACTCCCGGCTGTAGCCGATGCGGGCGGCTATATCTCGCGCCTTGGCCCAGCGTTTCGGTAGTTCGACCCGGACGGCAGGGTCGCTGTATCCGTGCTGCTGCAGCTTCTCTACCACGTTGTTGCAGCCAATGGTCAGCAACTCGCGCAGTGCATTCGACACTTCGACTGCACTGAGGTCGGTGCGCCTGCTGGGCGCATCCGTGCGGCCGTAGCTCGGCAGCGCGCCGTTGGCCACATCTGCCAGGTTCTGCAGCATATTGGCCTGCACGTGGGTAACACCAAAAAGGAGCGCTGATATGACTGCGGCGGTTTTTATTCTTGTAATTATCACTGTTGTCTGCCGTGCGCTTTTTGTGTGAGCGCTAACTAATTATGTTCAGCCGGGGAAAATCGCATAATACGCTTTTTTTTCATAGAGCAGCGCTAACGTATTCACATTGCATTACATCAATGCACTTTCTTTCATACCAGAGCTTGTGTTTTACCGATAGAAAACCACAAGGAGTCTTTCAGACCAAAAAAAAGCCCCGCGAGAGCGAGGCTTTTTCCGGTGCAAATGCAGCCTTTACATCATACCGCCCATACCGCCCATACCGCCGCCCATGTCAGGCATTGGCGCAGGTGGATCTTCCTTCGGCAGTTCGGCAATCATCGCTTCAGTGGTGATCATCAGACCACCGATTGAAGCGGCATTCTGCAGCGCAGATCGCGTTACTTTGGTCGGATCGAGAATACCCATGCTGATCATGTCGCCATACTCGCCGGTTGCAGCGTTGTAGCCATAGTTGCCGGATTCACCAGCTACCTGGTTAACAACCACAGAAGGCTCATCGCCTGCATTCGCAACAATCTGGCGCAACGGCTCTTCCATTGAGCGTCGGGCAATCGCTATACCGTGATCCTGGTCGGCGTTATCGCCTTTCAGGTTTTCAAGCGCTGAAATTGCGCGGATAAGTGCAACACCACCACCAGCAACCACACCTTCTTCAACGGCGGCGCGAGTTGCGTGGAGTGCATCGTCTACGCGGTCTTTTTTCTCTTTCATTTCAACTTCAGTCGCAGCACCAACCTTGATCACAGCAACACCACCGGCGAGTTTTGCAACGCGCTCCTGGAGCTTTTCACGATCGTAGTCGGAAGTGGCCTGTTCAATCTGTGTTCGAACCTGCTCAACGCGAGCGTCGATTTCAGTCTTTGAACCGCCGCCATCAACAATCGTTGTATTGTCTTTGTCGACAGTGACTTTTTTCGCGGTACCGAGATCTTCAAGCGTCACTTTCTCAAGAGACAGGCCCACTTCTTCAGAAATGACCTGACCACCCGTCAGGATCGCAATATCCTGCAGCATTGCCTTGCGGCGATCACCGAAGCCAGGTGCTTTCACGGCACAGACTTTAACGATGCCACGCATGCTGTTGACAACCAGTGTTGCAAGCGCTTCGCCTTCAACGTCTTCGGCGATGATCAGCAGTGGTTTGCCGGATTTGGCAACTGCTTCAAGTGTTGGCAGCAGGTCACGGATGTTGGAGATTTTCTTGTCGAAAAGCAGCACGTAGGGATCTTCGAGATCTGCTGCCATCGCGTCCTGATTGTTGATGAAGTAAGGAGACAGGTAACCGCGGTCGAATTGCATGCCTTCAACAACGTCGAGCTCGTTTTCAAGGCCCGAGCCCTCTTCAACGGTGATCACGCCCTCGTTGCCGACTTTCTCCATGGCTTCCGCGATGATCTCACCGATTTGAGAGTCACTGTTGGCAGAGATAGTACCTACCTGTGCAATTTCCTTGGAGTCTTTGCAAGGCTGGGACAGGCTGGCGAGCGACTCGACCGCCACTGTTACTGCTTTGTCCAGACCGCGCTTGAGATCCATCGGGTTCATACCGGCGGCGACTGCTTTGAGGCCTTCGCGAACAATACTTTGCGCCAGCACAGTCGCAGTAGTGGTGCCGTCACCGGCGATGTCAGAAGTCTGTGATGCGACTTCCTTGACCATCTGTGCACCCATGTTTTCGAACTTGTCTGACAGCTCGATTTCTTTCGCCACAGACACGCCGTCCTTAGTGACGTTGGGCGCGCCGAAAGCTTTATCCAGTACAACATTACGGCCTTTGGGACCAAGCGTTACCTTGACTGCGTTGGCCAGGACATCGACGCCTTTGAGCATTCTGCTGCGCGCTGCATCAGAAAACTGAACATCTTTTGCACTCATTGAATTATGTCTCCGTGAGTTATTGAATTAGTGGGTTGTTGGATCGATCAGCCTTCGATGATCGCCATGATGTCGTCTTCGCGCATCACCAGCAGCTCTTCGCCGTCAATCTTGATTTCCGTACCTGAGTACTTGCCGAAAAGAACGGTGTCCCCGACCTTGACGTCGAGCGCGCGAACGTCGCCTCCGTCAGTGACTTTGCCGTTTCCAATGGCTTTGACTTCGCCGCGAATCGGCTTTTCAGTCGCCGAATCGGGAATGACGATGCCACCAGCACTGGTTCGCTCCTCTTCCATGCGCTGCACTACCACGCGGTCATGTAATGGACGAATGTTCATTAAATCCGGTCTCCCCTTTTGTTTAGTCTGTAGAAATTCTTGGAAGGAATGTCGAGTGCTAGCACTCAACTGTTGCGAGTGCTAATGGTAGTGATTTCGAGCCTGAATTCAAGTTCTGAACAGAAGAAATATTCAAACCCTGCAGCCGGTAGGAAAAATGCACCGCGTTGACAGGTGTTTAGCAGCACACCCGAAGCCACTGCGTCTGCAAAACGGCGGGGGCAGATTCAGCGCAGGGTAGCTGAAGCGGGCGAAAACTGTGACAGCGGAGGGCATATGACACACAGCGGGCTGATCAATACCCAAACTAACCTGATCTCGTACTTTCACGAAGCAATCGGTGAGGCAAGCGAGAAAAACCATCTCGACATAGGTGAGCACACACACTGGTATCTGACCAATCTACTCGACAGCTACAGTCGCCCGGACACCTTTTTTGATCACCGCGAGGACGGCGGCAACCTCACACCGCTCGCGGAATACTACATTATGGCCACCGAAGCCGGCTCGGACACAGAGCGGCGGCTGTACCTGCAACGGCTCGGTGATGTAGCGATCGTGGTTTCCGGGTTCTTCGCGGCGGCGCTGAGACGAAAAACAATCAACCTCAACTACTACATGGCAATGGGTGAAAATGCCTACGGATTTCTGGCCGAGACCAGTGGTGTCTCCACCAGAGAAAAAGTACTGACTGAAGTGTTTGACGATCTGTCGCGCCACTTCGAGGCATTCGTCAGCATGCTCTCGTCAATCACTCACGATCGCTCAAAAGTCGAAGATGTGCTGACGCTGTTCGACACCTGGCAGAGCACCGGCGAACCAGCCATTGCAAGACAGTTGCGGGCCCGGGGAGTCATGCTGGACAGCTCCGATCAGGCGCACTGAAGCCATGTCATCGAGCGCGCAAGCCAGCGTGGAACTGCAGACCCATCTATTGCTGTCCGACCTGCAGCGATTACTCCAGCGCCGCTATGACGTGACCATTCCGTATCAGGTTGAAGATTTTGTGTCGCACGATGCCGATCTGCTGACCAGCCTGAGCAGAGGAATCGATCTGAGTCGGGAATCGCTGCTGATCAGAGAAGAGGGAGACAATCTGGACGTCACACTGTTTCTCGACGAGGCCATGCTGGCGCAGGTCGCCAGCGGTTCATGGAGTCGCGACTGGCACGGCGAAGATTTCAACACCTACTGCACGATACTGGAGGGGGTCAGCCACTTCCTTTATCTGATCTGGAGTGCTTCCCACCGGCGATCGGTCAGGCCGGTCGACCTGGAGCTACAGGCAGAAGTCGACAAGTTCGTTTTTGCCGCTCTCGAACCCGGCCGACGCTCGCACGGTTCACTCCGGCACCTGATGAAGCGGCTGTTTGTCGACATCTCGATGAATGACAATCTGTCACAGGAAGTGCAGTCACGATATGCGCGTGCAAATGCCAGTGCACATGCCTACTGCGCGTGGCTGTGCCGGAACTTCGACCTGGCCCCGGATAACCGGCGCCTGCACGCCGAGCTGGCAAGATTTTATCGAAGCGGCGGGCAACGAAAATTCAATCGCATCAGGCGAAGCTGTCCGGTTGGGTCGGGTGTCTAAAAACCTCATTCGGTGTTGGCGGCCCGGCGGTTAAAAAAACCCTCTTAGTCTTTGCGCGTGTACTCGCCTTCAATGACATCGCCGGACGCCGCCGGCCTGCGACGCTGCGATTGGGGCGATTGCCCTGATGCAGCAGTAAACCCACCGGGTCCGAACTGAGCCACCGTAAGACGTTTCGACAACGCCCCGACAAGCAACCGGCGCGTTGGTGGAAACAGGCAGGCGAACCCGAAAGCATCGGTAATAAACCCCGGTGTGAGTAACAGCGCCCCACCCACCCCGAGCGCCAGTCCTTCCATCAGCTGGAACGCTGGAATTTCACCTCCGGCCAGCCTGCTTCTTGCCTTGCCGAGCGTCGATAGTCCCTGTGCGCGCAACAGCCAGGTGCCGATCACTGCAGTCAGAATCACGATACCGATAGTCGCAAATGCACCGATACTGCTGCCCACCTGAATAAGCACGAAGATCTCCAGAATCGGCATGCCGACGAAAAGCGCAAATATGATTGGAAAAACCATTCTGTCAGATATCCTCTACTGGCATCGAAGTCAGGCATAATCGTCACTATTCCTGCACAGATACCGATAATGAAATCAGCGGGCGTTGCCAAACGTCATATTTTTATCACAACGAGCTAACAATTCATCAGTCAGCCGCATATCGCCCGAACATAACACTATATCTAAGGTCGAATGCCGAAATTACACGGAATCCCCATGCTGCAACGTTGCTTAAGCCGCTTCATTGTCCTTTCAGGCGTCCTGTTCGCCGGAAGTGCGGCCGCGCTCTCGCTGCTCGGCGGCACCGGGAGCGATGAGCTACTGGCACCGGAAGAGGCGTTCCGGACCAGTGTTGCCGTCGTCGATGGCAAAATTGAGGTTACGCAGGACATCGAAGACGGGTATTTCGTCTACAGGGACAAATTCCGGGTCGAGTCCGACCACGCCGACATTGGCGCATTGAATCTGCCGCACGGTGTGCGCAAACAGGACGAATTCTTCGGCGAGGTGGAAACATTTCGCAACCGCGTCGCATTCAACGCAGACATTGCCGCTGACACCGCCACGCGGGCAACTGTCACCGTAGTGTCGCAGGGCTGCGCCGATGCCGGTGTTTGCTATCCGCCGATGACTGAAGATTTTGTCGTGGAAGTACCCGCGACCTCGACAGCCGGCGCTCCGCAGTTAAATGGCGGCACACTAAGCCCGCTACCTGCACCCACGCAGACCAGCCGCGGATCAAGCGATCCGGTACTGATCGATATGTCCGGCAGCAACACCGTACTGTCGCCACAAAATCACAGTAGTAACAACAGCCCGATCACCGGTGCTACCAGCGGCAAATCACTGTTTGATTCAATGCGCATTGATAAAAGCGGCGACGAAGTCCTCGACCCGGAGCGCGCATTTACGCTGCTGGTTGACCCTGTCAGCGACGGTAAGCTGCCGCTAAGCTGGCTGATTGCCGAGGGTCACTATCTCTACGATCCAAAATTCAATTTCCAGGTACTTAATCCTTCAAATATCGGTATCGCCAATGTCGAAATCAGCGAGGGGAAACTCAAAACCGATGAGTTTTTCGGTGAAGTGGAAGTGCACCGGGGTCAGGCGCGAGCACAGCTGAGTTTCAACAACATCGAGCCTGTACGCAACGTCACGCTTAAGATCGGCTATCAGGGGTGTGCAGATATCGGTGTGTGCTACCCGCCGCAATACAAAGAAATCAGCGTTGCAGAGATTCCGGCATCCATGGTCGCTGCCAGCGCTGTTGGCACCAACGGCACCGGTGGTAGCAATACCTCTGTGACGCTTGAAAACGGCAACACCACCGCGACCGTACAGGTAGCTGAACAGGACAGACTGGCCGCCAGTCTCGGCAGCGGCAAGACCATCACAACCATTTTGACCTTTTTCGGTTTGGGGCTTTTGTTGACGTTCACACCGTGCGTACTGCCGATGATACCGATCCTCTCATCCATCATCGTCGGCAGGGGTGACGAGATCGGCACCGGTAAAGCATTCCGGCTGTCACTGGTCTACGTGCTGGCCATGGCACTGACCTACACCATCGCCGGTGTGATCATCGGTCTGACCGGCGAGAACATCCAGGCCACCCTGCAACACCCGTATGTACTGGCAGCTTTCGCCTTGCTGTTTGTCATTTTATCGGCCTCGATGTTCGGGCTTTACGAATTGCAAATGCCGGCATTCATTCAAAACCGGCTAATGACAGTGAGCAATCAACAGAAAAGCGGCAGCTATCTCGGCGTCGCCAGTATGGGTTTTCTGTCCGCACTGATTGTCGGACCCTGCGTCACCGCACCACTGGTAGGTGCACTAATCTACATTGGCCAGACCGGTGATGCGGTGCTGGGAGGTGCCGCCTTGTTTGCACTGAGCATGGGCATGGGGTTGCCGATTCTTATCATCGGCACCTCGTTCGGCAAATACCTGCCAGCGGCTGGTCCGTGGATGGATAAAATCAAAGCGGTCTTCGGCTTTATGTTACTTGGACTTGCCATCTGGATGATCGATCGGGTGGTGCCGTCATGGGTCACCATGTCGCTGTCTGCGATTCTGCTGATCATGATCGGCATGTTCCTCGGTGTATTTGACGGCCAGCCCGGCGGCAACCTACAGAAGGTCGGCAAAGGGATCGGCTACGTGAGTGTGGTCTATGGCACGCTGCTGCTGATTGGTGTCGGTACCGGCGCCGGCACACTGCTGCGTCCACTGCAGGGCCTGACCACCGACGGCAGTGACGCCGGCGGGCAATCCTCGACCCAGCATGTGACATTTCACCGGGTCAGGAGTATTCCGGATCTGGAAGCTGCACTGTCCTCGGCACGCTCACAAAGTAAACCGGTGATACTGGATTTCTATGCAGACTGGTGCGTGAGTTGTAAAGAAATGGAAGCTTTTACGTTCACCAATGCCCAGGTGGCTGCTCGTATGAACCAGGCGGTATTGCTGCAGGCGGACGTCACAGCCAACAACAGTGAAGACAAGGAACTGCTGCGACGCTACGGTATTTTCGGCCCCCCCGCGATCATCTTCTATGACAATGAAGGGGTTGAGATCGACGGTGCGAGAGTGGTGGGTTTTATGTCAGCAGACAAATTCCTTGCACACCTCGATCGAACGATGTAGCGCAGACTTTACTACACCCGAAACTACGATACTGTCAGCAGGAAATAGTTCTTCTTGCCGCGTTGCAGCAGGATAAATTTATCGCTGATCAGATCTTCCATGGTCAGCACCCTGTCTTCACCTACCCGGGTTTTATTCACCGAGACAGAGTTCTCCTTCAATGCCCTGCGCGCCTCACTGTTTGACTTCAGGAATCCGGTATCAGTGGCCAGTGCAGCAACGATATCAAGTCCGTCCGCAACCGCAGACTGGCTCACGGTAGCCTGCGGCACACCATCAAAAACATCGAGCAATGTCTGCTCATCGAGGCCTTTTAGATCATCCGTCGTCCCTTTGCCAAACAACATTTCACTTGCTGCAATTGCTTTGTCCAGCTCTGTTGCAGAATGCACCAGTGCAGTAATTTCGCCGGCAAGCTTTTTCTGCAGTATCCGCAGGTGCGGTGCAGCCTTGTGTTCTTCTATCAGCGAATCGATGGTCTCCTGATCGAGAAAAGTGAAAATACGTATGTACTTTTCACTGTCCTCATCACTCGAGTTTAACCAGTACTGATAGAACTTGTAGGGAGAAGTCCGCTGTCGGTCCAGCCACACATTGCCGCCCTCACTCTTGCCGAACTTTGATCCGTCTGCTTTGGTAATCAGCGGGCAGGTAATCGCAAACGCTTTTCCCTGTGCTATACGCCGGACCAGTTCTGTGCCGGTGGTGATATTACCCCACTGATCACTACCGCCCATTTGTACTGAGCACTGATGATGGTTAAACAAATACAGAAAATCGTATCCCTGAACCAGTTGATAGGTAAATTCTGTAAAGCTCATTCCCTCCGAACCGGCTGCCGACGAATCGGAATCCGGGCGTATGCGGTTTTTCACCGAATCTTTCGCCATCATGTAGTTCACCGTGATGTGCTTGCCGACATCTCGAATAAAATCCAGAAACGAAAAACTTTTCATCCAGTCATAGTTATTGACCATCACTGCGGTATTCGCCTCCCCCGAGTCGAAATCCAGAAACTGACTCAACTGTTTTTGTACCGCGTTCTGGTTGTGCCGCAACGTTTTCTCGTCCAGCAGGTTGCGTTCACTGCTTTTGCCGGACGGGTCGCCAATCATCCCGGTGGCGCCGCCGACAAGTGCTATAGGCTTATGACCGCAACGCTGAAAGTGCGCCAGCAACATGATCGGCACCAGATTACCGATGTGCAGCGAATCTGCCGTAGGATCGAAGCCGACATAGGCACTTCGCATCTGTTCCAGCAGATGTGCCTCAACCCCCGGCATGGTGTCGTGGATCATGCCGCGCCAGTTCAGTTCCTGAATGTAGTTTTTCATCGACTCGGTTTTGCCGCTATCGCGCTTCGTAAGAGAACGCGGGATTTTTACATTTGCTGTGACTAAATGAAAG
>CAZOXM010000148.1:0-8477 GCA_964583825.1 uncultured Granulosicoccaceae bacterium
GATCATGCACGTCCCCCATCGCGTTGTTTGCACTCGTAGTGACAATCGACACTTCCGGCATCTCACCTGCTTCCTTTGGTTTTTTGTATATCCCGCCAAAAAACATAGCCGGCCCGGAAGATGAAGTGATGTGATAGGCTGAAATCAATTTCCTGTTTTCACGCTTCCATTCATAAAAGCCGTTAACCGGAATCAGACAGCGCTGCTCGGGAATCAGATACCTCCACATGTAGGAGGTCCATACTTTATCATCACGCGAGTTCGGAATTCTGCGAACAACGGGCTGCCCTTTTTTGCCTTTCGTTTTCATACTGATGCCCCAGCTCATAGGCGCCAGGACCGGCTCGTTGTCCGCAGCGGTGACAACATCGATAGTCAGGGTTGGTGCGACATTAAAGCGAGGTTCCTGCGTCGGACTCATTGAGATACCGAGCTGGTTGAGCAACCACTGAATACCCTCATGGTCTGATATGTTCATGCGGCCGCACATTTGGCAGACTCCTTCTCGGTCTAGTGGACCGCTTGATAAATAGGGTGACAAACTTTCACAGCTACAGTCGTCAGTGCAAGGCGGAAAAACGCAGGCATATAGGTCATACGTCGAGCCCGGATTGTTCAAATATGGCCAACGCAGCAATGGCGGCTGTAGCTTCGACCCGTATTACCCTATTTATCAAGCGGTCCGCTAGGACCTGCCATTTAACACGATAGCACATTGAATGTGTAGACCACCACGTCCGACCGACCCAGCTTCGCCGCCTTATTGCTATATCATGCAGTTCTGGTACACATGAACCTGCCATTAAACCTCCCACCGCTTCCACGGTGAGGAGCGGTGACAATCAACCCCTGATCTTCATCGATACCAGTATTACCACACCAGCAAGAACCATAAACGCTGCACTGGTCATCGATGAGAACAGAAACCACGGATCACCTCCTGTGGCGGAAAACGACTGCCGGGCGGTTTCTTCTAGGCGACCACCGAGAATAAACGCAATCACAAAGGGAAGCGGCGACATATCAATTCGCCGCATAAAGTAACCGAGAAAACCGAATCCAACGGTTACCCACACTGCAGTCATATTGGTTTCCTGAATATAAATTGCCGTGAGCGTCAACAGCAGAATAACGGGTAACAGATAGTGTTTGGGTACCCGCGTCATCACCCCCATGGCACGCATCACCCTGCCACCGATTAACCAGTTCAGAAGATTCGCGATCATCATAATGGTAAACAACCCAAACGCTATGACGAGCTCCGGATTGATACTGCCTTCAGAGAGCCGGAACACAGACGGCCCGGGATTAAAGCCGCCAATCGAGTCTGCGGCAAGTATTAGGAATACCGCAGCAGCGTTTCCCGGTATACCGAGCGACAGGACCGGTATCAGGTTGGCACCGGAGACAGAGCTGTTGGCCGCTTCCGTCGCGGCAATGCCTTCCGGTGCGCCCTGTCCTAAAGGTGTCACCAGACCCCCTTTTTCTTTTTTTGCTGCTTTTTTGCTGTAGGCCTTTGCCGTGGTGTACCCAAGTGTTGCGGCAAGTGTTGAACCGACTCCCGGCAGCGCGCCAATCAGCGTACCGATCACAGCAGACCGTGCAATATAGGGCGCCAGTCGCTTCAACAGTGCGCGCGACAGCCTGTTATCAGTAGCTGCGGTTTTTGTCGCTGACGCAGCGGGTTTAACACCAAGCACTCGAAGTTCATGCAATGACTTAAATACTTCACCCAGGATCAATACACCAAGCACCGCAGATGCAACTGAGAATCCCTGCGCCAATGCTTCAGTGCCGAACGTCAGCCGCGGGGTAAAATCTTCACCGGTACCGACAAACGCGGCCAGTAGTCCGAGACCCACTGAAATTAACCCTTTACCGGCAGACTTGCCAATGACCGAAGCAATGAATGCCATCGAAAGAATAAGCAATGCGGTTTTTTCCGGAAAGTCCAGGTACCTCTCAACCAGAATCGCCAGAAAAGGCGCGCAGAGAATTAAGACAATATCTGAAAAGGTATCGCCACTGGCGCTACTGATATGCGCTACACGCAGCGCTTTAATCGACTCTCCTTTTTGCGACATCGGATAACCATCGAGCGTGGTCATATAGGTCTGTTGCGTGTAACATTAATCACACGCGGTCCGGGTGTCGCAGCAAATGCGGTGGTCGAAGAACCGGTGTCTACTATCGACCTTTGCCCTACCCTGTTTGACTATGCCGACTGCAAACCCGCGTTAACCCCCCACGGCCAAAGCCTGCGCAAACTGATGGAGGGGCAACCTGAAGAAAGAGAGTGCGCCCGCAGCGAATGGGAGCTATTACCAACCCGCGCCGGTGTTGCATTGAGCTTGCGTGTGGTCCGAACCAAAACCCACAAACTCACGCTTGATCGTATCAGCGGCGACGGTGAACTATACGATCTGGTGCAAGACCCGCATGAATTGAATAACCGATTCAATGACCCTGCTTACGCTTCTGTCCAAAAGGGACTCAAAGCCATGCTGGATGCAAGGCCAGATGATCAACAGGCACTGCGTACCCAGGTCGGACTGGCCTGACCGGTATTCATCCATGGCAATGTGTGTTCTCGACTAAGGTGCAGCCGCCCTAAACGCGGCCTGCATTAGTCCGGAAACCACCATTCCATAGCCATTACTCGCCATAGTTGTCGGCACTAAAGTTTCGGGTCAGGATCGTTTGTGTTTTCGCCGCCTTCCTGCAACAGGAGATAGTTCATCGTAGAAGAAGCGTGTCGAAATTTCATCGCTTCCTGATAGTCCGGATCATTAAACCAGGCTTCCACATCTGCTTTAGTTGGAAATTCAAGGATCACCAGTCGCCCGTCGTAGTCTTTGCCTTCAACACATACAAAGTCTTCACCGCGTGTCAGGAACTTACCGCCGTATTTCTTGACGATCGCTGGCGTGCGATCAGTGTATTTTCGATAGGTTTCCGGGTCGTTGATGGTCATCATTGATACCACATAAGCCGGCATATTGAGCTCCTTGTCTAATCGCCTGGTTGCAAGTCGGTGTATTATATACCGTGAAAGACGGTAAGCATTTGTGCCAGAAGGCAGCATAAGAAGCTTTGGCAAACTCGCGACAGACAAGGTCTGAAAACATCGCGGCGGCGCGTGCGTTATTAGGAATTCAGCCATGACCGAATTAGTGTCGCTGGCCGTGTCTTCAGAGCATTTCAGATCATTACCTTCCGCAAGGTATCGACCACTGAATCGAGCTGTGTGTTCTGCAGCAAGGTCAGTATTATCCCATAGCTTAACCGTATCATGCACGGTTATGGGTACGATCACTCACGTACGCACTCTACTTTTTTCCGGCTGACACCTATTGATGCGATCAACGGCCATCTGGTCTGCAACGACTGAAGAAGGCTGGCCGTTCTTATCGGCGGTGTCGAGGATTGACAGTATTGTATCGTAGAGCCCAAGTATTTTCTTATGCGATTCCTCACGCGATGGCGTTGCATAGATTACTGTTGATGCGCCCATCATTCCACCGGCGTTTACGACATAGTCCGGCACATAGGTGATACCGCGTTGTTGTAATGCAGCACCATCGCTTTCTTTCGCCAATTGATTGTTGGCAACTCCACAAATGGCTTTGGCCTTGATTTCGGGAATCGTCACCTCATTAATCGTCGCCCCCATTGCACACGGTGCAAGAATATCCACATCCTGTGTATGTATCGCCTCTGGTGATACCGCTGTTGCGCCAAAACGGTCGACCATTGCCTTAACCGCGTCATCATCGATATCCGAGACGACCAGTTCCGCACCGGCTTCGTGCAGTTGCCTGCAAATGTCACTGCCAGTTTGGCCAACTCCTTGTACCGCTACTCGCAATCCCGCAACATCATCGCGACCCCACACATTTTTTGCTGCTGCACGTATGCCGGTGTAACCGCCCAGTGCGGTAAAAAGTGAAGGGTTAAACCCTGGTTCATATTGTGAAGCACGAGCGAAAATATAATCGCAATGCTCTGCCATTATGTCTGCGTCTTCAGGCCCAACGCCAACGTCAATCGCTGTCCAGTATTTACCATTCAGCTGTTGCACAAATCGCGAAAATGATCGAAGCAGTTCAGGTTTGTTTGGATTGGAAGCGTCTGCAAGGATCACGCATTTACCTCCACCGAGCGGCAGTCCCGCAACCGAATTCTTGTAGCTCATACCCTTTGAAAGGCGAAGCACGTCGGTCAGCGCATCCTCTTCACTGGTATAGGGATACATCCGGCACCCACCGGCCGCAGGGCCCAAAGCGGTCGAGTGAATTGCGATAATGCCTTTCAACCCGGTCGACGGGTCGTGACAGTAGAGCACTTGCTCGTGATCATATTCTGCGTGGGAAAAGACAGGCATGAATGGCCCCGGTGGTTTTTACAGTCTGGCAATTTTACGCGGTAGAGAATAATTAATTAATGCATAACGGTCGAAATTCGAGGTGTAGTTTTGTGAATATACCCAATATTTGAAGAAGATAGAAAAGTATGTTCGCGACTGCAATTGACGGGTAACATATCTGGAAAACTCAAGAGTGAACGGGGAATATTATCGCCACTGGCGCTGCGAACCGTGTTACTGCACTCTCCGCACGCCCTGCTAAGGCACCTCAATCGCTGTCGGCAGCAGTTCGGTTTCCAGATGCACTTTCGCCGCTTCATGGGTTAAGAAACCGGGTGGCGGAAAATCCGCTGCGATTTCCCAGTCGTCACCGGTTTGCTGCATATGATCGCTGATCTGCCGGTCAAACTCGTCCATTAGATTTTCGAGGTCACTGCGGTGCGCGAGATTATTTAACTCGTGTGGGTCGGCGTTTTGGTCAAATAACATTTTTCGTCTGTTCTGCTGGCGCACGTATAACCAGTCTTTGGTCCGCAAGCCGCGTTCAGGCACTGGCGTGAACTCACCTTTCGCGCCATCGTTCATTCGGAAGGTTTGGTAGTGAATGGCGTCACGGTGCTGGTCACTGCCATCGAGCGCCGAAAGGTACGACTGACCGTCAGCGTCGCCAAAGGGTTTTGCGCCCGCGATATCCAGTAATGTCACAGGGGTATCGACGCCCACGTCGATCATGGCCTTGCTTCGCTGACCATCCGCGATGCGTTTCGGATAACGGATTAAAAAGGGCACCTGCATGGCCGAACGATACCCCTGTGGCTTAAAGCCGCAGTAGAAACCGTGTTCGCCCAGCATATCGCCATGGTCAGAGAAAAAGATGACCATGGTGTTGTCGGCAATACCAAGCTTGTCCAGATGCCCGATCAGCCGACCCACATTATGATCAATGTTGGAAATCATCGCGTAATATTCGGCAATAAAAGTGCGTTGCTCCGCTTCGGTTTCCGGTTCCAGCGGTTTTTTACTACCGTGCGCGCAGCGCGAACGCAGTGCAGCTTTCATATTGCCTTCACAATCAGTCTCCACCCTTGCAGTTTGAATACGTACCTGCTCTTGCGGCGACAAGGTACCAGGTGGCAAAAGCACTTCAGCAGGGTCATACATCTTGCGCCAGTGCTCAGGCATATCATTCGGGTGATGTGGCGGACCATAAGATAAGTAACCGATAAACGGTTTATCCGGGTCATTGCGATGTGCGTTATCTATAAATTCAATCATGTGATCGGTTTGATAATCCGGCTCATAGCGTCGGCAACGATACGGTTGATCGGTATCGCGATAGAATATGCCGTCAAGGTAACTGTGCCCGCGGTTAAAACCCACAAACCGATCAAAGCCAAAGCGTCGCTTCGGTGGCACAAAGCCGGGCTTGGGCCCTCCTTCGAGGTGCCACTTGCCGACATACAGCGTCTGGTATCCTGCCGCTTTCATGTGGTCTCCCAGGAATTCCTGATCAGCTCTCAGCGGAAAGTGGTTTTGCGTCATCCCATGATTTTGCGCGTACTTTCCCGTCATCATCGATGAACGGAACGGGCAACACAGCGGATAGCTGGTATAAGCATTGTCAAAGGTCATCCCCTCATCTGCCATTCTTTGCAGATGGGGCGTTTTAATCACGGTATTGCCAGCGGGTGACATACAGTCATAGCGCATTTGATCAGCGTAGATAAGCAGAATGTTTGGCTGTTTTGATGCCGCTTTTGTCACAGTGATAGCTCGTTGGCGGGTTTTTTGGTGAGGTTTCTGCGTGCCTGAAAAACAACCACGCACAGGGCGATAGCCAAAATGGTCAGCGCAACCGGTTTTTGCAGGTAAATCAGGATCCCGTCATCTGAAAGAACCAGTGACTGCCTAAAACGGAACTCGGCTTCCTTTGCCAGTACAAATGCGATCAAAAAAGCAGCCGTGGAGTAGCCACCTTTGCGCATTAGATAACCGAACAAACCTGCAAAACACATAACAAACACATCAAACACATTCGTACGGGCGGCATAGGCAGAGACAAAGCAAGTTAGAAAAATATACGGAAAGAGCGCATTTGTTGGCACTTTGGCGATCAGGCGACCGATCAAACCAGCACCGAAAAAACCTATTAAAAAGTAAACAAGTATGCCCAGAAGCCCCGCCGCAAAGAATCCAAACACAATCTGTCGCGACTGTTCATTGTCAAAAATACCCGGCCCGACCTGTATACCGTGAATTAAAAAAACACCAAGTATTATCGCGGCGATCGTAGAGCCCGGAATACCGAGCGCCAGTAACGGAATCATCGACGGACCAGATACGGCATTATTGGCAGCTTCCGGTGCAGCCACCCCTTCTATACAACCGCTGCCCCACATCTCCGGTGTTTTTGAACGTGCTTTTTCCTGGCGGCCTCGATTATATCCTCGACAGATTGAAACGGGCTGCCTTTAGGCACACCGAGCGCGGCGACGAGCGTGCCTGACAGGCCGATCACTTCCAGACCCTCACCATAGGGCGTCGGTGCCTGACCCAATGCTTCTTTGGTTACATAGGTGCCCGCAGAGCCGAACCACAGCGTATATCCATCGGCGCGTGCCTTGGACACCTCACCTGCTGCAATCATCGACGCAGCACCGGGCTTATTAACCACCGCAACAGGCTGCCCAAGGATATCGGCCATCTCCGCGGCCAGTGCACGGCCTGCGAGGTCCGTGCCGCCTCCGGCATTAAAACCGATGATCATCGTGATCGGTTTTTCCGGATAGGCCTGCGCATGTACAGTTGCAGTTGCCAGCCCACATAGTATTGCAAGCGTGATTATCAGATTTTTGAACATATTCATTCCTCCTGTTAAAGCTACGCGAATGTTGAGTTGATAGTAATTACTGAAGTACCGCGGCGCTGTTTTTGGGTAATCCGCACCAGGTCAGATCCGTTCCCTTGTCCATTCAATCTGCGGAATATCCACCACTGGTCCGGGTGGCCATCCATCTCCACGTTGTGAGTTCAGGCTGCGATGAGGCGCCCAGTGATAAGGCCTGTCGGGCTGGCCGACAAACGTATCACCGTCTATCCACTCAAGATCAACACCGTACAACTCATCTTTTAACCTTGCCTGTAGCCGCTGCAAAATAGCAGCGTGACCGGAATCACCGGCAAGATCGTTCAACTCGTGCGGGTCATTTTGTATATCGAACAGGTGAAAGTGATTACCGGTGGGGTACCAAATCAGCTTCCAGTTTTCCTGCCGGATCATGCGGGTCGCATGGTCATCTTCACCACACTCGCCATAGATATAGTCGCGCTTACCACCAACCATGGATTGACCATCGACGGTATCGGGCGGCTCTATACCAGCCAGGTCAAGCAGTGTTGGCATAACATCGGCAAAAGTCACCAGCCTTTCATCAACCACGCCTTCAGCAACACGAGGATTGCCTTTATCCGGCATTAGTATCATTGGGATGTTAGAGGAGCTTTCATAAAACACGCGCTTGGCCAACATGCCATGATTACCAAGCATGTCGCCGTGGTCGGAGGTAAACATCACAATCGTGTTATCGAGGATTCCTTCAAGCCGCAACGTCCCGACCAGGTAACGTATTTGATGATCTATCTGCGTGCATAGTGCATAGAAGGCGCGCTTTGCCTCCATAAACTGATCTTCGGTGTACAGATTGTGTCTGGCCTTAAGCGCCTGTATCGGAAAAGGAAGATCAGCAGCCTGAGACCAGTCACTTTTATACGGGCGATCAATTTCAACCCGATCATAAAGATCGATATAGGCCTGCGGTGGGACCAGTGGCGGATGTGGATGACGAAACCCAAGGTACCAGAACGACGGTCTTGTTGGATCGCGCCTTTTTATGGTGCGGGCCATTTCCCGGCCGGCCCAGGTGGTCGCATGATGTGCTTCATCCAGATGCCACGGCCGCCAGTGATACTGATTGTTCGACATGCCATGATCGAATTGCCGACCGGCAAAACCCTGATCGCCCAGATAGATGTCGTAATCGTCTGTCACGCCCCACTGCGGCCGCCCCTCGTCATCGAGAATGACATCATCAAACCCAATGCGATCACGCTG
>CAZOXM010000149.1:0-8421 GCA_964583825.1 uncultured Granulosicoccaceae bacterium
TGCCCGGTAATAAAGCTCGCCCTTGGATCAGCCAGCAGCATCACTGCGTTGGCGACATCTTCAGGTTTTCCGATACGCTGTAACGGCGTGAGCGTGGCCCAGCTCTGATCGTAGTCGTCCGTTTCGGCAGCAGTTCGATCGGTGCTGATGGCGCCTGGCGCAATACAGTTTACGCGAATGCCGCGCTGGCCCAGTTCGAGAGCGGACGATTTAGTCAGCATCTCGATGCCGCCTTTACTCGCCGAATAATCAACCAGATTCGGAAACGCGAGTTTATTACAGCCGGAACCGATATTCACAATACTGCTGCCATCAGCGGCAAACTGTGCAAAATGTTTTGTCATAAGAAAACACCCGGTCAGATTGGTATCAATGGTTCGTTTCCAATCCTGTACGGAGAGTGTCTGCAGAGAAGCCCAGGTTTGCACGGCGGCATTGTTTATCAGCAGCGAAGCCTGCGGCCTGCGGTACGGTTCCAGTGCTTTAAACAGCTGCTCAACTGAGTTTTCGTCCGCGATATCGCCACCGATTGCGAGGGACTGGCCACCATCACGGGATATCGTTGCTGATACATCGGATGCGGACTGATGATCGAGATCGTTTAACACGACAAACCACCCGGACGAAGCCAGCGTGGTCGCGATTACACGGCCGATACCACCTGCGGCACCGGTGACGATAACAATGGGGGCGTCATGCATGGACTGCTCGTGGAAATAGTTAGAGGCGGGGTAATCCCGTCTGGAATGTCAGCGTTTTTTGCCAGCGCAAACGGTATCATAGGAAGTGCGAAACAGGAAAGTGCGCTTAGTGGTTTTAGCGTTCCTGTGCTTTCAGACTATCATTCTTTATTTATACGTTTTTAATTCGGATTAACGATGAACGAACGGGACATATCAGTAAAGCAATTGCTTGCCGCCGCCAGACCGGTGGGTGAAAAGGTTGTCGTCAAAGGCTGGGTTAGAACCCGACGAGACTCCAAGGCGGGCATATCGTTTATCAATGTGTACGACGGTTCCTGTTTCGACGGAATTCAGGCCGTGGTTGCCGATACGCTCGAGTGCTACGAATCGGTGGTGCTGAAGCTAACCGCAGGCTGTGCGGTGGAGGTGACCGGCGAGTTGGTGGAATCACAGGGCAGCGGGCAGGCCTTTGAGATACAGGCAAACAATGTGGTAGTGCATGGCTGGGTTGACGATCCTGAAACCTACCCGATCGCCAAGAAGCGACACACCTTTGAATATCTCAGGTCTGTTGCCCACCTGCGCCCCCGCACCAACGCATTCGGTGCGATCAGTCGAGTCAGAACCACACTGGCCAATGCGATCCACGACTATTTTTACGAAAACGAGTTTCACTGGGTAAACACACCGATTATCACCGGCAGTGACTGCGAAGGGGCAGGTGAGCTGTTCCGCGTCAGTACATTGGATATCGCCAACCGCCCTGGTGAGGTCGATTTTGCTGAGGATTTTTTTGGCACGGAAACCTTTCTGACTGTTTCCGGGCAACTTAACGTCGAGTCATTCGCACTCGCACTGTCCAAGGTGTACACCTTCGGGCCGACATTTCGGGCAGAGAATTCGAATACCAGCCGACACCTGGCGGAATTCTGGATGATCGAACCGGAAATCGCATTCGCCGGCCTCGATGAAAATGCACGCCTTGCTGAAGAGTTGTTGCGCTATGTGTTTGAGCGACTACTGGATGAACGCCCGGATGATATGTCCTTTTTCGCACAGCGGGTCGACAAACAGTGTATTGAAAGGCTGGAGACCATTATCAGTTCCAGTTTTGAACAGATGGAATACGGTAGCGCGATTGACATACTCAAGGCCAGTAAAAAGAAATTTGAATACCCGGTGGAATGGGGTCTCGATCTGCAGTCTGAACACGAGCGCTTTTTAACCGAAGAGCATGTTGGCAAGCCGATAGTGCTGCGCAACTACCCGAAAGAGATCAAAGCGTTTTATATGCGTGAGAATGACGATGGCAAAACGGTTGCTGCCATGGACGTACTGGCACCGGGGATCGGTGAAATTATCGGTGGAAGTCAGCGTGAAGAACGGCTCGACATCCTCGACGCCAAACTTGAACAGCAGGGTATAGCCGAGGAACTGTGGTGGTATCGGGACCTGAGACGCTACGGCACCGTGCCGCATGCTGGCTTCGGGCTTGGGTTTGAGCGACTGATTAACTATGTGACCGGCATGGAGAACATTCGCGATGCAATCCCCTTTCCCCGCACGCCCAAGCATGCGCCGTTTTAGCCCGATTGTACGGTCGATGTTGATCGGTGCGCACCCATGAGTACCACTGGTGCCGGTGTCGGTTTATACACGCTTGACTATATCGCTGTCGCCTTTTTCTTCGTTGCGTGGGTCGTTCATTTCTGGGTTATCAACTACTCCAGGCTGCGGGAGAAGACCATTTCTTATCGAATGGCCGCCTATCGCATGCGCTGGATGCACAATATGGTGTACCGCGATCCGAAGATGCCCGATGCGCTTATACAGAACACGTTGCAGTATGGTGTGCTCTTTTTTGCCTCAACGACCATATTGGTTATAGGTGCGCTGATGGCCGGACTCGGTGCTTCAGATCAGGCCCTTGCGCTGCTGTCTGATCTGCCTTTTGTGACGCGTCCCTCGCGCACAGCATGGGAAATCAAGGTGCTGATGGTTGTGTTTATCTTCACGTTTGCTTTTTTCAAATTTGCGTGGAGCTACCGCTTGTTTAACTACGTCCTGGTGTTGATGGGAGCAGCGCCCGATGCGTCTGTAAAGTCTTCGCTGCAACAGGGCAGTGATATTGCTGATCAGCAAATGTATGACAAGGCCTACCTGGAAAACTATGCCGAACGTGTCGGTCAGCTGCACGCGCTCGGTGCCAGGCATTTCACTACCGGTTTGAACTCTTACTTTTTTGCGCTGGCCGCTGTGGCGTGGTTTCTGGATGCGAGGCTGTTCATCCTTGCCACGGTCTGGGTGAGTATTGTGTTGTACCGTCGGGCATTTCGATCCAACTTTCTAAAAATACTGTCTGATATCGGTGACTGACAAGATGGTCCGTGCGTTCAGGATTGATTCTCCGTGGCATCGAGATCGACCGGTTGCAGTGCCTGATACAGATCACCCGGACCAGGATTATCATCGCTGCACGCACCACCGAAATGATTCATCACTCCCCACACGGCATTCAAGGCGGTTTGTACCGCGCCTTCTGCCCAGCCCGGTGTCCATGAAACATCATCGCCGGCGATAAATATACCGCTCTGTGCGGGTGGCATATCCCGCTGTATAAAATGGGTATACATACGTCGATTGTATCGATAGTGTCCTGGCAGTGCCCCCTTGAACGCACCGAGAAAATTCGGATCGTCTTCCCATGATATTGTGATGGGTTTGCCGACAATGTGACGTCGGATGTTAACGTTCGGATAGATCTTTTCAAGCGCACCCAGCGCGAGTTGCACACGACGTTCAACCGGCAGCGGCAGCATTTTTAGCGCATCGGCCATCCAGGTGTAGGTCAGACAGATAACGCCGGGGTTATTGTCGCCATTGTCAAAAAGATAGGTGCCGCGTGTGAGCCGGTCGGTTAGTGTCATACTCATGATGTGCCGACCGGTCTCGGGGTCTATCTCCTTCCAGAACGGCCGGTCTACCATGACAAAAGTTTTTGATGACTGCATGTAGCTGGTTCTGTCCAGCGCCATCCAGTGCGCGGCGGAGAAAAGCGACTCGTCCGTATCAATGCCGGTGGTTAATAGCCAGCTTTGACAGGTCGCCACCACACACCGGTATTCACTGGTATTGTCATATTGATCTGTGACCGCAATAGAATCACCCTGGCGTTGCAGTCGTACCACGCCAGGTCGCGTCGCACCGGTATGCAGTGCACTCAAACTGATACCTTCAGGCCAGTGCACCGGTTGTTGACAAGGTTGTGCCCAGAGTCCGCGCGGCAGTTGCTCGGAGCCGCCAACAATCAGTTCCTGATCATCGTCACAGCCGGTCAGCACAACGCGTAGTATTTCAAGCATTGAATTGCGGAAGTCGGAATCCCAGCCGCCGGTGCCGAACCCCACTTGTCCGAAGATTTCGCGATGTTTGAAACCGAGTTTTCTAAACGAAGGGGCGGCAGCAATGAAGTCATAGAAGGTGCGGTCGTCCCACTCGCGTACCAGCGGATTCCACAGCGCTTTGATCCCGTCGACGTTACGTCCGGCTATCGCTTTCTGCAATTCACTCAGATGTGCCTGAGAGGCTAGTGCCTCGTGCCAGGCATCGGCGACCTCGCGGTAGATGGGCGGCAGGTCCTGCTGCGTCTTCGCGTACACCGTTTCACCAAACAGATCAATCACGGTGCTGCCCGCAGCCTCCGTCAACGGGTTCGGGAAAGGCTGCCTGCGAAGTCCGAGCATGTCTGCGTAGTGGGTAAAGGTGGTGGCAGACTTTGGAAAGCGCATACCGCCCAGTTCTGCGACGACGCCACTGGCGTTGGCAAACTGTTCTGATCGAAGGCGCCCGCCGATGCGTCCGCTTTCGTAGATGACCGGTTTTAATCCGAGCTTCATCAGTTCATAAGCGGTCACCAGCCCGGACACACCCGCGCCGATAACAGCAACTGCCTGTCCGTGGGCCGATTCGGGAATTGAACCAATCCCGCCCCGGTGCGAGACCCACTGGTCGTAGGCGAAAGGGAAGTCGGGACCAAATACAGAAATCGATGGCGTCGTCATTGCAGTTGTTCGATAAAGTCAATACAGGCCCGGAGTCTGCTCGGCAGGAGTCCTCGCAGTTGCAAAGGTTCTGCCGCGCGGCTCACTGGCTGCAGTACAGCGCAGGCCGGCGGTCACGATGATAAGGCACGATCTCCCGCTGCCGCTCCATTGCCTCCCGGGTGACCGTGGCAGAAATCAGCTCCGCCTGCTGCGCTGCTCTGGCCAGGTCTTTGCCGTCCGGCCCGACAATGCAGCTTCGTCCTTCATAGTGCAGATCACCTTCCTGTCCGCAGTAGTTGGCATAGGCGATATACAACTGGTTTTCGTACGCGCGTACCGGTACGACCTGTTCAGCAATTTCGCGAAACGGTTTCATCAGCCCGGTTGGCACCAGCAGTAAATCGGCTCCCTTCAGGGCGAGAGCACGGGCACACTCCGGAAATTCAACGTCGTAGCAGATTAACAGTCCGATGCGAAAGCCGTCTATCTCTGCAAGGCCGGCATCCGGTTTGCAATCGAGGGTGTCGCCGGCGCTGAACAGCGTTTGATCGAGCGTACCCCACAAATGCGTTTTGCGATATTTACCCACCACCTGGCCGTCGCGATTAATCAGTTGCACGCAGTTGTAGTAGTTGCCTTCATGGTGTTCTGCAAAGCCGTATGCGATGGCTATATTGTGCTGCCGGGAAATAGCGGCTACCTCATCGGTAAACTCACCGTCCGCCTCGGGTGCAATTGCCCGCATGGTATCGATGGGTATGTTATAGCCGGTGATGCTTGCTTCCGGTACCAGCAACAGACTGCTGTTGTCAGTTGCTGCGGCCTGTGCATGGTGCTTCAGGCGCGCCAGTGCGGCTGTCAGGTCGGCAGGGGCCGGGTCGTGTTGCAGCAGGGAGATGCGCAGGGAATCAACGGTCATCATTTCACCGAGTGGCAACGATCAGTCAGGCTATTGTAGCTTATCGAATCAGCTGCGGACGGTAGCTTAGTTTTGGAACCTGATCTGCTCTCAGGTGGTGATTAAGCCGCCGGTTTACGTAGCCGAAGAGCAGCACGATGATCAACGTGAACGCAATAAAATACAACGCAGCGATCGGGTAGGGAATAAACGGATTAAAAGTTCTCTCGGCAAAGTAACTGGCGTAGTACAGTGCATCCCCGCTTTGCCGCCAGGCAGGAAAGCCGGAAAAAAACACCAGCGCGGTAGCGTGAAATAAAAATATGGCTTCATTGGTATAGGAAGGCCATGCCAGTCGCAGCAGCGTCGGCCAGGTAATTCTGCGGAATCTGGCATAGCCACTCAGACCAAAGGCATCAGCGGCTTCCAGATCACCACGTGGCACTGCCTTTAAGGCGCCGTAGAAAATCTCTGCACTATAGGCGGAGGTATTCAGAAACAGCACAATCAGTGCGCCGAGCCAGGCCTTGGTAAACGCGCTGGTTTGTATGCTGACAGACGTTACCCCAAGCGGAATATCGACCCCGGCACGCGGCAGCAGCGAAAACAACTCGTAGGCGAAAAAGAACTGAATAAAGAGAGGTGAGCCGCGAAACAGTAAGACGAACCAGTCGGCCGGCTTTCGCAGTAACGCTGAGCGGGCGTTGCGTGCCACCGCCAGGGCCGTCGCGAAGAAGAAACCCGCGATGACAGCAATCACCGCGAAGTAGAGGTTCCACAACATACCGCTGCCAATGAGTACGACCTGTTCGCAGAAGCTGATGTCGGACTTTGGCAGCAGGCGCTCGCCATAGCCGATCGAGCGAAGCGCATAGGCGCTGATCACATCGACGCAACTCATTGTCCCGGCTCTGCTGACAGTGCTGTATGACCGCGATGCAGTGGTTTGTTCACCCGTCGCTCGAGCGCATCGAATACTTTTCCGCTGATCAGGGTCAGGAACAGATAGAACACCAGGAGCGCGAGAAAGTACCACAGCCGCCAGTCCGGATGCGGGTAATCGTAGTAGCTGTTTTTCGAACCACCGAGTTCGCGCGCCCAGTAGACGATGTCTTCAATGCCCAGCAGAAAAAGCAACGGCGTCGCTTTTACCAGTATCATCCACAGGTTCGACAGACCGGGCAGGGCGTACGTCCACATTTGCGGCAACTGCACTTTACGAAATGTCTGCCGTTCGGTGAAGCCGAAAGCACGTGCGGTCTCGAGCTGTGACCGTGGTACAGCGTCGAGAGCACCATATAGCGTGTTGGCGGCGAAAGCACCGAACACCAAGGCGAACGCGACAATCGCGAGGATAAAACCCCATCCCTGATGCACCCATTCTGCCGCGTTCTGCAATGGCATTTTCGCGCTCGCGCAAACGACAAACTCCGAGCCCCGGTAAACCGGTTCTGTCACCTCGGGGCACTTCACGCGATGGCGCAGGAGTTCGACCATCTGATCGAGAGCGATCGGTACAAAAAGAAAAAAAATAATATCCGGTACGCCACGAACGATGCTGGTATACAGCACACCGGCCCAGCGTAGTGGTGCGAAGCGCGACCTGCGTGCCAGCGCACCCGCGAACCCCATGGCGAGAATCAGTGGCGCGGTGACCGCGAGCAAAGCGAACACCGTAATAAAGCTCAGGTAAAAAAGCTGATGCTTCGGCGTGGTCAGATAGCAGGCAAGCCATTGCCAGCCGGCGAGCACGGATGGATCAGCACATAGCTCCATAAGTCAATGGACCACAGCCGGAGCGGGATTCGCTCCGGCTGTTTTGCCTGCAGTTAGTAACCTGCCTCAAGTCCGTCAAACCACTTGGCGATCAGTTTGTTCAGCGAACCGTCTTCTTTCATCGCTGTGATTGCGGCATCCAGCTTGTCTCTCAACTCGGTGTCGCTCTCGCGCAGACCAAGGCCGACGCCGCCACCGAGGCTGACGGTTGGGCCGACAAAAGCGAACTCGCCGTTGCTTTCGTCAACGAATGGTTGCAGGAAACCACGATCGGCGAGTACGGCGTCCGCTTCACCGTTTTTGACTGCAGCAATGGTTTCGTCCTGGGTAGCGAACTCAACCAGTGTAGCGCTCGATTCTGCTACATAGCTGGACTGAATAGTTGAAGTCTGTGCGGCGACCACGCCCTCGACAACATCATCACCCGCATCTGACAGTGCCATGTAGTGGCTGGGATCCGGCGGGTAGTAGTCCTGAGTGAAGTCAATGACCTCATCGCGTTCGTCGGTGATGCTCATGCCCGCGATAATGACATCGTAGTTGCCGGATACCAGATTGGGAATAATGGAATCCCAGTCATTTTTTACCCAGGTGCATTCAAGGGATGCCATTTCACAAAGCTTGTCGCCGAGCTCGCGCTCGAAGCCGTCGATTTCGCCGTTGTCGTTGACAAAGTTAAATGGCGCATAGGCGCCCTCGGTACCGAGCCTGACCGTATCTGCAAGTACAGGTGTGCTCAGTGCCATCGCGGCGACGATTGGTAGTGCAATTATTTTCAAGGAAATCTCCTGACTCTCGGAATTTTTGAATCGCATGCCCGGCGCTGGGATTGGCGACAGCGAACTGAAATGGTCAGGGCTGTCCGAAGCTGCCGGTGGCGTGCAAAAACTGTTGCAGTCGCTCCGACTGCGGATGGTGAAACACATGTTCCGGTGTGCCTTGCTCTACGATAACACCATCGTGGAGAAAAATGACGTGATTGGCGACATCAAATGCCATTTTCATGTCATGCGTAACAATC
>CAZOXM010000150.1:0-8374 GCA_964583825.1 uncultured Granulosicoccaceae bacterium
TCGGTCGTCCCAATCCTCCGGATAATCTGCCGTCGGAGTGGATGATTGCCAAAGCAGGCGAATCCTGGAACCAGCACCCGCATGGCTTCGGTGCGCACCAACCGTGGAAGTTGACGCTGCAGGACAGTCACACGGCAGTGGCAGATATCTGCTACCCGGAGAGTAGCCCGATCGCGCGTGTCAGGCGTCGGGTAACGCTGGCTACTGAAACAGATATTCAATTGCAACTGGAAGTGGTGGTGCGTAACAGCATCGCCCTTCCGCTTGGGGTGCACCCCGTGTTCTCTCTTGTTGATGCTGAGGTGGGGGCTGCGGCGATAGAGGTACCGGGCGAGGCAAGCGCATGGACATTTCCGATCGATGTAGAGCCCGGCCGCAGTCGCCTGCGTCCGGATCAGCGTGACTGTCCGTTGTCGGCACTACGCACGTCAACAGGCGATGTGACAGACGCTCGTAAGCTGCCTTTTCCCGGTAACAGCGAAGATCTGATTCTGTTACCCCATGCGGCAGGCAGCATTGGTTTATTGCGCCCTGATGCCGGCTACCGTGCGGCGCTGCGCTGGAACGCCAAAGACTTACCGGGCTGCCTGCTTTGGATTTCAAACCGCGGTCGCGATTATGCACCCTGGGACGGCCGTGTTTGCGCGATTGGTATTGAACCCGTTGCCGCGGCCTTTGACCTGGGTGTTGCGCATAGCGCCTCACTAAACACACCGCTTGCACTTTCGAACATACCCACTGCTGTACAACTAAAACCAGATGAGAGCTGGCGCACTGACTATACGATCTCGCTTGAGGCGTTGTAGAGCGGTATTTATAGCGCTGTTTTTTAAAGAGCAGTGGACCACTGGCCCAACTGAAAAATGATATAGTCCCGGCATCAAGATAAAGGCTCTGGTAGCGCTGCCTTGATAACAATCCGTGCGTTCGTCAGCGCACGGTATTTTGTCAATTTACTGCTGGAGTCCTTATGACTGTTGAAAAACGCAGGCCCGTTCCCGGGCGTTCCACTCTGAGTATCTGGGGTGGCGAGAAAGACTATGCTCAGTTCGAGCGCTCTACTCAGGTGCCGGTGGTACACAGTGTCTCTTTGGCTATGAAGACATAGACACCTGGCACCAGGTAGCCCTGGAACAAAAGCCCGGACATATCTATTCCCGTAACACCAATCCCACTGTTGATGTTTTCGAGCGCAAGGTTCGAGACCTCGAAGGCGCGGAAGCGGCTACCAGCTTTGCCAGTGGTATGGCGGCGATCAGCAATATATTCGGTGCATTTCTGAGGCCCGGGGATCGCGTTGTGTCGATAAAAGACAGTTACGGCGGCACCAATCGGTTGTTCACTGAGTTTCTGCCGCAGATGAATGTGCAGGTGACGCTTTGCAGTACCGATGACGAAGATGAAATCGAGGCAGAGTTGGTGAAAGGCTGCGCGATGTTGTACCTCGAGTCGCCAACGAACCCGACCCTAAAAATCACAGACATAAGCCGGTTGGCAGGCGTTGCCAAAAGTGCAGGCGCGTTAGTGGTGGTTGATAACGCGTTTGCGACACCCATCAATCAACAACCGTTAGCATTGGGTGCAGATATCGTATTGCATTCGGCTTCCAAATATCTGGGGGGCCATGCCGATGCGCTGGGTGGGGTGGTTTGCGGGAGTGTCGATTTGGTTAAACGGGTATATCAGTATCGGGCAATCAATGGCGCAACCCTCGCGCCGATGGATGCCTACAGCTTTATTCGTGGTATGAAAACACTGAGCCTGCGTGTCGAACGGCAAAATCAAAGTGCGATGACAATTGCACAATGGCTTGAGAAGCATCCAAAGGTTGAGCGGGTAAACTATCCGGGGTTAGAGAGTCACCCTAATCATGAAGTAGCGAAACGGCAAATGAAAGGGTTTGGAGGCATGCTGAGTTTTTCTGTTACCGGTGGTCTCGACGCGATCAAGATGTTTTTGCTAAAGCTGCAATACGCGCATATGGCTGCAAATCTTGGTTGTGTCGAAACGGTGGTTGGACCGCCGCTTACCACCAGCCATGTGGAGTGTACAGCTGAAGAACGCAAAGCGGCCGGGATACCCGATGGCCTGGTTCGATACTCAACCGGAATTGAGGATGTTGGCGATTTGCTGGCAGATCTGGAGCAGGCATTGAATGCCGTTTGACGAGCTTTAAATGCAGGATTGAACCCGTGGTTATGATCGGCCGTTATAATCAGCGGTTTGATCATCTGTTATAGTTGAGCGGCGGTGAATCAGGAATGCGCAACAGGGCCGCCGATGGTCGGCCCGAAATTCGAGCCTTCATTGAAATAATCAGCAGGGTTATCATGCCGGAGGTTAATCCACTCTGCACTGAGCATAGTGCGCCAGTGGTAACCGCCAAAGTTCCCCGTCATGTCAGCTAAGTCCCCGAGGCGTAATCACCCAACCTGCGGATATCAGACCTGCTGACACGACGGGTCAGCATGCTTACTTTCTCAGGCGTGTCCAGATCTGATCGTAGACTTCCTGTACGGCCTGATCACAAGTTGCAACGAAAACACCGGGTACTCCGGCCGGTGGATTGGACTCCGGCATGGCGGCCAGTTCCGGGTCGAGAAATTCACTGGTGCCTTTCACGCCGGAAGAGTACTGCGCGTAGTTAGTAACCGCTGCGATGTTTTCAGGTTCGAGCAGAAAGTCCATAAACTTAATGGCGTTGTCGCGGTTCGGCGCGTCTTTTAACAGCACCACGTTATCCATCCACACGACATAGCCCTGTTTCGGGTAGGCGTACTCAATGTTTGCACCTTCAGCACGCGCCTTGGCGGAGAAGCCGTTCCAGATCATGCCAACGGATGCATCGCCTGATACCAGTACGTCCTTGGCTACGTCTGAACCGAATGACGCCCAGTTGCCTTTGGCTTGTTGCAGCATCTGATCAAGTTCTTTCAGTTTGTCCCGATCAGTTGAACATTGTTCCATGCCGAGGTGTAGTGACGCCATCAGCATGACTTCGCCCTGTGAGTCGAGCACGTTGATTTTGCCAGCGACTTCTGCGGGCGGATTGAAGATCATGTCTGTGGTGTTGATGTCGCCATCAAATGCATCGCGGTTGACTGAAAAGCTGGTGGAACCCCATTGATAGGGAATCGAGTGTTTGCGCCCGTCATCAAACGGGACGTTGACCCATTCATCGGCAATGTTGCCACGGTTGGCCAGTTCGTCTTCACCGATGGTGTCGAGCATGCCCTCTGCGGTCAGGATGTCGACCATATAGTCGCCGGGTACCGCAACGTCGTAGGAACCGAGCTTACCGGCTTTCAATGCAGCCAGCAGCGCCTCGTTACTGTCGTAGGTATCCATGGTTACTTCGACGTTATACTCTTCGGCGAATTTGTCCAGCAACTCCTGCGGGATATATTCAAACCAGTGGTAGATCGAGAGTTTGCCTTCGGCAGATGCAGCGCCTGCGCAGAGAGATAATGCCAGAGCGGCCGCCGAGGCGGTCAGGGTGCGTTTCATATAAGTTTCCTCGCTAGTGGTGGACGGTTGATTTGCCGGACCTGCCGATCAGATAAGACAGGCTGACAATGATAATCGAAAACGCCAGCATCAGTGTGCTGAGTGCCATAATGTTCGGTTTGATACCTTGCTTCACCGACCCGAAAATGGCCGTTGGCAAGGTCTCAATGCCGGCACCTTTGATAAAATTGGTGATGATGAAATCATCGAGTGAAATAATAAATGCGAGCAGAAAGCCGGACAAAATACCAGGTGCCAGCATTGGCATCAGTACGTGGCGAAAGGCCTGCCAGCGCGTCGCGTAAAGATCCTGCGCGGCCTCTTCAAAGCTTGCCTCTATACCTTGCAGTCGCGCTGCAATAGGCAGGTACGCAAACGGAATACAAAAAACGATATGTGCAATCAGTATTGATACATAGCCAAGCTTTATCCCGATGGTGGTAAAGAAAATCAGGGTTGCCACAGCGGTGACAATTTCCGGCACCATAATCGGTATTGAGATCAGCCCGAAACTTAATGCCTTACCACGGAAATTTCCCCCGCGTACCATGGCCACGGCAGCGGCAGTGGCGAGTACTGTGGCAGTCAACCCGGCACCGACAGCAATCGTCAGTGAATTAAAGGCCGCCTGTTTATACTTGGCGGACTCCGGGCCGGTAAACAGTTCGTTGTACCAGCGCAGAGAAAATCCGCCCCAGCGTGTGATCGACTGACTGTCGTTGAATGAGTAAACCAATACCACCAAAAGTGGCAGGTAAAGAATCAGCAGGCAGACGATCGTCATCATCGAAAAGCCGGCATAGTGTTTTATATTAAAGCGTTTGCCGGCCATTACGACTGGCCCTGTTGACGCGACTGTGAAGTGGCGTAGTAGGTCAGGGTAATCAATACCAGAGTCAGTAATATCACCGCACAGGCCGCACCAAAGGGCCAGTTGCCGGCAGTGCCTTTGAACTGTTCTTCGATGAGTGATCCAATCATGAATGTTTTGGCACCGCCGAGCAGGTCCGGCGCCAGAAACGCGCCCAGGCTCGGTACAAATACCAGGATGCATCCTGCGATGATTCCGGGTTTTACTGCGGGTATTAATACGCGTCGCAGGATTGTCCAGCGGCCGGCATAAAGATCTGCCGCAGCCTCGGAGAGTGCAAAGTTATAGCGTTCAACGGATGCGTAAATCGGCAGCACCATAAAGGGCAGGTAGGAGTAGAACAGGCCCAGCTGCACGGCGATATTGGTGTTGATCAGATGAATAGGTGTATCAATAACACCAAGCGCCAGAAGCCCTTCGTTCATCGGGCCGTTATCGCGGATTAAAAACTTCATCGATACCGTGCGAATCAACAGGTTTACCCAGTACGGTACAGTGATTAGAAATACCCACATCGACCGCGTTGCTTCAGGACGGGTGGCGATAAAGTAGGCGGTCGGGAACCCGACTATCAGGCAAAATACCGTGGCAAAGAACGCCTGTACGATCGATCGGAAAAAGATATTGATGTAAGTCCATTCGATCGATGGTGCTTCATCGCCGAACAAACCCCGATCAAACAGAAACTGATCATAGGCACCGAGTGAAAAAGCCCATTCGACGCCGCCGCGAAACTCCTTGGTCAGGAACGAGTAGACGACAACCAGTAAGATTGGCAACAGCAGAAAAAAGCCGATGGTGGACCAGGTGGGGAGTAACAACCAGTGACGTATCGGCGCGAAGGTTTTCATGAGGTTAGAAATCGCGCGGCGCTAAAGTGAACGGCGATGCGGGCACCCGGGGTAAATGATTCCTGGTGGCTGTTGTTCTGCAGCCGGGCCGACACATTAATACCCGCGCCAAGATCAAGATTGTAAAGAATATCGGTGCCCAGGTAAGTTGTGTCGATGAGTCTGGCTGTTACTTCATCTTCGCCACCGGCAGGCGGCGACAGGGTAATGCGTTCGGGCCTGATGGACAGGCAGCCCTGAGCGCCGTGTGTCGCACCGTCGTTCGCATGGCGCTGCGCATGAATTAACTGTCCTGAATTCAATCTGCAGGTGACCTGCGCACCGCTCGCGGCTTCTACTGTGGCATCAATGAGGTTGGTCTCGCCGATGAAGTCGGCAACAAATCGATTGGCGGGTTGCTCGTATATTTCTGTTGCATCCCCCAGTTGTTGCAGCTCACCGGCAGACATCACTGCGATCCGGTCGGACATGGTCAGTGCTTCTTCCTGATCGTGGGTGACAAATACAAAGGTGATACCCGTTTCTTTTTGCAGCGCCTTGAGTTCCGCCCGCATCTGCTGCCTGAGCTTGAGATCGAGTGCAGACAGTGGTTCGTCCAACAGAAGCACGCGCGGCTGTGGTGCCATTGCGCGTGCCAGCGCCACCCGTTGCTGCTGACCACCGGAAAGTTGCGACGGCTTGCGTGCAGCGAACTCATCGAGTTTAACCGTGCTGATCATCTGCTCGACTCGCGCGCTGCGGTCGGCTGGTGTCCAGCCAAGCATTTGCAGACCAAAGCCGATGTTTTCCGCCACTGTCATTTGCGGAAACAGTGCATAGCTTTGAAATACTGTGTTTACCGGGCGCTTGTTGGGCGGGAGATTTTCAATTTCTTCGCCGTACAGAAAGATTTCGCCTTCGGTGACATCCTCAAACCCTGCGATCATACGCAGCAGCGTGGTTTTGCCGCAGCCGGACGGGCCGAGCAGGGTGAAGAATTCGTTGTCTCTTATCGACAGCGAGATTTTTTTCAACGCTAGAAAGTCACCATACTTTTTGGCAGCGTTTTGAATGTCAATGGCGTTGTTGTCTGGCTCAGCCAACAGCGTCTCCAGTGTGCGTTCCCGAAAGGGTAAGGCGACGGATCGGGTGAGGAGAAGAACAGATTTCCTCAGGGGTTATTAGACAAAAGCTAATACACATTTTTCTATCCGTATTATGCTGAAATCTGTCGCTCATGTGCAGAAAGTGCATCGCAGTTCATCAGCCGGGGACGAGCTCAGTAATCTCGCGGCGAAACGGCAGGGCATCTCCGATTGCAGGCATATCCAGCTCTCGTGCATAGCGGTGTCCGGCATAGGTCGCCCAGGCTATCGGGCCGGGGGCATTCGCATCGCCGATTATCTGCACCGATTTGATGCCCGCATCTGCCCAGTCTGACTGGCGTGCATTGAGATCTGTATACAGGTTCTTGTTTTCGAGCTTTGCCGTCACCATCAGCACGGCCTCGCACGCGAAAGGCTGCGTGGCAGCCGTGTAGGTGCAATCAGATACGACGTGGTCACCGCCGATTTCCGTGACGCCACGGTTGAGCACGATGTTCACGCCCATTTCGAGCAGCGTCTTTTGGATGGTGTGTTGTTCGAGTGTGTTGACTGTCCAGTCCGAGACGCACGCAGACGGTGTGATCAGTGTCAGCTCACAGCCCTGTTCAACCAACCGCTCGGCCAGTACGCCGCCCATGTAGTAGTGATCATCATCGTAGATCACGACTTTGCCTGTGGGCAGACGCCCGTCCATGATGTCGTCTGGTGTAAACAACGGCATGGCTTCGTCGATGGTGATTGGTACCACGTGCTGACGGCCAACGCCATCGCGACGCCAGTGTGCACCGGTGGCGATGCATATATTCTCAAAACCGAGTTCCAGAATCGCCTCTGCGTTCAGCTCGTTGTCGAGGTAGGTTTCGACATTGCTTTTTTGGCTGATCTGGTACTCGCGGTAGTCTGCCACGCGGCCCCACGCTGAAAGACCCGGCAGCATGCGTTCCCTGGTGACTCTGCCGCCGATTACCTTTGTTGCCTCGGCCATGGCGACATCGTAGCCGCGCTCGGCCAGTGCACGTGTTGCCTCGAGCCCTGCCGGACCGGACCCCACCACCAGCACATTGCCGCTTTGCCCTTTGGCATTCATTTTTTCCGGGTGCCAGCCCTTGCGCCACTCTTCCATAAACGTCGGGTTTTGTGTGCAGCGGCTGATCGACATGGTCATGTCGCCGGTAATGCAGATGTTGCAGCCGATGCACTCGCGAATGTCTTCGATGCGGCCCTGTTCGATTTTCTTTGGCAGAAAAGGGTCGGCAATTGATGGTCGGGCACAGCCGATAAAGTCGAGTGTGCCATTGCGGATCATTTTCGCCATCACATCGGGGGAGGTGAAGCGACCGACACCGACGACAGGTTTATTGCTGAGTTCGCGGAACCCACGTACCAGTGTTTCCTGCGCTGCCTCTTCTGTAAAGCGTGTGGTGCCGGAGCAGTCTTCCCAGGTGCCATGCGCCAGATCCCATAAATCAGGCAGGTCGCGATTCATCTCTACAAAGTCGCGAACCTCGGCGTTGGAAAAGCCGAGTTCACCAATCGTTTCATCGAGGCTTACCCTGAGCGTGATGCCCATGCTGTCGCCGACCGCGTCGCGTATATCGGCAACCACTTCGTTAACGAAGCGCGAGCGGTTCTCCAGACTGCCGCCATATTCATCGGTGCGCTGGTTGGTGGCGCGACTAAGGAAGTGCTGAAAGATACCGAACCCGTGAGCGCCATAGAGGCAGATCAGATCGAAGCCTGCCATTTTTGATCGTTTCGCAGCATTGACAAACCAGCGCCGGAGATCGTTTATTTCGGACTTGCTCAGGGCACGCGCCTGGACCGGATCATTCGTGAATGTTCGAATCGGCATGGCAGATACTGCCAGTGGCACTTCTCTGCTGTAGAAGTTTGGGCCGTTAACGCCGGAGTAGGCGAGTTGAATACCGGCCAGCGCACCGTGTTCTTTCATTTTGTCGGACATGTTGCGCAGTTGGGGAATGTCTTTGTCTTCCCACAGTCGCAGCTCGATAAACGGGGTAATTTCCGAGGTATGGTGCATTTCGCACTGTTCAGTAAAC
>CAZOXM010000151.1:0-8132 GCA_964583825.1 uncultured Granulosicoccaceae bacterium
TCCTGTTCCGGCTTTACCACCTCATTGAGAAAAGTCTGGCTGGTGGTACCCGCTGCAGCGCCGAAGCGCAGCTTTCGCAGTGCAGAACCGGTGGGCTCGACATTTTGCGCGTCACTGCCCTCTTTCACGACAACTGCCACCGCCGTCGTGTAGTACGGCGCAGAAAAGTCTACGACTTTCTCCCGATCGGCACTAATCGAGTACTGTTGCAAATTGAAATCGAAATCCTTTTCACCCGGCTGTATCGCCTCGTCGAAAGACGTTCTGACCCAGTCCACCTGATCTGCAGAAAAACCCATGGTGTCAGCCACCGCATAGGCGACTGCCGATTCAAACCCCTCCCCGCTGGCAGGGTCATCATTCATCACCCAGGGAGCGTAAGCCGGGTTACCAGTAGCGATGGTCAGCCGCCCCTCCTTAAGCGTTTTACCCTCGGCACAGGCAGCGTGAGCCGAGATCGGACCCAGCGCGATGAGTGCGCTCAGCAGTGAAATACTCAGCCGTGTTGTCAGGATGCTCATTCATTACTCACCGGTTAGTTTTGTCGCAGGTTAAGAGCACCCGTCGGGAAAATCAAGGGAAACACTTAGCCACACAAGTGAGCGTGCTACTTTGTTATTATTCCGGCAAGGAGTCACGGACTCATGGTTCAATCTGTGCCGCAGGATCGGCAACACACAAGGTAAATAGAGATGGTCACTGAAGCAGAGGCATTCTGCTTGTCGTGCGGCGTAGCAAGAAACCGAGGCAGTAAATGCGACTACTGCGGCAGGCTATACGTCAGTGCCGCCAAAGCAGCAGCCGGTACCGCACCCCTGCGGTCACTGACCAGTAAATACAAACTGAAAAAGAAACGAGGCGAAACGGTTATCAGCTGGCGCTGGAAGAACAAGTCCTCCTGGTTTCTGATTCCGTTTTCATTTGTCTGGATAGGCATGGCGCTCAGCATTGGCGGGGGGGAGTTATTTTTCTCCGACCCGCTGGCTACGTTTCCGGTACCGATGATTCCGGTGCTTATCGGTATTGCACTGCTGATCAACGCGATTGTAAAACTCATCAACGGTACATCGATTCACGTCAGCCGGCAGTCGCTGGCAATACGTCATTACCCGGTGCCCTGGCGTCGCAATGTGCGCTATCCGGCATCGGATATCCAGCAGGTGTTCGTCTCCCGCGTGCAACGCTCCAATAATGAGCGAACCTGGCACGCCCCGGTGTTGCAACTGATCACACACTCAGGCACCCGTCAGGCCCTGCTCAGCGGCAGCAGCGAAGCCCAGTTCGCGGATTTTGAATCGCTGCGCTATGAAATTCTTGAAGCACTCGATATCGAGCCCATGCCAGTCGCGGGGGAGTACCAGGCCGGGAACAAATGAGCGGCCTGCGCTGACAGGTCACAGGTTTTAATATAAAAACTACACACACTTCAAACAACGGGCTTCCAGCGCCAAAACAACACCAGTGCGACGATGACTGACAGCGCTGAGAAGAGAAAGGGCGCAGAAGGCAAATAAACCGGTGCCTGCTCGTCAGTAAAGTGGCTAAATACGCGGGTCATCACGAACGGACTGACAATCGTCGCCATGGCGGTGAGTGAACTCATCGCCCCCTGCAATTCGCCCTGGGCGTTGTCAGACACACTGTTACTCATTAATCCCTGTAAGGCTGGCACCGCCACCGCACTGAATACGCTGATTGGCAAAAAGGCGAATACATGCCACGTTTCAGTCATAAACGGGTACACAAGAAACGTCAGCAAATGCATGAACATACCGAAAACCGCGGTTAACTTCTCCCCAAAACGTCTAAGGATCGGTCGGATGAGCAAGCCCTGAATAATCACTATGCCAAAGCCATAGGCCGCCAGAGACAGACCGATCATACGAGCGTCCCAGTTAAATTGCGCCCGCCCGAAAAACGCCCACACCGATGGGTAGACAAAAAACGCAATGCTCAATAACAGGTAAACCATTAGCATTGGCAAAAGGCCGGGAAGCCTTTTCATCTGCGCAAACGCTCCGAACGGATTGGCGCGTTTCCAGTCAAACGTCCGACGTGACTTACCCTTCAGTGTTTCCGGCAGTACATAGTACCCGAACAGGAAGTTCGCAAAGGTAATCGCTGCAGCTGCATAAAACGGCGCCCGTGAGCCGTAGCCTGCAAGCAAACCTCCCATCATCGGCCCCAACACAAAGCCAACCCCGAAGGCTGCGCCAAGCAGCCCGAAATTCTTTGCTTTGTCTTTGTTGCTGGAGATATCGGCCATGTAGGCGGCCGCAGTAGACTGTGTGGCCGCCGTGATCCCACCGATAAAGCGGCCGAGGAACAACAGCCACATGGTGTGCGCAACCGCCATCACCAGGTAGTCAAGTGCCATCACCAGCAGCGCAATCAGTAACACCGGTCGCCGACCATAGGCATCCGACAGGCCGCCAATCGTCGGGGAAAACAGGAACTGATTTATCGCAAAAACGACGGTCAGCGAACCACCCCACAATGCCGCCTTGCTGAGGTCCACACTACCGACTTCCTGAATAAGATCGGGCATGACCGGCATAATGATGCCGATGCCCATCGCGTCGAGCACTACCGTGATAAAAATAAAAAGTACCGGAAGACGCATTGATTATTAAACGGGCTGCCTGCGTGGTTCGTTAGTAATGAGTCTGCGTACTATGCACGACAATCCGCCGGTAGCACTGTGTTAATGCCTGCCAGGGCGTCGAAAAGCTATCGCGTTTCAGGCGGTCAGGGGTCGACACCTTCGACAATCACCACATCAGAATCGGCACAACGGTTCCTGATCGCTTTCGCTGCCTGATACTCTTCGCTGTGGTACGCCTTGAGCGCCGTTTCGTAGTCCGGCCATTCAATGACGACATTCCTGGTATGTGTTTTTCCCTCCACACCGTCACACTGGCCACCGCGCACCAGGAACCTGGCGCCATACTTTTCGTATACCGGCGCACCGGCCTTCAGATAGTCCGGATAGTTCTCTTCATCGGTCACAGTGATGTGGGCGATCCAGTAGGCTTTCGGCATCAATTCGGTCCGTGGTAACGTGCCGGTATTGTAGGGCTTTTACCTGGCAGGCCCAACTGTCGTTTTTCCAGCGCACAGGCGTCTGCGCAGAATGCTGCTCGCTACTCGGTAATATCCACCGACACACCGGAGATGGTCACACCAAGCGGACCACGCGGGATCACGAGGTCTATCTGTTCCCCACCGCGAAATATTTGCAGGGCCACCGGCTCATCACGCTCGCCGCCAGTGGTGCCGCCACGCAGATCACCAAACGTAAAGATACGCGCATCCGCATACCGATAAATGACGTCACCGGCCTGCACGCCGGCAAGATCGGCTGCCGAGCCCGCAATGACGGAATCGACCCGAATGCGATTGTCCCTGCCCTCCGCCAGTAACAGGCGGTCAAACGCATCGTCACCAAGGCTCGCTTTAAGCTGACTGTCAGCACCCAGTGCGCTGATCGCATCACGAAATCGGTCGGAATCCAGCCAGCCTTCACGCGTCGCCTGATCTCTGAGTTCGAGCCGTTGCAACTGCAGTTCATCCCGCAGTGTGGTTATTTCGTCGACAACGAACGGATCCAGTCCGGCATCTATCAGTTCGGCCCTGGAGGACACTTCGGGAATAGGAGGCAGAGCCTGTGCCGCGCTTTGCACCGACGTCTCAGCAGCCGGTGAATCCGACGTGATGCGCTGTTCGAGCAGTGTAACCCGCGTGGCCAGCTGCTCCAGTTGCCCGGCAAGCTCAACAATCAATTCGATATTTGAGCTGTCATCGGACTCTGATGCGACAGCTTCCGTACGCAAACGTAGCGAGTCAACCTGACTTTCGACTGATGGAGCACCGGATACTGCATCGGTGGTAGCGACGACAGTAGTCTCCGCTTGCTCTGCGGATTTATAAAAAGCGCCACTGACCAGGCCGTACGCAGAGGCGAGCACACCGCAGGTCATCGCCCCCGCAAGAAAAACGAGTGTTTTGCTGGATACCATGTCGCTCCCCACGCTATTACTACCGGTATGAATTGTCACTGCTCAGATGTATACGCCTGGGTGCCGGTTACCTGGTTCACTCCGGGACAAAATTCGCAGCAATGATCCGCTCATAGGTAAGCGATAACATGACTCAAACCGCGCGCTCCCGCAAGGGTCGTATATAAAATATAAACTACTTGTCAGACACCTGAGCTACAGGTATCGACCTGCCAGCACCATTTGGAACGATGCGCGTTTATTGACCCACATATTGCGTACTTCGCGTGCGCCCCCACCGCTACAGGACGACAGGGTAAAAAGTGGTTGTGGTCAGGCAGCGATTGATTTTTCCTGTGCGTACAGAAGTTTCGAGAACGAGCGAAAATCTATCGGCCTTTCAAACAGGAAGCCCTGATACTCCTGACAATCATACCCCTGCAAGGCACTGAGTTGCTCCTGCGTTTCAACACCTTCGGCGACAACATCCAGCTTAAACAGACGCGCCATGGATATGATTAACTCCACAATCGGCTGCGCGGTTTCCAGCTGTGTAATAAAGGAACGATCTATTTTCAAACACCGAATCGGATAGCGATGCAGGTAGGCGAGGTTTGAGTAACCAGTGCCGAAATCATCGATAGCAATCCTGAAACCGTAGTCGACCAGCGCATGTAACTTATCGACCGTGCTCTGATCGTTACCAAGCAACACCGACTCGGTGATTTCGAGTTCAATGGACCGTGGATCACCGTGGTTCTCCTCAACAATACGCTTCAACTCGTCGACCAGATTATCCTCTGCGAACTGTAACGGTGACAAATTCACTGACACTTTTAATTGATGACCGTTATTTGCCCACGCCTGCTGCGCAAATACAGACTGTTTCAGCACAAATTTACCGAGCGCACAGATCTGACCAGAGGCCTCGCAGGCCGGAATAAAATCTGCCGGGCTCACCATACCCCGCTGCGGATGCATCCATCGCACCAGAGCCTCGGCCCCTGTAATCTCGTTGCTTTGCACGTCAACTCGCGGTTGAAAGTAGGTCTCGAACTGCCCTTCCTGCAGTGCCTCCATCAACTCCGATTCCAGATTGATTCGTTTCTCAACCGCTTCACTCATACCCCGACTGAAAAATGCATAGTCGTTACGGCCCTGTTCCTTGGCGTGATACATTGCCAGATCCGCGTGACGCATGAGGTCGTTGATATTCCTGCCGTCTTTCGGAAAAAGACTGATTCCAATGGACGGCGTAGTATGGATCTTCCGCCCCTGCAATTCGATCGGGTGCGACAACTGCAGCCTGATCTCACCGGCTAGCGCTTGTGCCTTTGCACGATCACCATGTGTCAGTAAAAGAAACTCATCACCACCAAGACGTGCGATTTTGTCGCTCGCTCCGGCAATGTTCTTCAGGCGAGTGGCCACTTCAACCAGCAACCGGTCTCCCGCTTCATGACCCAGCGAATCATTGACGTCTTTGAAGTGGTCGAGGTCGATATAGATAACAGCACCTTCCCCTTTCGCTTCCTGCATTTGCCTGATCTTGCTCTGGAACGCCACTGACACATAATTGCGATTAGGCAAACCTGTGAGCGTATCGTGCTCCGCTAAAAACTGGGCGCGCTCCTCAGTAGCCTTTAGTTTCGAAACATCCACCTCACTGATCAGCCATGCGCTGTCACCAGATACCGCATCCATACAACGCCTTGCAGTAATATCGTGCCAGCGCTTGCCGTTCGCCGTATGCACACAGGCAACGGTGTTGACTTCTTCATGATCAGACGCACTGAGCAATTCCATTGTTTCCGGCTTTACAAAGTGATCCTGCAGGGATTCGCTAAACGCACAGGCAGCACTTCGTGCCGCCGGATTTCGGTATAAAGGTACACCCGCTGTGCTATAGAGTGTAATCATGACGGAGGTATGAAGCAGCGCTTCCGCACTGCGCAAGGCTTCATTGTCATGGTTCTCCTTCGACGTTGCCTCGCACATCATTGCCATACGTCCGTCGCCGAGACGAAACGCGCTGTACAACACTTCTACTGTCTGTGGCTCCCCGTTCGGATACAGTGTCCACATTTCCTTAAACTGAATATTTTCATCACGACTGAAATCAGTTTGGTACTGCTTAAGTCGCCTGGCTACAGTCTGCGTCATGTCACTGGACAAATCCCTGTTGCACAACGCATCCAGCGACTCCGCCTGCCAGATAGACAGGCTCTCCTTATTTGCCCACGGGATACAGGCATGATCAAAGTCATACACCCATATCGGTTCATGAACACGCTGCAATTCCTGCAAACGCGACTCAAGATCAACCACGGTGGCCTCACGACTGAACAGCGTATTTTCCTGGTTCATTGGCAGGCGCCTGTGGCGAAGTTTCGCCAAACGGATTGAAACGACGACAACGGAAACCCCACGCCGCTAAACAAAAGGCACAATTTCTCAGCGGATCCCGCATACCGCGGTCTATCGCGTCGATTCAAAATCGTCATCGCGAATAAATCCAGCCGGCTTGACGTTCGACGAAGGGCCAAATCAGGCAGCATCACGGTATTGTCGATCCTGTCCATCGAGCAATTCGTTAATCGGCAGATAACCCGGCTGCGACTTCACTCGCTGCAACCACGCACTTACGGCAGGATACGAATCGAGTTCGAAACCACCCTCATCAGCCAGGTGGGTGTATCCGAACACCGCGATATCGGCCACGCTGTACCCGTAGTCAGTAATAAACTCTCTGTCACCGAGATAGGCATCAAGGACTGCCAGAGCCGCATTGCCTTCTTCCCGCCACACAGGGATCCTCTCTGCATGGTCTTTGGCCATGTCTGGCAGAATATGAGTGAAAAGGCGCACCGGGGAAATATTTGCCTCAAGCTTCGTTTGTTCAAAATGCATCCAGCGTATTGCCTGCGCCCTCGCCAGTGCGGTATCAGGCATCAACCGCGACCCTTCCGCCAGGTACCACGCGATCGCATTCGATTCACCTAAACCGGTTCCATCAGGCAGCACCATAAACGGAACAACCCCTAACGGGTTTATCGCGAGATACTCATCACTACGTGTCTGTCCTGACAATACATCGATGTACTGCGTGTTGCAGGGAAGCCCCAACTGACTCACAACCATCATCGGCTTTATATTATTGCCTGAGCCCTGCGTCACATAAATTGTGGGAATCTGTTGCATAAATCCATTCCAGTGTGAAGTTGATCACGTTACCTACAGCAAGTCAGCAATTGCTTTACCAAACTTACGCAACACACGCAGCACACAGAAAACGGCACAAAACGGTCATTTTTTATGGTTAATGACAAACCCATATTACCTTTAATAATTTCAGTTTCTTTTCGAAATTATCTGATGGAATAGCTGAATTTAACAGCGTCAATAATTCGAATACGAAGCAGCATCCATCCGCATGAAAGCGATAAAATACTGACAATGCAGACACTTCTATCTGTGTCCCGCTCTCAGTTACTTCCCGCACCGTATCACGGTGATGCTGTCTACCGTCTCAAGTCATCAGCAGGGCAAACACGCCACCCGGAGACTGCGTAGGCTGGGGATTGTGTTGCCGTCACTGCCATTGATCCCGCATAGTCCAGCTTTTGGTAAAATCAGTAATTGATCAGCAACCAATCGTTCCCAACCGTTATCGATTGCGATACCCAACGACAGCACATCAGGTCAACACCACCACCCAAATGACACTGTCCCCCGTTAAAGCCTATAACCACCCCTGTCGCAACAGCCCCAACACCAACAACCCAACCCACAGGAAGCCCGCAGCGTCAGCAAGGATGTACACCACAAACTGTTTACGGTAACGAATACTGGCCAACCTCGCTCACGCGTCGGGCTTCCTCCCTGAGGGTTGATGTCCCTGTTCAATGCCATCACCCAAACGACACTGCCCCAACACCAACAACCCAACCACAGGAAGCCCGCAGCGTCAGCAAGGATGTACAGCACAAACTGTTTGCGGTAACGAATACTGGCTATCCACGCTCACGCGTCGGGCTTCCTGCCTGGTGCCTGTTGGGTAAATAGATCATTTGTGGCCGGGCACAAAAAAACCCACGCGAGGTGGGTTTGATTGCTGTTTTGGTGGAGGCGGCG
>CAZOXM010000152.1:0-8112 GCA_964583825.1 uncultured Granulosicoccaceae bacterium
AGACCTATGGAAATAGACATTTGCTTTAACATTCTCAGTCGCATTGTGAATAATGGAGGCTAGAGGCTTTTAAAGCCTGGCTCGCAGATTGCTCCGGGTTTTATATACCCGTCCCGGGTTTGGCGTCAGTGTTCGACGACTGTGTTACTGGTGTATGCCTCAACTAAAGGAATAGGCGATGGACAGATTGCTATATGTGGCAATGAATGGTGCGAATCAGGTTATGGTTCAGCAGGCCACGAACAATCATAATCTCGCCAATCTGAATACCGTAGGCTTTCGTGCCGATCTCGACAACCACCTGTCCAAGAGTTTCGATGCTCAGGGAATGGAGACACGCGTTTACGCTATTAGGGAAGGCGGCGTCGTTAGCCAGAAAATGGGGGATGTCTTCACCACCGGTCGTAACCTGGATATCGCGGTGGATGCCGATGGATACATTGCCCTGCAGGATATGGATGGAACAGAGGCATATGGTCGGGGCGGGGAGCTCAGCATTGGTGCCGGCGGCATACTTGAGACCAAGAGTGGTTACAAGGTAATGGGCGACGGTGGCCCGATTGCTATTCCACCCCATCAACAGCTACAGATTGCAAGTGATGGTACAATCACGATAGTTCCTCCCGGGGATACCGGGACGGTACTCCAGATCGATCGAATAAAGCTGGTAAGGCTCGATCAGGACGCCATTCAGAAGAGCAAATCCGGGTTAATTGTCAATGCGAACAATGCACCTGCGGAGGCAGATCCTACCGTCACGATTACCTCAGGCGCACTGGAAACCAGTAATGTGAGCCCGATTGACGCGCTGGTGAACATGGTGTCACTGTCTAGACAGTACGAGCTTCAGGTGAAGTTAATGAAGTCAGCGGAAGAGCTTGAAACCACATCCACGCAGTTGCTACGAAACAGCTAATGCGCCTGTATCACGACATGCTCGTGACTGCCGTGGGGCTATGACCAGGCTCCACGGGATTTAAAAAGAACAAAATAGACGCCTGGGGGCGGGGTGCGGCTGTAGCTGGGTAGTCCTTGGTCTGTCTTCTGTTCCGCAGGTGCACAGTCCATCACCGGGTAGCTTTTAACAAGCAGCCGATGATGGATTAATTCTCTGCTACCCGGCTGCCCTTGTATGCCCTATATTGTCGGAGTAAGAAGCGTCACCGAAGGTGGTTGCAGCATGCTTATCACCGCGCAGTTTAAACAGCGCCACTCGCTGCGCCAACTCCTGTGCCTGGCCATTCAAATCTGCGCTTGAAGAAGTAGCCTGTTCAACCAGATTTGCGTTATTTTGGGTGAGCTGATCTATCCTTGTAATGGCAGAATTGACCGAGCTGATGCCGAGCGACTGTTCTTTACTAGCGACGGTGATGCCGCCGATGATTTCTGTGACTTTCTCTACGCGCTCAACTATTTCATTGAGTGACTCGCCTGACTGGTTAACCAATTCGCGACTTTTATCGACCCGGCTGGCACTGTCCTCTATGAGTTCCTTGATCTCCTTTGCGGCAGTGGCACTGCGTCCGGCAAGATCTCTCACCTCACTTGCCACAACGGCAAAGCCTCGCCCCTGACTACCGGCCCGTGCCGCCTCTACAGATGCGTTCAGTGCCAGAAGGTTTGTTTGGAAGGCAATTTCATTGATGACACCGATGATTTCGGAGATTTTCTCGCTGGACTCACTCAAGCCCTTCATGGCTGCAACGGCTTTTAAAACAATATCCCCGCCTTTTTGTGCCTTTTCTGAAGCGGAGAGTGCCAGTTCGTTTGCGGTAGAGGCGTTTGACGCGCTTTCCTGAGCCGTAGTGGTGATTTCCTCCATGCTGGCTGCGGTTTCCTGCAGGCTTGCCGCTTGTTCTACGATCCGCTGCCCCAGGTTGCCCGTGTTTTGGGCGATCTCTTCCGAGTATGTGGAGACATGCGACGCGACAGAACGAATGGCAGTTAGCGCATTGTTCATTCTTTGTACCGACTCATTGGCATTGGTTTGCAAATCACTGAACTTGCCAGTGTATTCACCGGTAAACTCGGTGGTGAGATCACCTTCGGCCAAAGCGGACATGGTTTGGATTGTCTTTAGCAGAGCGTCCTCAACCGTAAGTTGCAACATCTTGCTCTCGGTGATGTCCGTGGCATACTTAACCACCTTGTAGGGCCGCCCATTCAGGTCAAATACCGGGTTGTATGACGCTCTTATCCAGACGGAATCGCCGGACTTCGAGAGCCTCTCATAAACGCCGGTCTGGTATTCGCCGTTCCTGAGTCTTTCCCAAAATTGGCCGTACTCGCCTGAATTTGCATACGATGGGTCGACAAACATGCGGTGGTGTCGTCCCTGCACTTCGCTTATTTGATATCCGACCATGCGCAGAAAGTTGTCATTCGCCGTGATGACAGTTCCGTGGAGATCGAACTCAATGACTGCCTGTGATTTTTCAATCGCGACTATCTGGCTTTCAAAATCAGCTGCCGCGACTTTCTGCTTCGTGACATCGGTGGCGAATTTGACAATACGATAGGGTTTTCCTTCACTATCCAGCACGGGGTTGTAGGTGGCCTGTATCCAAACTTCGGAGCCGTCTTTCTTTATTCGTTTGAATTCAGCAGCAACGAACTCACCGAGGTTGAGCTTTTTCCAAAACTGGGAATAGCCACTCCCGGAGGAAACTGCTGGCTCCACGAACATTCGGTGATGCTGGCCCTTGATCTCGTCAAGGGTATATCCCATCACTTGCAAAAAATTCTCGTTTGCACTAACAATCGTGCCGTCGAGTTCAAATTCAATAATAGCCTGAGATCTGCTCACCGCATCGAGCATGGCAGCGTTTCTTTCGTGAAGCCCCTGACCATTGTCGTGGCCTGCGTCCTTTCCGGGACCGAACAGTTGCGAGATTCCTTTCAGCATTCTTCAATCCATGTATTTATGTGCTGGACAGGGAGATTGCCCGCGATACGCTATCCGGCAAAAGTAACCAATCCCTGTTTTTCAAAGGTAACAACGGCGATATCTGCCACTTTCTTTAGTGAATGCGGGCTATTCAGACTCAACCAGACACCCACTCGAGACACTGACTTCTACCGCGCACACTACTGGCATCACGTCGAATATCCCAGGGCGTCTATTCAATGACGGCCGGGACCATGGGCAGTGGTTGCGTGGCTGCCATGCTTTTACATGGTTAAAACTCGTCCCAGGCAGGGTGATAATAAAAACAGGTACTCCGTACAGCGGCAGTTTATTATAACTTTCAGCTATGGAAGAGATGTCTCAAACAGCTTGAGTTATATAGGAATCTGCAAGTGATCGGTATAGAGAAGTGTGGGTGTACAACCCGGTACTGGAGCCGCGGAGTCAAAAAACAGACTGAACCTTTTTCACATTTGGTCGATTAACTATGACAGTTGTCACAGTTGTGTTGCGTACCAATCTCATTTTTAGTCACTGCCAGCTGATTTCGCTGGCATATTCAGAATTATAATTATGAAACTCAGAACAAAGCTACTTCTCGCGCTTTTACTTGCTGCCGTTGTGCCTCTGGCTGGAGCGTCATTCTACACACTGAACCGCGTGTCCGAGGCTTTCATCTCCAAGGAAATAGACATACTGGAGAGTGTAAACTTCGACAAATCCAATACAATCGCTTCGTATTTTCACGAGATAGAACAGCAACTTGAGCAAATCGCTTTTAGCGAAAAAACCATTGACGCGATGGCCGCGTTTTCAGCGTCGTTTGACAGCGCCGGATCGAGGGGGGATTTTATTGCACCAGACACCATAGCTCAACAGAAACAGGTTGATACGGATTCCCTGCGAAAGTTTTACCGGGAACAGTTTTTAGAAGGATTGACACCGGATGACAGGTCTGCGGTAAGTTTGAACTCGCTTTTACCCAGAACCGATGCCGGCATCAGACTACAAAGCTTGTACATTTCCGAGAATCAAAACCCGCTCGGTAGTAAGAATTCGCTTTATCACGCCGAGGACAACAGCCAGTACAGTAACATTCACTCAAAGTATCACAACTACTTTAACTCTTTTTTGGAAAGATACGGATATTATGACATCTTTCTTGTGGAGCCGACTAACGGGAACATAGTCTACAGCGTTTATAAGGAAGTGGACTACGCTACCTCCCTAATCAACGGTCCACATGCGGACAGTGGGATTGGTCGCGCGTTCCGACAAGCAGTCCGATTGTCCGCTGATTCTGACAACGTTCTGATCGACTACTCTTTTTACCTGCCGTCCTACAATGCACCCGCGCTATTCACCTCCAGACCCATCGTTAAGGATGGGGTGACCATTGGGGTGCTTATCTTCCAGGTCCCGATGGATAAGGTAAACAGTGTGATATCAGAAGTTGTCGGACTGGGTGAAACCGGCAAAGCGTATGTCTACAGTAGTGCGGACGGCCTGCTTAGATCGCAACTGCCAGGTAAGGACGAGAACACTGTACTGGCACCTGCTCCAACGACCGAAGGCACAGCGACTGCAATCAACAATAATGGATATGCATCGTATGCGGATTACAATGGTAATCAAGTGGAAGCGTTTGTAAAGTCGATGCCTGATTTAGGGCTGGATTGGTTTGTAGTTACAGAGCAAAACAGCGATGAAGCATTCGCTAAACTATCGCTTATTAAGAAGATATATCTATATACCTTTGTGGTAAGCCTGCTTGTTGCTATCGGTGTCGCATTTTGGTTGCTACGAAATATACGCAATCAGCTTGGCGCTGAACCAGATTTTCTAGAAACGATTGCAACGGAGATCGCGGATGGTGACCTGACGAGGGATTTCTCCAACCTGCATAACCAAAGCGGTACGCTCAAAACAATGGTCTCCATGCAGAAGACTCTCAAAGAGAGAGATAGAGCCGACAGGGAGACCCTGACCCACATCAGCCAGCTCAAAGACGGACTGCAAAAGCTGAATACACCGGTAGCGCTGGCTTCTGGGGACCACCAAATTACCTTTATTAATACAGCCATGGAAGAATTGTTGAATCGTTATGCAAACGATTTCAGATCGGTCAACAGTTCTTTTGATCCTCGTTCTATTATAGGCTCACCGCTATCCCAGTTCAGCGCATCACCCAGTGATCTGCAGTCTCGTATTAATTCACTCACAGGGGTGTACGAATGTGAATTCGTGGCTGGAAGCAGGATTTTCAACCTGGTATTTAATGCTATGTACTCTGACAGCGGCGAGCGGGTCGGCTCTTCTGTTGAGTGGCAGGACATTACGGTTGATCGACTTGTGATGGATGAAGTTGACGATGTTGTGACAAAAGCAAACCAGGGTTGTTTGACCGCGCGTGTGAACGAAACCGGAAAGAAGGGGATATACCTAAGTTTAACACAGGGTATCAATGGACTACTGGATGTTAATCAGAAATTTGTAGCGGACGTCAGTGAGTTTCTGAGTGCTGTGTCTGGTGGTGATCTCACCAGAACCATCAAGGGTGACTATCAGGGTGCGCTGGCAGATGTTAAGCGGGATGCCGATGTAACGGTCGAGAAACTGATGGATGTGGTTTATAACATCCGTTCAGTCGCCGGTACCGTTAATTCGGCCGCCAGCGAAATCAACTCGGGCAACATCGACCTTAGTCGCAGGACTGAACTAGCCGCCGCCAGTCTGGAGGAAACCTCCAGCAGTATGGTCGAAATGACCGAATCTGTGTTGAAAAACGCAGAGCATTCAAAGCAGGCCAAAACACTCGCACTTAACGCCATGGGGTACGCTCAAAAGGGCGGAGAAGTCGTTGGAGAAGCGGTCTCTGCAATGGGTGAGATCAATGAATCCAGCAGAATGATCTCTGATATTATCGGTGTGATTGATGATATTGCCTTTCAGACCAATTTACTCGCACTGAATGCTTCCGTTGAGGCGGCTCGAGCGGGTGAGCAGGGGCGCGGCTTTGCTGTCGTTGCGAGTGAAGTTAGAAATCTCGCCGGTCGCAGTGCTACTGCGGCAAAAGAGATTAAGGAGCTGATTGAAGACAGCGTCCAGCGGGTAGGCAAGGGTGCAGAGCTGGTCAATCAGTCAGGCAAAACGCTTGATCATATTGTCGCAGAAGTCAAGAAGGTTGCAGATGTCGTCTCCGAGATTTCTGAAGCGAGTCAGGAACAGTCGGACGGCATCGGTTCGGTCAGTACCGCTATTGGTCAATTGGATGAGGCGACACAGCAAAATGCCGCGCTGGTTGAAGAAGCGTCGGCCGCTAGTCAGTCGGCCAGCGAACAGGCTAGAAGCCTGATCAAAATGATTGAGTTCTTCGCTACTTCGGAACAGGGTGCAGGCAGCACGGGACTGGACAATGCCGAGAACCGCAAGTTGAGGGTGGTACAGTAAAGCCTGAAAAGGCCGGTGCGCAATAGCGCACCGGTCGGGCCTGCCGTCTTAGCATTGCGGTCTGTGTTTTTCCCGCCAGGCAACACCTCATTGAGAATAGAGGCCGGGGCACTTTAACGATAACTGCTACTCAAAAATCATGTGATCTGGCGCAAGCTTTGCAATAAACTAATTGCGGCAGACAGCGCCACTTCTACCCTGGGTGGCTTGCAGCATTCGGCCATTGGCAGCCTTGCAACGGATGCAAGGTGGTGATCATCGGATGATCTGTTACACGGATCGTTACATGCCTTCGGCGGGTCTACATTCAGTAGACAACGAATGGTCTGTCGCAGAAAAAGGCAAACCGCTCGAAAGAGTGGGACGCAAAGCTTCTGGTCTAAGGGCATATGCCTACGACAGCAGGGCTGCCTGAATCGACACAGGGATTTGTCGGAAGAATTGCATAGACCCACGGACCGGGTTGCAAGCAATTTCTACAGGCTTTTCGGTGGTTTTCGAGTTATGCCGGGCCGGCGTATGAATGTACGTCGGTGAGTTCAGCAAAGCGGTATTCCATAACCGTTCAGTGGCCTGATTAAATTACGCTTCTGTACGCCGCCATCCCCCCTCAAAAAATCGCGCTATCAACTGGCCCTGGGCCACGAGCGTCGCTGCGCTCGCCACACTGGATGATAGCCAGGTGAGGGGCGTTTTACCTTTCCCGCATGCAAGGTTCAATTATTAACGCTAAAGATCACGCACGCTTACGACGGGCGGACAGTTGAAACATAGCGTTGAGTTGTTCAATACGATTGATTGCTGCGGGTGTCAGGTCCACGAATTCACAGCCAACGCGGCAGGTGGACGAACGCTTTATTTCACGGTTATGTCTCACCAGAGCTTCCAGCACGATTGTCTCATTTGTCTCCGCGACCTTGACATGAAGCGTCAGTGGGCTGTTACAATTTGTAAGGTCCGTGGCATCCTCCGCACGCAGTAATAACGCACATCCGCTAACCGAAATGTCAATGAGTTGTGCATTTTCGATGGTCAAATCTCTTATGGCGGAGTTTTTATCATCCGGGTTATGGCCGATCGATACCGATATACCCATCATTACCGGCACCGGTGCTCTAAAGGTGCCGCGACGCTGTAAATAATAAATTTGCGATGGAAGATCTATCTTGTAGTTGACCAAATCCCCGCTGCGCACTACGCTGGATGATTTTAGGTTTTCTATCCGCACCTCTATTCCGTTAAAAGCGGTTATGATTGAAAACACGGATCCTTCGTTGATTCGCTTGTCTACCACCGTATCTCGAACTGAATCGAGTAGAAAAGACTGCCCATCGGAACAGACCTCATTAATTACTGAAATACTGCAGATTTCCAGATGCTCGGGGCTCACGGACACGAGCTGATGGGATTCCACTAGATTGCGAAGCAGGGAACGAATTTCCGACGGCTTCTTTATTAGAAAATCTTCCTTGTCCTGCGTCATTGTGAGTACTGATTCCTCGTAGGATTTGATTGCCTCCCGACCGGTCGCACACTAAAAGCGCGACTGCAACTTTCCGAACTCATCTGGAGCGCTACAACGCCCATGCCAAAGCCGTGAAGAAAATGACAGACGCTGTTATCGTCATTCAAGCAGATATCACTATAGGTTATTATTATGAGTGGAACTATTATGTAGGGTTGTAACAGGGCATTCTCGTGCACGCGCATTGAGACCAATCCGACCCCGGAGGCGTGAGCGGTAACAACGGTTG
>CAZOXM010000153.1:0-7821 GCA_964583825.1 uncultured Granulosicoccaceae bacterium
TTAGTGTAGCGTGACGTGCAAAGTATTCAAAATGAGTCGATAGATAAAAGTGCATTGTTTTCTTTGCCATTGTGGTTTTCGTAAACCCGCCCCATTTATGAAAGTCGTGCCGGCACTTTTATCAATTGCTTTTTTCGCCCACACCCGCGCTGCCCCCTCGAAAAGGGAGCAACCAATCCCTGCGAGCTTCGCCCCGGTGCGGGCCGAAAATCAAACTCTCATTCGCAGACGTAGCATGGCACACTACACTGGGAGTCTGCTCGGCAGACAGACAGGCAGCGCGGTCAAGTTTATACCGCCCTCATAAGTTTCAGGATATGGCCAAACCGAAGAAAAAAAAGAAGGGCGACAACTCATCGCGCATCGCCACAAACAAGCGCGCCCGCCACGACTACCTGATCGAGGACACCTACGAAGGCGGGCTGGTACTTCAAGGATGGGAAGTAAAGAGCCTGCGCGCCGGGCGTGTACAACTCACCGAAAGCTACGTGATGATACGCAATGGTGAGGCCTGGCTGTACGGTTGCCACATCACGCCGCTGTTGTCGGCGTCAACGCATGTCGTGGCCCGCCCGCTCCGGGACAGAAAAATCCTCCTGCATCGCAGCGAGATCAGTAAATTGACGGGGCTGGTCGAACGCAAGGGCTATACGCTGGTGCCACTCAGCCTGTTCTGGAAAAGATCCCGCGTGAAAATAGACATCGGTCTCGCCAAAGGTAAAAAGACCCACGACAAGCGCGCCAGTGAAAAAGAACGCGACTGGAACCGCGAGAAAGCGCGCATCATGAAGCACGGTTAAAAAACGTCGTGAGCGACGTCTGAGCAGGCCCTCTAATCACTGAAAATTGGCTGCCTGAAAAGCGCGGTTTACAGGTGATCAATGAGCACATTGCGAGAGAATCCGGCGCCCGCAGACCTGGCTCTGCCTACTTTACGCCAGTGCATCCCAGACACACCCCTCAGGCGATTCTTTTTGCAGTCTGGCCAGCCATTGCTGATGTGCTGCCATCTCTTCTGCTGAGGCTTTCACCACCGGGGTTTGCGGATAAGTAGCGGGGTCAATTTCGATGACCTGATTGGTGCCGCCGGCGGTGGCGTCGAGTTCAAACACCATCGCGGACTGCCCGCCGGTCATCGCGAGATAAACTTCGGCGAGTATTTCAGAATCGAGCAATGCACCGTGCAGCGTGCGCCGTGCGTTGTCTATGCCGAGTCGCTTGCACAATGCATCCAGCGAATTGCGCTGCCCCGGATACTGACGACGGGCCAGTTCCAGGGAGTCTGTTACCTCAACACAGCTGATATCCATACGTGTGTTGGCAGCACACAGTCGCAATTCGTAGTCGAGAAACGACACATCAAATGCCGCGTTGTGAATGACCACCTCCGCGCCTTCCACAAAGTCGAGAAACGCATCGGCAATCTCGCCAAAACGCGGTTTGTCTGCGAGAAACTCCTCCGTGATGCCATGCACCTCAAGTGCACCGGCATCAATCGCACGGTCCGGTTGAATATACTGGTGGTAATGTCTGCCGGTGAGGCGGCGATTGACGATTTCCACCGCGCCGATTTCTATGATGCGATGGTTCTGCGCGACCTCGAGCCCCGTGGTCTCGGTGTCGAGCACAACCTGTCGCAGGTGGCGACTCGGTTCCAATGGCATCTCTTACTTTTTGTTGTCTTTGTCGTGGGACTCGGTGCGCACTCGCGCCGCCACTCGGCTCGCGTGCTGGGCGAAGGCACCGTGCACCAGCCGGCCCCGAGGCTGCAGCCATTGCTGCCGCGACAGTGACATCGGGATGGACTGTTTTCTCGCGTGAATCAGATAGACACCACCGGCGAAGCCGAGCAAGCGCTGCGTGCGCTCCAGAAAACGGGTACTGGAGAGCATCCTCGCCTTGTTGACCGGCGGACGAAGGAAAACCGTCTCTGTGGTCACCACGCGAAAGCCGAGAACCGACAGCCAGTCTTGAATCCGATCGCGACTGTAGGTCTGACCGGACCACGGAACAGACCGACCGATCGCGCGCCGCAAACCGAACTGACTGAACGGATTAAAGCCCATGATCAGCAGATGGCCGTCTGCCGTGAGTACCCTGTCCGCCTCGCGCAAAGCGCCGTGCGGGCTCGAGCAAAACTCCAGCGAATGCGGAAAAAACACCAGATTCACGCAATTGTTGCTGATCGGCAGATGTTCGAGTTCACCGGTAATATGACTGCCGGACTCCTCTGCGCTGCTGTCAACGACAATTCGCCGATGCAGGCCGGCGCTCGCCAGCAGCTCCCTGCCGGGCGCGATCTGCCCGACCTGGACGCCCTGGTAGCCGAAAATACCGGGCAGAATATCGTCGAACTTGTTCGCCACCGTATCCAGCACCGCCTGACCCAGCGTCGACTCGTACCAGTGACGAAGCTGCGGCTGCGCCTCCAACCAGGAAGGTGTGTTTTTTCTGAAATTTGCCATAGGTTGAATATACTCTATCGCGGGGCGCGGATCACCCGCGCAGCCCGCAGTCACGGCAAGCAACCCGAAGTGCAGGTTGCCGTATAATAAAAACGAGCGTATCGATCGTCTGGGAACTATGAGAATTCTGGCCAAGATATCTGCGGGGCTGGCGCTGCTGGTGAGCGTTGGCGCCGGTGCTGCCGGGAATTCGAGCACCGAACTGGAACGGGCAATAGCCAATCTGGCCGGTCGCAGCGGGCCGTCGCTCGCTCACGTCGACGACAACGCCGTGCTGCCGCCGGGCCTGTTACAGCAGAGCCTCTGGCAGCGCTTGCGAACCCGTTTCGAATTCACCGGTATCGAACATGCCGATATCGACGCCCAGATCAGTTACTTCCAGTCCGGGCTGACGTCGCTGCGCAGTAACCTCGCCACCGCGCAGCCGTTTTTGTATTTTATTGTCGACGAAATCGACCGCGCCGGGCTACCGCTGGATCTGGCGCTGCTGCCATTAATTGAAAGTGCCTACAACCCACACGCGCGCAGCGGAAAAAACGCGGTCGGCGTATGGCAGTTTATCCCGGCCACCGCAAAAACCTTCGACCTGTCAATTTCCGCAAACTACGACGGTCGCAAAGACGTGGTGGACTCGACCCGTGCAGCGATCACCTATCTGAAAAAGCTGAACGACACCTTTGACGGTGACTGGCTGCTCGCACTGGCAGCCTACAATACGGGCCCGACTAACGTACGTTCAGCCATCACTCGCGCCAGAAATGCCGGTAAAGATCCCGTGTTCTGGAACCTTGAGCTACCCAGAGAAACGCGTAATTACGTCCCTCGAATCATCGCCGCAACGCGTGTCATCGGCTCTCCGGCACAGTATGGGCTCGAGCTGCCACCAATCGCCAACCGCAAGGCGATTGACACCATTGCAGTGGGACGCCCGCTGAGTTTTGCTGCCATTGCCGACATCATTGGCGGCCAGGTCAGCGATCTCGAACGTCTCAACCCGGGCCATATCGAAAAGGCCATTCCGAAAGGCGGCCCTTATCACATTACGCTGCCGGCACTGAGCGCCGACGCGCTGATAATGGCACTGCGGGATGACAAACTCGGACCCGTCGGCACCCTCGCAACACCCGCAGACTATGCGCTGCTGAGCGATCGCGATTTAAAATACCGGGTGGTACCTGACGCCTACCTGCCCCGGTCCTCACAGCGACTGCCGTTTAAACCGTATAAAAAATATGTGTACGAATCCCACACCGTCACCCGCGGTGAGAGTTTGTGGAAAGTCTCGCGCGGGCTGGATACCGATGTCGAAACGCTGCTCGACTGGAGCGGCCGCAGCGACAAACCGATTCAACCAGGCGATGAACTGATCGTCGCCTATATCGGTCGGGAATCAGATGGCGACGTGCGGCAGCATCTGCTGAACTATCGAGTGCTGCCCGGTGAGACCCTCGTGTCGATCAGCAGGAAGTTTGAACTGAGCATCAGCGATCTCAAGAAATGGAATCCTTCCCTTTGGAAGAAAAACCACCTGCAGGCCGGTCAGGCGATAAAAATACCCGTGACCACCTCGTCGGACCTGTAGCCGCCTCGCTGTCGGCGCGCCTCAGGCGCAAACACTTCTGTATCGAAATCTTTACGATCTGCCCGCACTCGAAGGTCTGTGCTAGTGTCTCCGGCCAACCGCAAAACTGACCAGCGACGCCATGCCACAACTGATCATCACCGCCGAAACCGGAGAATCTACCTCGCTGGGCCTGACCGATGAAACGGTGACCATCGGCCGGCGGCGCGATAATGCGTTGTGCCTGCCGCACCTGTCTGTCAGTGGCTATCATGCCAGCGTGGTATCGGATTCGGGCTGCCTGATCATCGAAGACCTGGCCAGCACCAACGGCACACTGGTTAATGGCAGAAAGATCGACCGGCACGTGTTACTGCACAGCGATGAAATTCGCATTGGCACCTACACCATCAAGTATTCCGAAACCTACACCAGCACGCCGCCGGTACCCGAAGCGATGCAAAATGTCACCTCCATGAAGCCGGTCGCACCGATTATCGAACCTCACATGGAACAGATCATTTCGGAGGTGGCTGCTCTGCGGGTCGCGTCCGGCAGCAAATCCGGATCTTTCGTGCCACTTGAAAAGCCGCTGACCACAGTGGGCAAATCCGGTGGCGACATCGGTGCAATAGCAAAGAAGGAAACCGGTTATTACTTCCTCCCCATGAATGCACAGTCACAGCCGATTAAACACAATGGGAAAGGGGTTACGCCAAGAATAGAGATAAAACTGGCGGGTGGCGACTTCATTGAAATCGGTGGTGAGTACCTTGAGTTTGTATATCCCTACTACAGCTGAAGATAAAGTTTCGTACTTTATTCTGCCGCTGGATAAGGACGCGTAGACGGCATATGCACGGTAAAAAATTCACCGTGTGATAACTGCCCTTCCCGCTCAACCCATGCGGTGATCCCACGCCGGCCTTTTGCGTGTTTGACGAAGTGTTTACCGTGCCCCGGATAGTGTCCGTCGATAACACGGGCGGGATACACGCACGGTTCATTTTCCATATCGATCACCAGCGACACGCCGCCCTCGAAGATCAGCCGGCTGGAGGGAGGCAGGCTGGTGAAATCCGGAATCCCGCTGACACCGATGTTTGCCCCCAGCCATGCCGGTGCTATCGCCGCAATATCGAGGGCCTTCGCTACCTGCTGAAGCTCTTCGAGCGACACCATCGAAATCTGACGCGTGTTGCGAATACTGGTGCCGACCGGGTACTGCTGCTTGACGCGGACGCAGGACTCCCGCGTCAGACCACTGTGCGACTCCCCTTCAAAACCGGCAAAGGACGCTTGTACAGAGTCGACTGATTCACTGGTAATATCATCGCGCCCGGTGCGATGCAGCAGCAATGCATCCACGCGACCGCGTAGTGCTGTTTTTTTAAGGATTGCCATCGGCTTTTCTCCGACCGGTTGCGACCAATAACATCAACCGCATGATGCGAGACAATAACGCTAGAGATTGAAGCGGAAGAAGATAGTGACTTCAGGGGCGACAAACTCATCCTGCCCGTCGACCCCGACACCAAAGTCGCGCCGGTCTATCGTCAACTCACCGCTGAACGCCGCTCCCTGCCGCTGCATCGGAAAAGTGACCTCCCCCGCCTTGCCGCGAATTGTGAGCAAACCGCTGACCTCGTAGCTGCCTACAGCGGCCGAAGAGATGGAGGTTGATGTGAAGGTAGCCTGCGGATGGGCCTCAGCGGCGAACCACTCGGCAGTGACAACAGTTGCATCGATTTGCCCGTCACCGGTCGACACACTGCCTGTCTCTACCGTCGCACGAAGCGTGGCCTGCTGCGGCGGTACGTCAGTCGGTTCCAGCCGAATCTCATGGTCTGTGAATACACCCTCCACCGGGTCGCCGAGTTGAGATGCGATAAACCCCACTTCGCTGAAAGTCACTGCGCCGTCCGACGCTATGCCGTCCGACACTGTGCCGTCATCAGCAGTACTCGGAATCGTCGCGCCAACGGACGCCTGACCGCTTTGCCGATCAACCAGTGCAAGCAGGGCGAGTGCGCCGGCAGCCAGCAAAACAACACCGAACACCAGTCCGCCGTTTTGATCGCCACGGGCTATTGTCATGCGTGACAACACGCCGTCACGCAGAAAAAACTGATGGCGCAAAGCGGCAGCCGCGTGGACTGCCACCAGCAGCATCAATCCATTACCCAGCCAGTAATGCGACATGCTGAAGCGGTACTCCCACACTTCCTTGTCCGGGCTGTTTTCAAGCCACGGAAGGTGCGGCCATGGAATCAGACCAAACAGCTCAGTGGCGAGATTCAGCGGGGACGCAGACACCAGCGCCCAGCCGGTGAGCGGCATCGCAAGCATCAGCCCGTATAGCCCCAGGTGACCCGTCGATGCTGCGAGTCTTTCCCAAACCTTCATGTGTTGCGGCAGGGCGGGTGGCTTATGACTCAGACGCCAGACTATCCGAAGCAGCACCAGCGCCAGCACCGCAATGCCAAACGATTTGTGCCACTGAATCAGGTTAAACCTGAGCGGGTCATCTTCATCGAGTGAATGCGATATTTTAGCGACGACGATGAGCCCGATTATCAGCAAGGCGATCAGCCAGTGCAGACTGACTGCAACAGCGTTATATCGTTCGGTACTGGTTTTTGTTGCCATGGATTAACAGGTGCAGGTCGCGACGTGAGTTCAGAAGCTTAGCAGGGTGTTGAAAAACGTGATGAGCGAAGGTCTGAGTAGGCAAATTTCCCCGAAAAAGCGCAGTTTATGGGTTATAAATGAGCATTTTGAGGGGGAATTTAACGCCCTCAGACCTAGCGCAATAGTTTTTCAACATCCTGTTAGCACCCGGAGCAATGATTTTTTCAATAAGCTGCTGTGCCAGCACTGCGACCACGACGCACAGTGCTGACCAGCGGCCGCTTTTACTCGCTCTTGAACAATTCAGCCTGGACTTCAAGCTTCACTTCGTCGCTGACAAACGGCGCATTGGCACCCAGACCCCACTGTGAGCGCATCAGCCCGCCATAGCCCGTGATACCGACGACCGGCTTATTGGCCATCGGGTGCATCGTCGCACCATTGACTGTCACCTGCAGAGTGACCGGATGTATCTCACCCTTAATGTTCAGATCGCCGGTCACATTGTAGGTGCCATCGTCGTTGGCGGTGACCTCTGTGCTGTTAAACGTGATATTGGGGTTATTGTCTGCATCGAACCATTTTTCACCGGTGATATGGTCGTGCCATATGTCCGACCCCGTCTGTACGCTTTCAGTTTCGATATCCAGCGCCACGGTCGTATTGGTCGGATTCTCGGTATCCAAATCCATCGACAGAGAGAACTTTTCAAAGCCGAGTATCGGATTTGACAGCCCCAGGTGGTTATATTGAAAGCGGATATAAGCGTGCGTAGGATCGACCTGGTAACTGCCGGATGGTACAGCCGACAAATCGGCGGCAGAGACCGCTCCGGATGCAAGCGTTGCTGCGAGGACGAAAGAGGTTAATTTCATGTATCGTTACCTGATGAGCCAGAAGGAAAGAAGTCGCGCCGCGACCTTATTGGTAGGACCTGTAAATCGAGCCGCGGTTCAACGCGACTACGGTTTTGCCAGCCCCTGGGATCAACCTGAGGGCATACCCCGTCACGCTCAAGTGGCCGATTAGGGAAAACCGGACCCACCGGCACACACACTGCCGGAATCGCCCAACCTCGTGCATACTAACAGGGTGTTGAAAAACTATTGCGCTAGTGTACTGGAGCAAACAGTGTGGTCATTTGAGAGCTTGTCATTTGTTCTG
>CAZOXM010000154.1:0-2274 GCA_964583825.1 uncultured Granulosicoccaceae bacterium
GCCGGTCTGCGCCCTGCGCAACGCAGTACAGCCATGATGTTTCAGAACTATGCGCTGTTTCCGCACCTCGACTGCACAGACAACGTCGCCTTCCCCTTAAAAATGCGCGCGGTGGCCAAAGATGATCGACGTCGGCAGGCCGTGGAAATGCTGGAAATGGTGCAAATGTCGGACTATGCGAAACGGCGGCCTGCACAACTGTCCGGCGGGCAGCAGCAGCGGGTTGCGCTGGCCAGAGCGCTGATCACCCAACCGAAGCTGCTGCTACTCGACGAACCGCTGTCAGCGCTCGATCCGTACCTTCGCACTGCGATGCGCAGTGAGCTGAAATCGCTGCAGCGCGAGCTGGGCATCTCATTTATTCATGTCACACACAGTCAGGATGAAGCGATGGCTTTGTCTGACCTGATTGTCGTGATGAACAACGGGCGGATAGAGCAGAGTGGATCTCCGCAGGCACTGTTTAATCAGCCGGTCGGTGAGTTTGTGGCCCGGTTTATTGGCGGGCACAACGTGATCAGCACCGATGACGGCAAGGGCTGCGTGCGCTCGGACCATATGCGCTATTCAAGCGGTGGCGATGCCACCGTGAAGAGTGTCGAGTACCTCGGCAGAGATGTGCGGCTGTCGGTTGAAAGTGTGCATGGTCCGGTGGTGATTACCGCGCGTGAATCGGAATTTAATCAACAGCCCTGCGAACCGGGGGATTCCATCAGTCTGCATTGGGCGGCTGAGGATGTTCATAGATTTTCTGTACCAGTACCACACTAGCGATGGCTTGCGCTGCAGCTCGTCGCTTTTACTTCTAACTACATGGAGACTTTGATGAGTCAAACCATCAATAAAAACCGACGTAAGCTGTTAAAGACCGGCGCCGGCGCTGCCACGGTCGCATTCCTCGGGGGGAAGGCCCCGTATGTCATGTCGCAGGACAAGCGGGTGCTGCGTTATCTGGGTACAGCAGTAAATCAGTCTGCTGAAATCGCAGCGAAGGCTAAAGAAGACCTCGGTATCACCATTGAGTATATCCCGGTAACCACTGATGAAGTGACCAAGCGCATTATTACGCAGCCGAACAGTTTTGATTTGGTGGACACTGAGTACTTCAGTCTGAAGAAGCTGGTACCGTCCGGCAACCTGCTGGGTATGGATGCGAACAAGATCAAACTGTTCGATGAAATTACTCCGGCTTTTACCAAAGGGGAAATCGGGGGCAAGAAAATCGGTGACCAGGGCACCGCACCGAAAAAAGTGTTTTACCTCACCGGGGAGAAGTCCAAGGAGTTTTCCGCGGAGCCAACGCAGTGGGTTACGCTGATCCCGACCGTCTACAACGCCGATACGCTTGGCATTCGCCCCGACCTGATCGGCCGGCCGATCAGCAACTGGTCTGAACTGTTGAACCCCGAGTTTAAGGGCAAGGCGTCGATCCTTAACATTCCATCTATCGGTATTATGGATGCGGCAATGGTCGTTGAGTCCATGGGTGAATACACTTACCCGGACAAGGGCAATATGACCAAAGAAGAAATTGATCTGACCATGAAGATCATGACTGAAGCGAAAAAAGAAGGGCAGTTCCGCGCCTTCTGGTCGGACTTCAACGAAAGCGTCAACCTGATGGCTTCCGGTGAGGTGGTTATCCAGTCTATGTGGTCACCGGCCATTACGGCAGTTCGTTCCAAAGGTATCGACTGCGTATATCAGCCGCTTGAGGAAGGTTACCGTGCCTGGGCCGCCGGCTTTGCATTGCCGTCCACTATCAAAGGCGACAAGTCAGATATGGCCTATGAGTTCATTAACTGGTTCCTGTCGGGCTGGGCCGGTGCCCATCTGAATCGTCAGGGCTACTACTCCGCGGTATTGTCAACGGCTGAAGCCAACATGGAAGCGTACGAGTGGGATTACTGGATGCTCGGCAAGCCGGCCGCACAGGACATCATGTCACCTTCCGGACAGAAGCTCGCCTCTGCCGGTGACGTGCGCGATGGCGGCTCGTACGAAGAGCGCATGGGCGGCGTGGCCTGTTGGAATGCGGTGATGGATGAGAATAAGTATATGGTGCGTAAGTGGAATGAGTTCATCGCAGCGTAACCGCACATAGCACACCTGTCGCACTCATAAGCTTCGTTGTGCGTGCTCAAATACCATTGTATGTTGCGCGCGCACGCCTCGCCTATGAGCGCGACAGGCGCACTCTGAGCGGTTACCGGTGTGACAGCACACCTGTCGCACTCATAAGCTTCGTTGTGCGTGCTCAAATACCATTGTATG
>CAZOXM010000154.1:2374-4841 GCA_964583825.1 uncultured Granulosicoccaceae bacterium
AGCACACCTGTCGCACTCATAAGCTTCGTTGTGCGTGCTCAAATACCATTGTATGTTGCGCGCGCACGCCTCGCCTATGAGCGCGACAGGCGCACTCTGAGCGGTTACCGGTGTGACAGCACACCTGTCGTACTCATATGCTTCGTTGTGCGTGCTCAAAGGAAGTTGTAGTACTATTTCACAGCGCCCGGTCGGGGGCGTTATTCATGAGCGAGAATCCGTATCGTGCCTGCCAGTGTGGTTGTAATGCTTGCCATTGAGTGCAAGCGTCCATGAGCTTTCGCAACCCTGTGACGCCGTATCTGCTGGCGCTGCCATACAGTCTGGTGTTCGTGCTGTTCTTTCTGGCGCCGCTGGTGCTTGTGGTGGTGGTGAGCTTTTGGGATTACACCGAATATTCGATCATTCCCGATTTTATTACCACCAACTATGAAGATATTTTCGGCGGTTGCATCGCAAAGCTTCCCGATCTCTGCACCACGTTCGCGACCTACGTGTCGACGTTTAAGTATGTTTTCCTCACCTGGATTCTGACGCTGGTAATCGGGTTTGCGGTGGCCTACTTTCTGGCGTTTTGCGTGACCTCACTGCCGCTTCAGATCGCGCTTTTTCTGCTTTGCACAATCCCTTTCTGGACTTCCAACGTGATCCGCATGATCTCATGGATCCCTCTGCTCGGGCGCAACGGCCTGGTCAATCAGGGGCTGTTAAAAGTCGGCATTATTAACGAGCCAATCGAGTGGTTGTTGTATTCGGGGTTCTCGGTCACGCTCGCTTTCGTACATTTGTACACACTGTTCATGGTGGTGCCTATTTTTAATTCCATGTTGCGTATCGATCGCAGTGTGATGGAAGCGGCCTATGATGCCGGTGCCGGCGGCTGGAAAACGCTGTGGAATGTGGTGATCCCGTTGTGCAAGCCCGGTATTGCTATCGGTTCCATCTTCGTGATTACTATTGTCATGGGTGATTTCATTACCATCGGTGTCATGGGTGGGCAGCAGATCGCCTCAATCGGCAAGATCATACAGGTGGAAATGAGTTACCTGCAGTTTCCGGCAGCTGCCGCCAATGCGGTCATTCTGTTGTTGCTGACGTTGCTTATCATTGTGGCGATGACCCGCATTGTCGATGTCAGGAAGGAACTGTAGTGGCGAGTCGATCAACAAAAATTGCGCTTGGTATATTCTTTACCCTGTTCCTGGTCTTTCTGTACGGACCGATGATAACGATCTTTGTGTTGTCATTTCAGGGTCCTGAGGGCGGATTGACCTTTCCGATGAACGGGGTGTCTACGCACTGGTTCAAGACGCTTTGGGAAGGGGTTGGGGTGGTGGATATCTGGCGTGCATTTCGCCGTTCCATTGCCCTCGGTCTGGTGGTGATGATCATTACGGTGGTCTTCAGCCTGATGGCGGGGCTCGCGTTCCGGCACAGGTTCTTTGGCTCGACACCACTGTTCTACATCACAGTGGCAAGTCTTATCGTGCCCTCCATTGTGGTGAGCCTTGGGGTGGCGCTGCAGTTTCGCCTGATTGACGATGCACTGAAAGCGTGGGGGCAGGCCAATGAGGTTGAGTGGATCGTGCAAGAGTTTACGACCACCATGGGTTTGTTTTCCTCCGGCATGGGGGCGCAGCTCACCTGGACACTACCATTTGGCCTGTTGATCATGTTTGCGGTCTTCAATCGCTTCGATCCAATGTACGAGGAGGCCGCCCGCGATCTGGGGGCCGGCCCGTGGACTACGTTTCGCGAGGCGGTGCTGCCGATTATCGCGCCGTCCCTGGTCGGTGTGGCGCTGTTCGGCTTTACCCTGAGCTACGACGAGCTGGCCCGCTCGTCGCAGGCAATTGGCGGGCTGAATACGCTGCCACTGGAATTGCGCGGGCTAACCACGACGGTGACCGACCCGAGTATCTACGCGCTTGGTACGGTGACCACGAGTCTGTCCTTTCTGGTGATCGCGCTGGCGCTGATTTTCAGCTGGGTGCTGCGGCGGCGAAGGCTGGCGCAGGGCAGTGATGCCGGCAAGGGAATGGTCTGACTATCTGTGTAACCGTCGACCGCTTTATTCCGGCTCCCGCCTGCGGGCCACGCACAATTTTTTCTATTGTAATCGTCGATGAGCGGGTTCGAATAGAGAATACACGCTGGTTCGCAATGTTCTCCGGCAGGTCGTCTTGTACCCGGTAATCTACACGCGGCGACTCAGGGCGTCAGTGCGATGAGCGCAATCGCGATGGTTCTGTTCTTCGCCTTTATTGCAGGGCTCGGATTCCGCCAGCTCGGTTATCCGCCCATGCTCGGCTATCTGATCACAGGCTTTGTCTGTGCAGCGCTGTCTGTTGGCTCGGCCGAACAGCTCAACCCGATTGCCGACCTCGGTGTCACGATGCTGTTGTTTACCATCGGTTTGAAGTTGCGGGTGGATGTACTGCTGAAGCGCTATATACTCGCACCCGCT
>CAZOXM010000154.1:4941-7749 GCA_964583825.1 uncultured Granulosicoccaceae bacterium
CTGGTTGGGTTCTTCCTGCAGATCGGCTATGCGGGGCTGCCATCGGCCCAGATGCTGATCGTTGCAGCAGCGCTTCTGGTGGTGCTGATGCTGCGCCCCATTATCTACTTTACCTTGTTTACCGTTTTCCGGCTGCGTGCGCGCACAGCAACGCTTGCCGGTATCGGCCTCACAACCTATAGCGAATTTGGACTCATCGTCGCTTCCATCGCCGCGTCAGAGGGCTGGATCAGCAATGAGTGGCTGGTAACGCTGGCGCTGGCTATTGCACTGTCGTTTTTTGTCGCCACACCACTGAATAGTCAGGTGCACCGTTGGTTTCTGTCACGTAAAACACAACTGCAAAAACATGAAAAGGAACGCCTGCCCGAAGAACAGGTTGAAACCATATCCGATGCACGGGTGGTATTGCTGGGCATGGGACGGGTAGGGCGGGATGCCTATCAGTATCTGCAGACAGAGTATCCGGGGCAGGTGGTTGGTGTTGAAGAGAACTTTGAACGTACAGAGCAACTCAAGGCGCAGGGGTTTCGGTGTGTTCACGGAGACGCCTCGGATCGGGACTTCTGGGAACGTGCGTGTGTCGCAGACTGTGACATACTGCTGGTGAGCCTTAGCAGTCATCGTGAACACCTGGCAGTGGTTAACCTCGCACACGAATTAAAGTACTCAGGTATGATCGCAGTCACTTCCCGGTTCGAGGATGAACGCGCGGAACTCGAGCTGCTTGGTTGTGTGGGCTTTAATCTGTATGCAGATGTCGGGCGGGGTTTCGCGGAAGCGGTGATGGTGCGGCATCAAAAGTGAGACTGTTGGGTCGTCCAGGGTGTTCTTTAACATGACACGCACGCAAATGATGGAGCTGTGCTCAATAGACTTTGCCAGCGATAAGACTTTCCACCCCCGGACTCAAGTTCTCAAACGCTTTGCCACCGTTCATGATTACTCTAATTGACTCCAGATTTGCAAACTCGTTTGGCAGCATGACTATGCCGGTGTTGTTCATATCAAGATGAGTCAATTGAGATAGGCGACAAAGGCCAGCAGGAAATTCTCCCAGCGAATTGCCACCAATATCCAGGCTCTCTAATTTTTTGAGTAACCCCAGATTTTCCGGCAAATGAGACAATCTATTATTGTCAACACTTAGATACACTAGATGTTCCAGGCTATTGATACCTTTCGGTAGTTCCTTTAAACGGTTTTCTGATAGCGTCAGCTGCATAAGGTACTCAAGCTTTAGTATAGATTCGGGCAAGTACTCAAGTTCATTGCCCGGAAGCATCAAAGCTTCAAGTGAAGATAAATTTCCAATGCTGTCGGGGAGACTCCTGATTTTGTTGTTAGTTAAATTCAGCGTATTCAGGTGCTGCAGCGATGTAATTTCATCGCCTATTTCTTCAATTGAATTGCTTCCCGCCTGTAGCGATTCCAGCTTTTCAAGCCTGCTGAATTGCCCAGGCAGAATCTTTATTTTGTTGCTGGATATCGTCAGTGATTCCAAATTTACCAGATTAAAAAGCGCATCAGGAAGTTCTGTTAAATCATTATTATACAAATTCAGAGTTTCAAGGTCTGTTCGTTCAAATATGTCATCTGGGATAGATGTGAGATTTTGACCACTCAGATCCAAACTGTAGTCATCTAATTCCTCGACTCCAACACCACTCTCTACATACGCTTGGAACTTCCCGATATAAACGAGTTCATACCCCCTCCCGTTCGCAGATTTTGGCTGACTAACCTCACTCGCGTCTAACATGATGACGGTGTTTGGATTCTCTATATTCAGTTTAGTCGCCGCCGCAGATGCAGAACGCTTGAACGACTCTGAGTAGGAACACTTGGACAGCAGCGATTTCACACTGCGCCGCGGATTGAAAAAATATTCAATCCAGTCATGATCAAAGGAGGTGCCGCCCTGATCTGCGATGAATTCATTTAATGCAATGTCTGTCCCATTTCCACCTGAATGGAAAGCCTCGCGCTCCTCCATGTATTGGTGCATGCGATCCTCGGATGAAAATCTGCCCAGCCAAATATGTACATGTTCCATCATTGCATTACCCTCTTACACAGACGGAGAAATTACAGATGTGATTTAAAAAGCCTATGGCTACAACGGTAGAGTAGGGCTAAGTGATAATACATTGCAAAAAAATTATTCCGCAAACACCGGGTGGAACATGATCTGCTCAGGCTGGCGCAATATGCTGCATTGGAGTGGCTGCCTTTTGGGTGATGTCCAAACACCGCCCTATCGTGCTCAAGGTGGACCATGAGCGGTGTAGAAAGGTGGATGCGAAAGATATCGCCATCAGATGGCATCAGATGTTCACGCCAAAAGTCGCTTTAGTCCGGATCAAGGTTGAGAAGCTCGTGTTTCTCCGGCATTTTCCCGGTGTGCCTGCGTGTGAATATTTATGGCAAGAGATAGTATTTTATACGTCATGACGAAATTCATGCCTTGATTCTGCTATATGTCGAAACTACGTCAATGAATCAACTATTTTCAAGCCTTTTGAACAGACCATTCAAACAGAAAGTCCTCGCTCAGTTAACTACACTATTTGCCGTAACAACGGCCCTGTCAACCGTTAGTGCCCAGCAAGCAATACCGGTGGTCGTTAACCAACAGACAGGTGCTCAGGTTGAGTTTACGCGTGCCTATTGGAATGCGAATGTTGATATCGCCGATCGCTCAACCAAATGTGATGAATATCGGTATTTAATGCTGAGTCGTCCATTTACGAACCATTCAGGGTCAGGAGGTTGTCTATTTCATTGACACGCTCGGTCCTGATTTTT
>CAZOXM010000155.1:0-7630 GCA_964583825.1 uncultured Granulosicoccaceae bacterium
TACTGTGACCAAAGAGGCGATCAACTGCCACCACAATTATGTGGCGATTGAGAACCATTTTGGTGCAGATGTTTTTCTGACCCGCAAGGGTGCAATCAGTGCCCGTGACGGTGAGCTCGGCATTATCCCCGGCAGCATGGGTGCGAAGTCGTATATTGTCAAAGGCAAAGGTAATGCGAATGCATTTTGTTCCTGCTCTCATGGTGCAGGTCGAACCATGAGCAGAACCGCTGCCAAAAAAGCCTTTACCACCGGTGATTTAAAATCACAAACCAGTGGTGTTGAATGTCGAAAGGACGCCGGTGTTATCGATGAAATACCCGGTGCTTATAAAGACATTGACACGGTGATGGAAAATCAGACTGATCTGGTGGAAATTGTGCACACCCTGAAGCAGGTCGTGTGTGTGAAGGGGTGATATTCGAGCCGACAGCTTGTCGGCTCGAATTTTACTTATGTCTGACCCTACAGGTGCTGCGGCGCACATCATAGGGCGAGCTTATCTTCCAGAGCACCTGCGTCAATTACTTCTACTTGTTTTCGGTGCCGCCTCAGCCACCCGTCCCGCTCAAAAGCCGCCAGTCGCCGGCTGACCACTTCCCGCACTGTACCGATTTCAACGGCGAGTTCTTCATGGGTAATAGTCAGGGTGAGGTCACCTGTGCTGTTCAGTCTTGCCAGGAGTGCAGCGGCGAGGCGCTGGTCGATACTGTAGGTGGTCAGCTCACTGGTGCGTTGCATCATGGTGGTGAGGCGTTCGGCAAAACCGTCGAAGACAAATTGTCGGAACGTGGCGGATTCTCCCAGCATGTGGCTAAATACCACTGCCGGCACCAGCGCTATTGTGATATCGGTTTCTGCGATGGCCTGTGCTGAATAGTTGTTGCCGCTCATCAGGCAGGCGGTGGTGAGCACACAGGACTGATCCTGATGAATACGATACAGCATCAGCTGTTGCCCGGTGATGGAGGAGAGCTCCACACGAATCTGCCCTTCAAGCACCAGCACGTAGTGTTCACAAGGGTCATCCATAGTGAACAATACGGCGCCGGCGGGAAGCCGTTGCGTTTTTCCTGCCGCAATAATCTGATGCTTGATGTCGTGGTAGCTCGCGCTCATCAGAAAAGTATCCGGACTTCTGAGATGATTGTCGACCCCCGGGTCTGTTGATTATAAAAGCGCGGTTTGCATGGCTTCTGACTGAGGGCGCACGTGTTTTACGTCACGTGTGGTGATATATCTGTGTGCCGCGTGACAAAGTCACGGTGTTCGCAGGCGGGGCGTCGTACCATCTCAGTGTACACATTTACTCGAGAAACAACATGGCAAAAAACGTAGGTTCCGTGGATAAAATAATCCGCCTGATTATTGGTGTTGCGCTCGCCTTGTGGGCTGTGCTCAGTGCCGGTCTGAGCTCCCCGTTGAGTTATATCGCGCTGGCAGCTGGGGTGATTCTTATAGTGACTGCGCTGATGAATTTCTGTCCGTTGTTTCGAATACTGGGCATCAGTACCAGAAAAGCCTAGCCTGCATTATTTATGGAGATTCGCCATCCAGAGGGAATAGTGCAAAACAGGTCGCCTGATCAAGTGAGAAACGTGGCCTGCCACGTGCCGAGCTTGATCAGGCGAGATGTGAAGCAATATTTTCTACTGGTGGTGAATAGACACACTGCTACGTTCCGGAATCACCCAATTTTACGACTCTGAAACTATGTACATAGACGTTTCATTCAGTTTAAGCTGGCGCCCCATGAATTATGCAGGCTGGGGAACCTCTGATTAATTCAGCGCGGCCATTCTGGCTGGCCGCAGGCTACAGTTTGGTGCGCAGAAAACGTGAGCAGGCTTTCTTGACGATTTCTGCGTAGGTCGGGTAGGCAAAGATAGCATCGGCAATATCCTCGGCTTTGAGCCCCATCTTTATTGGCAGCGTCAGACACTGTACCCACTCACCGGCATGCGCACCGATGCCGGTAGCACCGAGCAGGCGGTTATCTGAATCCATAACGATTTTCAGAAAGCCACCGGTTTTACTGTCGGTGATAAACCGGTCGGTGGCGGCATCGACCTTGAAAGTTTGTATGCCATCGTGCTTTTCCCGGGCTTCGGCTTCAGTCATGCCGACGTGGCCGATTTCCGGATCGGTGAAGATTGCCCACGGCAGGGGTGAGAGTTCGATCTCCCTGTCTGATACCTTCAGCATATTTCGCACGACGATTTCAGCCTGATAGTTGGCGACATGGCTGAACTTGGCTCTCGATGCTACATCGCCGACAGCGCAGATGTGCGGCACGCTGGTTTGCATTTTATCGTTTACGGTGACGCCGTGGCGGGTGTATTCAATACCCGCTGCTTCCAGATTAAGTCCATCAATGTTCGGGACACGTCCAATGGCGACAAACAGTTCATCCACCAGCAGCTGACCGGTCTGGTTGTTCGGCTGTTCTATGTCAATACAGACTTTACCACTGCTGTCGCGAGAGCATACTGTCGCATTGGCCCCGGTGATCATTTCAATGCCCATCTGTGCAAAAATATCGATCAGGTGCTGTGCGATGTCCGGATCTATCGCGCCGAGGATACGGGTGTGGCGGTCAATAATTTTTACTTTCGTGCCGAAGCGTGCGAGTGACTGACCCAGTTCGGCTGAAATCACTCCGCCACCGAGGAAGGCTATGCTTTCCGGCTGTTTGCGCAGCGCCCAGAAATTTTCGTTGTTGAGTGTTTCAACCGGATTTTCTGCGCTGGTGGGCAACAGTCTGGGACCGGAGCCGGTGGCAATAATGAGTTGTTCTCCACGCACCGTGTCATCACCAATGGCCACCGTGTGGTCGTCAATAAACGATGCGCCGGACGGGTGAATGTAGGTATCAATACCCAGATCATTGAACCGTTGCGGTTGCTCGTGCGCGTAGACCCCGTCAATGATACTTTTCACGTGTTCCATTGCAGTTTTAAACTCAAAGCCTGCGCGAACGTCCACAGCGTGCAGTCCATGTGCGGCTGAGTTGGTCATGCTGTGATAGTGTTTGGCAACATCGATCAGCGCCTTGGACGGGACGCAACCGGAATGCGTACACTCACCACCGATTTTGTGCTTTTCGATCAGTGCGACTTTGGCACCGCGACGCTGCGCTTCAAATGCGGCGGTAATACCACCCCCGCCGGCGCCGAGGATTACAACATCATACGATGTGGTCATTCAGTGATTCCGTGTAGATGACTGCTGCGTCTCCTTCGACTCCGTCGACTTGAAAATAGTTCATTTCACCTGCCGCGCCGTCGATAGAAAGCATGGCGAATGCGTGGTGGTAGTGGTCGCCGTCGTGCCCGAGCTGGCAATCGAGGTTCATTACCGGGGCGGCATCAAACGGTTCCGGAACAAACAGGTTGTGTAACTGCCGGTAAGGTTGCCACAGCAGCGCTACCGGGATCGCACCGGAGCCGATACATCGTCCGCGCCTGAGACCGGCATATGGTTCAAACGCGACGAGATTGTGTTCATGGCCCCACAGCCACAGATCGATGGCAGATAAGTGATCGCTGAATGCATCGTACAGTACCGGGTTCAATGCCAGTGGCCGGTTGTCGGCCGTGCGCCCGATATTGCCGGACGCTGTAAACAACTGGTAGTGCGACAGCATCACTGTTTTGCGACCGTTGGCGGTATCGAGTTTATGTTTGTGCCATTGCACTTCTTTCGGTTCGATCGACGGGATGCTGGAGATCGCGTCGGTCGGCTTGCCGACCTGTGGCGGTGCACCGATGGAAAGTATCTGCCAGTGATCGTTACGCAGACAGAAGTAACTGGCCGGCTGGCCGAGTTCGTCAAGTAACCAGTAATAGCCGGCACCACCGGCGTATAAATCGTGATTGCCGGCGAGGTTAAATATACGGGTTTTTGGTGGCAGTACCTCACGCACGATCGATAAGAAGTGATCCTGCATTTCGGACTGAGTACCGGAGTAGTACACATCACCAAGGTGGATCACAATATCCGGCTGTTGTTCGCCTATGCGGCGCATCACGTTTTTTGCCAGGCGTGTACCGGTACCCCAGTCCGATACGAAGGCAATCTTCAGCTTGCTGCGGTTGTGTTCGTCCAGCGGTAAAACATAATCGTCGAGCGACTCATAGTGTCGATAGGGAATGGGCTCGTGGTTGTTGTCAAACTCCAGCAGAGTTTTGGCCCAGAGCGGATCGCATACCGAATAGCGAATCTCTGCTTCCAGTTCATGCACGCGTTTGGTGTTGCCGGTGAATTTTGCGGCGGCCAGTCCGACATAGAGATGGGCACATTTGGAGACCAGTTCGCCGGTGGTAATTACCTCGGCGATCTCCACCCCGTCGCGGCCGGCGGCGATGGCGGATTCCAGCTTGTCGCAGGCTTCACAACTCGCGCGCATGGCCGGGTGCTCTGCAGACAGGCTTTTTTCACCTGAGCCCGTCTGTTTGTTCAATACCGAGTTCAGCGCGGACTGCCAGCGTGACATGAAGGACAAGCCGTAGGTTTTAATGGCCATTGCGACAATGCCTTGAGTGCCTGGGTTTTTGTCTCATGTCGATAGTCGGTTACGAATTAGTGCTGACAGTGAACAAGGCAGGGCGGACTGCAGCCGGGTTGCGCGAACACCGGTTGGTCCGCCGATAATCGATTAAGTTCGAAATCGGGAGGGCAGGCACTGGCATAGCTGCAATCATCAGTGGCCGTCTACGCCGCCCCGCTGAAGCCATTGAGCACATTCACGGTATTGGTGCCGATTTCCTCTACGGCATAACCACCCTCCATCACAAACAGGGTCGGCAGCTTTAGGCTGGCAAGCATTTCACCGCAACGGGTAAAGTCGCCGCCGGTGAGTTTAAAAAAACTGATCGGATCTTTTTCAAAGGTGTCCACCCCGAGTGAGATAACCAGCGCGTCCGGCGAGTAGCTTCTGATCTTTCGCATTGCATCGGTAAGTGCCTCCTGCCACGCGTTAAACTGAGTGCCCGGCAGCATGGGGTAGTTGATGTTATATCCCTCACCGGCACCAGTGCCGGTTTCATCCGCGTAGCCCAAAAAGTGCGGGAAGGCGTGAATCGGGTCGCCGTGCAGCGAAATAAACAGCACGTCATCGCGCTGGTAGAAGATATCCTGCGTGCCGTTGCCGTGGTGAAAGTCGATATCCAGAATGGCAACACGTGCCGCACCCGCGCCGAGAAATCCCTCAGCAGCAATCGCCGCATTGTTTAAAAAGCAGTAACCGCCGTATAGGTCTGCCGCAGCGTGGTGGCCGGGTGGGCGGCACAGTGCGAATACCTCGGCATCCGTGCCGGTAACCAGTTGCTGTGCGGTCATTGCCACCGCGGCACTGCTTTGGGCTGCCTGCCAGGTACCACCGGTGATCGCGGTTTCAACTGCCATGGCATAGTAACCGAGCTTGCCGTCGATATACTCTGGTACGCGTTGCCGCATCCGCCGCGCCGGGAATACCGTGGGAATTGCCTCGCCGTCGAATCCTTCCCGCTGCCATTCGTCCCATGCAGTTTGCAGGAACGCCAGGTATTCGGGGGTATGGACTTTTTCAACCAGCGATATGTCGAACGGGTCCGGTTGTCGCAGGTCGGTGTGACCGGCGGCGTTCAGTGCCTGATGTATGCAGTCCCAGCGCTCCGGGCACTCGTAGGGGCGAACCAGTTGCCCGCCGGCGAGTTCGCCGGCCGGAAAGTGAAAACGATGCTCTTCGGAACTGACGGTCGTGAACATGGAAGTCCCTAAATGTTGTTCTTGTAAGCGATAGACAAGGTAAACGGTATCGCTAAGGAAACTGGTGTGCCGGTTATCATAAGTGGATTTACGCGTCGAGTTAAGCCCGGACTACCCGGACAGGCGCATCTGCAAATTGTTACCCGGGACGTGATGCGCTAGTCTGCCAACAGTGCGATCGTGTCTTACACCTTAATCCACGGTCTTATACCGATACGCCTGTTTCCCTGCTTTGTTACCTGGTGCTTTCATGTCTCCACAGCGCAGTCATCCCCGATCAGAACAGGCGATCTTCGCCGCTTTGTCTGATTTAAACGGCATTTGGCGCGGCAAGCGATTACCCGTGACGCAAAGCGATAAGATAGTTAGCGATGGTCTGCGCATGCCGTTGTCCGTTTGCGTGGTCGATGTCTGGGGGGAGGATATTGACGGCAGCGAACTTGTACTGGCCTCGGGTGATGCCGACGGCGTGTGTGTACCCACGGGGCGGGCACCAGTCACCATGGACTACTTGTCTCCGGCGGGTGCGCTGATGCCGGTGTGGATGCATCGGGAAGACGGAACGCCGTTCGGTGCGGACCCGCGTCAGGTGCTGGCCGCAGTGCAGGCTGAGTTAACAGCGCTCGGGATGACTGCCGTTGTGGGGATTGAGCTTGAATTTTATCTTTATTGCGCCGGTGGCGAGCTTGCACCGCCGCTTCCACCCGGGCATGCAAAAGGGGATAAAACCATCTCCGATGAAATTTTATCGCTCAATGAACTGGAGCGGTTCGAAGCACTGATCGCAGATATCTATCATGCCGCGGCAGCGGCGGATATCGCAGCGGACGGCGCTACCTCGGAGGCCGGGCCCGGGCAATTCGAAGTCAATTTCAGGCACATCGCCGATCCTTTAAAAGCTGCCGATGATGTGATGATATTCAAACAACTAGTGCGCGGCTTTGCAAGGCGTCACGGCCTTGGTGCGAGTTTTATGGCCAAACCCTACGGTACTCGCTCCGGCAGCGGTTTGCATGTTCATTTTTCAATCATTGACCGGGATGGCGGCAATCTTTTTGACGATGGCAGCGATCAGGGTTCCAGCCTGCTGCACCACGCTGTCGCAGGGCTGCTTTCGTCCATGCAGGAGAATACGCTGATCTGGGCACCTCACGCGAATTCGTATCGTCGCCTGCTGCCTGGCGCGCATGCCCCCGCAGCGGTGAGCTGGGGTTATGAAAACAGAACCAGCGCATTGCGCATACCGGGTGGAGATACTCGCGCACGTCGAATCGAGCACCGTGTCGCCGGCGCTGACGCCAACCCGTATCTGTTGCTCAGTGCCATACTGGGCGGTGCACTGAATGGCATTGAAACGAACGCGCATCCACCGGCACCGGTGACCGGTAATGCCTATGAGCAGTCGTTGCCTCAGCTGGCAGGGGATTGGGGCACTGCGGTATCCGCGTTTGAAGATGGCGTATCAGCGGCCTTTAACAGTGAGTTGCGACGTGCGATGGTACAGACGAAACGACAGGAAATAATGCGGTTCAGACGTGAGGTTAGTGCTTTTGAGTATCAGAGTTATCTCGATGTGGTGTAGTGACGCTATAGCCAGTGGATCGCTTGATAAATAAGGTAACACGGATCGAAGCTACAGCCGCCATTGCTGCGTTGGCCCTTTATTATTATCTTCGGCTCGACGTATGACCCCTTGTTGAACAAAAAAGGGCCTGCGTTTTTCCGCCTTGCACTGACGACTGTAGCTGTGAAAAGTAACTGATCTGTTTAGCGAGATATCCTCTGGGTGACCCTGTAATGGGGCTAATTCGCTGCAGTGTGCTTTTCCGCTTCGCTTATCTGCACCATGTGTAGCACATCATTCTGGCTCAGTGTTTTGTAT
>CAZOXM010000156.1:0-7558 GCA_964583825.1 uncultured Granulosicoccaceae bacterium
CTAGCAGGGTGTTGAAGAACGTGATGAGCGACGAGTCTGAGTAGGCAAATTTCCCCGAAAAAGCGCAGTTTATGGGTTATAAATGAGCATTTTGAGGGGGTATTTAACGCCCTCAGACCTAGCGCAATAGTTTTTCAACATCCTGCTAGCAGAAACACCTGATACGAACTAAGGGGCAAGGCTCAGCCCCTTTTTCCTGGGAACCCGGTAAGACATCTCTATTTCCTCACCGTTAAAGGAAAAGAGGTGTACATCAAATTTCCACAGTCGGTAAAGGTGCTTCAGCACTTCTTCTGTGTTGTCGCTCAGCGGCATTCGGCTCTGCCGATGGTGATGCAACGTCAGTGATCGATCACCGGCGATATCCACTTCAAATACTTGTATATCCGGTTCGCGCGTACTCAGGTTGTATTGCGCTGCAAGTGCTTCACGAACGAGGCGGTAACCGTCCTCGTCGTGAATGGCATCCACGTCGATAGTTTCGGAGCCTTCCTGATCCAATATACAAAACAGGTGAAAATCGCGAATCACTGTGGGTGAGAGATACTGTTGTATGAAACTTTCATCCTTGAAATTCTCCATTGCAAAATGAAGTGTCGCTAACCAGTCACTGCCGGCGATCTCGGGAAACCACCGTCTGTCTTCGTCGGTGGGCGATTCACAAATTCGGCGGATATCGCGCATCATCGCAAACCCGAGGGCGTATGGGTTAATACCGTTAAAATACGGGCTGTCAAAACCGGGCTGCGCAACCACACTGCTGTGAGAGTGAAGAAATTCAAGCATAAACCCGTCGTTAACATAACCCTGATCAAACAGGTCGTTAAGAATGGTGTAGTGCCAAAACGTTGCCCAGCCCTCGTTCATTACCTGAGTCTGCCGTTGCGGGTAAAAATACTGGGCGATCTTGCGGACGATACGAACAATCTCGCGCTGCCAGGGTTCCAGCAACGGTGAATTTTTCTCAATAAAGTAGAGCAAATTTTCCTGGGGCTCGGACGGAAACCGCTCGATCGGTACGCCGTCATCCGCGCCGCTCTGCTGCGGGATTGTCCGCCATAGATCATTTACCTGCCGCTGCAGGTACTCTGCCCTCTCCTGTTGTCGCGCGCGCTCCTCTGCCGCGGAAATCGGGTATGGCCGCTTATAACGGTCTGTGCCGTAAAACATGAGCGCGTGACAGGAATCCAGCACAGCTTCGACCTCCACCGCACCGTAGCGCTCCTCACAATCGGCAATGTAGTTTCTGGCGAACAAAAAATAATCGATGATAGAGTCCGCGTCGGTCCAGCTTTTAAAGAGGTAGTTATTTTTGAAAAACGAGTTGTGACCATAACAGGCATGGGCAATTACCAATGCCTGCATGGTTATGCTGTTCTCTTCCATCAGGTACGCGATGCAGGGATTGCTGTTTATCACAATTTCATAAGCAAGCCCCATCTGCCCGCGCTTGTAGCCCTGCTCCACATTTAAAAACTGCTTACCGAATGACCAGTGATGATAACCGACAGGCATACCAACCGAGGCGTAGGCATCCATCATTTGATCGGAGCGGATAATCTCGATCTGGTTCGGATACGTGTCGAGGCCGTACGATTCCGCAATACGGGCAATTTCACAATCGTATTGTTCTATCAGCTCGAATGTCCATTCCGAGCCCTCCGATAGCAGGCGACTTTCTGTCATTCCGGCACTCCGTTTCGGTCGCGCTGAAACAGCTCGCGAAATACCGGGTAGATGTCTGCGTAATCTTCAATACCCCGCAGTGCAAAAGCTTCGGGGTTGCTGGCCGCCAGCTTTTCGTAGTACTGCCATAATTCCTGATGGCCACGATCCGTTATTTCTATATAACAGTAATACTGCAGCAGTGGCAGCAGTTGCCGGTCGAGCAGGCTATGACAAACGGGTGAGTCATTGGTCCAGTTATCACCGTCGGAAGCCTGAGCACCGTAGATGTTCCATTCGGTTACCGGGTAGCGTTCATCAATAATGGATTTCATCAATTTCAACGCACTTGAAACCACCGTACCACCGGTTTCACGTGAATAGAAAAACTCTTCTTCGTCCACCTCTTTCGCTGTGGAATGGTGTCTGATAAACACCACTTCGGTCTTTTCATAGTTTCTCTGTAAAAACAGATATAACAGGATAAAAAAACGCTTGGCAATATCCTTGGTGCGCTGATCCATTGAACCGGACACATCCATCAGGCAGAACATGACCGCCTTGGAACACGGCTGCGGTTCGCGACGGGTGATATTAAACTTCAAATCAAAATCATCAATGAACGGAATGGCAGCCAGCTTTTTTTCAAGGAGCGCCAACTCCTCCCGCAACTGTTTTTCGTGCACCGCATCATCACAGGATTCGAGTTCGTTATTTATTTCCCGGATACGGCGGCGCTTGCCGCCACCCAGTGCGATGCGTCGAGCATAGGCACTTCGCATTGAACGAACTACATTCAACTGATTAGGCGTTCCCTCCTCACTGATACCCGCTCGCACCAACTGAAAACTATCAGTTGCTGTAAGCTGACGCTTGACCAGATTCGGCAGCTCCAGATCTTCGAACATGAACTCAAGAAATTCATCCTGAGTAATCTGAAATACAAAGTCATCCATCCCTTCGCCGGCGTCTGATGCCTGCCCGCCGCCAGCGCCACCACCGGCAGAATTCTCAGGCCTTTGCAGTTTGTCTCCGGCATGGAACTCACGGTTTCCGGGAAGTACACGAGTACGATCACCCCCGCTGCCGTGACCGAATACCGGTTCGTCGATATCCTTTCGCGGGATACCGATCGATTCACCGCGCTCCATATCGGTAATGCTGCGCTTGCTCACCGCCTCTGACACAGCGCGTTTGATGTGTTTCTTATACCGCTTTAAAAAGCGCTGACGGTTGACAGCACTCTTATCCTTGCTGTTCAGTCGACGATCAATGATATAGCTCATTATCTACTCGCAATGACGCTGGACTACTGCGACTTGCGCACTCGCAGATACCACTCGGCGAGCAACCTGACCTGCTTTTCGGTGTAACCCCGCTCCACCATTCGCTCGACGAAATCATCGTGCTTCTTCTGCTCGTCTCCGGAAGACTTGGCGTTAAAGGAAATCACCGGTAACAGATCCTCAGTGCTGGAGAACATTTTCTTCTCGATGACTGAGCGCAGTTTTTCATAGCTGGTCCAGCTGGGGTTCTGGCCGCCGTTATTGGCTCTCGCACGCAATACAAAATTGACAATTTCATTGCGAAAATCCTTCGGGTTACTGATGCCCGCCGGCTTTTCGATTTTCTCAAGCTCTTCGTTTAACGAAGCGCGGTCAAACATTTCACCGGTTTCAGGATCCCGGTATTCCTGATCCTGTATCCAGAAATCCGCATAGGTGACATACCTGTCAAACAGGTTCTGACCGTATTCCGAGTAAGACTCCAGATAGGCGGTCTGAATTTCCTTACCGATAAAGTCGACATACTTAGACGCCAGAAATTCCTTTATATGGGACATGTAACGGTCGTGCGTCTCCTTCGCGTACTGTTCCTTCTCTATTTGCTGCTCTAACACATACAACAAGTGAACAGGGTTGGCGGCAACCTCAGTGGAATCGAAGTTAAAGACCTTGGATAATATTTTGAAGGCAAATCGAGTGGATAAACCGGTCATTCCCTCATCAACACCCGCGCCATCACGATATTCCTGTATCGACTTCGCTTTCGGATCAGTGTCTTTCAGGTTTTCGCCATCGTATACACGCATCTTGGAGTAGATACTCGAATTTTCAGGCTCCTTGAGACGCGACAGCGCTATAAACTGGGCCAGCATTTTTAGCGTGTCCGGTGCGCAGTGAGCATCGGTCAGTGAACTGTTCTGCAACAACTTCTGGTAAATCTTCACTTCTTCGGAAACGCGCAGGCAGTATGGCACTTTCACGATGAACACCCGGTCAATAAAGGCTTCGTTGTTTTTATTGTTTTTAAACGTTTGCCACTCTGACTCATTGGAGTGCGCCATGATGACGCCATCGAACGGAATCGCGCCGATACTTTCGGTACCGTTGTAGTTACCCTCTTGCGTCGCAGTCAGCAAAGGGTGCAGTACTTTGATAGGCGCTTTAAACATTTCCACAAATTCCATCAGCCCCTGATTGGCCAGGCACAGGGCTCCGCTGTAACTGTATGCATCGGTATCATTTTGCGGAAAATCCTCAAGCTTTCTAATATCGACCTTTCCGACCAGCGCCGAGATGTCCTGATTGTTTTCGTCACCCGGCTCGGTCTTGGAGACGCTGGTCTGGTCCAGAATTGACGGATATTTCTTAACAACCCGGAACTGGCTGATGTCCCCGCCGTATTCGTGCAGGCGTTTCACCGCCCATGGCGACATGATGGTTTGCACATAGCGCAACGGTATGCCGTAATCCTCTTCGAGGATTGCACCGTCTTCCGACGGATCGAACAAACCAAGTGGTGATTCGTTGACCGGAGAATCTTTCAGGCAGTAGATCGGTTGCTGTTGCATCAGGGATTTAAGTCGCTCAGCCAGCGATGACTTGCCACCACCCACCGGCCCGAGTAAATACAGAATCTGTTTTTTCTCCTCGAGCCCCTGAGCGGCATGACGGAAGTAGGAAACGATATTCTCTATCGCCTCCTCCATACCGTAGAACTCGGAGAATGCCGGATAACGTCTAATGACTTTATTGGAAAATATCCGGCTTAATCGAGCGTCCCTGGAAGTATCGATAATTTCCGGCTCACCGATGGCAGCAAGCAGACGCTCGGCAGCATTCGCATAGATCGAAGGTTCGTCTTTACAGAGCTGCAGATATTCCTGAAGCGTAAACTCTTCCTGCTGCTTTTGCTCGTATCGCGATTGGTAATGATTAAATATTCCCACGGGAATCGCCTCACTGTTAGCCACCCAGACCGACAAACACTTCAACCGAATACAATCGGTCGAACCGTGACTGTACCTCGCAACGGACCGTGCAGCAAAACCTGTATCACAGTCAGCCGCGGCGCTGGTTTCTCCTTAGGAGGTTACCAGCACCAAGCTTTACATCGACTGACCGTCATTCACCGGTTGGCTGGTGCCGATTTCGAGCAATGCCTGCATACGAGCTGTTCTTTCCTCTAACGGAAGCTCGGCAAGCACCCTAGCAGCAGCGTAAAAGGTGGCAAAGTCTCTGTTAGATTGTTCAAACAACACCTTGAATGCGGGCACGTAGTCGTTGTAAGTTGCCACTGAGACCAGTCTTGCATTATTCAGGTCACGTGCAAACCATGCATCGTAACCGCCGTATCCATTCCAGGAGTGTTTCAGAGTCTCATATTCAGCACGAAGCTGTGCGAATCTTTGCGCTTTTTGTTGTCGCATCACGCTTTCGTCGGTATCTGCCTGATAAATCTCTTCGAGATCATCACGAGTGCTGCGGAGTAACGCAATAAAAGCCTGCTGCCTCATTCGTCGTTGCTGCTGTTCGGTCGCCTGTTCACCTGATCCATTTTTTTCCTGCCAAAGTGCCAGCCCGGCCTGATCGACGAAAACTGCAAATGATTCGTTGAACTTGCTGTCCCCACCCACATAGAGCTGCTGGTGGGCGAGTTCATGGATTAGCAGCGCGACAATTCCCGCATCACTGCGATTCAACATTGTATTAAGCAACGGATCGGCAAACCAACCCAGGGTCGAATAGGCAGTGGCACCGTTGATTGTCACATCGAGACCTTCCTCCTGCAGTCCGCTCGCATACTCCCTGGCATCTTCCACGTCGTAGTAACCACGGTATGAAACACACCCGGCAACTGGAAAGCACCATTTCTTTGGCGCAAAGGAAAACTCCGGTGCTGCGACCACATTCCATGTGACGTAGTTGCGCCGGGTATCGTAAAAGCTGGTATAGCTGTCATTGTCCGGCAGGCCGAGTTCATCCACCGCAAAGTTCCGGGCTTTTCTGGCAAGTTCAATGCGCCGCCGCAATTGATCATCTACCCCATTATCGGCGGTAACGTCAGTGACCGGCTTTTTGCCCATCACAATGCGCATGTGGCCTTTGACGATCTGCGAGTAGTATCCAACATTGGCACACCCTGCCAGCAGACCAATACCGGCAAGGGCTGCTACTGGGATTAGATACCTCAACCGCATCGATTATCTTCCTTCAAAGGTCAGTGGTCAGTTTTCACGCGTGTATACTCGTAACATACACCCGACTGCGGCACACCGCACCTGAATCATTGAACACTGCAGCGCATACAAACGACTCGCTTGACTGCTTCCTCGTCGGAGGCGCTGTCCGCGACTGCTTGCTGGGCTTGCCCGTGTCAGATCGCGACTGGGTGGTTGTCGGCAGTACCCCGGAACGCATGCAAGAATTGGGTTACCAGCCGGTTGGCAAGGATTTTCCGGTTTTTTTGCATCCGCAGACCCGCGAAGAATACGCGCTGGCACGCACGGAAAAAAAAGTGGCGGTCGGGTATCGCGGCTTCCAGTTCAATGCAGATTCAAATATTACACTCACGCAGGATTTGCACAGGCGGGACTTGACGATAAATGCGATTGCTCAATCGCCAACCGGCGCACTGATCGATCCAACCGGCGGCGTAGCCGACCTTGAAAATAAAATTCTGCGTCATGTGTCAGACGCTTTTGTTGAAGACCCGTTGCGTGTGCTCCGGGTTGCACGATTCAGTGCGCAACTGGCGCATCTGGGATTCAGCGTAGCACCGGAAACACTGCAGCTGATGGAGCAGATTGGACAATCCGGCGAACTGGCATCACTGGCGCCAGAACGCGTTTTCGCCGAGTTGCGCCGCGCCCTGCAAACCCGCGCACCGCGTCGTTTTTTCGAAACGCTGCGGCGCAGCCGGGTGCTGCCCTACCTGCTGCCGGAGGTCGATGCACTGTTCGGTGTGCCACAGCCGGCCGAGCACCATCCTGAAATCGACAGCGGCATGCACACCCTCATGGTACTCGAACAGGCCAGCGGGCAAACAGAAGACGATGTGGTTCGATTCGCCAGCCTGTGTCACGACCTCGGCAAGGCCACCACGCCCGCTGAGTTGTTACCCGCGCATCACGGTCACGAAAAACGGGGCGCCGAACTGGCAAAGCATCTGTGCCAGCGATTAAAAACACCGAGGCAATTTGCCGATCTCGCTGTGCTGAGCGCACGATTCCATACGCATTGCCATCGGGCTTTTGAGCTCAGGCCGCGCAGTCTGCTGAACCTGCTTACGGCCTTTGATGCGCGGCGTCGACCCGAGCGGCTCGATCAGTTCACCCTGGTCTGCGAGGCCGACAGCCGTGGCAGGCTGGGATTCGAAAACAGAGCCTACCCGCAGGCCGCCTATGTACGTCAGGCCGGTCGGGTATTGCAACAAATGGACTATGCGGCGATTGCGCGGGAAGTCGCGCTGCAAAATCAATCGACAGACAACAGCGACAACAAGCGCTCTGTGGCCGATGCAATACGCAGGCAACAGCTGCAGTGCCTGTCGGACTTCAAGAAGTCACACGCGGACAGCTAACAGGGTGTTGAAAAACGTGATGAGCGAC
>CAZOXM010000157.1:0-1858 GCA_964583825.1 uncultured Granulosicoccaceae bacterium
ATTATGGTGACATCAGCTCTGCCCGGAGAAGGTAAGTCTACCCTCACACGGCACCTCGCCTGTGCACTGGCCAAAGTCGAGAATGTGCTGTTGCTCGAGTGCGACCTCAGAAGACCGAGCCTGCAGGAAACCTTTCAACTGGAACAGTCTCCGGGGCTGATACAACTGTTACTCGGTGAAGCTAAATTCGCAGATTGCATTAATCTGGGTGTGCGGGACAACCTTGATGTGATGACCGCCGGTGGCAGTTCAATGAACCCGCTGGAACTGCTTGGCTCTCCCCGCTTCTACCACCTGATGGCGCAAATGGAAAAACGTTACGACCGCATACTGATTGACAGTGCACCGGTTCAGGCAGTCAGTGATGCGCTTCTGCTCGGTCAGGTGGCCGACAATGTACTGTTCGCGGTAAAAGCCAATACAACCCCTGCGCGGGTTGCAGCACGCGCCGTCGAGCGTTTGCGTGATGCGAGCGTCAGTGTGAGTGGCGCTGTTGTCACGCAGGTGAAAGTGAACAACTCGATGATTTCTTACGACAACTTCGACTACGAAGGCTACTACGACTACTACGGCTATTCAACTCAGGAAAGTACCGCCGGCGTGAGAAAGAAGAAGAAAAAGGCAGCTAAAAACAAGGAAGTGAAGGCGGCGTAAACCCAGCCTGGCAGGGCGTTGAAAAACGTTTATGAGCGACGGTCTGAGTAGGCAAATTCAGACGAAAAATCGCGGTTTATAAATGAGCTTTTTTAGGGGGAATTTAACCCCCTCAGACCTGGCGCAATAGGTTTTCAACATCCTGCTAGAACTTCAGTCTCTTAAACAGAACTTCCGGAACCGCCTTTATTACCAGCATAATAAAACGCCAGAACCAGGGTGTGTAGATTACATCTGCACGCCCGGTAACCGCCCGATCAATACCCTTCGCTATTTTTTCCGGCTTTACCCACAGCAACCCCTTTTTGAATTCCCGTGTCATTGGTGTGTCGACAAAGCCTGGCTTTACCGTCACCACCCTCACGCCGGCCGACAACACATCTCCCCTGAGCCCGGACAAAAAGGTATCCAGCGCACCCTTGGCCGCGCCGTAGTAGTAATTACTCTGACGCCCGCGGTCACCGGCAACCGACCCCACCACTGCCAGCACGCCCGATCCCTGCTCTACCATCGACGCTGCCACCCGGGCTGCCAGTGAAATAGCACTGGTGCCGTTCAGCCGGAATTGTTGTTCAGCATAGGCGGGATCTGCCACGCACCGTGCCTGATCGCTAAGCTCGCCGTAGCAGATCAGTACGGTGTCCATCGGTGATTTTAGTCCGGTGATCAGCGAGGGATGTGCTGCGATATCGGCAAGATCCGCAACCACGCTGTCAACCGTTCCTGTCGCTATCGTGCTGACATGATCCGACACCTGTTGCAGGTGTTCGCGGTTGCGTGCGACTAGCGTAATCGACTCATAGCGACTACTAACACGATTTAAATAGGCCTGCGAAATCGCGGATGTCGCACCCAATACGACCAGACTGCTCATGGTTTTATCACGCCTCTGTTAACTCGTCGCCACAAGTCTGAAGAAATACCCGGATCGACCCATTCGCGGAAAGCCTCATGATTGGAGTACCCTTTTAAAAAAGTGGCACTGCTCATGACCGCATCTTTGGCCGGATAGATCGCCCCTTCGGCATCGACCACTGTCTGCTCCAGCGCCTTTAACAACTTTACGGTGCGCTCACCTGCGTTCGGAAAGTCCAGCGCCAGTGTAATACCCGGGCGCGAAAAAGCCATTAAACCAGGAGACGATTTTGACCCCATGGTTTTTAATACCGATAAAAAAGAGCCCTGCCCTGACTGCGCTATCTGC
>CAZOXM010000157.1:1958-7384 GCA_964583825.1 uncultured Granulosicoccaceae bacterium
ACGTCCATGCTCGAACTCACCACCGCTTTGAGTTCCAGTTCAACCCATGTGATCAGCCCGGTAAGCCCCAGACCACCAATGGTCGCCGCGAACAGTCCGGCGTTCTCATCACCACTGCAAACCGGCTCGCTGCCATCTGTGCGGCGCAACTTAATCTTTCGAACATAGCTGCCGAAGCTGCCGGCGACGTGGTGGTTCTTGCCGTGCACATCGTTGGCCACCGCGCCTCCCAACGTGACAAAACTGGTGCCGGGGGTCACCGGTAGAAACCAGCCCGCCGGCACTATCAGCTTCAACAGTGCCCACAGCGTTACACCGGACTCACACCGGATGATGCCGCGGCTTTTGTCGAAGTGAATAAACCGGGTCAGGCCGGTGGTGTCGACCACCGTTCCGTTGTGATTAGTACATACATCGCCGTAACTTCTGCGCATGCCAATCGGCAGGAACGCCCCATCGTCCGGCAACACGTCGTCCCGAAAACTTAAGGGATGAACAGATTGCACCGGGCGGGATACATTTCCCCACGAGTCGGCCAATTAGTTCATCCAGGCTACAACCGGTAACAGACCGTTCATGCTTCCGGTTCTTTCCAGGTTTTATAGGCAGCGATCAACATATCGGAATCGCTGTCCTTAGGTGCCCAGCCCAGTTCTTTTTCAGCCTTTTCCATCGACAGAATGCAGGTTTCATCTGCAATCAGGTACTGCTCCGGATCGAGCAGTGGAATATTGAGCTTGTCCAGCACAGACAACACAAACTTTACTGCGAATGCCGGGGTCGGTACTACCAGTGATTTGCTGCCAGCGGACTTGATCAGATCTTTCAGGAGTGTGCGCACGCGGGGCGGGTTGAGCGACCCCACGTTATAGGCTTCGTTGGGCAGCCCCTTCTCCACCGCAGCCAGGCAGATATCTGCACAGTCGCTCACCGAGATAAACTGATAAAAATTCATACCGCTGCCGATGGTCGGTACCGGCAGCGACTTGTCGATCAGCTTGAACAGTGACTCCAGAATGCCGAGCCTGCCGGGACCGATGATCAGACGCGGACGGAAAATCGTGATTCGAAACCCCCGCTCACGGTACTCCTCGCACAGGAGTTCTGACTGATACTTCGCATCGCCGTAAGGACCAAGCGGCTCACGCGGGTGCGATTCCGGTCGTGGATTCTCGACAGTGTGGCCGTAGACCATATCCGTGGTGTAGTAGATGACTTTGCGACACCCGGTTTTTTCCTCAAGATACTTAAAAAGGTTTTCAGTGCCGCGGTAAAGCACACTCCAGAAATATTCATGTCGATCTGCCCGCTTGATAATCGGTACCAGCAATCGCGCGGCGAAATGATAAACTATGTCGTCATCATCAACCGGTACGGTTTCCAGCGCGTTCATATCGGTAATATCAACATGCATGTAGTCAACATGGTCATAGTGCGGTGACGGTGTTTTTTTTATATCGATAACCAGCACTTTCTCGCCGTTCGCAATCAGTTTTTTGGCGAGCTCGGTGCCGAGAAATCCATCACCACCTGTAATTATGTGCTTCAATTATTTATTCCAGAGTTGTCTAAAATTTAGCGGACCAAAAGAAACCAATGCGCAGCAATAACAGCAAGCAACAGGCAGGCATGAGTGGTCAATTTATTGACAGGTAGTCTGAGCTGACTTTCGTTTACAGCGCTGAATCTTTCCAGTACCAGCAGATTATAGCCGCATTTGGCTAGCAAACCGTTCAGTTAAACACATGTCTAAATTTATTCCGCTCATTCTATTTACCGTTCTGACGAACTTCCTCTCACAGATCATGCTGAAAAAGGGCATGACTCAGATTCGCATCGGCGCTTTAACTGCTGATAACGTCATCGCGGCGGTGCCCGGCATACTCACCAATTTCTTTGTGATGGGCGGGCTGGTGGTGATGGTCATCAGTATGGCCGCACACCTGGTGGTGCTATCCAAAGTGGATATCAGCTTCGCCTACCCCTTTCTCGGACTCTCCTTTGTGCTGATTACCCTGTGGGGGCACTTTGTCCTGGCAGAACCGTTAAATGCTTTTAAAATTGCCGGTGTGCTACTGATTGTCAGCGGCGTCGCACTGGTTGCGAAGTCCTAGTGGCCCATCCGATAATCTGCGAGCTGAATCAGGGGCTGCTGAAAACAGACCTGCGCAGCGAGTTGCTCGTTAATCAGTTCAAAGCGTGGGTGCAGAAAGCGCTGATCGCCCGCTTTGATGCGAAGCAGCGTCGCTTTGTGACAAAGGAGGAAGCACCGGCACACACAGTAAGGCTCCCGTTTAATCAGCCTGTGCTCGATTTTCTGATCGCAAGGCGTGCCGCAGGCCAGCGTGTAATTCTGGTGGCCGACAACACGACGGTCGATCAGTCCGGCTTGAGTGAAATGGAAGTGTATGACGACATAGTCGATCGACGTGACGTCCCTTCGCTCATTGAAAAACTCGACAGTTTCGAATTCATTGGCAATGCCCGCAGTGTCGATTCGCTGTGGTCCCGTGCCAGCAAACGCTATGCAGTGGAAAACAACAACCGCGTAGCCGACAAGGTAGGTGCGATGGGGTTAACGCTGGAACAGGTATTTCCAGCGGGCACCGGCCTTAACTTTAAAACTATTTCACGTACCCTTCGATGCCATCAATGGTTGAAAAATATACTGGTATTCGTACCACTGATCACCGCTCAACAGCTCGATAACAGGCAGTCGCTCCTCAACGCACTGCTGATGTTTGTATGCTTCGGTCTGGTGGCCTCGGCAGGCTACATTATTAACGACCTGCTCGACTTACAGTCCGATCGCGTGCATCCGGAAAAGCAAACCCGCCCTTTTGCCAGCGGTGATTTATCTGCCGGCACCGGTGTGTTGATCGGGCTTGGGCTGCTGGCATTGTCGACCCTGATCGCAAGCTATCTGCCGATAAACGCAGGCCTGACGCTGGTTGCCTACTTCTTTCTCACCATCCTCTATTCCATCTATTTGAAAACCAAAGTCATGATGGACGTGGTGGTGCTCGGCACACTGTTTATGCTGAGAGTGCTGGGTGGCGCAGAAGCGATTGGTACCGAACTATCGTTTTACCTGATGAGCTTTTCTATCTTTCTGTTTGCAAGCCTCGGCATGGTTAAGCGTTATGCAGAGCTGCACAACCTGAAGAAGCGCGACAAGCTGTCGGCGCGCGGACGAGGTTACCAGGTAGACGATATGGCGCCGGTGAGAATCATCGGCATTTCGATGGGTTATATGAGTGTTTTTATTCTCGGGCAGTACATCAACAGCCCGGTCGTTACCGAATACTACAGATCACCCAAACTTATCTGGCTGTTGTTTCCGCTGTTGATGTTCTGGCTCGGCAGGTTGTGGATTCTGGCCAATCGCGGAGAAGTGAATGAAGACCCGCTGATCTTTACGGTGAAGGATCGCACCAGCCAGCTGGTCTTTTTAGTGTCCGCGACGATCCTGTACGCCGCGAACTGACAAAGTGCTGTAACGGAACCGACCCGTTAGAAGAACCCTTCGTTGACGGTAATTACGTCACCGGGCTCAATAGACTGCGACATTTTGATGCGGTCGAAACTTTGTTTTTCACCGTTGATTTCGCGTGTAAGCGTAATGCGTTTGCGCGATGCGCGATCAGTCAGGCCACCAGCCAGCGACACTGCCTTGGCAAGCGTCAGACCCGGTTGATAACCATAGCTGCCCGGCTGACGTACTTCACCGTCAACAAAGAAGGAACGGTAACGTTCTACCGTCACATTGACGGAAGGGTTTTTCAGATAGCCGTCGCGCAGCTTTTCGGTAATTGAGTCAGTCAGCTGAGATGCCGTCTGCCCCGCCACCTGAATAGTGCCCAGATACGAGTAGTTGATGGTGCCGGACTCTGAGATCGTCGCCCTCATGGTCAGGTCTGGCTCATCAAACACCTGAATGTAAATTTGATCACCGGTCGCGAGAGAGTATTGCGCCGACGCTGCCTGATTTTGCTGCGCTGAGACCAGACCGGCCTGCCCGCAGGCCAAAAACATGACCAAAACCAACTGGCTTAAGAGTTTCTTACTCATATCCGAATTCCACAAATATCCACCTACACCCAACAATGATGACCCATTTCTGCGTAAATTTCTTTGAATAACGTTAAAAAATAGTGTCACCCTTTCAGCGCATACTACGAAGGATCGCTTAATAAGTCCTTAACCGATCAAAAAGTCGCGTTTGCCGTCAGGCCGATCACGCTGCGACCGTATTCACGATCTGTACTGCTGCCGGACCGGTTTTCGGACTCCAGGAACGCACCAACATCGAGCCAGCGCCTGATGTTGTAATCACCCTGCACCCGCAGACCGGTGGTTCGGTCGTTAGCATCAGCAGTATCGGTGCCGGCCGGTCCTACAAAATCGTTGTTTTGCACACTAAGGCGAACCAGGGTGGAGAATCGCTCTCTCCAGAAGTGGCGCCAGTCGACATTGATATTGGTGGTGATACCAATGTCTCCGCCGATGAACGTGGCCAGCGCAGGGTCGTCCAGGTTGAACACCCCGCGACGGGTTTCACGTCCGCCGGACAATTGCACCGTGGAAAATCGCCGCGGCTTCCAGGTCACTTCGGCCTCCCAGCCGATGTAGTCGAAATCGCCGCGACTCTGAGTAGCAAAGTTCTCGCGGATGCTATTCAGTTGAAACGACCCGGAAGTAATGGCCGAGGCGTCGAGCTCCACCCCGGCAAAGTAGTTAGTGATGTCTCTCGGTGAATTGCCTCCGGTGACCTTTGACGTACCGAATCCACCGAATACCTGCGTCCTGGTACCGACACGGTACAACAAGCGGATATTGGGCGACGTGGCACTCTCACTCAGATCAAGCAGATCCTGCTCACGTCCCGGGTTCAGATCATCGAGGTTGAATTCTTTGTCAGTAAACGTCACCCCGGCGCGAATTTCGCCACGAGCGCCTGCGGCACCGTAGGAAACCTCGGTGCGTACCGTTCCGAGCCGAAACGAATCGGGCTCTGAAAGACTTGAGAGCGTACCACCGTTAACGCTCAGCCCGGTACCGAGCGGCTGATGCAGGATGGCATGCTCCAACAGCGCGGTCGCACGCAGCTTTTTGGTAATTTCAAGGTAACCGTCTGCCGCAAATTTGTGATCCTGATAACTGGCTTTATCGAACAGCGGACAATTGGTCACATTCGGCCCGCGGCAGTAGTCGGTAGCGTACTGATAGTAGTCACCGCTGTAGGTCAGGTTCAGCGTGTTATTTCTGGTGCGAACCACATAGCGCAAGCTCGGCTGAATCCTCAGATAACCGGATTCTTCAGACCCTTCATCTCTGCGCAGCGGGTTGTCATCAGTCGCAAATTCAATGGCCACATGCGGTGCAATCGCACCACCGTCTCCCAATTGATACAGCCTCGGCTCGAC
>CAZOXM010000158.1:0-4258 GCA_964583825.1 uncultured Granulosicoccaceae bacterium
GCAAATGCCGAGGCGATGCTCGCCGGTGAATTCGGTCCGGCCAGACGCTGGGCGGTTGAACATCAAATGCAAATTGGTCGTATGTTCGATGCTGTTGACATGGTGGCGGTCAGTCAGGCGCACATGATGGCCGATCCGGAGTCCACGGGTGTGGCGGGAGTGGAACTGGTCGAGAGATTTGCCGCGCTGCCGCAAGCGCAGCGTCGAGTGGCTATTCCCATGATCACGGATCCGCGGGGTGTTGATCTCGACTATTATGACCCGCTGGGTCAGACGGAAGAGATGGCAGAACTGGAGCGGCGGTTTATCAAAGCCTGCCGCGCCATGGGTATTGTCATGACCAACACCTGCATCAATTATCAGACCGTGATGCCGCCGGTGCGCGGGGATCATGTTGCCTATGGTGATACCGGTGTGGTGATTTATTCCAATAGTTTTTGTGGAGCGCGGTCGAATTTCGAAGGCGGGCCGTCAGCACTGGCGGCGGGGCTGACCGGATACACGCCGCGTTATGGACTGCATCTCGATGAAAACCGCAAAGCCACCAAAAGGTATGTGGTCGAGGTGCAACCGCAGGAACTCACTGAGTGGGGCGTCCTCGGAGCGGTCATAGGCAGGCGTGCCGGCTCCTATTGGGAGGTGCCTGTGATCGAAGGGATCGACCAGGTGCCAACTTCCGATGCCGCGAAGCACATGGGGGCGGCGATGGCGAGCTATGGCTCTATCCCGTTGTTTCATATTGTCGGTGTTACTCCGGAATGCGACAGCCTTGCAGAGGTAGGCGGTGAGCATCTGCCGGTTGAGAGAATCACCGCTGAAGATATCGCCACACTGCGTGGCACGTTTGGCGCACAGGGCGAAAAAGTGGATGTGGTAGTGTTCGCCGCTCCGCAGTTATCTCTGGTTGAGATGCAAAGTGTGGCAGCGTTGTGTCGGGGCAGAAAGCTGCACCCTGATACGGCAATGCTGGTATGCACACCAGCCAGTGTCTATGTCGATGCAAAGCAGGCTGGTTTTATTGATGACATCGAAGCGTTTGGTGCGCGTGTCTTGCAGGGCACGTGTTTTTATCAGCAGTACGCGCGCGAAATCGGGCAAGCCAACGGTTGGACCAGGCTGCTTTCGAACTCCACTAAAATCGTGAATATTCTGGGGGGTTATGGCTATAAGCCGGCGCTGGCATCCATGGCAGCTTGTGTCGATTCAGCCGTAGCCGGGGAGGTGGTTTAGTGCCTACCCTCCTGAATTGCCACGTCGGAATCGGTGAGAAAGTGCAGGGGGAGGCGCTGGTTGCAGCGGACAATTTTTCCGCACGTTATGATCTGGATCGGATCAAAGGCATTTTTTCCCGTCCGCAACATGCGTTGGCCGGGCAGAGCTATGTCGATAAAATTCTGGTGCTCAACACGGCGAAAGGCGGAGTGGCAACCGCCTGGATGCTCTACGAGATGGTCTCGCGTGGGATGGCGCCCAAGGCGTTGTTATTAAATACGGCCAATACCATTCTTGCGCAGGGCGCGGCACTGGCAGAGTTGCCACTGTGTGATCGTTTTGAACAAGGCGATATCACCACCTTGATTCGCAGCGGACAAACCGTCGTTGTCGATCCGCCACTGGGACGGGTAACGATAATGGATATCTAATGGACCGCTTGATAAGTTCACACACCGGTGCACAGTTTAAGCATCCGCTCCTGCGGGGCGCGCGCCCGTTCGTTCAGAGCGTGTTTCACCGCCCTTTTAGTTTCTGCTTGTTATCCATCGCCCGGTTGACCATCTTGCCGAACTGCTTTTCGCGCTTTCGCGCCTCGGCGACTGATTCGCTGTTGTAGGCTTCTTCGCGAACGAGTTTGCGCCATCTGGCCAGTCTTTCCGGCGCTATAGCGCCACCGGCAATGGCCGCCTGTACCGCGCAGCCCGGCTCGTTTTCATGCTTGCAGTCTGCAAAGCGGCAATGCGTGGCGGCATCGGTGATCTCATCAAATACGTTGGCAATGCCATCGGCATTGTCGTATAGCTTCAGCGCTCGCATACCCGGTGTATCTATGATCCAGCCGCCGTTTTTCACCGGCAACATTGAGCGGTAGGTTGTGGTATGCCGACCTTTGGCATCGTCCTCGCGAATGCCCTGCGTCTTCAGGGTTTCTCCGGTCAGTGCATTTAAGAGTGTGGTCTTGCCGACACCAGATGAACCGACCAGTGCGACGGTCTGACCGCTGCCACACCAGGGTGCAAGCTTCACGCTGACGTCGGGGTCTGTCGCGTTTAGCGGCAGTACCGGCAGGTGTTCCATCAGTGCCTCTGCTTTGGCCTGAAGTTCATTTACGTTGTCTGACAGATCGGCTTTTGTCAATAACACCACAGCTGTAATGTCTGCTTCGAGTGCCAGTGCCAGGTAGCGCTCCAGGCGTGCTTCGTTGAAATCTTCATTACATGAGGTGACGATAAACAGGGTGTCGACATTATTTGCAATCAGTTGAACACTCGCGTCCGTACCTGCGGCACGCCGCCGCAGTGAACTCTTTGGCGAGAGCTGTCGCACTGGATTGTTTTCAGCATCGATTAACATCCAGTCGCCGACGGCGAATGCTCCGGACGAGAACCGGACGGTCAGGGATACGCTCTGCCGGCCGGATTCCCCCAGGACAGTCAGCTGGTCCCGTTGCACTTCGATGACGCGTACCGGTGTCAGGCATTCAAGCTCTTCCAGACTGAGCTGGGAGAGAAAGTGGGCGGAGAAGCCCAGATTGGTCAGGGAGAGATCTGCGCTATTCATCTCACTCCATCTGTAGAAGCTGCGCTTGTCAGAGGTAACATACCTGCGTCCGGCAGCGCTTTGCAAATATGTTCATTGAAAAGATGCAGTTTTCCCGTCAGTGCCGGCAGCGGTGAGAGGGTGACCGCGGTCAATTATTTCCATACTCAGTGCGAGTCTTTACAATGGTCCCTTCCATCAAGAGCAGGAACACTACGTGAGCACTGAGTGGACTCCCAGTCAGCGGTATCCCGATCCGTCAATTGTCGCGATCGACCCTTCATTCAAACAGTATATGTTGCCGCTGGCCAAGGTCGAGCGCATCGCTGGCGGCTTCAGGTGGTGTGAGGGGCCGGTATGGATTGGTGATGCACGCACGCTGATCTGGAGTGATGTGCCGGGCAACTGCATGTACCGTTGGGATGAACAGTCCGAAACCACACACGTGTTTCGCAAGCCTTCTGACAACAGCAATGGCAACACCCGTGACCGGCAGGGTCGGCTGATCACCTGCGAGCATTTAAATCGTCGGGTAGTGCGGACGGATTACGATGGGTCGATTGAAGTAGTTGCAGATCAGTTTGACGGCAAACCACTGAATTCACCGAATGATGTCGTCTGCCATTCAGACGGCTCAATCTGGTTCACCGACCCTGTGTTCGGGATTCTTGGCTACTACGAGGGAGAGAAGCACACACCTGTTCTCGAAGCCAATGTGTATCGTGTCGATGTAGACGGTCAGATTAATCTGATGGCAACCGGAATCAATCAGCCGAACGGTCTTGCTTTTTCTCCCGATGAATCGATTTTATACGTTGTGCAGTCGCGCAGTGAGCCACGCGAAATTCTTGCACTTGATGTGGGGCAGGGGGGTGCGCTTTCGAATCAGCGCGTGGTAATCGACGCAGGGCCGAAAGGCACACCCGATGGTTTCAGGGTCGATGTCGATGGCAATCTCTGGTGCGGTTGGGGTATGGGAGAAGAAGGTCTCGACGGTGTGCACGTCTTTAACGCTGATGGCAAGTTGATCGGTCGCATCGACCTGCCGGAGCGATGTGCCAATGTATGCTTCGGCGGTTTGTATCGCAATCGGCTGTTTATGGCGGCCTCTACGTCTGTCTATTCAGTGTTTGTAAATACACAGGGCTGTAGGGGTGGTTAGGCACTGAGGTCCGCCACCGGCAACGGGACTCTGCAGTGATGGCGGGTACCTTCCAGGGACGGTCGAGTGAACAACCAGGTGGCAGGAGGTTTGCGGTTATCCAACTTTTGAATGGGGCCGGCTTGGAAATAGCGCGCTGTCATTGTTGTCGCTGGACGCGCTGTCGTCCTGTTCAGGAGTTTCCTCTACCGGGCGACTCTTGCCGGCTTTACTGAACACTTCGTCTGTAAAGTCATCGCACAATTTGTTGAGTGTGGATGCGTCTATTTCCTTCAGTGGAATGGAGGTGATGGTATCTTCGCCATCCCCCATCGGCATTCTCAGAATAGCAACATTGGGTGT
>CAZOXM010000158.1:4358-7225 GCA_964583825.1 uncultured Granulosicoccaceae bacterium
TAATTCAATAGTTCTAGACGTTTAGATGTTTTGCGGCAGTTTGTGGTAAAGTGACTGTACGAACAGCGGGTTATTCCCGTCGCTTCGGCACTTTCTCCCCGTCACTAAAACCCGTTACTCAATCGATTAGGAATGGCTTCAAATCCGCAATTACTTTTGCCTCCGGCCGAACGATCTATCGCGCCTGCCCCTTTTGACGATATCAGCTTTGCTTTGTGTTCCCGTCGCAGCGACATCATTATGGTCAGCGCGGATCTAAGTAAATACACCCAGTTGCATTCGGTGAAGCGTGTGCTGCCGGATCAGCATTTGGAAGTGGGGATGGCGGAGCAAAATTTACTGTCGGTGGCAGCTGGGGTTTCGAAAGCCGGTTTTGTGCCGGTGGCTACCACGTTTGCCTGTTATGCGACTCGTCGCGCCTATGATCAGATGCTCGTCTGTATGGGCACCAGTCCGCTGACTAATGTGGTGGTCGGGTTTACCCCCGGAATTGCGAACCCGGCGCGGATTCACCATCAGGCGGCAGAAGATCTGGGAATGATTCGCGCCATCCCCGATGCCACTGTGATTGATCCGATGGATGTCACCGAGTTTGATCAGGCGTTAAACGCGGCAGTGGCAACACCCGGCCTCATCTATATGAGAGGGCATCGCGGCAATACCCCCGTCATGCTGGATCCGGCACAGTATCAGTTTGAAATCGGCAAGACTTATCTGCTGCGCGGCGGTAGCGGCATTGGTGTGATTGCCAGTGGTCATGCAAGCCAGTGGGCGCTCGAGGCGTCGGATATGCTGGAACAGCAGGGGGTGGATCACTCATTGTTGCACGTGCCTACGATCAAACCGGTGAACGAGGATGAAATTGCCGCGTTTTGTTTTAACCACGAGCAGATCGTCACGGTGGAGAATCATCAGATCGTAACCGGGCTCGGCAGTCTGGTCGCAGAAATTGTCTCGGATATCGGTCGCGGGCCACGCATAACGCGTATCGGGATTCCGAACCGGTGGGCACCCGGTGGTACGCTGCCGTACATTCGATCGCAACTATCACTCGATGCCACTCAACTGGCTCGTCGTATCAAAGCGGTGTTGGCATGAGTACAGTGGGATTGCACGGTTCAAACCAAAAACGTGTCGAGACACTGGAACTGCTTGCCGCAAAGATACGTCGCAATGTGCTGGACATTTGTATGCAGCGTGGCGGTTACGCCGGGCAGGGAGTAGCGCTTGCCGATATCGCAGCCTGTCTTTACTTTGATGAGCTGCGGGACGATAACAACGGCTGGTTTCACGATCGTTTTGTGTTGTCTAACGGTCACGATGCCATCATGTGTTATGGCGCTTTTGCAGAACATGGTTGCTATAGCATGGAGGAATTGCGTAGCTACAATGCAGATGGCACGAAGGTGGATCAAAGCCCGATAGAGGGGCAGCTCGGCTTTGAGATTACCGCCGGATCACTGGGACAGGGGCCCTCACAATCAGCCGGTATCGCCTGGGGTGAGCGTCGTCGGGGTTCCGGTAAGCGGGTTTACTGTTTATTTTCAGACGGGGAGTTACAGGAGGGGAACGTCTGGGAAGCGGCGATGTTTGCCGGCCATCATCAGCTATCGAACCTGGTCTATATCATCGACAACAATGACCTTGGAGCGACGGGTGCGACCGCTGACAATCTCGCCGTTGAACCGGTGCCCGAAAAGTTCGAGGCGTTCGGTTTTGCGACTCGACGGATCAACGGCAATTCTATTGAAGAGATCCTTTATGCGTTTGAAGAGGCGCGCAGTACACCGGACAAGCCCTACGCCATGGTTTGCGATACACGCTTGTTTGCAGGGATCGATTGTTTGCAGGCTGCGCTGCCGATGGCTCATTACGTCGCTGCAAAAGACGCGGACTGGCAGGGCGGTCTGGCGGAAATCAACGCGAAAATCGAAAGCCTTGATGATCACTGACCTTATTGTGATGGAATAAAAAGTTGACTCAAACTGATAAACCCCTGACCGGGAAAGTCGCTGTCGTTACCGGTGCGGGTCGCGGCATCGGCCACGCGATAGCGGTTGCTTTCGCTGAAGCCGGTGCGGACCTCGGCATTTGCGCCCGTTCTGAAAACGAACTGGCGGAAACAAAAGACATCATCGAGGCGCAGGGGGTTCGCTGCCATGTGGGGGTGGCTGATCTTACCGATAAATCAGCGACCGAACGGTTTTGTCGTGAGACGCTTGCCGCTTATCCGCGGGTAGACATACTGGTCAACAATGCCGGGGGGCTGCTGGAAAAGCGTTTGATTGCAGAATCGGATATCGACCTGTGGTGGAAGACAGTGGAAGTGAATGTCAAAGGCCCTTATATGGTGACACGTCTGTTGCTGGACAACCTTGCCGATGGAGGCAAGGTGATCAATCTGTCCACCGGTGTGGCACTTCGTGCGGGTCAGCGCAACAGCGCATACCATGTTGCCAAAGCGGGATTGCACATGTTCACGGAGTCACTCGCAAACGAGCTGCAGGTGCGCGGGATTGATGTGAACAACCTGATACCCGGGCCGGTGGCCACCAGTGCGTTCGATAAATCCGAAGCCGTCGACGGTCGGCGCAGTACGCCGGAACAGGTGCTGGCGCAGTATGCAGATCAGCCACCGCCGGGCATGCCGGAGGTTGAGCGATTAAAGCACCCTAACGAGGTGGCCGCGCTGGCTTTGTATTTGGCGACTATGCCGGTAGGTGGTCCGAATGGGCAGACCTTCTCTTTGGCGCGCCGGCCTCTGTAGCAGTGACCGTCTGTCCCGGACGGTTAAGTGCTGCATTCCAGTAACCACTAGCAGGATGTTGAAAAACTATTGCGCTAGGTCTGAGGGCGTTAAATTCCCC
>CAZOXM010000159.1:0-6969 GCA_964583825.1 uncultured Granulosicoccaceae bacterium
TCGTGGTTCTATAGTCAAACTGCGGCCCGGTTTTGTGGAACGCTTTTATCAGGGCATCGGCGACATGTCGCCAGCGCCGCTGCTCTGGTGCGATGTATTTTTCCAGTAGCGGCAGCGGGTGGCTGCTGTTTGTCAGCACCTGGTAAAAAGCGGTGGGGGCGAGCAGGGTCTCGCGGATGCCTTGCAGTCCGGCCAGCCAAAAGTCGAGATGGTGCGACAACCGTTGTTCAACCAGCCACGGCCAGGTGGAAATCGCATCTGCCAGTAAGTCGCCGACGGCTCGAATGCTGCCTTCCGCCGGGGTCCCCTGCAGTTGTGCGAGCATGTCGCGATAATCACCGCCGAGTTGTTGGGTGGCGCTTATTTCACCGCGTTCGTGCCGCACCAGCAATGCGCTCAGATCTCCGGCGGTTGCAGTGAACAGTTTATCATCGGCTGCAACCGCTTCTATGCCGTAGTGGTTGAGCACTCGCGCCATTGGGCCTTCGTGCGGGTGCAGCCGCCATTCTGTGATCATTTGCCATAACATGCGTTTGATGCTGTCGTGGCGGATGATAATTTTATTGTCGCGCGTCATGGCCGGTGTGATGATGCTATCGCGTGCGAGTTCCTGCCCGAGTTCCAGCTGCGGAAACGGCAACTCCGAGTAAGCCTCACGCTTTGCAAGTACAAAGTGCGGCTGGCCCAGTCTGCCAATACCGGCGCTGTAGGCAAATGGTGAGTCGTGCAGTGCATGGTTTATCGCATCTGCATCGAACGGGTCATTGGGTTTGCCGTCGATTTTCAACGGCTGAAATTCGGTTTGCTCTATGGTGTCCCAGTAGTCTTCTGTGTCTCTGACCCAGCCACCGAGTGCCGATTTGTCGATAGCAGCATCGAGTGTGATGGCATTTTTCCATCGGTAGTGCTCCTGCATACGCAGCAGGTATACGCACATCGAATAGTCGCGTGCGTAACGGGCATCAGAAATATCGCAATTGTGCTGCACCGTTTTGCACAGTTGTTCGACGCGTGTTTCCATATTCGAAAGCATAGCATGTACCCTTGCGGTGTATGAACGTGCTTTAAGCAGTGGCGCCTTCGCGGTAACATCAGCGACGAACTCAGTGCTACCCGGAGCATGCCGTTGGCTGGTCGCCGCATAAAAGATCGCTGGCACAATTCAACGCCAGAGCAGGATAACCGTGACGTCATCGGAGAAAAAACCGTTGATGATCAGGCCAGTGCGCTCGCCTATATCCTATGGCGCCAGGCGCTCAACGGAGCGATCAATCTGCATGCGGAGGATTTTCGCTATGACGATGACCAGCAGCGTATCGGTGTGATCAATGAGCTGCTGGCGTTTCAGATTCAACACGTGGATCGACTGAGCTACGCATTTGTCGATGCGGCTGCCCGCGCACAGCTGATCAACCGTTTGTGCAGCAAAGTCTCTGCACATATACAGGATAATCTCAGTGATATTGCCGGCCCCGGAAACTATGTGCCGCCGTTTATCGCCCTGTTAAATGAGCGATTTACGGATTACGCCGAATTCAGCTACCGGGGTGAGCAACCCGGTTATAAATCGTTGCGTTACCTCGGCAGAAAAATTCTCGAAATCATGGGGGAAGATCAGGAGAATCGCTGGGTGATAGATCAGATCATTGAAATAGACGCACCGGACATCGCCGCGCAGGTAACGACTTCCACCCACCGTTTGTTCGGTCAGTCGACCTGACTGCCGGTGGAGTCGGTTATCAACTCGGCGTGGACGGGCAGGGCGACTTGCTGCAGGACGGTTGCGAGTGAATTTTCCGGTGTGCTGATATAGTACTGTAACGGTTTGTCGCTGCACGTCGGCAGCAGTGACGGTTTGAGCAGCGGTATTTCCGGTACTGTGTGGTATGTGAACCAGTCAAAGGCATCCGCCCAGCTTCTGCACAGGTTGTCCCTGTAGGGTTTGGCGGCAACGTGTATTAATGTGCAGTCCGGTTCATCTTCGGTGGCAATGAGGTGCTCGATCATTGGTTTGACCGCAGCAAACCGTTGCTCGGTGGCAATAAACACATGGTGATGTGAGGTGAGTACCGAGTCCTGCACGGTAAAGCTCCCGAGCGGTCCTTCGATGCGTATGCGCTCGCGTACGGCCGGTTGCCATGCGCCGGTCGATGCCACGGGTAAGTGGAATTCCAGATACCCCGCTTCACAGGGGCAACTGGCAATGGGCAGAGTCGGTGACAGGCCGTCGGCGAGATGCACGGTCGCGTACTGACCCGGCAGATACCACAGCGCTTTGCCGCGAAGAATTTTCAATCGCATGATCAGCAGGTCACCGGCGGGCTCCAGATGGCAGATACGCGTGTTGAGTTGCTGCAGGGGAATGTCCTCGGCATCGGTGGCTTCATTGATTTCGATGGACAAATCACTGAGCGCACCATTGCTGCACAGCAGGATGACGCTGGCGGCTTTTTCCGCGCTGGTTAGGGTGTAGTCGTGAAAGCGAGTGGTTTCGACGTCCCCCGACAACAGCCGCGCCCGGCAGTCTCCGCAACTGCCGTTGCTGCAGCGATGCGGGAGCGCCACGCCGGCACCGAGGCCCGCTTCCAGCAACGTAGTGTTGGCCCGGGTGCTAAACTGCTTGCCGCTGGGTGCGATGGTGACGCAGTGTTCACCAAAGAGGTTCTTGCTGGATTCTCTATTCATTAAGAGATATATAATTGCAGAAAAGGTGTGCGCTACGCTTACGTCTATGGAACAGTCAATTTATCACGCCACGTTAAAAAACATGCACGATGCCGGTGTGTCCAGCGCCTACTGTCACGGCTGGGCCAGTGGTGCGCTCGGTAACCCGTTGCTTGAAGAACAAAGAGTGACCGAAGCATATACTGCGGGTTACGAAGATGGCAAAAACGGCGTAACCGATGCCTATCAGCAATGGCTTCAGAAGTAGTCTGAGGGCACGCCGGTACCAGGTGAACAGCACCCCTGGCGGGATAAATATCCCTTTTTGCATATTATCTCGTTTTCACTATTCGCTTATAGTGTTTTGTAATTCCGGGTGCAGCGTGGTGCCGCTCCCGTTTCTCGATGCGGTATCTCGACACTCTGGGGGAGAAGATAATGAAAAAAATGAATCGGCGACAATTTAACGCGGTGCTCGGCGCTGGCCTTGCATCGCTTGCGGTGCCCTTTCACATTGGTGCGCAGGCAAAGCCAAGTGTTGTTGTGATCGGCGGTGGTGCCGGTGGCGCGACAGCGGCGCGAACCATGGCCGCTTCAGGCGCAGTTGATGTAACCTTGATTACAGCGTCCGATAGCTATACCACGTGTTTTTTCTCGAACCTGTATCTCGGTGGTTTCAGGGATTTCGAGTCCATTACACACAGCTACGACAAGCTCGCTGCTGCGGGTGTCAACGTCGTGACCGGCTTTGCTACCGGTGTCGACCTTGGCGGTAAAACTGTGAGTCTGGAAGATGGTGCATCCATCGCCTACGACAGACTGGTGGTCTCGCCCGGCATCGATCTGAAATTCGACACCGTGCCGGGCTATTCCGAAGCCGACGCCGAAATCGCACCTCACGCCTGGCAGGCCGGTACGCAAACACAACTGCTGAAAGCGAAAATGGATGCGATGGAAAACGGTGACAACATCATCATGGTGCCACCACCCAACCCGTACCGCTGCCCACCGGGGCCGTATGAGCGTGTATCCATGATGGCGCACTCTCTGAAAACCCGGGGCTACGATCGCAGCAAGATCATCATCCTCGATCCGAAACCCAAGTTCTCGAAGCAGGGTCTGTTTCAGGAAGGCTGGGAAAAACACTATGCCGGTATGATCGAATGGTACGGACCGGATGTGCACGGTGGGGTCGTCAATGTCGATGCAAGTTCCGGTACGGTTGAGACAGATCTCGACATGTTTGAAGGCGCGGTGCTGAATGTGGTTCCGGGTCAGCAGGCAGGTTCTATTGCTTCGGTGGCAGGTCTGACTAACGAAACAGGTTTCTGTCCTATCGATGCGGGTTCCATGAGATCTACCGTTGACGAAAACGTCTACGTGCTTGGTGACGCCAGCATCGCCGGTGCGATGCCCAAGTCCGGTTTTTCTGCAAACAGCCAGGCGAAGGTGGCCTCCAACGCCATCATCGGTGATCTGACCGGCGCTGAAGTGGGTCCTGCCAACTATGCGAATACTTGCTGGAGTCTGATAGATGCCGACGACGGTGTGAAAGTCGGGGCACAGTACGAGGCCGTCGATGGAAAGATCACAGCGACCTCAAAATTTATCAGTCAGACCGGGGAAGATGCAGAGCTCAGGAAGACCACGTATCTCGAATCGCTGGGCTGGTATGCGGGTATTACGGCAGATATGTTTGGGTAGGCTGCCCGCGGCGCGTCGTTTGAGGCGCGCTGGTCTGGTCGGAAGGTAGCCGATTGTGACGATCGGGTCCGACCGGGTCATGTTGATTACCGGTGCATCGCAGCGCATAGGCGCTGCGATTGCACGTCTGGCACATGAGCTGGGCTTTCGGGTCGTCATTCACTATCGCGCCTCATCCGAGAGCGCCGCGCAACTGGCAGCATCGCTCAACCGGTTGCGGCCGGATTCTGCAGTGTGCCTGTCATCAGACTTTGCCGATCCGACAGGCTGTGCGGTACTGATCGAGTCTGCTGTTACGCAGTGGGGCGGGCTTGATGTACTGGTTAATAACGCTTCCGAGTTCTTTCCAACACCGGTCGGCAGCATTGCGCTTGCCGATATTCAAAAAACATTCAATGCCAATGTGTTTGCGCCGTTGCTGCTGACGCAGGCGGCGCTGCCGTCGCTTCGTGCGCGGCGGGGTGCGGTCGTGAATATCCTGGATATCTACGCCGAGCAGGTGCATCCGGCGCACAGTGTGTATTGTGCTTCGAAGGCTGCACTGGCCATGTTGACACGAGCACTTGCGCTTGAATGTGCACCGGAGGTCCGGGTGAATGGTGTGGCCCCTGGAGCCATATTGTGGCCGCAGGGTGACAGCGCTGTGTCAGAAGAGGTGAAGGCGAACATGCTGGAGAAGATTCCGCTGCGTAAAACCGGCACTGCAGAGCAAATTGCAGCAGCGGTTACTTATCTGTGCAGTGAGGATGCGGCGTTTATCACTGGTCAGACCATCACAATGGATGGTGGTCGCACGTTGTAGCAGTGCCGTGTCTTTCTCCTTGCAGTGCCGGCTTTAACGTGTGGTTTACCCGGTGATATTGATATCGATCGGGTGCAATGACGCAAATTTTTCCGGCATTTGTGTGCACAGCTGTGCTTTGAGATGTTGGATAGAACGCCTGTGCAGCGGATGTATCAGGTCTGGCGCAATATCGCACAGCGGTTGCAGCACGTAGGCCTGCTCGGTAATTTCCGGATGCGGTAGTGCGTTGGTAATCTGTTCACCGTACAGCAGCAAGTCGAGGTCGAGCGGGCGATCGGCAAATTTGTTTTCTGTTCTCACTCTGCCCTGCTGGTGTTCCACATCACGCAACCACTGGGTGAATGTTCCTACGCTGCTGGTCGTTGTGCCGCTAACCACCGCGTTTACAAAGTCGCTGCCCTGCATACCCACGGCGGCGGAGCGGTAACAACGGGAGACGCGGCAATCGTTTAGCTGCGACTGTAAAGTGAGAATGGCCCGGCGTGTGTTTTCGATTGGCTGTATGTTGCTGCCGATGCTAATGTAAACCGATGTGGCCTGGTTTACCGGCATGCCTGTTTGTCGTTAGCGCAATGATCGGGTGGGGTGGTGCAAAAATTCCAGAACACTTCATCTTCGCTGCGCGTGCCATAGCTGCGTTGAATAAGCCTGATGTATGCCAGCGGCTGAGGCGACAGATTCATGCCCGAGCACCTCGCTCGATGATAAGCCCCACGTCTTTGGTGGCACTCAAAGCGCCGGGTTTGTGCAGGGTGACTTTTACCCAGGGGACTGAAAACTCGTCAGTAACAATTGTCGCAATGCCTTCGATCAGGGTTTCCACTAGTTCGAATTCACTTGCCTCAATAAAACCAACCAGTCTGTCCGAGATAGTCTTGTAGTTCAGCGCGAACTGAATGTCGTCAGAGGCTGCCGCTTTGCTGATATCGGTTGCTATCTCAAGATCAACTGTTACGCGCTGTTTTACTTTGCGCTCCCAGTCATTGATGCCAATGATGGCGTCAGCCCGCAGTTCGGTGATGAATATCTTATCCATAGTAAGGATAATATACATCAAACTGATGGGTTATGAGTGCGCCCCCGGACGGGGGCTGGATAACCCTAAGTGCTATCAGTTAATGGCAAGTGTTGCTGGTGCCGGTATGTATTGTCCTGATACCAGCCTCGCTGACCACGGCCCGCTGACCACGGCATGCCGGGCAGCATCCTGCTGCGCAGACGCCTGCTTATCTTTCAGGCAGATCAAAAAAGCTACGGTTGCTTTCGCACTGCATTTGCGCGCGAGTGATGCCGATATCCTGTAGTTGTGAATCGCTCAGTTTTTGCAATTCACGTCGCTCGGCATATACGGCAAACGCGGTTTTCGCGTAGGCCAGTAACCAGTTGAGCCGGTCAGAGACTGTGTGCCTGCCAGCACCAGTGGTTGTGATTGCGGCTGGATTGGTGCCTGCGGTCAGTGTAGCCATGTGTTCGTCCCTGTGGTGGTTCGTCGATAAATATTTCCGTCAGCGTTAGTATCGCCGGTCGCCGCGAATTCCCCAGCAAGCTGTTACCGCGGCGAAACGGTAATATTCCCATCAACAGCGACCACAGTGTGCTGCGCAGGATTGACCGGGCACGCGCCGTTGCCGCTTACGTGTTTAGCAGGATGTTGAAAAACTATTGCGCTAGGTCTGAGGGCGTTAAATTCCCCCTCAAAATGCTCATTTATAACCCATAAACTGCGCTTTTTCGGGGAAATTTGCCTACTCAGACCGTCGCTCATCACGTTTTTCAACACCCTGTTAGCTGTTGTC
>CAZOXM010000160.1:0-6778 GCA_964583825.1 uncultured Granulosicoccaceae bacterium
ATGAAGCACTTTAGTCAGTCGACTCATGTGACTACACTGTTTGTTCCAGTACACTGGTGTAGTGTCACACCAGTACTCCACCCGCACACCGACTCAAACGGTGCACTCGCCATACCGCAACCCCGCCGACCGGCCCCGTTCACTGGAACGAGCGAATATCCAGAGCCCGGGATATAACTACCTTATTCAGGCAACATCCTGTTCGATGTGCTCAATCAGCCTGGTCACATTCACATTGAAGTGGTTGTACACCACGGTGCCGGCCGGATCGATCACAATCAGCCAGGGGGTGCCACCGGTGCGATACAGCTTCATTGTCTGTGAGCGATGATCACCGAGCGGGTCTTCACGGTTGCCCGGGTCGTGCCCCATCGTGATCGGCAGTTCATAGCGCTGCTGCAGCTTGCGGACATCACGTTTGGTATTGCTGTTGAAACCTTCAAACACGGTCTGAATGCCGGCAATCGCCACCCGGGGATGATCGTGAAATGCCCCGGCAAATTGTTGCAGAGTCGGAAAACCACTGGCATGACAACCAGGGCACCAGTTTTGAAAGCACTTCAGAAAAACCCATTTTCCCCGGTTGGCTGTCACGGAAAATTCGGTTGGGTCGCCGTTTTTATCAATCCAGTAGTCCAGTTCGATTTCCGGCGCCGACTGTCCTTCGATACCGTAGTCACGGCTCTGTGCCTTTGCCGCAGGCAGTCCCATCGCCGTCGCCAGTCCGGCTCCGGCAGCGAGTACGCGACGCCGGCGACTGTCTATTCGCGGTTGGCGCTCAATTTCCAACTGTGTATTCATGGCCTGCCTCTGTGGTTCGGGCGTTGGAGTCCCGCTGGCTTTAAAAATTCAACGCCTAAGGTAATTTTTCAACGAATACCGCTAACCCGCAGGATCTGCGATGCAAGCGAGCACCGGTGCCAAGGGGGTTTCACGTCGTACGGACGCAGCAATTTACGCCACCAGGTGATCAGCAAAAGCGCAACCGGGCGCAGGTTCGCCACCCCGATGTACTGCCAGGCGAAATCCCACGCTGCTGTGACGAATGGCCGGCGCATTTGATTGCTATAATCCGCACCTCTTTGGAACTATGTGAGCGATGCTTTCCGTGGGCAAAATTAATGTGGCGAATCCGCTGGTCGTCCTGCATGGCGATGAAATGGCACAGGTGGCCTTTGAAATCATCCTGAAAAAGTTTGTCACCGATCCGCTGGATATCGAATTGGTGGAAATTGACCTGACCGCTGAAAACCGGCTGCTGACCAACGGCCGTGCGGTCATCGATGCGATCGAGGCACTGAAAACCCACGGTATCGGCATCAAAAACGCGGGCATGACCGTCAACCGCGATCAACTCGATGACTTACTGGCCAGGCATCCCGACATCGTGGAAGCCGACCTCGACCGGCTGGCAACCAAGTCGCCAAATGGTGCGATTCGCAAGGGCATCGGCGGCAACATCACGCGGGAAGATATTCAGTTTCGCAACATCGAGGTGGTCAAGCCCGACTGGATCAATCGCGACGTGGTGGTCGACACCATGGACACCGGCGGCATCAAAGACAGCGTCAACCAACTGAGCAGAGCCACCGGAGTGGCCAAACTGATTTTTGTTGGCAGCAGTGGCGACCCGCAGGAAATCCATCGCCGCACCCTGCACAAGGGTGACCCGTGGCTGCTGGCCAGCAATAACATGGACGACGTACGTGCCTGGGCGCACAGTTTTTTTCAAAGAGCGATCGACGAAAAGCGGGATATCTACCTCGGACTGAAAGACACCGTTATTCCTGGTTATGACGGCGTTATGCGTGAAGCGATCGAAGCGATTTATGAAAAAGACTACCAGCAGGCAGTGAAGCAACAGGGCCTGAACTACCACTATGAACTAATCGACGCACAGGCTGCCCGCATCGTGGCTACACCGCCGGAACGTGCACTGTGGGGCGTCCCGGACAACACCTCCGGGCGCAAGCTCTACAAACTGGTGAACTGCCTGAAAGAGTTTGGCATGCCAACGCGCAAGCACCATGTGTCTATCTCCCGTATGAGTGCCGGTGGCGGTGATCAATACGGCAGTTACAACGCGCCGATGCCGGAAGACGGCTTAATCAAAGTGATAATCGACGGCGAAGAAATGCACGCCAGAGAAGTGAAGAAAGGCGACCCTGTGCTGTTTATGTCGAATGATCGGGCCGCAATCAAGGACTGGGTCAGTCAGGTTTTTCGAGACGCATCAAAAAAGGAAAAAGAAGTGTACTTCGGCCTGAAGCGCGAATACATGGAATACGACGATGTGTTCAGTACCGTCATTGCAGAGGTGCGACGCGAGCTGGCACAGCAGGATACGCCGCCGCCTTCGTTTATGATCATGCGACCATCGAGTCAGTTAAAAAAGATGATCACCGACCCGCCACGCAACGCACTGTACCCGGCGCAAAACCTCGATGGTGACATCTTCTCGGATATCTCAGCAGCCCTCGGAGGCAGCCTCGCCACCGCGAGTTCCATCATTGAAAGTAAAGACGGCACCATGTTGTATGAAGCACCACACGGCACCGCCCACGATCTGTACATGAAATACCTTGAAAGCGACGGCGAGGTCGCGTTGTTTAACTCTTCCGCGCTTTTGTACGCGTTGGCTAATGCACTGGCGGAACTCGGCGCGCGCGAACACAACACACCATTGGTCAGTTACGCCGTGGCGCTGAAAAAGGCACTGATCGATACAGTGGGTCAGGGCACCATCACCGGTGACATTAAAGGAAAAACCACCGACCCAGACAATGAAAACATCGTCGACATGCACGGATTTCTTGATGCAGTGGCAGCCAATCTGAACCTATAATTCACAAGAAACACGCAGTGCAAACAAAATTCCGCAGCCCGCACACCCTGATGGTTCAGGGCACCACCTCCGATGCGGGCAAGAGCGTGCTGGTGGCAGGCCTGTGCCGGCTGCTGTATAACAATGGCATCAACGTTGCGCCGTTCAAGCCTCAGAATATGGCTCTCAACAGTGCCGTCACCATTGACGGCGGTGAAATCGGACGCTCCCAGGCCCTGCAGGCTCAGGCCAGCCGCCTGCCCCCGCATACCGACTTTAACCCGGTGCTGTTAAAGCCATCATCGGATACCGGTGCACAGGTCATTATCCATGGCCACGCCATCGAACCTATGGAAGCCGGTCAGTTCCACGCTTATAAGAAAGTTGCGATGGACGCCGTCCTCGCTTCACACCAGCGTCTGCAACAACAATACGATCGCATCATCGTGGAAGGCGCTGGCAGCCCGGCCGAAATCAATCTGCGTGAGAACGACATCGCCAACATGGGTTTTGCAGAGGCGGTTGACTGCCCCGTGATTATCGTCGCAGACATCGATCGCGGCGGTGTGTTTGCACACCTGGTAGGCACACTTGATCTACTGTCAAACAGTGAACAGGAACGTGTCATCGGGTTCATAATCAATCGTTTCCGGGGCGATATCGCGCTGCTCGAACCGGGACTCGAATGGCTGGAGCAGCGCACCGGCCGGCCCGTTCTCGCCGTACTGCCCTACCTTAAAAACTTCTATCTCGACGCAGAAGATGCCATCAACACCTCCCAACCCACACAACAACATCATCAACTGAACATCGTCGTGCCGGTACTGCCCCGCATTTCCAACCACACCGACTTCGATGCCCTACGACTGCACCCGCAGGTCGACCTCAAATTCGTTTCAGTTGAACAACCCTGCCCCGCCTGTGATCTCATCATCCTGCCCGGTTCCAAAAATGTCCGCAGTGATCTTCATGCACTGCAAAGCGCCGAGTGGGATAAACAACTGAACAAACACCTGCGATACGGCGGAAAAGTGATTGGTATCTGCGGTGGTTATCAAATGCTCGGGCAAAGCGTTCACGACCCCGCAGGCGTGGAAGACCAACCCGGCAGCAGTCGCGGATTCGCACTGCTGCCAATCGACACCACGCTGCAAAACGGGAAACAACTGCGCAACGTTACCGGCACGCTGAACCATCCCCAGTTAAGCAGGGCGGACTTCGCGGGTTATGAAATACACTGCGGCACCAGCCAATGCGATGCAACGCCGCTGCTGAAAATGTCCGACCAGCGTCAAGACGGCTGTATTAATCAGGACAACAATGTACTTGGCACCTATATCCACGGACTGTTTGACCAACCCGCGGCAGCCCAGACCTTACTGATCTGGGCAGGACTGGAAGCGCCTGCAGCCATAGACCTTGAACAAATCAGAGAACAACAACTCGATAGACTGGCGGACACTCTGAATAATCACCTGCAACCTGGATTCATCAACAAACTGCTAAACACCCGGTACTGGATGGATGCATAAGTGTTCGCCAAGCCAGAACTAAAGTTTAATGCCAGTCTTTTTTGGGCTTTGCAACGACATGGCTGTGGCTATCACGGAGTAGTACCAGTGATATTATAGTAAGCAGAAAACACTCATCATACCGGCTTCGGGAAACCTAATTCAGGAATTAGCATTCATGAGCAGTGAATTGATTTTTCGTGATTTTCTCTCCGACCAACACAACGCTACCCTCCTGCCCGACGTCAGTCTCACTGACCTGGCAAATACACTCGATGAATCCACGCTAGCACGACTCACGGTTGATCGTTTACGACTCAGGCTCTCCATGGAAAAAAAGGGTCTTGACTTTCGCGATTTCACCGAACAACAACGAAAAGCAGACTACGCACTGGAAATGCGTGAAAAGTGCCTGGTTAGAAAGTTTGAAACAGAGACAGCGATCGAGGTTCTTGAATTGCTGGCAGATCTGACAAAAGCAGCGCAAGCCAGGGAACCCATACCCGCAGCGAAACGTATTTATACCTGGAAAATAAGATTGGCGGTTGACACAGTATTAGGCTTCCAGGGTGAAAAACTCGAATTACTGCGCGACCCGATGCTTGCACTACTCGCGCATCAGCACGAACACAGCACAATCAGTTTCGCACTTAGTGCGGTCGTTGGCGCTTGTTTACCGCCATCTTCAACCGCGATTGTAATAGCAATGATGGCAGGCGAACCAGCTTCTATTGGTTCACCATTTCTCGTCCCTCAGCTGGAAATTAGCAACTCCCTCGCAGCGATCAATCCCGCACTTTGCCTGCAGATAGCCATTCGCATGGATAACAACCCTGGAAGCCCTGAGTACAACCAGGTTGATCCACCAGGACACTACCTATTCGCACAAGTAGACGATTTTTTAACTTGTGCCAAACCGGCGCTGGAAAAAGCCCTCCGTATCGTAGAGTCCATTCACAACAATAACGTACCGTACAAATCCGACAAGGCGTTCGATAGAAGCGATGCGCCGGCGATCTCGCGTTTTGTTGGCGTGGCACTCGACAGACACGCAAACTGGCTTCCGTCGCTCCTTGATTCCTTGCTGCTCAAAGTCAGTACAGCACCAACACCTGATGCGAAAACAGCACCATCACAAGCAACGGCGTACGCAATAGCGATCGCAATTGCGGAAAGACCAACTGTTGAGTGTTGGCTGACACTGAAAGCAGTTACGCAGCAAGTAAAACATGCGTCATTGAAAAAGAGACTTCAGCGCCAACTAAAAAAAGGCGAACAACGACTCACGCGTGCCAGGGGATTTTTGCGCACCTGGCCCGCCGATTCAGACATGCCCAGAGCGCTGGCCACAGGCGCAAAGCAGGCATTTGAATACATGCTCATCAACAACGATCACTTTACGGTTCAAGAATTTAGCTCCATGCTGCAAGCCAGGGCACTGTCAAAGATTGCCACCACTTTAATATGGGTACAGCAATTACCACAGGGGCCAGAATCCACATTCAAAATTATCTGCAAAAAAGCCTGTTTACAGTTCATCACAGATACCGGCAACACATTGGTTCCAGCACCGGATGCAACTATTCGTCTGCTGCATCCAATAGACTTTTCACAAGCAGTACTTGAGCATTGGCGGCAATGGTTACTGAAGTCGAAGATAAGACAAGCCTTTAATCAACTATTTCGCGAAACCTATACACTTGATAGCCGCATGATCAGTGACAGCAAATCCAACCAGTTTGCCAATTTTTCGGTTGATGGCGCGACTGTGGTGGGTCTGGGGCACACAAAGGGCTGGCATTTGTCCAGGCCCGACGGATTTGAAATTAGAATCAGAGAATACCTTTTCCTGTTTCAATGCGGTGACGTGTCTCCCGGCTATGAAGGCATTGTTGATACCGGTTCTCTGTTAGCCAGAAAAGGGACTGAAGCAATCGACTTCCACTCACTGCCCCTGTGCGTTGTATCGGAGGCGTACCGTGCAGTTGATTTACTGGTTAGCGTGGCAGCATTTTCTGCCACCCCCGACTATGAAGACCAGGATTTCACAACTGCGACAAACCGCCGCGATTTGCTGAAACGATTCTATCCTGATACAAAACACGCTACCGCCCCCTATATTGACGGCCGCTACCTATGTGTGGGCGAAGTACGAATCCATATCGGTACAGGACGAGCAAGCCGCCAGGGTGAGACCATTGAGTACAAACCCAGTCGCAAAGCAGTCCAACTGCCCTATCCAGACTCGACACTAGAGAAAATCATACACACAGCAAACGCTATTGAGTCGGGCTAGTGGCTAGTGGGGCGTGCGGAAAGTTCGATAACACGGATCGAAGCCACAGCCGCCATAGCGGCGTTAGCACTCATTCATTATCTCCGGCTCGACGTAGGCCCTGCTATGCGTGCGTTTTTCTGCCTTGCTCTGACGCCTGTGGCTGTG
>CAZOXM010000161.1:0-6742 GCA_964583825.1 uncultured Granulosicoccaceae bacterium
ACCAGCGCCTTGGGGCAGCCGAGGCTGACGAAACCAACTTTTTTTGCTGTGGTCATTGTTGACTCTGCACAGTGTCGCGGGAGATCGCGTCTCGCCGCCACTCGGTTGAGCAGGCAGGCGAGCGGTCACAGACTTTCGGGGAAGACCCGTTATTCAATTGCATTGAGCAGCTTCCGAAATCGGTCGGCGTGCACTTTTTCGCTTTTGGCGAGCGTTTCAAACCAGTCCGCAATGTCGTCGAGGCCTTCTTGTCTGGCCATCTCTGCCATTTGCGGGTAGATCAATTCGTACTCCATTACTTCACTTTCTATAGCGCTTCGCAGGTTCGCACGCGTACCGCCGATGGGTGAACCGGTCACCGGATCGCCGCAGGCTTCCAGATATTCAAGCACGCCGGCAGCATGACCGGTTTCATCTTCGGCGGTTGACCTGAACAGCGTCGCAACCTCGGGGAAGCCCTCGACATCCGCCTTCGAGGCGAAGTAAGAAAAGCGTCGGTTAGCTTGTGCTTCTCTGGCAAAAGCTTCACGCAGGTTTTTTTCCGTTTTGCTGCCTTTCAGTGACATTGCCAGCTAACTCTAAAATCAATTTCTCTATTGTACACGCAGCCAGGGCGTTCACGCAGTCGACCGGCAAGATGCGACGCAGTTGTGATCAGTGACGAGTCGTAAAGCAATTCCGACTAAAGCCGGCGACACACACGCCGATACTCTGCCCCGAAGTAGTTGTGACACTGAAAACAAATAAACCGAATCAATTCGGTATACAACGATGGGGACACCAAACATGACAATCACCACCGACGCCGAATACCAGGCCGCTCAGGACTTGTTTAGAAAGTACAACTTCCGCCCGGGCGTTTCAAAAAACCACCCACTGCAGGCCAGCCTTGAAATTCTGGCTGCCGCTGCAGATAACTATGCGTTCCTCAGCAGAGACTTAAGACAAGCCGCCTAAAAGCGTGTTGAAAAACGTTGTGCGCGACGGTCTGAGCGGGCAAATTCTCCCTGAGTGAATTATGCCTCCGTCGGCAACCTTCCGTGCGCGAGGCGCGGAAGGTTGCCGGTCAGTCCCATGGCTGTGCGGATGCACATTTCATTAACGGGACCAATGTGTTCCGCTCCCCGGAGCGCCACTGTACGCAGGCCTTTCATCAGCCAGTCGCGAGACGTCGGCTGAAATGCGTGGTAGATGCCGTCGAGGAACCGGATCATCATCGCATTGGCAGGCTGACGCCATCGCTCATAGCGTCTCAGCGTGCGCAGGCTGCCGATATCTTTACCTGCACCGAAACTGTCGATCACGCAGTCGACCAGCGCACCCGCGTCGAGCATGCCGAGGTTTACCCCCTGCCCGGCCAGTGGATGCACCGTGTGAGCCGCATCCCCCACCAGGGCAACGCGCGGTAACACATACTTTTCTGCATGTTGCCACTGCAGCGGAAAGCTGCCACGCGCTTCCACCGATTCGATGTGGCCGAGTTTGTCGGGAAACGCCTCGGTCATCGCCTGAATAAAATCTGCCTCCGGCAACTGCCTGAGCATGGCTACGGTTTCGGCCGTCTCGTACCACACCATCGACGCGCGACTGCCGGCCAGTGGTAGAAATGCCTGTGGCCCCTGCGGTGTAAAACGCTGCCAGGTGATGTCCTGCTGCGGGTAACCGGTGTGCACTGTTGCCACCAGGGCGTGCTGCGGGTAGGTTTCGCCATCGACGCGAATACCGGCGAGCTGCCTGGCAGTAGAATTCGCACCGTCGGCGGCCACCAGCAATGCCGCGGACAGCCGACCGCTATCGGTCGTTACCTCTACCCGGTCATCGGCCAGATGCAGGGCTTCGATCGTGGAGGGGCATCTGATCTGCACGTTATCCAACTGTTCGAGCTGTTGCCACAATGCCAGTTGGATAACGCGGTTTTCTACAATATGGCCGAGTTGTGAGCGCCCGATACGAGTGCTGTCGAACTGGGTTTTTGCATCCGACGAGGCATCCCACACCAGCATGCGGCGATACGGACACACACGCATCGCATCGATGGCCTGCCACGCATCGACCGCATCGAGCATGCGCTCCGACGCTTCACTCAGCGCAGATACACGCAAGTCATAACGCGCAGCGTCGAACGGCGCTGGTGTTTGCTGCTCAAGCAGCACCACGTCGAGACCACAGTTGCCAAGGGCGGCAGCCGTCAGTGTACCGACCATTCCGCCACCGACAACGATCACATCAGAATTCATGCACATCCGCCAATCTTAAAGCCTGAGTTCACGGATTGTTACCATAAAAGCAGCGTGTCAGATCACCCGACGGAATGTTGAGAACGATGGCACCGGTCCGCGGGCGTTAAATCCCGCATCGAAATGCCTGGACTGGCCGGCACCCTATTCGCTGGCCGCGACTTTGTCGGGATCCAGTGTTTTGCGGCTCCAGCCGTCGCCTTCGTTGATCAGTTCCACAGTGGGCCAGAAATTATACTCCGGCTGCACACTCACCACCGAGCGATATCCATTCATCGCCACCACCGTGAGACTCACCGGGAGCGATGTATCACGCGCCTTGACAGCCTCGATAAATTCATCGAGTGATGCGACCGGCACACCGTTGACTTCGGTAATAAAGCGGTTGCGGTAGAGTCGATCCTGAATTGACGGTGAGCCTCCGAGTGTACCGCTGATAAAAACACCATCAGTGGTATTGCCACGTTGATAGGCCAATTCAAAGAACGGCTCCTGAATCAAAGAGCCTGCCCACACCAGTGCGCGACGCGTCATTTGATCACGATAGGGTTCAGGTGCCACATTCAGCTCGAGTTCCCGACCGTCACGCAGCACTGTGACGGGTACCTGCGGGCTTTGAAACAAGCGCTCAAGATCACTGAAAGTTGTCGGAATTTTTCCGTTTACCTGCAACAACACATCACCAACCATCAGCGGGTTGTCTTCACCGACTACCTGGCGTACCGCCATGACACGCCGATGTACCTGGGCTGCATCCGTGACTTTGCGTATCCACTCACTGCTCAATCCGCGTTCACGCGCTTTGTCCAGTGACTGGTAAACAAACGAGCCCGGCATGACATACAGTTCATCGCCGCGCTTGTATCGTTCAACCACCTGGCGGATCAATGCCGCGGGCATGGCCCACTCACCTTCTTTGATTTCATCGCCGCTCTGATACGCAAAGCTCTGCCACACCGCTTGTATCACCCCGTTCTGATCCACCAGTGGCCCGCCAAGGGTCGGGCCGACCAGTGATGCGCTCAGCACATCTACCGGCATCTGCTGAAAGCGAGGCAACTGAGGTAGATCAAAATACAAAGTCACCTCACTCAGGTTGTCGACTTTTTGCTTTCTGATGGTGCCGTCGTTGCGGTAACCGATGAGTTCCAGGGAATCGTCCAGCGATGGAAACTGCGTGGCCAGTTCCAGGGTATCGATGGGGACGTCACCGATCAGCGCCGGGTCGTATTCGAGAATCGCTATGTTGTGCAGCGGATGCAGAAAGACTACCTTGCCGGGCACTTTGTAGGTAGAGAAAAAAGTGATTTCAAGATCGCCGAGTTCAACGGGCACAGTGTTGCGGTCGGTAACGATCAGGCCGCGCTCGGCATCGACAATCAGGCCGACACCGGTAAAACTTTTTGCATAGACATTGTCGACCGCATAGGGAATATCAAACGACAGCCGCACCAGCGACGGTGCCACCGATTGAATGCGATTGTCACTGTAGCCGGGCAGCACCACGTCCTGCAGGGGCTCCGGCGGTGCTGAGGTATCTGCCATGGCGAGTTGATCGCAATGCCAGAAACGCGCATCGTCACGTCGTTCACACAACTGCGATCCAAACCACTTGTCGTTGACGTCGACCATGGCAATAGATGAAGTAAATTCGCGACCCGGCACGACAAAGCGCAGGCGCCATTCTCCAGCACTGTTGTGCAGGCTCTCAGTGATGTCGTCCAGTGACTGTACCGGTTGACCATTCAGCTCGGTTATCACCGCACCGCGCTGCACACCGGCTCTGGCAAACTCGTAACCGGACTTGGCAACTATGACACCGGACTGCGGCCGATTCATGCCACGGGCGCGCTGCACTGAAAGGTCATGCAACACCGCACCACCAATTTCGAGCAAACGGTCGGGTTGCAGCGCATCCATATCCTGCACGGTAATCGGCATACTGATTTCCTGCCCCTGCCGGAACACTTTGACGTTGACGTCGCGACCAATGGAGCCGTCCATGATTTCAGCCAGCCGGATAAACTCCGACACCGGCGCATCGTCTATGGAAAGCAGAATATCACCCTCGAGCAATGCGCCTTCCGATACGCCGCCACGCAGCACCTGGCGTACCTGCAACATGCCGTTACTGGCGGGGAACTGTGCCTGGTAGCGCGCCATCACAGCATCATCGAGCCCGAAGCGGCTCAAGAGTCGATACGGGCGCTGTTCGAATACGGCCTGCATAGTTCCGCGTTCGACTTTTGCACCCGCCTGCAGCCTTTCCAGTGCATAAAGAATGCGGTGCAGTGGCAGAAAAAAGCTGCTTGCAGTACTGCTGTTGGCAGCAGCATTGAGTGCAATCACCTCACCACTGGCGTTGAGTACCGGCGAGCCGGAGGAACCGCCCGAGGTCGATGAAGCCGCCTGCAGATAGAAAGTATTAAAGTCGTTGTGGCCGTAGCGCCCATAGTTGGGGGCAGCGCGGTCGACCCGCGCAATCGTGCCCGCGAGAATAGACAGTTGCTCCCCCCCGTCGCTGCCGATTACCCGCACATCGGTACCGACAGTCGCCCCTTCCGGATTCAGCGGCAGGGACTGCGGCTGGTTTCGTTTCAGATCGTCAGGGTTGTAGCGCAGGAAACCGAAGTCGTGCACCGGGTCGCGATACAGTGGCACCACATCGATGCGCTCGAGGTTCTGGAACGTGGCCGTCATGCTGATCGGACCGCTGCCAACAACATGACGGTTGGTCAGGATAATGCCGCGCTCGGCATCGACCACAAAACCGGTCGCCGAACTAACGCCCTGATTGGTTTCGACAAAATCACGTACATAAGAGATTTGCAGCGACACCACCGAAGGCACAGTGTTGGCAATCACAGCAGACCATCGCGCTGAGGCCTCCTGAGCGCGGGCAAACGGTGCAGCGGCGAGCAGGCAAAGGCCCGCAATAATTAATTTTGCTGTATGCAAACTGATTTCCAGAAGTTTCTGCGAAGGAACAGATGATCAGGCCGGTAATACCAGCGGTTTCGGCCTGCGTATCGCGACTCACATTTCAAGTATAGCGCTGATGGCTGTTTCATCTGCAAAGCGTCTTTGTTAACTTTAAGTCAAGATTTGAACCGGCAGACAACCATTTCTGCGTCAAAATTACCTACGTTATGACCACCGACCAAGAAAACAGTTTTCCGCTGGAGTGGCTGAGACAGACGTCACCCTACATCAATACGCACCGACAAAAGACATTCGTGGTGTGGCTGAGCGATGAATTGCTGGACCGCGACTCGTTAAAACACGTGGTTCACGATCTGACGCTGCTCAGTCACCTCGGTGTGAGACTGGTGCTGGTGCACGGTATGCGGTCACAAATTGATCGCGCACTCGCAGAAAACAATATAGGGGCAGAATTCGCCAGTCCTCGTGAAACAAGTGACGACGCGCAATTAATGCGTATTACCACCTCGCAGATGCTGCCGACGCTCCATTCGCTGCTCGGCAGGCTGCGCTGTCGCATCGAATCGCTCTTCTCCACCGGGCTGCCCAACACACCGATGTCGGGTGCGCGGGTCACAATTTGTTCGGGTAACTTTGTGGTGGCACGACCTTATGGTGTCAGGCAGGGGGTGGATTACCACCATACCGGGGAAATCCGCAAAATCCGGGTGAACGCGATCCGACACCTGCTCGACCTGGACATGATCGTCCTGCTGCAGCCCGCCGGCTATTCACCGACCGGTGAATTTTTTAATTTACACGCAGAAGATGTCGCCACCCGTACGGCGATGGATCTGAATGCCGAGAAGCTGATTTTTTTGCATCACCAGACCGATGATCTGGCCACAGCACTCGGTGGCATTCGCGAGATATCAGTGACGGTACACGGATTTCAGCACGCGCTGCCCGCAGCGCTTTCGAATATAAAATCCATTGTCCAGAACGCCGCACTCGCCTGTCGGCGCGGCGTGCGTCGATGTCATATTGTGAGCAGTCTGCACGACGGTGCGTTGCTTAAAGAGCTTTTTACTCGTGATGGCAGTGGGCTTTTAATCGACGCCGGCCACTATGATTCACTGCGCCCGGCTAACACACGTGATGTCGCCGGCATCAAGGCGCTGATACAGCCACTCATTGATGAAGGTATTCTGGTCGACCGCTCCGAGCAGGATCTCGAACGCTGCATCGGCGACTTTTATGTCGCTGAGCGTGAAGGCAGCGTCATCGGCTGCGCCAGTTTAACGCGCTATGACACACAGGCAGAAGTCGGCTGCCTGGCAGTGCACCCGGATTTCAGAGCAAGCGGCAAGGCCGCCGAGATCGTGCAGTTTTTGATCAAGGAGGCACGCACACAGGGCTGCAGGCAACTGTTTGCGATGTCGACACGCAGTGGTGACTGGTTTAGAGAGCAGGGGTTCGTGCCCGGAGACAATTCCGCCGTACCGGAAGATAAAAACCGAATTGCCAGTGATCGCGGCTCTAAGGTTTATCTCTATGATCTGATCGCGCCAGCGGGCTAGTGT
>CAZOXM010000162.1:0-6685 GCA_964583825.1 uncultured Granulosicoccaceae bacterium
GGGCACATAGCAGCCTGTCGATCTGTCTATCCGTACTCTGTCATTTGTCGCATAGACGGGCCCAGTGCTAAGGGACCTTTTGGTAGTCGCCACCAAGCTTAATAACGTTTTCTGGCTCGTACGGGTCTTTAACATCCCCTTCCAATGCTGCAACATCCGCTTCCATACGTCTTATTACAGACGAGTGAATCATAGGTGGCTTAGTCTCATCTCCGATAACACGGATATCTCGCCAGATATGCAGCCCAGGGGGACGAATATGCTTATGAAGTTGAGCTATCTCGCGAGGGTCCAATTTCACTTTTTCTGTCTCAATAGCGTACTCTGTCAATAGAGGCTGGATATCAGGTATTTCAGCAATAGGTAGGTGAGATTTGATCTTATCCTTCATAAACTGCAGGGAGATATCTGACAGTCCTTTTTCTACATACCCCCCTCCGACATCAGCGTGGACGCCAGCAAACCAGACTTCATGGGCCGTGTTACTCGAAGGCATCAGAGTTACATCAAATAGTTTTCGATTGTCGTCAATCGATACCAGGTGATAGGCCAATTCGATTTTATCGCTAAGTTGCTCACCTTCCTCTAACTCGTTTATGGCACCGTCCACCTCACGGAAGTCGATTCCAGCAGATACAGTGTCCCACACACCCAGAAACTGAACTTTCGGCTTGACGTTTTCTCCGTCCACATCAATGCCATTTACAGATAATCGCTGAACTAGCCGGCGCGCGATTGCCGCACCACGGCTGAATCCGAATACGTAAAGCTCATCATCTTTCTTGTAATATTTATTCAGATCTTTCATGGCTTCATCGTGTATCGCAGAAGGCTCCTTAATAGCAAGTATCGATTCGAGCTTTGCATCAATACTGCTAAGCCAGCCACGCTGGCGTTCCTCGTTACCAACACCGATGTAATACAGCGGTATCACTTCTGAGTTGATATCCAGAGTGTCATTAGTTTTCTTCCCACCTCCTAGAAAAAGATGTAGCTTAAAAACATTGCTTAATGCTCTTTCATTTGAGTAGGCATCTTCAGGATCATTTTTTGTCCCATCAATACTTATAACAATTTTCTTCGCATAAGAAGGGGATGTCGCTACAAGTAAAGCTACAGCAACCGCAGCAATTTTTATTCTCAGCATCTAAGGGTCTCAATAGAGTTGAAGTTCAATCCAACTTCTATTGTTCAGAGCACTCAGTCAATTACCTAAACGATGTATTTTGGTGGTTATTTTCTGCGTAACGGAACATTTCTGTCGCTGATAATGCGATCCGGATTTCCAGGGACCTCGCGCGTAGTTAACTGGCAGTCACCGTTAATCAAGCTCGACTGTATGAGTAGACGAGGTAAGACAGATACCAGTCTACAATGAGTTGGTCAAACAGTATCGGTGCGTCGCTCGCACCCGTCGCCAGTAGAAAAATTAGAACGGCAGTTTGCCTCTGACCGACTGCCAGTATGTTGGTATCGGCTATGCTGACCGTGGTGATGTAACACAGAGCAAGTAAGGCGAAAAGACGGTTCGCACGCCAGACGAACAGCTTTTAATTTTTCTTTCTATTGACTGACGAATTTCGGTGCTGCTGATAAAACGCCGTAAGCTGTTGTCAAGTATAGTAAAAATTGGTAGGCGCGATTGGATTCGAACCAACGACCCCCACCATGTCAAGGTGGTGCTCTAACCAACTGAGCTACGCGCCTGCCGAACGGCGGAGTGTACGTGAAGCTTCCTTCACCTGCAAGCGAACGCGCCCCGTTCAAACCCGTCGGGTCGCGTATTTTCCGCACCGGGCAGATGACGACCTCAGCGGCTGATCTCGTTGTGCCGGTTAGCGCCAGTTAGCCGCGGATATGTGTTGTAATAGCGGTCTTTCGACCACTTTTCATCACTTATGTCACTGACCGCAATTTCTCCGGTGGACGGGCGTTATGCACGCAAAACCGAACCGCTCGCCGGCACTTTCAGCGAGTACGGGCTGATCCGCTATCGCGTCCGGGTAGAACTGGTCTGGCTGCGTCATCTCGCGGCCGAACCGGGGATCGCTGAAGTCACGCTGAGTGACGCGGCACTGGCGACCCTGACTGAACTCGAAACCGGGTTCGGCGAGCCCGATGCCGCCCGGGTGAAGGAAATCGAGCGCACCACCAATCACGATGTGAAGGCGGTGGAGTACTGGTTGCAGGAACAGTTTGCAAACCACGATGAGCTGCGCGAGGTCAGTGGTTTTCTGCACTTTGCGTGCACCTCAGAGGATATTAACAACCTGTCGCAGGCACTGGCGCTAAAGGAGGGTATTGGGGAGGTGCTGTTGCCATCAGCAGGCAACGTGATTGCGGCGATTGCGGCACTCGCCACTGACTATGCCGACGTGCCCATGCTGTCGCGTACGCACGGCCAGACAGCCACACCGTCTACCATGGGTAAAGAGCTGGCCAATGTCGCTTATCGACTGCGCCGACAGCACCGCACCGCTCAGGAGATCCCACTGCTCGGCAAGATCAATGGCGCGGTGGGTAACTATAACGCACACCTGGCCGCCTACCCCGACGTCGACTGGGAACAGTTGAGTCAACAGGTGGTGGAGTCACTCGGGCTGACGTTTAACCCATACACCACACAAATAGAACCGCACGACTATATGGCGGAATTGTTTGATGCGTTCGGTCGAATCAACACGATCCTGATCGACTTTGCGCGCGACATCTGGTCGTATATATCCATCGGCTATTTCAAACAGAAGTTGGTTGCCGGAGAAGTCGGGTCCTCGACCATGCCGCACAAGGTAAATCCGATCGACTTCGAAAACGCTGAAGGAAACTTCGGCATTGCCAATGCACTGTTCGGTCACTTCAGTGCCAAGTTGCCGGTATCACGCTGGCAGCGCGACCTGACCGACTCCACCGTATTGCGAAACCTCGGTGTTGCGTTTGCCCACTCTCTCATTGGCTACGATTCTCTGTTGAAAGGTATCGGTAAACTTCAACTGGACGAACAGGCACTCGCACGCGACCTGGATGAGGCCTGGGAGGTGCTGGCCGAGCCAATCCAAACAGTGATGCGCCGCTACGGTATCGACAATCCGTACGAACAACTCAAAGCGCTGACCCGTGGTGAGGCGATCACACGGGAGACGTTGCACCGGTTTATCGACACACTGGAACTACCTGCAACTGCTGCAGATGAACTCAAGGCCATGACACCTGCAAACTACACCGGTCGGGCGGCTATGCTCGCGCAACAACTCAACGAATAAGCTATGCAGATCCAGTGGCCGGTAGGAATTGACACACAGGGGTTTCTGGATCAGTACTGGCAACAGCGCCCGCTACTGATTAAAAACGCATTCCCGCACTTTGAAAATCCGCTCGATGAAAACGAACTGGCCGGACTGGCGCTGGACGAAGACGCCAACGCCCGGTTTATGGAATGCATAGATGGCCACGAATGGCGCCTGAGCCACGGACCGTTTGACGAGGATTTTTTCAGCACACTCAGTGGTAATCAATGGTCATTGCTGGTCAGCGATATCGAAAAGCTGCTACCGGATTTCAGGGATTATCTGCAGCCGTTCCGATTTGTACCGGACTGGCGCATTGACGACCTGATGGTCAGCTATGCACCGGTCGGCGGATCAGTCGGTGCGCATGTCGATGAATACGATGTTTTTCTGCTGCAGGCAGCGGGTGTACGTCAGTGGCAGTTTGAAAACCATGCGCGGCCACCCTCACACGACCCGACGGGGGCATCTATTGCATTGCTCGGTGACTTTAACGCCGATGAAACACACGAACTGCAGGCAGGTGACATGCTCTACCTGCCGCCGCGTTTTGCCCATCACGGCATTGCCGTCGCCGACCCCTGCATGACCTGGTCAATCGGTTACCGGGCGCCATCGAGCGATGAGGTGCTGACACCACTGGTTTCTTATCTGCTGGACGAGATTCAACCCGAACGGTTCACCGATGCACGCAGGGTCGCAACCGACGACCCGGGACTCATTACCGAAAAAGACTTTGAGGGTATTCGTGATCTGATTCGACGCGCATTGCAAACCAGCGATGACAGCCTCGACAGGTGCATTGGACGCCTGATCAGCGAACCTGCCATGCAGGAACAACCGGAGCCACTGACACTCACCACAGAGGAACTGTTCAGCGCTGACCGCGGTAATGGTGCTTTCATTTGCCACAGCGGGCACGCACTGGCGTATAAAGCCGACAACAACAGTGCCCTGCTGTTTGCAAACGGCGAATGTTTTGCCGTCTCCCGAACGCTTGCCAGCAGGCTTTGCAACGACCGACGTATAGTGCGTTCGCAAATAGACAGTGAGGACCGCGCGGTGATCACCGCACTGGTAAACCAACACACGCTATTCGAAGATGATGAACACCGACAGCATTAACGTTGAAATCGTCAGGTTTACGGATTTCGAATCGGAAATCAAACACATCAGGCATCAGGTATTCATTGTTGAACAGGGCATACCCGAGTCGCTGGAATGGGACGAACATGAACACAGCAGCTGGCACGCGCTGGCACGTGTTGGTGAGATACCAGCGGGCACCGGACGTTTGCAGCCGGATGGCAAAATAACCCGTATCGCCGTATTGCAGGCCTGGCGCAAACGTGGCATCGCTGCCGACATATTGCAGCATCTGCTACAGCGGGCCGCTGCAGAAAATATGCACCGGCTTTATCTGAATGCCCAGCTGTCAGCGGTTGCGCTGTATGAGCGCTTCGGATTTGTCGCCATCGGTGTGACTTTCGACGAAGGTGGTATCGAGCACATCAGAATGGAGAGGCGATGACCAAAACGTGCATGGCGTTTCTATCTATCGTCGGTATGCTCGTGGCCAACAGCGCGGCTGCAGCGATAACACTTGATGATCTCAACACCCTGGGCAAGGACTCCTGCGAGGCATTTACGCAAAGCCCCGGTGATCAACTCGCAGACTCAGTCATTGAACTCAGTCGCGACAGGTTCGGCGATGATCTTTCCGCACGCACCGAACCGATAGAATTTCGCGGACAGCCGATCGGCGTGACTGTATTCATGGACTTACCCGCACCCGACGCAGATTCATTTTCACTACGTTTTATCGCACCACCGATGCGCGGCCCCCGCACCGTTATTACACGATTTCGAACCGGTACAGAGGCTGATCCTGAATGGCAGTTTAGCTACAGTGACGACTGCATACTCCAGCAGGCATGGCAGCAATTCTTCGACGCTGATAACAGGCCGCTGTACAGCCAGCGCCTGGCTGAAAACAGCTACGAACCCACCGGTGAACCACAATGGATCAATCCACCGACGCCAACACTGGCACCCATCGCACCGCCACGACTGCGCATCGGCATGATCGATTCAGGTGTGAACTATCAACTCCCCGCCATTGCCAATGCACTTGCCCGTGACGAGCACGGCCGACTGATTGGCTATGACTTCTGGGACATGGACGCCCGACCATTTGACGCACACCCGACGCGCTCCCCTTTTGCCATACCCAGACACGGCACCCGCACCGCATCAATTGTGATCGATGAAGCACCGGGGATCGCCATTGTGCCCTATCGCTATCCACGTCCCGACATGAGTCGCATGCAGGCACTGGTCGAACATGCTGCAGAGCATGAGGTTCGTATCATCGGTATGCCGCTGGGTGGCAATCGCTACGATGAATGGGCCGCGTTTCAGCGCGCGGCAGAAGCACATCCGCACATTCTTTTTATCGCCTCTGCGGGCAACAACGGTCGCGACATCGACAGAAAAGGTGTTTATCCTGCGGCACTGGAAATCGATAACATGCTGGTGGTTACGTCGGCCAATGACTTCGTCGAACCGGCGGAGCGTACCAACTACGGTCGCCTGTCTGTCGACTATATGCTGCCGGCAGAGAATATTAGTGCGCTCGATTTTAGTGGCAGCCGCCAATCTGTTTCAGGATCGAGCTATGCGGTTTCCAGACTGGTTGCACTTGCCGCAAGGTTGTTAAACCAAACGCCGTCGCTGACAACCGAAGCACTGAAACACGCGATAGAAACACTGTCGGTACGCGGCAACAGTGGGCGCTATGTTTCCACCGGCTACATCGGTGACCCGTTATCCACCTCGGCACGCATCAGCACACGTAAACTCAATGTTGATCAGGATACTATTCCCGCAGGCCGGCACCGTCTGCCGCTGGACATTTTTGTATTAAGCGACCAGTGGCAGCAATCACCAATTGAGCTGGCATTGCGAGAAGCCAATCGTATTTTGCTTCAATGTGACGTGCAGATCGAAATTCGCCACTGGTATCTGGCAGACACCCCGACCTATCTGCAAAACCTCTCCACCGGCAATGCACTGACCCTGCGTAACACATTGCCGGCCTATGATCTGGCGGTATTTTTCGCCGATGACACTCACATGCAGACGGCGTTTGACGCAGAAGCATTCGGTGCCGGCAACACCCGCAATCGTCCATGGATGAAAAATACACTCTGGATCACCGCACAAACCACCGATCTCGGCATCGCACTGGCGCACGAGTTATTTCATATCATGACGAATAGTGGCAGCCACACCAATGCTGAGAACAATCTGATGAGAGACCGCACCACCTCAAGCAACACACTGCTGACCGCGCAGCAGTGTCAGGCAGCGCTGGCTTATTCGAGTGACAGCGGTTTAAT
>CAZOXM010000163.1:0-6470 GCA_964583825.1 uncultured Granulosicoccaceae bacterium
CACTAGTTCAGGCGATTACAGATGCGAGGGTTGGGTTTTCTGCCGTGTATAACGAAAAGCCGCATACATGGGCGAACTTTGACGCGGTGGTGAAGAGCATGTTCGGACTGGGTCAGCTTGGTGTACTTGAACCATTCCCGTGGAAGTATCCATTAGAACTGAGCTTTCCGGCAATCCAGAACGCGTCAGGCTCTGGGCCAATTTCTCCGGATCCAAATGATAGTCCGAGTATTCTTAACATCGGCGTTGATACTTATAATCTGGATTTCGAGTGGGATACGAATATTGTAGATACTACTAATACATACGGCATCACCATATGGTCAACCGGTGTTGCACAGACAGCGGATATCACACCCAGAAGAACAAAGAGTTTTAACGTTAATGCCGGTGATCAGTGTAATTGGACAGTTATCAATTTGATTGATAATTCTTCTGTTACCGGTGTGGTGAGCGCAGATCTGGATTCTTTGGTAACAGTGAAAGACGTGCAAATTGAGGCCGGGGCAGGAACGCGTTTGCGTATCGAATGTTAAGCACCGGACATGTGCGGAGGTACCATCCACACAGGATTGACAGAGGTTGTCGACAAAAACGAGTGATGATTTTCAGAGAAGCAGAGAAGGCAACGTCGGTTACAACTGGATAATGGAGTCAGGCTGGTAAACTGGATATTTGCCGAACCGAGACGGACGACTACCAGCGCCGCTCTGGACGTGTTTTCTTCTTACACTTGTCAGGCAACTGCAATGCCTCTGGTGTTTCAGAATCTGAAATTCAATTTGGCAACGCCAATAACATTTTGGTACATCGGTGATAGGAACGCGTCTCACTTTCCATCATTGGCAGTCGATAGGGCTGGAATTCCGGGGCGGACTTGCTGCCTTTTGCTACGGCATAAGCCTGGCCGTTTAGCGCAGCTGGCTGTCCTTGCTGCCGCGTCGATTGTAAATTTCGGCCGCGTTGGATTCGTCGTGTAGTTCCTGGCACCGCACACAGAGTTTCACACCGGCGATGGCCTCACGGCGCGCCTGTGGAATTGCTGTGTCACACTCCTCACAGTATTCGTTGCTGTGGCCGCTGGGCAGCTGATTGCGTGCACGCTTCACCGCATCCTCGATGCTCGCATCAATTTGATCCTGCACACCGCCGTCTTTACTCCAGCCACCAGCCATCTGCTTATCCGTCTGTTAAATGTGCCCAGCCGCGATAGGCGGCAATATGATCGGGAATGTTGTGCACGCGAATGATATCGACCCCCTGCTGGCACAGCTGCATTGATGTGCCAACGGTGACCATATCGCGTTCCCCGATGTCGGTGCCTGCAAATGGTTTCATGAACGATTTGCGCGAATGCCCGACCAGTAAGCGCAGGCCACTGGTGCGAAACCGGCTGGCCGACCGAAGCAATTTTAGTGACTGCAGGGGATCTTTGCCAAAACCGATGCCCGGGTCGACGATCAGGTTGTTCAACTCGATACCCGCCTGGTCCCAGCGTTCCATCTGGCTTTCAATCCAGTGTTCCACCACGGCCACCGGGTCGGCATCTGCGGGAATCGTCACCTTCGGGTCGGCGGGCACCGTGAGGCTGTGCATGGCGATCCACTGACAGCGGTTGTCGCTGGCAAGCGCGATCATATCCGGGTCGCTGAGGCCCCCCACATCGTTAATGAAGTCGACACCGCGCTCGATGGCCTGTGCCGCAACCTGCGGGTTTCTGGTGTCCAGGCTGATCAGTGGTCGCAGCGGGTCCGCGTTGAACTGCGAGTGGATAAAATCAATCACCGGCTCGACTCGCTGCCACTCGGTGTGTGGCGAGATCGTGTCTGCACCGGGGCGAGTGGATTCACCACCGATGTCCAGAATGGCAGCACCCCAGTCCACCATGGTGTGGATTGACGCTGCGGCCGCTGCCAGTTGATCATTGCTGCCGCCGTCGGAAAAGGAGTCCGGGGTAATGTTCAAAATGCCCATCCACAAAGGAATGTGGTGCGGCAGCAATTCAGACCACTGCAATACGGTTTTGTCACCGCGCCCTGGAATTCTGAGGCCCGGGTTAAGCGATATCAGTGGCGTCAGCGCAAAGTGCCGTTCATGTAATCCGCGGTGTGGAATGCTGAGTGTGTCTGTCTCGATCACCTCTTCGTGCCAAAGCAGAATGTCTATATCGACGGGGCGTGGTGACCAGCGTTGCTGATGGTCCCGTCCTAACTCGGTTTCAATCGATTTTATTCGGGTGAGTAACTGCTGTGGTGTTTGCTCGGTACTGCAGGCCAGCGCCAGATTCAGATACGGAAGATTCCACTGCGCCGGTGCCCCGGCTGGCAGCATTGCCGGCGTTTCGATCACCGGTGAAACCTTTTCAATGCTGACGCCATATTCCTGTAGCAGCGACAACGCCGCTCGCAGATGTGCTTTGCGGTCGCCGAGGTTGGAGCCCAGGCCGAGATAAATACTCATGGTGATTTCTGCTTAAGCGTCCTGACTGTGTTCATGGTGATGCACTGCTTTTGTTCAGCTTACATTACCCGTTGATAACAAATATAACACCCGTTCGTCATTGCGGTGTGGGGTGTGTTGGTCTCCACGGTTCTATATTTGTCTATATATCCTTATCTAAAGCCTTTCCCGACGGACAATCAACTCTGTCGCCGCCTTCATGCTGACAATGGCAGGCCCGCCGCACGGGCCGTCGAGATCGCTGTGATCGGGTAACATGGCTGGCTCTGACATGACGGTACCGCTAAATCGTGAAAGACAGAATGAACAAACAGTGGCTGTTGAGCAAGCGCCCGGAGGGGATGTTCCGCGAAGGTGATTTTGAGCTGCGTGAAGTAATCATACCGGAGCTTAGAGACGAACAGTTTCTGATAAAAACGATTTACCTTTCTCTGGACCCGACGCAACGAATGTGGGCCCAGATGGATACCTACCTGCCAGCGGTAAAAAAAGGCGATGTCATGCGCAGTCTCGGCATGGGGGTGGTGGTCAAGAGCCGCAATCCCGGGTTTAAGGAAGGGGACATTGTGCAGGGCATGACCGGCTGGCAGACCCACGTGGTGACCGAAGGACGCGACTATTCACTGGTGCCGGCTAAAAGCGGCCTGCCGCTGTCGATCTACATGGGGCCACTCGGCATGACCGGTATTACCGCCTACTACGGTCTGCTCGAAATCGGTAAACCGGAGAAGGGTGAAACACTGGTCGTGTCTGCAGCGGCAGGGGCAGTCGGTTCGGTGGCGTGCCAGATCGGTAAGATCAAGGGGCTTCGTGTGGTGGGGCTGGCCGGCACCGATGAAAAATGTCAATGGCTTACCAGTGAACTTGGCATCGATGTCGCCATCAACTATCGAAACAAAGATGCGTTCCATCAGCTGCGGGATGCCTGCCCGAAAGGTATTGATATCTGTTTTGAAAATGTTGGCGGCCAGTTACTGGACATGGCGCTCGGTCTGATCAATGTCGGTGCCCGTGTGCCGTTGTGCGGATACATATCGGAATACGCATCGATCGACCGCGGTCCCGGTGTACATAATCTCGCTGCACTCATTTCAAAGCGCGCATCGATAGAAGGGTTTCTGGTGCTGGACTACGTGCACCGCAGTCGCGAGGCGTTGTCTGAGCTTGGCAAGTGGGTCATGGATGGGCGGCTCAAGTATAAAATGCACATCGATGAAGGCTTCGAGCAGCTGCCGACCTCCATCAATAAGCTGTTTGTGGGAAAAAATAACGGTAAGCTACTTGTACAGGTCAGTGAAGTGCCCGAGTAACTGCCAGCAAGAATGTGGACAAAGCACTACTCATGTCCTGTGCAATCACTGCATTGTATCGCTACCCGGTCAAGGGTTTGCGTGCGGAGTCACTGGCTGCGGTTGAGTTGCAGCGCGGTTGTGCTTTTCCCGGTGATCGTCAACTGGCGATAGTACATCGCAACAGCCGCTACGATCCGCGGCATCCGGCGTGGATAACACGTCGTAACTTCGCCGTGCTGGCCTACAGCCCGGAACTCGCCAGACTACAGGTCCGGTTTGATGCCCGTCACCGAGTGCTCGAGCTGCGCTGTGATGAAATGCAGTGGCAGATAGACGTTGATGGTGATGACGTCGATGAAAAACTCGATGCTGCACTGCAATACCTGAATATTGAAAGCCAGCCGGGGCCGTACACGCTGGCCGAAGTGCAGGGCACTGCGCTGACGGATTCCCCGTACCCGCTGATCTCACTGATGAATACCCGGTCGCTTGCAGATTTGCAGGAGCGCAGTGGCTTCGTGGTCGCAGCGGAGCGGTTTCGCGGCAACGTCTGGTTCAACGGCGACCGACCATGGCAGGAGCGTCAATGGCCGGGGCAGACATTGCAGCTCGGTCCGGTAAAAATACGAGTCGTGGAAGAGATTGTTCGCTGCCGTGCCATTGATGCCCATCCGCAGTCAGGGCAGCGCGATATGCCCTTGCTAAACCGTCTGGGAGGGCTTTACGGGCACACGCATTTCGGGGTGCTTGCCGAGGTGTTGCAGCCCGGTCGGCTACGCCGGGGTGATACAATTCAGGAGTCTGACTCACAGCCCTTTGGAGACCCGGGCTTTTGAAACCGGCTCGCAGCCGGTTGCTCCGGTCAATATGTGTGCTGCTGACCCTGGGCTGTTTGCTCAGTCTGACCGGTTATCTCGGACGGTATTACTTTCTATTCGAGCAGATAGACAGCTTCCGTCCACAATATCTCATCGTTGCCGCTGCTGGCGTGGTGCTCGCGATCATGGTCAGGCACTGGATCAGTGTGGCATTGCTTTGTCTTGTCTGCGTGCTGCATGCCAGTGAGCTTTTGCGATTTTATTTTCCATCATCAGTGCCCCCGACAGCTTCACTGCGGGTAATGAGTGTCAACCTGCTTGCTTCCAATCGTGACAGTCGGGCGTTGCTTATGGAAATTGAACGAATCAATCCGGATGTGATGATCTTCCAGGAGTACACGCCGTACTGGCATCAGGTGCTCAGTGCGAATCTGGGTGATTACGCTCACCGCATAGACAAGGTTATTGACTCACCATTCGGGATAGCGGCGTATAGCAGGCTCGCCTTTTACAGACAGGAAGTTAACTACTATAACCAGCGGGTCTCACCGGCGGTGGATGTACAGGTGCGGATTGAAGGTCAGGCTGTTCGCATTATCGGCATTCATCCTGTCCCGCCGATGACGCCGTCGACCTATGACAGGCGCAACCGCTATTTTGATGAACTGGTGCGGCAGGTGGGTGGTGCACAAATACCGGTCATCGTTATGGGTGATTTCAACGCCACACCGTGGTCATTCAAGTTTGAGCAACTGCTGGAGCGAGGTGGTCTGAAAAGTACCCGTGACGGTTTCGGTATTCATCCTACCTGGCCGACGGGGTTCTGGCCGCTGTGGACGCCTATCGACCATATCGTTCACAATGAAGCGTTACAACGGGTATATTTCGATACCGGTCGTTCTATCGGATCAGACCATAAGCCCGTGTGGGCTGATCTTTCGTTGAAGAGATAAGACTTGCCACTGGTCCTCACCATATTTGTCGGTGTCTTCGGGGGTGCCATTGCTGCACTGGTGCAGGCACCCATCCCCTGGTTGCTGGGTAGTCTGCTGACTGCTGCTGTTGTCACCGGGGCCGGTGTGGCGCTACCGCGCCTGCCCTCTGTGCTTGAAAAATGGATGCGCGTACTCATCGGTGTGGCACTCGGGCCCTCTGTGTCCAACAGTCTTGGCAGTATCGGTGGTTCAACATTCATGGCAGTCTGCGCATCGTTGTTTTCTGTGTTGTTGCTGGTGGGTATTGGCTACGTCTTTTTTCAGCGACAGTTGCAGATGTCGCGCGGCGAGTCTTACCTGTCAGCGCTGCCCGGTGGTCTCTCGTTTATGATGGCGCTGGCGGATGAGTTGCGCGTTGCGGATAAATCCAGCCGTCCCCGCATCGCGCTGATCCATACCGTGCGCGTTGTCTCGCTGGTGCTTTTTGTGTCGCTCATAGCAATACTGCTCGGTACCGATCTGCAGAAAGCCTCTTACTGGGAATGGTTTCGCTTCGACATTTCTCTGCAATGGCAGTGGTTGTTTCTGTTGGCTGTTATTTTATTGAGCATGTGGCTGGCGCAAACACTCGCTATCGCCGGTGGGCATGTGACCATACCGCTGGTCATCTCAAGCGGGGTCTATGCGCTGGGTATCATCGATGTGCCCATGCCGCAACTGGTGCTGACGATTGCCATGCTGGTGCTCGGTTGTATTCTCGGAGTGGAACTCGGCAGCGGGCCGCGCAGAGAATATCCCAGGCTTGCCGGTGCATCGCTGGTACTGACCTCAATCGCGTTTGTGTTCGGTGCTGCGCTGGCGCTGCTGCTTGGCAGCAAAACCGGCTACGGGTTTCTCACGATATTTCTTGCGCTCGCGCCCGGTGGTATTGCAGAGGTTTCGCTGATCGCACTGGCGCTGGGGCT
>CAZOXM010000164.1:0-6350 GCA_964583825.1 uncultured Granulosicoccaceae bacterium
ACACTAGTATCAGGCGAAATCACCAGGTGCCAGCGGACGGCCATACTTACAAAGAGAAAGAGCAAGCAATCTACACACAGGTAAAACGTTGCCCTGCGCTATCTATTAACATCGATTGATGTCTACCCCGTGCGGGCATCACCCGGTCTCAATGTGGCAACGCCACCCCATGCGGCGACAGTCGTCAGATTTGACCCGACATCCGCCGCAAGCGAATTATTTAATGCTCGGCGAAGGCCGCCGATAACCCCGGTTTGGTTTTCACAGTTCTCAATTACTGCTCGTGCCATTAAACTCAATAAAGTCTATAAGAACCTCCGCAGGATCACTGCTGGCGGGTGTGATTTGCGTTGTTGTACTGATGCATAAAACCGGTCATGACGCTCACCCGCTGGTCGACTCCGAGCCGGCCATGGCGGCGGCGACCGCATCGGACTGGACTGCTCTGCCCAATATCAAAAATCCCCGGTTTGAATCCACGGCGATCCAGTTCCGGGAAGATCTGTATGTTTTTAACGGATTCGGTCCGGGTATCAAGATAGAGCCGACCGTCGAGAAGTTTGATGCACAGACACTGACCTGGTCGGTGATTGGCAAAACCTCCGTCGCTAAAGGCAACGCGGTAACGCACAACGGTTTCGTGGTCGATGGCAACGAGGTGTGGATTATCGGCGGCAGACCGGGGAACCACCCGGGGCCAGTGACGTCCGACGTGTGGAAGTTCAACCTCGATGACCGCACCTGGTCCGCAGGCCCCGAACTCCCGGTCCCGGGCGCCGCCGGAGGTGCGGCGCTGGTTGACGGACGCATTCACTGGTTTGGCGGGCTGGACACACGGGCGCGATGCGATGTGGACAACCACTACGTATACGACCTCAGCAACCCGTCAGCCGGCTGGAGCGATATCTCCAGTGTGGCTCCCATGCCAGTACCGAGAAATCACTTCGCCACCGTGGTACTGGACGGGTTGATCTATGTCATTGGCGGGCAGTTCACTCACGGTGGCTGTGGCGGTGGCACCCCGGACACAAGACTCTCCCACAGGTTTGACCCGAAGACGAATACCTGGGATCAAATCGCAAGCCTGCCGGCCGTACAGTCACACATAGAACCTTCCACATTCGCCTACAAGGGAGCGATCTACGTGGTCGGTGGTGCAACCAACGGCACCAGCGTCTACCGATACGACCCGGACAATGATCAGTGGGATACCGTTGCAGAACTGCCGCAGGCGTTGCTGGCACCGATAGCGCGTGTTGTAGGTGATGAACTGATTGTCAGCTCCGGCGGCGCACCCTCGGTGGTGCCGACGGTTTCAACCTATAAAACAGACATGCTGCCACTGCTCCTGTCGGTCGCTGCTGAAGACACTGACTCAGCTGAAATCGAACCAGCCCCCGTTGAGACAGATGCAAACGATGGCGCAACCGTTGGCAGCGATTTATCAACAGAGAGCCTGGCCAGTGATGATCCGATCAACAACACGAACAGAGAAACGGATACATCGCAGCCGAACACCGGTAATCAAAGCATCAGTGACCAGGGTAATTCATTGCCTGAAGTAGATGATGCTGGCGTGGAAACCAGTGAAGCGCAAAGCGAAATCGATAACGCCTGCGACTATAGTCGCGCACAGGTGAACAATGGCTGGGGCTGGAACCCAGTATCCAAGGTTTCATGCCCACCGTTAGCAACCGATATCGTGCAAAGCAGTGAACCAATGGCGTCTATTGAAAGTGACCAAACGCCTACCCCGCCGAATGAACTACCAGCACCCGATGACTTAACTCAAAACAGCGAACAGGTTCAGCCCGAAGAACCAAAACAGAAAGGACGCACGGGTATTGGCCCGGCCGATCCCTGGCTCATTTTACTGTCCGGACTATTGTCTGCGCTGCGAATTTTCCCGGTGTCTGGTTACAGACGTCAAAAACAATAGCGAAAGACAACCTTACCCGGCATCGCAGAACCCGCCGCCAGCGATGTTCAAATGCTGCCGATCACTCATCCGGCATCCTATACAAAAACACATCGGTGTTGGTATCAGTATCCTGACTGTGCAGATTACTCGCATTACTAACGAAGCGAACGTACTTCCCACCGGCAACAAATTCCGGCGAGCCGACAAAGCCATTGGCTTCGCTCCCGTCGACTGACCTTGAAATAAGCCGGGTTTTACCGGCAGGCAACTCGGCAAGATAAGCCTGGTGCCTTTGCCCGCTCACATCTACATCATCATCCAAACCAGTCTTTGAACTGCTGTAAACCACATATTTTCCGTCCGGCGATAGATCCGGTGCACTCGAATATCCCTCGCCGGTCGTATCAATGGCACCGACGTCACCCGTCTCTCTGTTCAGCCAGGCCAGCGCAGTTCCGTCGGAGTGCCGGTATTGATAGGCGATAACAGATCCATCGTCACTGATACTCGCCGCATAATAGCCGTCGCTCACATAGCGCACTGCAGTATTCGTATTTTCGATGCGATCGTAAACATAAATCCCGGTTAACCACTGGGTTCCCGTACTGCGACCATCTGACTCGTAAAGAAACAGCACATAGCGACCGTCTGCACTGATGTCTCGAATGCGGGCATCCCCTGCAAGTTCATCGCCCGCTGCAGTGAGGCTTACTCTCGTGATTGAGCCACTGTCCACCTCATACAGGAATACATCGGATGCATCATTGCGGTCACCGGCAACGATATTTGCGGCCGGTGTACCGAAGGCAACATATTTACCATCCGCAGAAAGCACAGCGTTGACATAAGACCACGGACTGCTGTCCAGCACCTGGGTAATTGTACCTGTCGCCACATCCACCAGATAGGGCTGTTGCACACCGTTGGCCGTGGTGTTCGCAAAGTTTGTTACACGACTTACAATAAGTGCGGTACGGCCATCGCCAGTGACCCCGCGGAGATAGGAATCATTATTCGCTTTCGCGCCATTTTCACCGACAGAAAGTAACTTCACAGTACCGCTGTTGTTGTCCATAACAAAAAGATCAGCACCACCATTGTCACCACTGTAGAGATCATCGCCCCAGTACTGAAACACAGAGGTTGCGCCATCCGGAGTCAGGGAATATTCGTAGGCAGTTGCACTACCCGGTACATCAGCAAAAATCAAACGATCGGTGGCCGGCGTCGGTTCATCAATTAGACAGGACCTGATCCCGTCCCAGCCCCACCCATCGCCATCCTCGTCGACGCACGCTCCTGCAGTGGGCATCAACGGTGGACAGGATGTTTGCGTACCCGGGTTCCAGCCCCAGCCGCCGTAGCTATCGGCATCAGTATAGTCACAGGCATCCTGAGGCGGACATGAAACACCCGCCACGGCATCCCAGCCCCAACCATTATAAATGGCGGCATCGGCGTAGCTACACGCCGCACTGGCAGCATGAGACATCAGGGTCATGGAAAGCACGACTGCTGAATGAAAAACTGAAACAGTTACTGCATGGTGACGCATAAAGCCTCCTTAAATATCATGATTGAATTTATACGTCATGACATATTAAGTCAACTCGTGTCGCACTTTTTTACAAACGCTCTTCAGCACTTACGGTTTGATTAACACCGCAGGTGTTACGGCCTCAAACATCTCACCGGTTGCCAGTAGCACCGTGTAGTTAAACCGGTGCAGCTCACTGCGCTGCGGTGCTATGGCCGCTGCCTCCTGAGACAGCGAGAGCTTGATAACATACGCCGAGGAAAGACCCGATGGGTCTTCAACCGAATACGCGCTGAGCTGTCGGGATTCTGAATCAAAATTGGCTATATACGGTTCAATGTTACTCGCAACCTCGGCGAAAAAAGCACTTTTTAGCGACGTACCCGGCGGGTAGTCCTGCCCCAGATCAGCGTTGCTGCTCAAGTCCATGCCCACCACCTCGGACACAATCGGCTCTACGATACTGCACGCATACGCCGGCTTAAAAAGCCAGTCCATCAGATTCATCGAGGACTGTGTCTCAGCGAACTGAGGAGCAATATCGAAACTGACAACAAGCTCCAGTTCATTGATTGGCACCGGCGTATTTTCATCAATCTGCAGTACCCCGCTGTTTTGAGTGCGCTGCTGAACCGAGACCAGCCTGATGCCGGTTGCAACATATTCTCTCGCGACGTAGTTCTCCGGAGGACAGGGATCAGAAGTATTGTTGCCACTACAGGCGAGGATGGTGAACAACAGTGCCAGGACTAAAAACGGGAACCTCGAGTACTTAAGTATTGCGGTATTCATACGAAATGTCCTGCCAGTGTAAAAACCGATCATGGGAGCAACGGGGGTTGCTGCGACCACCATAGCAGATTTTGCAGACGGGCACGTTATCCACCAGCGCGACTTGCGCACGCCATAAAACACCTCGCAACGCGAGGGTGGAACTGGCGCTTAACATACGCACCAGTTCCACCTGTATACCGCAGCTATCGAATCTCGCGAAGAAGGGTTCGTTCTACCTCGGCTCTTCATACATGGCTGCTTTGTTGATTGTACCTAGCCGCGGCACCACTGCAGGGGTCGTCTTTTGATAGTGACGATACGACTGACCCAGTTCATCAGCCAGATTTCTCTCCTCAAAGTAAAGGCCAACAAATACATAACCGGTCATCAGCAGGTTAAACAACAGCCGGCCGGCGGTCATCACGGGTACAGCCCACAACGCGATTAGGACACCACTCATCATGGGGTGACGAACCAGCTTATAAAGCAGTGGCGTTTTAAAGGTTGCCTGCTTAGACTGTTGCTGCTGCAAATACGCAAACGCCTGTTGCAAGCCAAACAGATGAAAGTGATTAATGAGAAACGTGGCAAATAATACGATCACCCATCCCAAAAAATAGAGCGTCATGACCGCCAACCCCATCGCGGTACCTGAAATATCCCAAAGCACATGCGGCATGGGTACCCAGCAGCTGACAAGCACGGCTGTCGCAGCAGCCACAAACAAAAGGTAGGTGCTGCGTTCGATAGCAACCGGCACAATACGCGTCCATAGTCGCTTAAATGTCGGGCGCGCCATGACACTGTGTTGCGCACCCCACACAATAACCACGCAGATATTCCAGATTACTGCACCAGTCCCGGTCAAGTCGGGAGCGATCCCTGCACCTCGATTCATGGAAACCGGCACAATCAAATCGGCAATAAAAAGAATAAGATACACTAGCGCCAACACGCCGATCAGGTAACAGATTATGCTGTAGAACATGGTGACAACACGGGCTGTCAACCCCGGTTGCTGTTGCAGCTTGAGCGATGAATTTACGGTCGCCATTGGTTTTCTCCCGGTAAGAATTGTTTGTAATCGTGAGCATCGAAAAATGTCCGGCTGTCCGTTCCCGCGCGAGGATCTGGACATTCTCCGGCACGGGAGTAATCTAGCGGGGTGCCATATCGGACGACTACTGCGAAAACCGTAGTAAAGCACTACGTTTTCCGTAGTTACCGGTATTCATCACTGGAGTGTTTAACAGGAGGGAAACATGCCCAGCTACGGCCAATTCTGTCCGGTCGCCAAGTCTGCAGAGATTTTGGGTGATCCGTGGTCGATATTGATTATTCGGGAACTGCTGCTGGGAAGCAGTAAGTTTTCCGAATTGCAGCGCGGGCTACCGAAAATTTCCCCGACCGTACTCAATACTCGACTAAAAGACCTCGACCAAAGCGGGGTAATCACACGGCGCAAACTCAACCACCAGCGAGGGCATGCCTACTTTCTGACGGTTGCCGGCAAAGAACTGGAACCGGTCATCGAGTCACTGGTTGTCTGGGGCATGCGGTGGGCCCGGGAGAACATGGAGGATCAGGATTACGATGCAGCGTTTCTCATGTTTGATATTCAGAGAAATTTTGATAACACGTTGCTGCCTGCCGGAGATCATGTACTGTGTTTTCAGTTTCCGGACTTAACGGACTACCAGAAGTGGTGGCTCCTGAGTACAGAAGACGACATTGACATCTGCTACGAAGATCCGGGGAAAGAGGTGGATTTGTACATCACCACGCCACTGAGAATACTGGCAGAGGTCTACATGGGAGACCGGGATCTGCTTAAGACCACCCGCTCCGGGGAGATCAAAATCATTGGCGACACTCAATTGGAACGCAGATTTAATAAGTGGTTTCCCCTGTCAGAAGCGGCAGCCGTACCAAGAGCGAAGTAAACAGGCCAAACCGGTCAGGCCTTACTGCCAACTGTCAATCAGCGCCGGTGCAGATCACGTTTGCGCCATGGATGATACCGGCGTTGTCTGTTGGGGCGATGACTTTTTCGAAGTGCCTCAAGAGGTATTGGACGTCCCGGCCCTAGATAACCCGCAAAAACTTTCTGCCGGTGAG
>CAZOXM010000165.1:0-6335 GCA_964583825.1 uncultured Granulosicoccaceae bacterium
TGACTGTTAATCACTGGGTCGGCGGTTCGAGCCCGTCTCGGGGAGCCAAACCTGAAAAAGCCGCTGCATTTGTAGCGGCTTTTTTTGTGCCTGCTAGCCAGCGCCCCGGACAGCACATGCAGGCTAAGGTAGTAATGGTTACGGAGCACGGCAAACACTGCGGCGTCGATAAAGAACACTGATGCAAGGAGCCTGCGTGGGACAAACTCTACTACTGTGCACGCGCCCTGCAGGCGCATTTTCACAAACTTATTCATTGCGTACCACCAACTATGCACCTCAAATGATCGTGAAAACGCGCTAGCCATGGCAAATTTTCGCCGCACAGAACTCCACCTCGCTGGACCCTGAGCGCAACTCATCAACCAGAATTGGTTGTCTGCGTTGTTCCGAACTTCGGTTGGTTAGGTGATCAAACTCACAGAGAAACGCACGCCGGTCACAACGGCCTGTCATCAAATCAAAAGGCTGCAATACGGGCGATAGTTGTTGTCCGCGAGTTTGGGGCACTACATTTACTTCCTGTGAAAAAACAACCGCTTCCATCACTAGTCTATTTTGCGAAGCCTATCCTTTGTGGTTCCCAGACTATAAAACCAAGTACGAAGACAACCCCGACCCGCATACGCCAAATCTGGCGTTTGAGCGGATTACGAAAAAGGGTATGCTGAAACGGCGTAAAGGCGAATTGGAACCGTGTAAACTCTACGCGGGTGATGAGGCGTTTAGTGCTTCCTGGTTGCAGAGCATAAAGAACTATATAGACAATACGGCGGCCGCAGGCCGAACGGAATAGCTGCCATGAAAATTGAGTCCATCAAGCTGCGTAACTTCCGGGCGTTCAAAAAGGTCGATCTGGTTGATATACCTCAGCTTTGTGTGGTGGTTGGTGCCAATGGCACGGGCAAATCAACTTTGTTCGATGTTTTCGGGTTTTTAAAAGACTGCCTGATCAGCAATGTTTCGCGGGCGCTGCAAAGCCGTGGCGGGTTTCGTGAGGTGATTTCCAGAGATTCGAATGAGCGGCGGATTGTCATAGAACTGCAGTTTCGTATAGAAATCACAGGCAAGGAACGTTTGGTTACTTACCTGTTGGAGATTCTGGAGGAAAACGGTCGCGCTGTGGTGGATAAGGAAATTCTGCGCTACAAGCGAGGCAGGTATGGCTCCCCGTATCACTTTCTGGATTTTAGCGGGGGTACTGGTTATGCGGTCACCAATGAAGAGGATTTTGATAAAACGGAAGAAGAACTTAACAGGGAGGCGCAAACGCTCAATTCACCGGATATGCTGGCCATTAAGGGCATCGGGCAGTTTCAGCGGTTTAAGGCCGCCAATGCCTTTCGTGAGTTGATTGAAAATTGGCACGTTTCCGATTTCCACATAAACGCGGCGAGAGGCAGTAAGGATGCTGCGGGTGAATCGGATCATTTATCGGTTTCCGGCGATAATCTGCAATTGGTCGCCAATAGTATGCTGGAGAATCATCCCGAGTTGTTCTGCGAAGTCATAAAACGAATGAAAAGCAGGGTGCCGGGGATAGGAGATATTCAGCCTGAATCGACGGCAGATGGTCGACTATTGTTAAAGTTTCAGGATGGGTCTTTTAAAGACCCGTTTATCGATCGGTATGTGTCAGATGGCACGATCAAGATGTTTGCTTACCTTGTGTTGCTGTTCGATCCGTCGCCGCATCCACTGCTGTGCGTTGAAGAGCCTGAGAATCAGTTGTATCCGAAGTTGCTTGAGGAGTTGGCAGAGGAATTTCGTGACTATTCCAATCGTGGCGGGCAGGTGTTTGTGTCAACCCATTCCCCGGACTTTCTAAACGCTACCCGTGTAGAGGAGGTGTTTTGGCTGGTGAAGAAGAATGGCTACACGACGATTCATCGCGCTTCGGATGACGAGCAAATCGTCAGTTACATGCGTGACGGTGATCGCATGGGGTATCTATGGAAGGAAGGGTTTTTTGACGGTGTCGACGTGTAATGCCAACGATTGTTTTTTGTTTGGAGGAGCCCTCAGCCTGGGCAATGCTTGAGGCTGTGTTGCCAAAGTTAGTACCGCCTACCGTGACAGTACGTAAGATAATCTTCGAGGGTAAGTCTGATCTGGACAAGCGTCTGGCTAGAAGAGTAAGAGGCTGGCAAGCACCTGATACCCGGTTTTTGGTGTTGCGTGATCAGGACTCAGCTGACTGTGCGGTTGTTAAAGCACAATTGTCGGCAAAGCTTGCCGACGCCGGGCGACCTGACAGCGTGGTTAGAATCGCCTGTCACGAGTTAGAGGCATTTTATCTGGGCGATCTGGCAGCGGTAGAAAATGGGCTGGAGCTAAAGAATGTGGCCAAGCGGCAACCGAAGGTACCGTTCCGAAAGCCTGATACGATTGCCAATGCTGCGCAGGAACTTGAGTCGATCACGAACTGCAAGTACCAGAAAATTTCAGGGTCACGAGCCATAGGGCCGCATTTGGCGCTGGATGGGAGCAATGCTTCCCGGAGTTTTAATGTATTGATCGATGCCATCCGAATGCTCGGAGAAACATCTGAGTAGTGTCGCTGATGTTCGTGAGTGTAGATGATGAGTTATTTTTGCCAAATTAATTGAAAAAGCGACATGATAAGAAGCACGCTGCAAATATACATTATAAAAATATGGGTTGACTACATTGGAATTCGATTTCGTTGTAATTGGTGCGGGTTCAGCCGGATGCGCTGTCGCATCCGGACTGGCAAAGGAGAACATTGGTTTTACAACCTAACATAGACACCCACAGTAGCAATCTGAGGAGATGTGCCTGAGCGAGTGACCACATACTTCAACCCACCTTGGGCGTTTACACAAAAGGTTCTACAGTCTCTCAGCAATACACTCAGGATCTGTTTTTCTTCTTGGTTACTCTGCGAATATTCGAAATATTCAACCGTAACAAACCTAGTAACAAAAACAGACACCAAGTGTCTATTGAGCCACCGCCACTATTTGTGGAAGCCTCATTATTCGACTGAGTGTTATCCGACAGGGTTAATGAATCATCATTTTGATTGTTGTTTCCGGCGGTTTGATCGCTACTACCGCTATCTGTTTGGTCGCCACTACCCTCTGTTTGGTTGTTGCTTTCATCAGAGGTGTTGTTCGTGGTGTCTGTAGTCGTGGCCTCACTATCGGCAATCCCGGTGGGGCGCACATTGCATTCGTAGTACCTTGAAAAACCACTATCAGTCGGTTCATGCCACACCCTGACCTTGTCATCATCAACCAGCTCAACCAAATCGCTGCGCAAAAAGATCGGCGCAATGACCCGGTCGATGCTCGGTGCGTTGCCCGGTAAGATTTGCGGTGCGACCAATCCAGCTTCGATGCTGAGTTGCGAATTATTCCTGACGCCCTGAAAACTACGCCACCAGAACAAATTCGCTCCGTGATTCGCTGTGGAGTCTGTCAGATGCCACGGCATCATGTAATAATCGGGGTCCGATGCGGCAAATCCACATCCTGTACTATACGTACCGCCGTTATTACAACTTGTGTCGTAGCCACGCTCATCACACTGAATGTGCCTGCCGGCAATATCATTATTATAGTTCCAGTTGGCTTTGGTTAGTTGCACACGCTCGCCTGTTTCCAGGTTAACGACCTCATCTGCATCGTACAAATCATTGCTATAACCTGAAATGACAAGGTCCTGTAGCGCCGGTTCAGGGGTAGCACCTGGTGTTCCAATCTGGCCCGTCGGGCCGAAGTCAGCTCCGGATTCGTCGTAACACTGGAAATACCCTTCAGTGCTGTGGATCGGATCAATAAAATCATAGGACGTTTTGAATCTATCACCTTCATTGAACCAGATGCGTATAGCCTTTACCCCTTGCGGGTTTACGATTTCAATATAAGGTGCTTGCAACAGTTCAGAGCTTTCGTATAGCCCGTCGTTGGTTCGCCAAAGCGGGGCTTCGAATGTTTGGAGCGGCGCACCGTCAAGAACATCGTCTCGACTCACAGCAAACCATCCGTAGTATTCCTGACCCTGATCCCGCCCCACAAACGGGCTGTACTTGCGCGATGTTGTAATACTTTGGTGAGTCAGTGTTATCAGGCAGTGCGTTGAAAGTCGCTGGATCCACTGGTCGCTGATACTCACCACTAGCTTGTTGATAGTCGTATCGATCGCACCGAATCGACCGGTTGGCAATATCGGTGTTGCCGTCCCAGTACGGTCGCGTCAGCGTGACTGGCTCGCCGGTAGATTTGTTAGTGTAGTCCGGCGGTGGTTCTGAGCTCGATGTGATTAGACAGGTGGCTTCATTTTGCCAGCCGAAGCCATCCCCGTCTGCATCGTGGTACTGGTGGGTGCAGATTGGCAATTCCTGCGCGACCGGGCTACCTGCCACTCCGAAGCCGCATAACAGAGCCGCTGATAATACTTTTTTGATCACTTCACAACACTCCTTCCAAAACCTCTAAGTTCAACACAACTTTATGTCATGACATAAAGAGTATCAAACACTTTCTGTCTGCTTTCGAGTGAAGAAAAATCACAAGGGCAGGCATCGTTAGTATCCCGTAGTTGATGCCTGCCAGGTCGCAAATAAAGCGTAATCACTGAGGTCTTCCAGTGGGCCTCGATCCGGATGTCTATTCAACGATGCAAACACGGTTATTCGCAATTGCCGACTCAATGCTTGACATGATGTACGTACCTCAATTACGCTGAATCCATGGCTGTGATGTCGCAAAGCGAAAAAGACCGACAATTCCGGTGTGTATGCACTCGAATGCAAGAAACGTTACTTCGTTGGATTGTTGATCATCGATTCGTCTAATAACCGGAGGAGAACCTGGTGAAAATTGGTTTTTGCATGTTGCTGTGGACGACATCGGTGGGAGAGGAGCACCGCTCGTTACTCGCGGACTTAAAGAAAACAGGCTATGACGGTGTTGAAATTCCTGTCTTTGATGGCACTCCCGATGATTACGCGTCTATTGGAAAACTTCTTGACGAGCTGGAGCTTGAAAGGACAGCCATTTCAGTCATTCCAGGTCTGGATAAAAATCCACTGTCTTCCGATCCAAACGAACGTAAAGAAGCCGTTCGTTATTTAAACTGGGTTGTGGATTGTGCTGCGGCATTGGGTGCTACCTGTGTCGCCGGTCCGTTACATCAAACGCTGGGCGAATTCAGCGGCTCCGCGACAACGCAGGCAGAGTTTGATCGCGCACGTGAAGTGCATACAGTAGTAGGCGATCACGCCCGGAACGCTCAGGTCACCATCGCACTTGAAGCCGTGAATCGTTTTGAAAGCTACTTTGCCACCACCATGGAACAAATCGACAACTACGTGGAGTCGCTTGGGCATCCTAATATCAAAACAATGTATGACACCTTCCATGCGAACATAGAAGAATCAGACCCCGTCACTGCCTACACGCGATTCAGTAAAAACGTCACGCATGTGCATATCTCGGAAAATGATAGAGGTGTGCCGGGCCGTGGTCATGTTCCATGGAAAGAGACATTCGCAGCGTTAAAAACTGGCGGCTACGATAACTGGTTGACAGTGGAAGCGTTCGGCAGAGGGCTTCCTGAGTTAGCGGCAGCAACAAGAGTGTGGCGAGATTTCGCAGAAAGCCCCGAGGCCGTGTACAAAGAGGGGTACCAAACCATTCGTCATGGTTGGGATTCAATCTAAAGTCCGAAACACCGGGCAATTTACGTTTACCCATAACCACATCTCGATGCGGGCAGCGAATACATAAACAGTACACGTCCACTTGACTTGATGTACGCACCTCAATTACGCTTAATTGCTGTCGCACTGAACACAACAACCGGAGGAGATCGACAACAATGAAAAGATCAACCGCTATAGCAGCACTATGCGCGTCTTTTACACTACCAACTTTTGCTCAGGCAGATGATGTCACGCTGTGCTGGGCTGCCTGGGATCCGGCCAATGCGCTGGTAGAACTGTCGAAGGAATTCGAAGCTCAATCAGGCCACAACATGAATTTCGAGTTCATTCCCTGGCCAAACTTTGCCGACCGCATGCTCAATGAGCTTAACTCTGGCGGTAAGCTGTGCGACCTGCTCATCGGCGATAGTCAGTGGATTGGGGGCGGCGCTGAAAATGGCCACTACGTCAAGCTGAACGACTTCTTCGATAAAGAAGGCATCTCCATGGACGATTTCGCCCCGGCTACAGTGTATGCGTATTCCACATGGCCAAAAGGCACACCAAACTATTACGCTTTGCCTGCCATGGGCGATGCGAACGGTTGGTTTTACCGTAAAGACTGGTTTGAGCGTGATGACATCAAAGCCGCGTTTAAAGAAGC
>CAZOXM010000166.1:0-6272 GCA_964583825.1 uncultured Granulosicoccaceae bacterium
TGTACTACTGGCAGTATACACCATCCGATGTAATTGAATGTCACACTACACTAGCGCAATAATTTTTCAATATCCTGCCAGGGAAGCTCTACCTTTTACCGCACGGCATTAACCAGTGTCTGCGGTCGGGCCAGCGACAGTCTCCCGTCGCTGTCTGTACACTGGCATCTTCAAACATTGTTGTGACCCTCGATCCCGCCACCAGCGGTGAGAGCCCCTCTCCGCCCGACATTTGTATCGGTATTACGTCAACTTTTCGTCTGGTCACTTTCAGACAGCCGCTGTGCATGGAATAATTCGCCAAAAGATTGATACCGGCGCCTAGTATCGACGTGCGGGCACCTGCATCGGCAACGGTGCAGATGGTTCAAATGTTGTTAACTGGTATTTTGCCCGAACCTCGTCCCCGCAAAGGCGCACATGACAAAAAAATCGCAGAGCTGGTCCGCAAAGCTTGCTCCGTTCAAGCGGGCAAACAATCTTCGCGCCCTCGCTGAAGTCTTCTTCACGGCAGCGCCACTCGCATTGCTGTGGATAGCCATGTGGAAACTGCTCACTCAGGGCACGGTGCTCGCGATTGTCGGGTACTTACTGCTACTGCTGCCGGCAGGCCTTTTTATGGTGCGCCTCTTCATTCTGCAGCACGATTGCGGCCATGGCGCGTTATTCAGTTCAAAGCGTGTCAATGACTGGTTCGGCCGATTGCTGGGGGTTTTCACCTTTACCCCCTATGACTACTGGCGTCGTCTGCACGCGGCACATCACGCGACTTCGGGGGATCTCGACCGGCGCGGTATGGGTGACATTGACACGCTGACGCTCACCGAGTACCGCCAGCTCAGCACCCGCGGTCGCCTGCTGTACCGCCTATACAGAAACCCCGTCGTCATGTTCGGACTTGGTCCAGCCTATATGTTTCTGGTCCGGCACCGCGTCCCGGTCGGCGCCATGAAAGAAGTGCTGGCGGGCTGGATCAGCACACTCGGTACCAACGCCGGCATCATCATTACATCGCTGGTGATCATTCACTTCGCGGGCCTGATCCCGTTTCTGTTGATTCAGATACCAGTGGTTACTATCGGCGCCACTATCGGCGTATGGCTGTTCTACGTGCAGCATCAGTATGAATCCACTTACTGGAGCCAAAGACCGGAGTGGACGCACGAACAGGCCGCATTACTCGGCAGTTCATTTTACGACCTGCCGAAGCCGCTCATGTGGCTGACCGGCAATATCGGTATCCATCATGTCCATCATCTTTCAAGCCGTATTCCTTTTTATAAACTCCCCAAAGTATTGAAGGCGTATCCCGAACTCAAAAATGTCAGCCGACTGGAGTTACTCGATAGCTTTAATTGCGTTCGACTGACGCTGTGGGATGAAAATGCCCGCAAACTGATTTCATTCAGGGAAGCCCGCAATCTCGCCCCTGCCTGAACGGACGGCCGGTTGCGGTAAATGTAATACCGGGCACATGCATACTGGCAGCCGGTAATTTGCCTGCACGCTACCGTGCATCCGCCGTGGCACACCACTCATACAAATTGTCCCACTCCAGCACTTCGATCAATGCGAACCCGTGCTGCTGGTAGAATGCATTGGCGCGACTGCGCTTTAGTGCAATGAGTCGAATGTTCTTCAGGTGCTGCTGCGCGGTGACTTTGAGCGCTGCAATGACTTCAGAAGCAATGCCACGCCCCTGATACGTGGTTTTGATGTAAAGATGATCCAGCCAGATAAAGTCATCTTTGTGGTTCCAGGCATAAAAACCGACGAGCTCATTGTCGATGCTCAGCTTCCAGGTGTGGTCACTGCAGAAGCTGTTCAAAAAACGGGTGCGGGCTCTTTCAGGGTTGAACCGGCCGATCGCCTCCAGGCTCGGCCGCATCACTTCGACACGAAGCGCGGCCAGTGCCACTGCATCTTGTGCCTGTGCGGCAGTGATCAGGACCCGATGCACGATCAGCCCCCGAAATTCCAAAGCCCTGCAGAGCGGCCGCTAAACAGCCTTTGTCTCACAGAGAATTTCGAACGCTCCCTGCGCCTGTATCCGCTGCCGACACCATCGAATCCACTCAGGACCGTTCCGGCAACAGCATGAGATCGTGCGTGCTGAAATGACAAGTAACCCCCTGCCCCTGTTCCAGACCGTGTAACTCCAGCATGTTGTCGGCACTGGCGACAGCGTGCAGCGAACGCTGCTCGCTGCCCGGCTGGTCGAGCAGGATTTCGATCTCTGAATTGACTCCCTGAAAGGCAACATCACCCACTCTACCGGCCAGTGTGTGACTGAAATCCCCCGACTTCAAGCGGCTAACACGCAGTTTCTCCGGCCGCAATCCGAGTTGCCAGCGCGCATCGGGAGACATTTTTTCAAGTGCCTCCAATGCGCCATCAGACAACGACTGTAAGTGCAGATGCACATCCCCCAACTGTGCACTTCGGGCAGTTATCGCACCGTCTGCCCAGGTCAGTGCACTCACATCAAATAGATTGACCTTGCCGATAAAGTCCGCAACAAAAGTATCTGTCGGCTGCTGATAAAGCGCTTCTGGAGTCGCTACCTGCCGCAGTCGCCCTTCACTCAACACGGCGATCCGATCGGCCATCGCCATTGCTTCAGCCTGATCGTGGGTAACGATGACAAACGTGACACCGACACTCTTTTGCAGCTTAACGAGTTCAAGCCGCATTTGATCCCGCAGCTTGGCATCAAGTGCTGATAACGGTTCATCCAGCAACAGCATTCTCGGTTGTTTGATTAACGCTCTCGCCAGCGCTACACGCTGACGCTGACCACCGGAGAGCTGATGTGGTTTCCTGTCGCGCTGTTCTTCAAGGTGCACCTGAGCCAGGGCCTCAGACACGCGTGTATTTATCTGGGCACGGGCGAGCCCTTCCGCCTTTAGTCCGTAGGCAACATTGGCTGCTACGGTCATATGCGGAAAGACCGCGTAGGATTGAAACACCATGTTGATCGGCCGTCGGTTGGCCGGTGTTTTTACCATACTCTCTCCGTCGAGTTTTATATCCCCGGCACTGGGCGCGTCCAGACCGGCAATCATGCGCAGCAACGTAGATTTACCGCAACCCGATGGTCCGAGCAACGCAAAGATCTCTCCGCTTCCGACCTGCAGAGACACATTGTCAACGGCGCGCAAACTGCCGAAATCTTTACTCACACCTTCGATGTCTAATAGCGTCTCTGTTGTCATCGCGCGGGTTCTCTTTGAATGCGCACTGCGATTGCCGTCAGCACCAGTGTGATCAGAATCAGAATTGTGGATGCAGCGTTGATCTCGGGGGTCACTGAAAAACGCACCATCGAATAAACCTTCACCGGGAACGTCACCGTATTCGGGCCGGAAGTAAAAAACGTGATGACGAAATCGTCCAGCGACAGCGTAAATGCAAGCAGGGCGCCGGCGACAATACCGGGTTTCAGATGCGGCAGAATGACATCACGGTAGACCATCCAGGTGGTAGCACCGAGGTCCACCGCTGCTTCCTCGAGTTCCTTATTAAAGCTCTGCAGGCGGGTTCGAATAACCATCGCCGCAAATGGAAAACAGAATGTGGTGTGCGCCACTATTATATTCACCAGGTTAAAGGGCCAGGTGAGATCCCCGGTTGCAAGCCATCCCATCTGCGAAAAAAACATCGCAAGCGACACCCCCATACATATTTCAGGAATAACAATCGGCAGCGATACCACACCTTCCACCGCCGGCTTAAACGGGAACCTGAAACGCCAAAGTAAAATGGCCGTCATCGTGCCCAGTATCACACTCAGCACAGTAGCTATCACAGCAATGGTCAGGCTGTTGGTGAACGCTTCCACCAACTGACTGTTAGCCAGTGCTTTCTCGTAGTACTTTGTTGTAAAACCCCGCCATACCACATTGCCGCCGCGACGTGAGTTGTTGAACGAAAAAATAATCAACACCGCAATGGGTGCATACAGAAAAATGGTGGCCAGCAAAAAAATCAGCTGCAACTGCCATTTGCGCGCATAGTCGAACGGACCGGCGGGTGAACGTTTAACGACGCTCATCTCGCCAGCTGCCTTGACTGACGCATATCGTAGATCGACTTGATCGCGAGCAGTACGAAGGTGATATACAGCAGGAACAGGGAAAGCGCGCTGCCAAACGGCCAGTCATTGGCTTTTTTAAATTGCCGCTCGATGACGTTGGCGATCATGTCGACCTGACCTCTTCCCAGCAGATCCGGTGTCAGAAACTGACCGAGTGTGGGCACGAAGGTAATGATCACCGCCGTGATCAGCCCGCCCATCGTCATCGGTACCAGCACCAGAAAAAAGGTACGCAGCTGCCCGGCACCGAGGTCCAGACTCGCCTCCAGACAGGACTTGTCAATGCGCTCGAGCGAAGCGTAGATCGGCAATACGCTGAAAGGCAACATGATATAAACCAGCCCGAAGATCACACCGAACGGCGTGCCGAGAAAAGTAATCGGCTTGTAGCTGGCGGCAATCAGCCATTCGAGCCCAACCAGTTGCAACCCCGATTGCAGTGTATCGTGTAAAAACGCCAGTGCCTGATTAAGCCGGCCACGGGTACCCAGTATGTTGAGCAGCGCATAGGTGCGGATCAGCAGGTTGGTCCAGAACGGCAGCATGATCAACAGCAATAACCACGGCTTCCAGCGACGCCCGGCACTGGCAATGACCATCGCCAGTATGTAGCCGACGGCGATACAGATGGCGGTGGACACCAGAGACATCCACAGCGTCCGCCACATCAGAGTCAGTATTTCCGGCTGAAATATCCGAGCGTAGTTATCGAGTGTGCCGGTGAATTCAACATCGACAATGGAGGTGTTCTCGCCGAAGCTGTAACGCCAGACAATCGCCAGCGGGAAAAGAAAAAAGGCCAGCAGCCAGCCGAGTGTCGGCAGACTGAAAAACGCGAACGCAGCCGGGCGGCTGGACCATTTTTCCATCAGCGAATCAAACGAACGTCAGCGGCTACGATAACGCAGCCGCCTCGCCTGCAGGACGGCACCAGTGCCGCTTATCCGAGCGGCCGGGCTCAACCGGCGGCTTTAATCCGGGTCCACGCGTCATCGATTTTGCGCACCACCTCTTGTCCGGGGAACAGGGAGACTTCGCATTTTTCAATCGTCGCTTGATCGGGGAAGATAGCCGGGTTGTTCAGATAGTCATCGCTCAGGAACTCGCGCGACGCTTCATTCGGTGATGCGTAAAAAATAAACTCGGCGATTTCCGCGCCGACACGGGCGTCCAGAATGTGGTTGATCATCGCATAGGCGTTGTCGATGTTCTTGCCCCCTTTGGGAATACACATGGCATCTTCCCAAAGCAGTCCGCCCTCTTCCGGCACGATGTAACCGATGTCGTCGTCCTCATCCATCGCCTGCAGGATATCGCCGTTCCACTCCATCGCGACGTCGACTTCTCCGGCAAGCAGCAGATCCTGACCATTGTCCGGTGCGAAGGCAGCGATATGGGGTTTCTGCGCGAGCAACATTGCCTCGGCAGCCGCAATGTTCTCGTCCGTCCAGTCATTCAGCGATTTACCCATGGCTTTCAGTGCCATTTGCAGGGTGGTTTGAGCCTCCCCCATCAGAGCGATGCGCCCGGAGTACTTGTCCGACGCTAATACTTCGTTCCAGCTGGTCGGGGCGTCCATTGCCGATTTGCGATAGCCGAGCCCGATTGTGCCCCACATATACGGCACACTGTATTTTCTGCCCGGATCAAAGGCCGGATTCATAAACGCACTGCCGATATTGCCAAAATTCTCAATTTTCGCCGAGTCGAGTGGCTCCAGCATATCCGCCAGCAGCATGCGCTCGATATAGTCGTTCGTCGGCACAATCAGATCGTAGCCCGGATTGCCGCCTTTTAGCTTGGCAAAAAGCTCGTCATTATCGGCATAGAGGTCGTACTGTACCGCAATGCCCGTTTTCTCCTCGAACTGGGCAATCGTATTTTCGCCAATGTAGGTATCCCAGTTGTAGAAGTTGAGTTTTCCCTCGGCCTGCAGAGAAGCGGGAACAGTGAGAGAAATACCGACGGCGGCTGCACCCTTGAGTGCATTTCTTCTGGATCGATTAACCGATAGTTTGTTGTTCAATTGCGCGATTCCTGTGGGTTGGCTTCTGGCTTTCGCAGGTACCCCAAATGTATCACGAAACCGCCAATATCAGTTCTCCGGAAGCGACCCGGGCGCTAGTGTAGTGTGACGTGCAAAGGCTACGAATGAGAGCTTGTAGTTTGGTTTGCA
>CAZOXM010000167.1:0-5800 GCA_964583825.1 uncultured Granulosicoccaceae bacterium
GCCCTGATAAAAGCGTTCCACAAAACCGGGCCGCAGTTTGACTATAGAACCACGATTGAACAGGCCGCAAAGACAACGCCAGCCGATGAGTGAATTTACCGAAGTAGCCCCGGCAACACAGATCTATGTTGCTGACAATGCACTGTCCAAAGAACAATGCAGCCACATCATTGAGCGCTTTGAGGCGGCCACGGATGAACAGTATCCCGGTCGGATTGGTCAGAGTGAAAATATCAATCTCGATATCAAGCGCTCCACCGACCTGGTGATCAGCGGCAAGCAGCAATGGAAAGACATCGACGGACTGCTGTTCCAGTCACTCGCCTCCGGCATCGGATTTATGCGCCAGCAGCATGCGTTCTTTCAGGGTCGCTTCAAAGACTTCGGTTACGCCATACAACGCACCGGAGAAGGTGAGTATTTTCACTGGCATGTAGACAGCGGCAGCCATTCATTCAGTGACCGTCAACTGGTGGCAATCTGGTATTTGAATGATGTGGCAGGCCCCGGCGGAGAAACCGAGTTCCGCCTGCAAAACGTTAAAATCAAACCGGAAACCGGAAAATTACTGCTTTTCCCGCCATTCTGGACACATGAACATCGCGGCGTCACACTGACCAGCGGGGTAAAATACATTGCCACCACCTGGATATTATTTGCATAACCTCATGCTCGCACACAGCCACCGTAGACGCGCTCATGCTCACTCGCATTAACCAACTATTAGACGCTGACGAACTGGCGCAAATTCAAACACTGCTGGATCAGGCAGAGTGGCGGTCAGGAGCGAACAGTGCAGGCTCACATGTCACCGACCTTAAACACAACGAGGAAATGGATCAGCAGTGTGAAAGCTGGAAGGCCATTAACCAGTTAGTCGTCACCAAACTGTACCGGCATCCGGAATTTCAACGTGCTGCCCTGCCCGATAAAGTATCTGCCGCATTTATATCCCGCTATAGCAGTGGTATGAAGTACCAGGCACATGTCGATGACCCGGTGATGGGCAGCGCGTCCGGTCGCTATCGCAGTGACGTGGCAGTGACTGTTTTTCTCAGCGACAGGCACAGCTATGACGGAGGCGAACTGCGCGTGCACACACGCTTCGGCGCGGTAGATGTGAAGCTCGATGCAGGCTGTGCCGTCACCTACCCGGCATCAAGCCTGCACGAGGTCACCGAAATCACCGCAGGACAAAGAATCGCCTGTGTGCTGTGGGCGCAAAGCCTGGTGCGCAGTGCCGAACAACGGGAAATACTGTGTGATCTCGACGAGGCCAGACACGCGCTTCATCTGAGTGCAAGGGAAGCCGAGGTAACCAAAACGGTCAGTCGCGCTTATACCAACTTATTGCGGCTGTGGGCTGAGGTATAGATTCACAGGACAGAGGACAAAAAATCATTCCGATCTTAGAATGCTTTCCATTTTCTTTCCCTTCGCCAACTCGTCGACCAGTTTATCCAGATACCGCACCTGCCGGGTGAGCGGGTTTTTAATTTCCTCGACCCGATACCCGCAAATGACTCCCTTAATTAAGTGTGCATTTGGATTGAGTTTGGCTTTGTTAAAAAATTGCTCGAAGGTCACATCGTCGAGAATCAGCTTTTCAAGCTTTTTGTCGGTATAGCCAGTTAACCATTTGATCACCTGGTGCAGTTCCTTTTTTGACCGCCCCTTCTTTTCCACTTTAGTGACGTAGTGGGGATATACCGTCGCAAACGTCATTTTGGCGAACACTTCATCATGATGGCTTGTATCCGTCATTTCGCTAACCCTCTTTTTTGCTGTCGACGGTACCTGCCTGCCAGTCGTTTTGATGCACGCCGATCTATTATTCGTAGCGCTTGTGATAGCTGCGCCTTACACCGGCGCGCTGAACAATCACCCCCAGCACATTGCTCAGATCATCTGCAATATCATCGGATGGGGGATAGGTTTCGTTCAACGGTTGCAGGCGCCAGCCACCCGCCTTTCTCACAAGCTGACGAAACAGTACGTCACTATTGCCCTCAACCAATACGAAACTGCCGTCAGTAGCCCGGCCGGTCGGATCAATAATAATGACGCAGCCGCGCCGAAACTCAGGCTCCATGCTGTTATCCAGCACGCGCAATGCGAAGGGCTCAGCCTCTGTACAGGTACTCGGTTCGTCCTGTATCTGATCAGCGGCCGGTGGCTGTTTGAAGAACGTAATCGCTTTTTCGGTCATTTACAAAGACCATACACGAAACACACTGCCAACACGACAGCGGGCAATGCATCAGTCCTGCATACGCCACGGCATCAGGACATCGGCAATACCCACGCCCAGCGCGCCGATAAAACTCATGTCATCCATGCGGTGATACTGAACGCGCATGGTCAGCGCACTGCCGACGATAATAAAAAACGCCGCGATAAATGAACCGAGTGCCAGCGTGGAGATGCCGCTTATGGCCTGACCTACCGTACAACCAAGCGCCAGTACACCGCCAAAGCCCATCAACAGGCCGCCGGTTAAGTGGTTGATCATATCGTTGCGGTCGGTAAACGTCTCAATGGCAAACGTTCTGCTGAAAATAGAATACAGAAATGAACCGACGATCACGCCAAACACAATGGCGATACCGAAATTGATTGTCGCACCGGTATACGTCATGAGGTAACTCAGCGTGTTACCGCTCGGTGCGATAAAGGTCATCGCCTCCACCGGCACCGGATCGAAATCATCGACGCCGATCAGCCCCGTCACCACCCACGCCGCCACAATGATTAGCCCGATCACAATGCCCGCTATCATGTTGTCCGCAGACTCCCGCAGCGCTTCCTGCTTCAGCGCCCACAGAATCAGAATGGCCGCCACCAGCAGGCCAATACCTGCGCGAACCACACTGGTCGCCTCGAATCCGAACCAGCCGCCCAACACACTGGCCAGCCCCTGATCGGAAATGCCCTGCGCTGCCAGATCAATCGTCATCGGTTCTATTGCGCTGACGCGCACCACTGCGAGCAGCCCGCGCAGCGTCATATAAGCCGACAATGCCAGCACCAGAAAAACCACCAATGATTTGAGGTTACCGCTCCCGACCCGCACCAGTGTACGCTGACCACACCCGCCCGACAGCGTCATACCAATTCCGAACAGTAAGCCACCGATAATGTAACCACCCAGGCCGAAACTGGTGGTGCGATAGAGGCTGCTGCCGATATCCACCAGCCCGGTCAACTCCAGAATCTGCGCACCGGCAACAGCGATCCCCATGGCGAGCACCCAGGCACCGAACCTGCCCTTGAGCCCCATGTTGACCCAGTCGCTCACGGCACCCATGGTGCAGAAGTTAGTGCGATTCGCGATCGCCCCGAAAATGACGGCCAGGGCGAACCCGAGCGTCGCCACCAGATGCACATTGGTAAATTCCATCGGGAACTCTAGCCTGCGTTAGTCAAGGGCCTACTCGATACCGGAATGGGCCATCCAGAAGAAATAGTGCAAAACAGGCCGCCTGATCGAGAGACAGACGTGGCTCGCCACCTGCCGCGCCCGATCAGGTGAGACACGGGGCAATAGTTTCTACTGGTGGGGAATCGAATAGATCGCTCTGCTGTTTGCATGGAATCGCCTAATTCAAGCCTGGACGTCTGCGCATAAACATTTCTTTCATTGACTGTCGCCCATGAAGAATGCCGACGGGGGTTGCCCGGGGTCAGGATTTCTTCAGCCGGAAGACAAAGCTGTCGCCGTCTTCGCCGGACTCGAGCAGTTCGTTGCCGGTTTGCTTTGCAAATGCCTCGAAGTCTTTGACAGACCCGGGGTCGGTAGAGATCACGCGCAGAATCTCACCGGACTGCAAGTCCTTCAGCGCTTTTTTTGCACGCAGGATCGGCATCGGGCAATTCAGTCCGCTGGCATCAAGCTCTTTGTTGAAGTCGGTCAATGTGTTCCTCGCTCTCTGGCTGTGCTCTCTGGCTGGTATTTTAATGTGCTGCTCACGCCCCGCTGCACCGGCTAGTCGTGCTCGCCCATCGGTCGCGGCGGGCGTTTTTGTTTCAGCAGCCGCTCTGCATGTTCCGGATTGTCCGCAAACATCATTCGAAAGGTCGTCCCGCTGGCAACGCCCGGTGCGCGGCGACGCTCACGCAGGTCGTCTTTTGCCTCTCGATAGTTCGAGTGCGACTGCAGAAAGGTAAGCTGCTGAAACGGGTTGATTTCAAAGACATGATAAGCCACCGGTGGAGGTTATTACTGTGGCCCGCCACATTCAATATTCCCTAAGAAATAGTTGCAATTAGCCTGATCAGACGAGCCCGCTGCGTTTAAGGTGAACCGGTAAAGCCCCCCGCTTTTGCAATTTCGTTACTATAGCCATATGCAACTGCTACACACCTCACTGCACATTGAAAACCGTCCTTGCCTGGTGGTCGGCGGCATAGCTCAGGCGCTGCGACTGGCAGAGTGGCTCGCGCTGCACAAGGCCCGGGTCACGTACCTCGGCAGCGAATCATCTGACCACCCACGGGTGCACAGCGAGGATCGCCAGGTAACACAGGCCGATATCGACGCAAACTGGCTGGTAATGGCCTGCAGCACCGACCAAAACCTCAACCGCCGCGTGCTCGACTGGTGTGAAAGCCGCGCCCGGTTCTGCTACAGCGCCGACGATCCGCAACACGCGAGCTGGATGCTTAGCCCGGGCAGCAATACCAGCGGTCGGGTCGCGCTGGTCGGCGCCGGACCGGGTGACCCGGAACTACTCACGCTGCGCGCACTGCGCCTGATTCAGCGCGCCGATGTCATCGTCTACGATCGACTGGTGAGCAAACCGATCATGGCGCAGTGCAATCCGTCCGCCGAATTTATCTATGCAGGTAAAGCCAGGTCGCAACACACACTGCAGCAGGAATCGATCAACGAACTGCTGGTCACCCTGGCGCAGCGCCCGGCCAGTGTGGTACGACTCAAAGGCGGTGATCCGTTCATATTCGGTCGCGGTGGCGAGGAAATAGAAACACTGGCCGACCACCAGGTGCCGTTCGAAGTGGTGCCGGGGATCACCGCCGCCAGCGGCTGCGCTGCATTTGCAGGCATTCCGCTCACCCACCGCGACCACGCACAGTCCTGCGTATTCGTCACCGGTCATCTGCGCAACGGTGAAATCAATCTGCAGTGGCAGGAACTGGCGTCACCCCAGCTGACGGTGGTGGTGTACATGGGGCTGACCGGACTTGAAAAAATCTGCGCATCGATGATCGAACACGGCCGAGCCGCCGACACCCCCGCCGCACTGATTCAGCAGGGCACCCATCCGCAACAGCGCGTGTTTGCCAGCACACTGCGTCATCTGCCCGCACTGGTGGCGCGCAGCGAAGTCTCTGCACCAACGATGCTGATCATCGGCCACGTGGTCACACTGCGCGAAAAACTGGGATGGTTTGATCCAAGCAGGCGCGGCTGACCACGGCTCGCCGTGGATGGCGGCGCTCAGGCCATCACCAAAGGTTCATCACGAAAGGTTAAGGCGCGAAACCGTCAGGCGCGAAAAGTCGAACGGTTGATCTCGCCGGTGTGTCGCGGCTTTAGCCACGGGCGGCGCGACCCGACGGCATACATTCCCATGCCAAGTATTGCCAGCCCAGAGCCCATATACGGAGCGCTGGCGGTGTACAGCAGCCACGCAGCGATATGCACCAGCACAATACCGGCAACGGTCACCGATACATGCAGTCCACCAACAAACCTTGCACGAAGCTGTAGATAAAATTCAACCATGCAGCCACCGTACATCGCTTCGCCGCGCATGTCTGTGCGCGAGTCGCTAGTGTA
>CAZOXM010000168.1:0-5792 GCA_964583825.1 uncultured Granulosicoccaceae bacterium
CCACATGCGGTGCAATCGCACCACCGTCTCCCAATTGATACAGCCTCGGCTCGACTGCTGAGGCGGGCCCACCTGCGAGCAGCAGCAGCGGCAGCCCGATGGCGATAAACCGATTTCGATTGTTATTTTTTAGCATTGTTGCACCCGATGTTTGGAGTGGGCATGAAGAGCATGAACAAGTCCGTGTCGGCCGGCATGCTCACCGGGTGCCGATTTTACATCAGTGACTGCCTGAAAATCTCCGGCAGTTAAGTCTTTGTGGTGATTCCAGCGGTTGATATTTCCACTTTGTCATGACAAATTGGACTTAACTTCCAGCATCACCTCTGACAGCGCCTCTGCCCAGTGCGGCGGGGACTGATCGAGCGCCTGCCAGGTTTCGAACTTGTCGAGCAAACTATTGCTTGGTCGCTGCGCCAGCGTGGGAAACTGCGATGACGGAATCGGCGTTACCACCACCCGCCGTGACAACACACCCGCCGCCCTGCCCGCCGCCTCAATGGCAACTGCGAAATCGTACCAACTTGCCGCACCGGCATCGGTCCAGTGGTGAATGCCACCGAGCCGCCTTTCGAACGCTCCCCAACAGGCGCGCGCCAGGCCATCCGCGCTGGTCGGCGTGCCCACCTGATCGGCCACCACATTAAGCGACTCGCGTTCGCCCATCAGTCGCAACATGGTGGTGAGAAAATTTCCTCCGGTCGCACTGTAAACCCACGCTGTTCTTAGTACGGTAGCGCTGATATCAGGAATCGAGAGGACAGCCTCCTCACCTTCGGCCTTGGTTCTTCCGTATACGCTGACCGGGCACACCGAGTCCGTGGTGAGATACGGTGCTCCCTTGCGACCGTCAAACACAAAATCGGTAGAAACGTGCACCAGATGGGCATCAACGGCACGTGCTGCGGCTGCGAGGTTGCGCGGGCCCACGGCGTTTATCGCGTGCGCCAGCGCCTGTTCCTCTTCAGCCTTGTCGACTGCCGTATAAGCGGCTGCGTTAACAATGCCGGCAGGTCGACATTCCCTGACGAATTGATGCACCTGCGCTTCATCTGAAATGTCGAGCGCAGATCGCGCAACGCTGATGAGTTCGACAGCCCCGGGCGCGGTGCGCACCAGTGCTTTTCCCAGCTGTCCGGCAGCGCCGGTGATCAGAACTCTGGTCATTACGTTCCCTCTGCTATGCGGTCAGGGCGATGCGGTTAGGCAAATATTGGCGCGTCGGTAAACGCAACACCCTGCTTGTCCTTACCGGACAACTCCGGTGCCTTGCCATTTTTTAGTGGCCAGTCAATCGCAAGCGTAGGGTCATCCCATGCAATCGAAACCTCATACTCAGGCGCATAGTTGTCTGTACATTTGTATAAAAAATCTGCGCTCTCACTCATCACATAAAACCCATGGGCAAAGTACTCGGGCACCCACAGCATGCGATGGTTATGTTCGCTGAGTTCCACCCCTACCCACTGCCCGAATGTGGGAGACGACTTTCTTAGATCAACCGCCACATCAAATACGGCGCCGGCAGTGACGCGCACAAGCTTTCCCTGCGTGGACTCGGTTTGATAATGCAGCCCGCGCAAAATGCCGGCACTCGAACGACTGTGATTGTCCTGCACGAAATCGCCCGGCAATCCGTGCTGCAGGAATTTTTCGCGATTCCAGGACTCAAGGAAAAAACCCCTGTCGTCACCGAACACCTGAGGTTCGATGATTTTTACTGCATCAATCCGGGTGTCTATTATTTTCATGGCATTCAGTCACGTGCTCGAATTTGTAATTAAGTGTCTTTCTTTGCTGCAGCGAATAAAGACGGCCGATGATCAACAGCACACTAAAACCCAGCGCACCACCGGCCACATCAATGATCAGGTCTGACAACGACGTGGATCTGCCATGGACAAACATCTGCAGACTCTCGGTGAAAACGGCAATCACGAGGATCGACGCCAGACCGAAACAAGCCCCGTAAATGCGTACCTTCAAACCGAGCATTGCGCCAACCACGAAGAACAGCAAGAAATGCAGCAGATCGCCCAGCTCAAGCCCAGCATTCGGGAGCCAGTGCAAAATTCCGAGAACCGGTTCAGGCAATGCATCGATGACAACCTGTTTCAGGCGACTAAAAACCAAACCGGGCAAAGCCATGCCGGCCAGACTGAGCGCACCGATACCGCTTAAGAAGACGAACTCCCCGATTGTGAGAATCGACATCAGATACACAGCGACCACAAATGCCGCGAGCGCCCAGCTCACAATCACCAGTACTCTGGCCCGTTGGTAGGTGCCGGATTCTTCGAGCGCAGACACCACCAGTTGGCGCGCCTTAAATACGCCCGCGGACCGCAGCAACCGGAGAGTGACAACGATATCGGCGACATTACTGCCGTAGTGCTCAACCATTGTAAAGTGCTGCGGTGGTGCATCAGCCTTCAAAGCAAAGGCGACCCGCTGGTGAATGAAGTTGGCGTCACTATCAAACTTCGAGACTGTGGCGCTGGCGCCGGCCCACGGCACACTGCCAGTCACAATACGGTCGGTCTGCGCCTGCAGGGAAAACCGGATGATACCCGGGCCCGTCACCCCGATTCGCTGGCTGATGTTCTGGCTGGCATGTTGCCGATTTACAATCGACACTTCTCCGTCGGCAGCAAACACCTCGCCGGCACCGCGCAAATTCCACGCACTCAGGCCCGACTCAAAAAGCGGGTTTTCCAATAGCTGCTGATCAGTGACGACGTACCGTTCTAGCTGAGTCAGTCCGAACGGAGCGACTGCAAGTAACAGCAGAAACAGGAGTGCACCCCATTTGTTCACCGGAGCCTTCGCCTGTGAGTGATTGTCGACCGCACAGGCTGCCAGAGTTTGCCGCGGCAGGCCAGTATCTTGAATTGACCCGTTGTTCCGGTAGCTAAAAGAAAACGTCGCTTACGAGTTTCTCAGCGGCTGCCACCAGTCAGAATTATCCAGATACCAGTCGATTGTCCTGGCAATACCAGACTCGAAAGTCTCACGCGGTTGATACCCCAGCTCGTCTCTCGCCTTGTCAGGATTAATCGCATAGCGTCGATCGTGTCCGCGTCGATCATCAACATAGGTAATCAGCGAACTGCTGCTGGTGCCGCTTGCCATCGGCGTCTCCGGATATTTGCTGCGAAGCTCGGGGTTGCTGTCCATGCGTTTGTCGATTTCGGCACACAGCAGATTCACAATGTCGAGGTTGGTCCACTCATTGTTGCCGCCAATGTTGTAGTTCTCTCCCACCACGCCGCGCATCAGGACTTTTTCAATGCCACGCGCGTGATCTTCCACGTACAGCCAGTCGCGAACCTGCTGGCCATCGCCGTAAATGGGAATCGGCTGGTTGTGCAGAATGTTGGTGATCACCAGCGGAATGAGTTTTTCCGGGAAATGATAAGGACCGTAGTTATTGGAACAGTTACTGGTGGAAACCTGTAAACCGAAAGTGTGCAGATAGGCTCGCACGAGATGGTCCGATGCCGCCTTACTGGCTGAATAAGGCGAGTTCGGCGCATATTGAGTCTGCTCCGAAAACGGCGGATCGTCCGGCTCCAGCGTGCCGTATACCTCATCAGTCGACACATGGTGGAACCGATGCTCGGCCACACTTTTTTCATCCAGCCATACCTGACGTGCCGCCTTCAGCAGCGTATGTGTACCCAGGACATTAGTGGTAATAAAAATATCCGGGCCACTGATAGACCGGTCCACATGGCTTTCAGCGGCGAAGTTTACAACTGTATCGATTTTGTCACTTCTAAGAATTTCCTCGACCAGCGGCTGATCGTTGATATCCCCCTTCACAAACCGGAACTGGTCGTCACCCTCCAGATCAGCAAGGCTTTCACTATTCCCGGCGTAAGTGAGTGCATCCAGAACCACAACCGCGTCATCAGGATGGACGCGCCGCCAATACTTAACGAAGTTTACCCCGATAAACCCTGCACCTCCGGTTATTAGTAATTTCTTCATGTAGCTGGTCATTTTTTTTGAACGCCAACCGAAAGCAGGATTCAAGCCATATTCGACAAAACCGGAATTTGTGAGGCTACCACTCCTTAAGTGAGAAAATATTCGCGAAATTAGTAATTTTTCGTCATGAAATTTACAATTTCCATGGTGAGCTGCAAACTAGTATTCAGACAGAATCTGTACTAATTTCAGCAGGTGAGAAGTCGACTTACGGAACGAAGTCGGTGCCGTGAACGACGCGGTCAGGCCCGCAGTAGATGTCTACCTGAGAATCAGCGACCATCAGCTGCTAAGTCTGACGCACTCATTTCAGCCATACCAGAATTTTTAAGCGAATCGACCACATTGTTGTTTGGACAAACGCCACAATGGAGCAATACCGGGAAGTGAAGACGAATGGAAATCCAAAAACACAGGCATCGGAAGTTCAATATCCCCGGAACAATACAAAAGAGTTTTTAGTTTTGCCCAAAACGCAAACAGCCCAACGGGTATCCATGTTTGTACTACTTGCGCTAGCAGCAGCCTTTCTAGGTACCCCTTTATTTTTTGACATGTACCGAGGCGCAGCATTCGAGACTGTACCGATTGATGGTTATGTAAACTACCTGCTCTACTTGACAGGTTCAGAAGAAGGAACTTTACCGGGAAAACCCTTTGTTTTCCGAATATTCTCAGTCGCCGTTGCCCTTCCGCTTGTTGATGTGTTCCCCCTGTATAAATTCTCCAACCTGGATCCGGGCATGAGTGACGTACGTCTTGCGGCGATCCTTGCTTTTTCCCTAATGTCGTATCTGGCAGCAGTTGCCACTGCTGCAATAATGTACCTCATTACCCGCATCCAGTTTAATAGTTCCCGCGCTGTTGCGGCGATCGTTTTTCTCGTCTCATTACTATTAGTCCGCCACACTTCAATATATGGAGTCGACCCAATATCGATAATGATGCTTTCAGCAGCACTCCTGAGTTACAGACAGCCATGGATGTTTGCACTACTGCTATTCGTATCAATAGGCTTTAATGAAAAAATATTATTTATATTTTTTATGCTTACATGGGGGAGACTGTTATTTAGTTTCGGGCGTAATGTCGAGAAATTCCACCTTATAGGCACCACGACAGCACTCCTCATTTACATCGCCATATATTCCCTGTGGCCGACTCCACCGATGGAAGAACTGACGACACTCGCAATGTACCCGCAAGCAATGAAAGAAGCATTTCTACGTGACATGACTTTAAAAGGAACCGTCCAGAACGTCCTACCATTTCTTTTTCTTTTATCAATAGCTACTCTAGCCTGTCTTGAAAGAAAAACATCCAGACACCAATCATTTTTTCAATGCACAGACATTATGGTATTACTTGGATTGTTCGTAATTACACACCTGCTTTCACCAGTCATGTACAACGCTGGTAGGATAATGATGTATTCATACCCACTTTTTCTGCCAATGGCGACAATATTCGTTTTTAATCGTGTTCGTGACACAGACTAAAAACATAAGCAACCAATATATGCTCAATGGGACAACAATGACCTCAAACCATGCGCAGGAAATCGCCCAAGGAGAACGATTTGAATTCGGAGCGAATTGGGAGGCATTTCTTTCCACGCTTAATGACAAGCGCATACAGGAAGCAGAGTCTTCACTAAAAAAAATGCTAGGCACAGATACATTGCAGGGAAAATCTTTCCTCGACATCGGATCCGGTAGCGGATTGTTCAGCCTCGCAGCTAAACGCCTGGGTGCGATTGTTCACTCATTCGACTATGACCCGCAATCAGTAAACTGCAC
>CAZOXM010000169.1:0-5688 GCA_964583825.1 uncultured Granulosicoccaceae bacterium
CCGCTGGAAGACCCTGCAAAGGCCGCCGCGAACTACGTCAACGCAGAGCAGGAAATCGAAACACCACAGCAGGCCCTGGAAGGTGCACAGCAAATACTGATGGAACAAGTCGCAGAGCTCCCGGAACTCAGCGGCACCCTGCGCGAACAATTCTGGCAGCGTGCGCACTTGTCGAGCCGGGTGATCAAGGGTAAGGATGAGGCGGGGGTAAAATTCAAGGACTACTTTGACTACAGTGAAGCACTGTCGAAAATCCCGTCACATCGCGCCCTCGCGCTGTTGCGTGGTCAGAAGGAAGGGTTTCTGCGACTCAACACTGAACTGCCGGATCTTGATTCGACCGCACCTCACCCTTTTGCCACGCAGATTGCGCGACATCTGAATGTGCCGCGCGAAGCCGGCTGGCTGCATGAAACCATCGCGCAGTGCTGGCGGCTCAAGCTTCACACACGCTTTGAATCAGACCTGCGCACCCGCCTGAGGGAGAACGCGGAAACCGAAGCAATTGCCGTTTTTGCCAGCAACCTGCGCGACCTGCTGCTGGCGGCACCGGCCGGTCAAAAGACCACCATCGGGCTCGACCCGGGACTCAGGACCGGGGTTAAGGTCGCGGTCACTTCCCCGACCGGCAAGCTACTCGACACGCACACGATCTACCCGCATGCACCACAAAAGCGTTATGACGAAGCGATTGCAGATATCGCCCGACTGGCAAAGCAACACAGCGCCGAGCTGGTAGCGATTGGCAATGGCACGGCTTCAAGAGAAACCGATCGCATGGTGGCCGATCTGATTAAGCGCCATCCGGACCTGCGCCTGCAAAAACTGATTGTCAGTGAAGCAGGTGCTTCGGTGTACAGCGCATCGGAAATCGCTGCCGCGGAAATGCCCGACATTGATGTGTCACTCAGAGGGGCGGTCTCCATTGCCCGCCGCCTGCAGGACCCGCTGGCGGAACTCGTCAAGGTCGATGCCAAAGCGATCGGCGTGGGTCAGTACCAGCACGACGTCAATCAGACTCAACTCGCCGACGGTCTGGACAATGTGGTTGAAGACTGTGTGAACGCCGTCGGCGTCGATTTGAATTCAGCCTCTTCTCAGCTGCTCACCCACGTCTCCGGGCTGACACCTGCGCTGGCAAAAAACATCGTGACTTATCGTGATGAAGCAGGGGTATTCAAATCACGTGCAGAACTTAAAAAAGTGCCGCGTCTCGGCCCGAAGGCATTCGAGCAGTGCGCCGGCTTTCTGCGTATAAGCAACGGCAGCAACGCGCTGGATGCATCGGCGGTACATCCGGAAGCCTACGCCGTGGTGAAGAGAATTTCCTCCAATACCGGCATCGATATTCGCAAATTGATCGGCGATACCACAGCGCTTAAAGAGATAGACCCGGCACAGTACACCGATGAGCAATTCGGCCTTCCGACCGTGGTCGACATACTGTCGGAACTCGAGAAACCGGGACGCGATCCACGGCCTGAATTTAAAACGGCCAATTTTAAAGAAGGTGTGGAAAAACTATCCGATCTCAGTGAGGGCATGGTACTGGAGGGCGTTGTCAGCAACATCACTGCTTTCGGTGCATTTGTTGATATTGGTGTGCATCAGGACGGCCTGGTCCACATATCGGCAATGGCCGATAAATTTATTAAAGATCCGCGTGATGTGGTATCGACAGGCGATATCGTGCGGGTAAAAGTCATGGAAATAGACGCTGCGCGTAAACGCATTGCGCTTTCCATGCGACTGAACGACGACCCGTCAAAGAAAGACGCAGGCAGCAGGCAGACCGCCCCGCACAGCCGTGAAGATGGAACCACGCAAAAGAAAAGAAACAGGGCAAGGCAACCCCAAAAGCAGAGTGAGCCCGCTGTCGGTGCGCTGGGTGATGCACTGCTGCGGGCACAAAAAAAGCAGAAATCCAAATAGCTTCAGAGCGCCTTGTCAGGCAATTGGCAGGCCCAACGCGACTAAGCACATACCGGTAAGATCAGTTGCACGTGACGCGAGCATGGTGGTTATAGCGCTGGCCCGCCGTCGCGGTGTATTGTCAGCGGCGGCGCTACTCTCCATCGGGCATTCCGCCGTTAGATCGCCAAAAGGCTAAAACCGAATTTATTGCGTATACTTGCTGTGAGTAAATCACTTCGCCGCCCATTGAACACACGCCTGCCGCTCAATCTGATCGTCCTCGCACTGTTTATGCAGTTGCTGAGTCCGGTGGTGGTCGCGACAGGCATGTCGGACCACGCGCTGTGGACGCGCAGTTGTTCCGGTCGCTGGATGAAGTTGCCGCTCCACACGGGCGAACCCGCTACTCACCACACCACCGACAGTCTCTGCCACCTGTGCTGCGATGAGCCTCGCAGCGGGCCGGGCCTGCTTGCCGGCAGCCTGCAGCCAGCCTCTGGCTTGAGTTGCAGCGATCTTTTTATCAGCAACCCTTCCACCGATCCGCAGGTGCTTCGTTGTCGGCGACATCAGACGCGCGCACCGCCGGTACTCCAACAGCAATAAGTAAAATTTTTTTTATTCACTTTTCGCAGTTGCCTGCAACTGCGTCTTTGCTATTGGAACTCACATGACATTCACTCATTTTTTTTCTTTTTCTTATCGACTGACCGCCGCAACCCGCATCGGGTTATTGTGCGGATTAATCCTGACAGCCGCCGGCGGGGCGACGGCACAGGAGCCGCAGACGTTCACACACCAGGATCTGGTGATCACCACACCGTTCGTTTTTGTTTCTCCTCCCGCGGCATTGTCAGCCGGTGGCTATCTGATTATTGAGAACAAAGGTGCAACGGACGAAGTACTGATCGGCGCCACTGCAGACTTCGCTGACAAGACAGAAGTCCATGAAATGAAGATGGTCGACGACATCATGAAAATGCGAAAACTCGAAGACGGTCTGTTAATTCCGGCAGGTGAAACCGTGGCGCTGGAGCCAGGCGGGTTTCATATGATGTTTATGGGCTTGAGTCAGGATCTGATCGAAGGCGAAACCTTGCAGGGCACGCTGCAATTCAGGGAAGCCGGATCAGTGAACATTGAGTATCAGGTCGTCGATCGGAAAAAGCATATGTCTGAAATGAATCACGAGCACCACTGATCCGTGTGACGCCGGGACGTTAAGCCCACCGGATCTTACCAACCAGGCAGTAGAACACCGTTGGTTATTCGGGGAGCAGGACACTCAATGCGCGTCCTGCTCCCGTAACGTTACTGCTTTTCAAAGACCTCGTCACTGAACTCGCGATGGCGCATCTGCGGCGATGTACCATCGAACCCGGCGCTGTCATCGCCAACCCTTAGCGTGGAACCACTCACCAGATAAATCGAAAAAACCTCGGCATTGTCGATTAAATCATTGAGCGGTACATTGGTAATGTCGGTGACACCTTCAGCGGTAAAAAAATCCTGCAGGGTAGTGCCCTGAGTTTCAAGCAAATCGTTGAGCGCTGCGCTGCCAGTAATATCGGCGGTCTGATACACCAGATTCGCGTGCTTTGCCGTGCCGACAGTTGTTTCCGTGGTTTCGCTGAGCACTGTAATCTGCCCCCGGAGATTGGTGTTCACGGTCAAATCACCGGAGCAATTCGAGTTGTTGGTATACCGTATGTTTGATTGAACCAGGCGGCTGCCACTGATCGTCGCTGTCGTTTTGAAAGACTGATCCCCATCTGCAACGCAGTCCTGCGAAACCCACCGACCCTGCAGATCAGAGGAAAGGGAGTCACCTCCGCCACCTCCGCCACAGGCACTCAGTCCGACCAGGGAAAACATCGCAATGTGTAAAAATCTGTGTTGCATCTACTTAACTCCAGGTAATTTTGCTTACAGTGGGCATTATTACTGACAACTACGTGTCACTGGTTAGGGTAACCCATTCGCGGTACGCAGTAGAGTGTCAACGCATCACTCCGCCACTGATACCCTGTCTGCTGCTCCACATTGCCCCGGATTCACCGTTTTTCCGACATCTTGGCAATCCGGATGGGCATTCGGTGTTGTCCCGGTCGCGGACCTAGTATTATCTGCCGGGCGAGCGCTTGCTCGATAATCGAGGTGTAAACAATTGAAGGTTCTGGGAATCCACGACGGTAAAGATGCCGGCGTTTGTCTGTTGGCTGATGGAAAAGTGCTGTTCGCTGCCAATGAGGAGCGATTTTCGCGCAAAAAACTGCACTTCGGATTCCCGACTCTGTCACTGAAAAGTCTGTTCGAGACGACCGGTGTGAGTGCCGACGATATCGACCGCGTCAGCGTGGGTTTTCGGTCCATGGTGGAAACCGCCGACTATCCGATTTACTCCGATATCGACAATACCAAAATCTATCAGAAAGTGTTTGCACGCAGTGCGCGTGTGCTCGGCCCGATGACCGGATCAAAGCCTTTTGTCCGTCTTACCCAGGCAGCACTCAGAACGCTGAGTAAAAACAAGCCGGGTCTGGAACAGGCACTGAAAGAACACGGCATCAACGCCCCGGTGGAGTATGTCGACCATCACCGCAGTCACGCTGCTTCGGCTTACTATATGTCGGGGTTCGATGACGCGCTGGTCGTTACCGCAGACGGTGGAGGCGACGGACTCGCCGGCAGTATTTACACTGGCAAGCAAGGTGAAATTGCGATGGTTAACGAGTGGCCGCGTGTTCACTCGGCAGGTAATTTCTGGTTTTTAATCACCAATCTGTGCGGCTTCGACCCGATCCGCCATGGCGGTAAAATAACCGGCTTGGCAGCCTATGAACGCTGCGATGATACGCATCGTATTCTTGCGGAGTTTTATGGTCACGATAAAAATCGCATGCGTTTTCAAAACAAGAAATTTATTCTGTTCAGCGACGCCTATCACCAGCTGGCCACCGCCCTCAAAGGTTACAGCATTCAACAGATATCCTGGGGTGCGCAAAAAGTGCTGGAGGATGCCATGTGCGGTGTGATCAGGGATGCCGTGGCAAAAACCGGTTTAAGAAAAGTGGCCATGGCTGGCGGTACCTTCGCCAATGTACGATTGAATCAGAAAATACTGGAACTCGATTGCGTCGACGATATTTTCATCCACCCGCATATGGGAGATGGCGGTGTAACAGTGGGCTCCGCACTGGATGTGACGGCCACACACCAGGGGCTAAAGCCGTACGCTATCAGCAATGTGTACTGGGGCAATTCAGCGACGGACGAGATGATTGTCGATTCACTGCAGGGATTTCCGGTCACCTATGAAAAGGTATCCGATCCGGCGGAGCACATCGCCGAGTGTCTTGCAGGAAAAAAGGTGGTGGGCTTGTTTAACGGTCGCATGGAATACGGACCGCGGTCACTGGGACAACGTTCTATCATCGCGGAGCCAACAGACGAATCAATGATGAACTGGCTTAATGAAAGACTCGATCGCACCGAGTTTATGCCGTTTGCACCGATTTGTATCGAGGAAGATGCACCAGAGTACTTTGCCAACTTCGATGCCGGCAGGCTGGCATCGCGATTCATGACCGTCTGTTTTGATGTCACCGAACACGGTAAAAAGATGGCACCAGGCATTGTCCACAAAGACGGCACCGCCAGACCACAGATTGTCAACGCGACGGAAAACAAATACGTCTACGATGCGCTTCAGGCCTATAAGCGCAAAACCGGATTGTCACTGGGCATCAACACCAGCTTTAACAAACATGAAGA
>CAZOXM010000170.1:0-5665 GCA_964583825.1 uncultured Granulosicoccaceae bacterium
GGGAAATTTGCCTACTCAGACCGTCGCTCATCACGTTTTTCAACACCCTGCTAGCACGGACATGGTCGTCGATAGTCCGATGGCTTCTGCGGCCTGCCCTTTCCGGGCCAACGGGTACCCGTCTATTGCGGTGGCAATGGCGCTCGGCGCACCCGGGATGTTCAGTAGAATCGCAGTGCGCGCACCGCCATACACCCCTCCCACATAGACACCCGCAATTAGTGCCAGCGCCTCGTTCACCTCCCACTTAAACGTAAACGAAATAAGAATAGAAGCGGCCATCGTGACAGACAGGCCCGGTATTGCGCCCACGTATATACCCGCCAGGGTGCCGAGCGCTGTCAGCAGAAACAGACTCGGACTCATCCATGAGGTTGCAAAAAAGCCGAGTGTTTCGATCACTGCCAAAGCGTTCCGGTCGGCAGCACAACCTGAAATACGATACGAAACAACAAATGAATAACAGCGATAGACAGACCGGTAATTAAAAGGGTGACAACCGGCCCTTTACGCCAGAGCATACTGATTGATACAAACAAAAACAGACCGGATGCAAGCACAAACCCCAAACGTGGAATTAACCAGGCATATGTCGCGACGATCACTGTAAAGCATACGAGTGGCAGCGGCAGCAAATAGCGCCGTACACTCATTGGTGTTGTCGGCGGTTCAGCAGAACCTCTGAAAGACTGAGCCAGGATAAAGACGCTGCTAATACACATCACGGCGGAGGCGACCATCGGCATGACACCGCCGGTGGTCAGGCCTTTTAACCCTGAGATGGCATAAGCCTGCGAAAAGGCAAATACAGAGAATATCACCAGTGCCAGTGCGAATACCCGGTTACCGGGGCGTGTGGGTGGGCGTTGCACTATATGAGACGCAGGGTTTTTGTCGACGGGGGCAGCTGGTTTCGATGCATCGGTGAACGACCCGCCTGTTCCAGACGAGTCGTCAGCCTTTACCATCAGGGACGAGGTATGCCAAGTGTCTCAGGGTTCACCTTGGCGGCACCCGTATCCTGTAGTGCCCAGACGGTCACCTGTTGCCATTTGGACAAAAAGTCAATCGCCTCTTGCCCGGTGGTGTTCATCACCACATTGCCCCGATTTTCCATCAACTGCAGGAATTTTTCGTCCTGAGCAGCAGTGCTGAAAGCTGCAGTCAGTGTCGCTTTGACATCATCCGGCACTTCCGATCGGACAAACACCCCGTAAAACGGACCCCAGGGCAGAAAGCGCTCCATCTCCGGTATGGTGTCGGTAATGGCGGGAACGTCGGGCAGAGTATCAACAGACTCAGTGTTCACCACAGACGGGGATGGCTATGGCTGGGTTTCTCATTAATTTTCAGCACACTCATGCATTGTCGATGAAAATTCGCTGCCAATGCCCCTGTACGCACAGGTCGGTGATTCATTAAGACCGCTGAATATGATCAGGACCTACTGGGATCCAAACGCCGACTTTGCCAACCAGCAGATCGAATGTACAAATTACCGGCACATACCACTACAGGACTGGCGGCAGGGTTATGAAAGCTTCACCATTACTCATCACCCTCTGCCGGATGTATCTCCGTGGATGAGTGAATACGAAATTTCATTTCAAATAGCAGAAGACAACATTGTACGGTCCAACGTATGGAGAACCGCAAACGGCATCTATTTTGGTGACTATTACTTCTACACACCTGATCACTTTACCGGTTTTTATGCCGGTCGCTGGGGAGAACCAATAGAAATCGACGGTCAACAAGGCATGCGTTTCTGGCCAACTTTGGGGGGCGAAACTATTAACGGAGAGCTGTATCAGGAATGCAAACACACGTCCGGGTTGCCGTTTAGACCCACCGGACACCCGGATTCTTCACCGACACCATCCGGTCATACAGTTTCTAGTTTCCCTTCTCTTCCACCCGGCCCACCGGAGGATCAAAAACCGGAGATTATTAACAGGGAAACAGGTGAAACGGTGCAATTGAAAAGCTTTAGCTGGGACATTCAAGAAGATCTACTCTACAAGACCATTAGCTGTAATGACCGCGACTGGAATGGTCACTACTACGATTCCTTTTACTTCGAAGCTGACGACTACCTCTTTATGCCGCCACTGCCCGGCCAGACCACTGGAAACATCTACGTTAATGTCAGAGGGCATAATATACGGGAAAAACGAGAATGGTCGTTCGATAACGGTCACTTGATCGCTCTGTCCCAATTTCCGTTGGAATCCGGCTGATATGAAGCGCTGACCGATGATGATGGAATAGACTATATGCGCATCTGGCACGACGACGAATCCTATGGCACTTGTTGGCATATAGAGTACGACTCGGGGCGCATCCCATTCGTGCCTACCGGTGCGACAGCGCCGATCACCAACGACGAACCAGACTCGGTAGAAATACCGCAGCCACAACCAACAGTAGCAACACCACAGCCGACACCACAGGACAACTCGACAGGTCCCGCCCCGAATACCGGTGGCGGCTCAGTGACTCCCGGCACGCTCCTGCAGTGTTTGCTGGTCTACGGCTTTTTCTCCAGGCGCAGGTCAGGCTTGCGCTTGTGATGTAGTGAAGCTCCAGAATAAGCGCCGCGATGCAATATCTTTTCGGTGAGCACACATAAACCGGGTGGACTGCCGCCGCCAACATCGACCCACCGGGCGCCTGAATCAAAGCATAAATCTACTCAGGCTTTAAGCATTTGTCAGACACCGCTGCCTGTCTTATTCAATCTGCCGGCAGGGCTCCACGTCCACAATACGATAACCCTCCTCGCAGAGTCTCCGCTCGTATTGGTGTTTTTCGGAGAGCAAGTTAGCATAGCTGCTGTACGAAACATCATTCAGCCCGAAAATTATCCGGAGAGCATAAATGCGCGTTTTCTTTACAGGCGGAACAGGAAAAGCAGGACGACATGCAATTCCCTACCTTGAAGCGCAAGGACATCACGTTGTCAACATCGACATGGTGACCCCGGGTGAGGCCGGGCCGCACCTTCAGGTTGACCTTTGCGATCTCGGCCAGGTCTATGGGGCAATGTCACAGTTCGTGGATTTTCATGAGCTTGAGCCGGCTACCGGCGTACCAGCTTTTGATGCGATTGTGCACTTTGCCGCAGTCCCCCGCGTGATGATCGGCACCGATGCAGAGTGTTACCGGCAAAATACGCTAAGCACCTACAATATCCTCGAAGCAGCCGTACGTCTGGGCATCAGAAAAGTCATCTTCGCTTCATCAGAGACCACCTATGGAATCTGCTTTGCCGAAGGAGAAATGAAGCCTGATTATATCCCCGTCGATGAAGAGCATCCCACCCTGCCCCACGATAGCTACGCAACCTCAAAGGTGTGTAATGAAGTCACGGCACGTGCGTTCCAGCACCGCAGTGGTATTGATATCTATGGCTTGCGCATCAACAACGTCATCGAACCACACGAATACGCAGAGCAATTCCCGGCTTTCGTCGCCGACCCGTCACTGCGACGGCGTAATATATTCGCCTACATTGATGCACGGGATCTGGGGCACATGGTGGATTGCTGCCTGCATACAGACGGTCTGGGCTTTCAGGTATTTAATGTCGCGAACGAAGACACCTCAGTCGGGGCGACAAGTGCCGAGGTAGTTAACCAATTCTATCAAGGTGTGCCGCTCACGCGTGAGATGGGAGAGTTTGAAACCTTCTACGACATCAGCAAAGCGAAAAAGCTGCTCGGCTACGCGCCTAAACACGGGTGGCGTGGCACGATTTGATAACCCTTATCACCGCAACGCCCTATTTGGTTTCTCAGATGAATTTTATCCACGATAATCGAAAAACTGATCTGCCCACTACCCTGCGCCCTGTGCTTTTACCCCATCGCAACAACCTACAATGCCCGTGTTTTGAACGAGCGCCCTTTGATTTTCCGGAGTTGCTCCAGCGAGCTTTGCACCGCTTGCCGCTCCACTGCCACAAAGGATCGCGCGCTCTGAATTTTTATATGTCCGACGGCACTACCCGAAACCCCTCCCTCACCGGTCAGCGCACCCAGGATGTCACCCGGTCTTAGCTTTTGCTTTTTACCACCATTAATGACCAGCGTCACCATGGGTGGAATCACCGGGGCTTCCTTTAACGCCTGCAGCGGAGGCAGGCGATTTTTATCGATACTAATGTGATATGCCGTCTGCAGCTTTTCCATGCGGTACTGATCAGCATCGTCGTATAGCGTCCACACTACGCCGGTTTCGCCTGCGCGCCCGGTACGACCAGAACGATGCACATGCACTTCGCTGTCCTTTGACAATTCATAGTTTATAACGACATCGAGCTTATCAATGTCTATTCCGCGGGCAGCCACATCCGTCGCCACCAGGACAGACACTGAGCGATTGGAAAAACGAATCAGGTTCTGATCTCTGTCTCTTTGATCAAGGTCACCATGCAATGCGATGGCGGAAAATTTCTTTTCCAGTAGAAACTGTGTCACCTCGCTCACGGCGACGCGAGTGTTGCAGAATATCAGTACCGACTCGGGGCGATTTTTCAACAGCAGGAGTTGCAATGCCAACAGCCGTTGTGACTTGTCTTCAACATGATAAAAAAGCTGCCGGATATCCGCGGCAGTGTGCGCTGTATCAACACTGATGAACTCAGGCGCAAGCATCACCTTATCCGCAACGCCCTTTATCTCCTCCGGGTAGGTGGCACTCAACAGCAACGTTTGTCTTTCCTGCGGCAGCTGCTCGACGATGCGATTGATCGCATCCAGAAAACCCATTTGCAGCATACGATCGGCCTCATCCAGCACCAGCGTATTGAGGTTTTCGAAGTTCAACGAGCCCCGTCGAATATGATCCTCAATGCGCCCGGGTGTGCCGACGATAACGTGGGCACCCCTGGCCAGAGACTCCTGCTGAGTGCGGGTGGAAGACCCTCCGGTGAGCGTCAATACCTTTAAGTTCTCAGTCGTGCGCGCCAACTGACGTGTCACTTCCGATATCTGCTCGGCCAGTTCACGAGTGGGACACAACACCAGGGCTTGCGGGGCAAACCGACTGCTGTCGAGCTTTGCCAGCAACGCCAGCGCAAAAGACACCGTTTTACCGGAACCTGTCTTCGCTCTGGCGACAATATCTTTTCCCTCCAGTGCGAGTGGCAACACCTGTGACTGAACCGGAGTCATCGACTGATAGCCGAGGGAATCCAGGTTTTGCAATAGTCTGGCAGGTAAATCCAACTCGGCGAATGTTTGTTGACTCAAAAATGTCCCACCCTTCAATGTAAACGCCAGAGCCCGTTAACAGCCGCGGCCAACCAATTATCACCAACACTCCATTATACGCCCTGATTGGTGTGTGACGGCACCCGGCTCGCGGCGCAGAACCTGCTGGCGGCCGCGGCATCGCACAGGCTAAGCAGGCTGTCATTGTTTCCACCAGGCGCAGACCACATACTATACTGTTACGCCGAGGGTTAAGAGACCTGTCCCGGCACGCAACCACCCCTTGCGCACTCTTTGACCCCGGAGCCACCAGCAAAACCCGATTGGCGGCGCTGACAAAAAATTACGTCGTGAAAAGTGAAAACACCTAAAAGACTGAAACCACTGATAGAAGACGGCATTATCGACGATGTGCTGACACGTCTGATGAGTGGCAAAGAAGCCGATGT
>CAZOXM010000171.1:0-2667 GCA_964583825.1 uncultured Granulosicoccaceae bacterium
GCGCGGTCCGGTCCGACGGTCAGGCGATAGTGTTCATCTCCCCAGTAGAAGTGATGGTTGGCGAACAGGTTCACACACATGCCGAGTTGTGCCGCGTGTCGAAACTGAGCGGCATCGGCAAGCTGGCAGTGCTGCAGTGTAAAGCGATGGTTTGGATGCGGGTGCTTGCGCAGTGCTTCGGTGAGTGTTTCCAGTACCAGCTGTGTTGCCTGATCGCCGTTGGTATGTGTGTGTACTGCGATGTCTGCGTCCAGCGCGCGGTGGTATATCTCCGACATCTGCTCCGGTGCGACATACCACAAACCGTTTTCTGCACCGTTGATATAACCGGGCCATCGCAGCCGTGCGGTAAAGCCCTGGATTGATCCATCGGCAACTATTTTGATTCGACCCATGCGCAATCGTTCGGTTGATTGCGCCTTCAGTGCCAGCACTTCTGCGATCAGATCTTCAGGAGACAAGCCCATAAAAAAACGCAATGGTACGAGGCAAATCGGAAAGTCAGGTTCTGCGGTGACCCGTAACATGATCTCTACCGTGTCGTCCTGCATGCGCGACGCCAGATCAGTGATGGTGGTGGTGCCGGTGCGTACGCACAACCGGGCAAAGTTGCGCAGCCCTTCTTCATCCGCGTCGAGCAGGCTGCGGTTGAAGCCGACATGGGGTCCGACCGGCATCATTGTCTCGGGACCCTTGAGTTCTCCGGTGGGCAGACCGTCGGCGCCGAGTGGTATACCGGGGTGCGTCAAACCGGTTTTCAGCAGGCCGGCGACTTCCAGCGCGCGACTGTTCACGTTCATGATGTGACCGGAGGCATGTAATACACCCACCGGTCTTGAGGTGGATACGCGGTCCAGATCTTCACGGGTAACACGCCGGTTATCCATGTAGATCGGGTCGAGCTGCCAGCCTGCGACCGGTGCGGCGGGATCGGGCAGTTTATCTGCCTGTTCCCGCAGTCTATTGATCACAGCGTCTATGGATTTTAATCCCGACCATGTCTTGCCGTTCGGATCGCTGCGATCAAACCAGCCGCAGTAAACTTTGCTCCACAGTGACCCTTCCAGTGTGTGTGCATGACCTTCGACAAAGCCGGGCATCAGTATCTTGTCTGCAAATCGATCGTCAAGTTGATACCCCGCTCCCGCGCGCTCAGCCCACGGCGTGAGTTGTTCCAGTGAACCTGCGCCGAGCACCCGCCCATCCCTTACCGCGACATGCGTCGCTTCCGGACTGCCCGGGCTCATGGTGATAATTCTTTTTGCCGGATAGATAGTAATGCCGGGCATGTTCGAGTGCCTTGATGCGGGTGTAAAGAGCAGGTGGTGCGTCCAGTCGTCACCAGTGATTAACAGGAATCGGCCAGATGTCAGCATCATCATACTTCAGCAGCTGGTAACCGGGAATTTGTTTTTCTCGACAGGTTCCGGCTGTGATCCTGCGCCGTTCGGTCGTATTGTATCGCGGCTGTAATCGGGTAACGCCGGCTGTGGTCAAACGCTGATTCTTGTATCATCCGGGCTTCTTTGTCTTTGCGATATGTTCAGGACCAATCTGATGACGAAAACAATACTGATCACCGGCGCGACAGATGGCATTGGTTTGTTGACGGCGAAAAAGCTCGCAGCTGACGGCCATCGGGTGCTGCTTCACGGTCGCAGCCAGTCCAAACTTGAACAGGCTCAAAGTGAAGTGGGTAATGGCGCAGCGTGCTTTATGGCTGATCTCAGTCGTTTGCACGAAGTGGAGTCGCTGGCACAAGCGGTAAGCGACAGCGTTGAAAGTCTGGATGTACTTATTAATAACGCCGGTGTGTTGAAAGCACCCCGAACGATTACTGATGATGGCTGTGAACTGCGGTTCGTCGTCAATACACTCGCCCCGTATCTGCTGACGCGCCGATTACTGCCGATCATTCCTGTGACCGGCAGGATCGTGAATTTGTCCTCAGCCGCCCAGGCACCGTTTAATCCGGATGTCATGCTGGGTAAGGCCAAACTGGCGGATGATCTTGCAGTGTATGCCCAGAGTAAGCTGGGTATCACTGTATGGACGCAGGAACTTGCGCGTGAACTGGATAAAGGTCCGGTGGTGGTGGCAGTTAACCCGGGGTCACTGCTGGCTTCGAAGATGGTTAAGGAGGGTTTCGGTATGGAAGGCAACGACTTGTCTATCGGTGCGGATATTTTAATTAATGCCGCTTTGCACGAGTCCTTTGCCGGTGCATCGGGCAGGTACTACGACAATGATGCCCGGCAGTTTGCCCCGGTTCAGGCGGACGGGCAGCAGTGCGACAAGGTGATGCAGACACTGCACGCTTTACTCGAACCAGACTGACTTATGATCGCTGCGGTAATTTAATACTCGCTTGAGCGCCGGTAAATAGGCACTGCTTTTTACCGGTTCACCGTTGATTTCATCCACCTGCATTTTCTTTCGCGTGATCGCGATATGGACGCAGGGAGCCAGTACTTTTTCAAGCTCAGGGTGATCGGCCTCGAGGTAAAAGTGCAGTTTTCTGCCGAGGTTTTCGATCACCAGCGCCAGCGCTCCCTGATGAAAGCTCAGAAAATTCTGCGCCCGCCGCGCAGGGAGCTTTTGCCAGTCGAGGCTCAGCCCGCACGGGGCGGCAGAGTCGGTTGCGTTGCACCAGAAAGTCCCGGGCAG
>CAZOXM010000171.1:2767-5637 GCA_964583825.1 uncultured Granulosicoccaceae bacterium
GCCCAGCCACCGAGTACGGGTCGCATCCGTCTGCGCGCAGAGACTGCCACACGTCGGCCTGAATCCGCCAGTCGAAAGTTTGTTTGCAGTCCTTTGCGCAGCGGGGCAAGACTGTCTGCGGTTATCTGTCCGTCCCACACGGCCTGCCACCAGCAGTCGTTTACATCGTCCACTGTATCTTTCAGCTGCTCGGTCAGCTGGCGATAACTGTAGCTTGCGTTGGGATCGACGAATCCGCTTTTAATGTTTGTCGACGTTGGTGTATCTGCTGGCGGCTTCAGCAAGTCCGTGTCTTCCGGATAGCACAGGGTGCACTGCCCTTTTTGTGTACCCAGCCAGCACAGCGCCTGCTCGGTAAAAATGCTATCGAGCTGATGGTCGCTGAAATCCGCAAGCCTTGCGTTGAATACATCGACTAACAGGGTTTGCACATGGGTGCTGTAGCCTCTGAGCGTTTCGATGCACTCGAGGATCGACTGATCATTCGCGCTTTTATTAAACTGCTGCAGCCGCGCAAACAGCGATGGCAGCGTGGTATACGGCAGTGTTTCAAACTGCGGTCGGCGTGCGGCGCGCTGCCAGCGCAGCAGTATTTCGAAGTTTTCTGCATCACAGTAGTAGTGCGTATCGTCGTCGAGAATCAGTTGACCACTGATCAGCGTTGTGTCGGTACTGTCCGGGTAATCTTCGGGCAGTGTCGGCAGTAGTTCAGCCATTGTCTCGCGTGTTACCGGCCCGTGATACGAAAGAATTTCATTGGCAAATGTGATTAGATCTCTTGCATCCGGTACGTCGGGGAGTGCGGTTTGATTGTGGGTGATGATGTTGCAGTCCTGTGCAAGTCCGCATTCAATCAATGCGCTGATGTTCTCGAGGTGGCACACCCAGCGTCGGGTATCGCACTGAACTTCGCACAGCCACCGGTCGGTGTTGGCGGGCGCATCGTTCCAGCTGTCCCACCATTCACCGTGAGGAAGCAGAACCCGCTCTTTGACCCACTCGCTCCACTCAGGTGCATCGGTGGGCTGATAGTCCGGGTGGGATCGCTGACGCTTGGCAGTGAATTCATCGCAGATAATCTGGCTGACTGCCGGGCGCAGCGAACTGTCGTTAACTGCCGTTTTTATCAGATCATCCGACAGCGCGCTGCTTAATTGCTGTTCGGGTGTATCGTCGGCGTACATGTGTTTGTTTATCTGATCGAAAGTCAGATTGGCGGCGAACGGGGTGGGGGATGCTGTTTTTATGTAGCTCCACTCGCTCACGCCATCCGCAACCTCGACGAGTTTTTCCTTAAGCTGAGGCAGGTCGAATTCATCCTGCAAACAGGTGCGCCAGGTTTCAAGCATGACGGGAAAGGTATCGAGGTGCAGGGTCGCCGCCATCAGCTTCTTTGCCTGCAGCCGGCTCATCCACAGCGGCAGCCGCTGGTTAAAGCGCTGTCTTGGCAGCAGCAGGAACCTGCCGGCACACTCGCGAAAGCGCGCACCGAAAAATCCTGAACCCTCCAGTGTGGTGCGCAGATGTTTTTCAAGATTGGCAGGAGTAACCATGGCGAGCAACTCGGCGGGGTCCGGTTCGCTGGTCACCTGTAAAACGATGGCGTCGTTGTCCGCATGTAAGTCAATACGTTCTCCGTAACGGGCCTGCCAGGCAGACTGCAGCGCCAGCGCCCACGGATGGTTCAGCCTGCCGCCCCAGTGCGTATGTAGTACGAGCTGTTTCTGATTATCCGGTCCGCGATAGCCACCGGGACCCGAGGCGATCAGTTCCAGCAATACATGATGACGATGCGGCAGAGCCACGCCACTTTTAGTTCTTTGATTGTGCAGGTACTCGGTAAGCTTGTCGGTCGCCAGTTCATCGAAGCATAATTCGCGTTGCAGATAATTGCGCAGGGCTTCAGTCTCGCCGGCTTCCATATGCAGTTCGGCGTGTTGCAGGAACTCGCCGATCCGTGCAGCATAGTGTGAGCTGCGGTTGTAACGTTCTGCGCGCCAGAAGGGTGGTGCCAGCCCGTCACTGGCCTGTGTGACAAACACATCGTTGTGGGTAATCTGCCGAACCTGCCAGTTCTGGGTACCCAGTGAGAACACATCACCGGTGCGTGCTTCCCACACAAATTCCTCATCCAGTTCACCGATCTTTGCACCGGAGTCGGCGTGGCGTATCTGATAGTAACCGCGGTCCGGTATGCTGCCGCCGGAGTTATACAGCGCGAACAGTGCACTTTTTTTGGCGTCTGCGGTACCTTCGACACGGTTGTAGACAAGGCGTGCACTGAGTTCTCTGATGCGTACCCCGGCGTAGCGGCCGGCCAGCAGGTCCAGCACCAGATCGAACTGTTCTCTCGGTAAGCGGTGGTATGGTGTCGATTGAATCAACAGTTGATACATCGCATCGACCTGCCAGGTTTCTGTTGCACACATCGATACGATGATTTGCGAGAGAATATCGAGTGCGCCGGTCATCGGCTTCAGTGGTTCGAGGTCGCGCCTGATGGTAGCGGTGGACAGTGCTGCGGCTTCGACAAAGTCGGCGGCATGAACCGGATACAGTAAGCCGCGACTCACTTCGCCCACTGAATGACCGGCCCGACCGATACGCTGCAGGGTCGCTGCGATACCCGGCGGTGATTGCATCAGTACCACCTGATCCAGATTGCCAATGTCGATGCCCATCTCCAGAGAACTGGTCGCGACAATTGCGCGCAGTTCCTGTTCCTTCAGTCGTCGCTCTACCTCGGTGCGAATCTCGCGCGATAGTGAACCGTGGTGTGCATAAGCGAGCAGTGCAGGTGACTTCTCGTTAATTTTAAGGGTGATTTTTTCCGCCATTGCACGACTGTTGGTAAAGAACAGCGTGCTTCG
>CAZOXM010000172.1:0-5597 GCA_964583825.1 uncultured Granulosicoccaceae bacterium
TTCACGTCCGGGTCTGTGGGGAGGGCGCCGGGTAACCGGTGCCTTTACCCGGAAACGTGACCTAGAGATGTATCATACAAAGAAATGCAACGAGTGGTACTTTGATATGAATATCCATGTCGGTGTGGATAGCAGAACACGTGTCGTACATTCAGTTGCCACCAGTGCCGCCAATGTCCATGATTCAAAGATAATTGACCAATTACTGCATGGTGATGAGACCAGAGTCTGGGGAGCTTTGGCTTACGCCGGGCAAGGAGAAAAAATACTTGGAAAAGCTCCTTATGCTCAGGATTTCACTCACAGGCGCGGTGTACGATCAAAACCACTGGGTGATATCGGATAAGACGGCTGGGCCAACACCAGAAGAACGGCCAGGTGAGCAGGGGGCATTAGACGCCGTTCAAGCCTTGGGGTTTAGGAGAGCTACTCGCGAGACTCGAACGAAACGAATTCGACTGGTTGTCGTGCTGAGGAGGTTACTCAGGTAGTCGTTGCATTTGCTCATCCACGAATTCCAGTCGCCGTTCGAGCCACGCCCGTATGTATGAAGACTGGCCAAGTTCAGGTTGCCCGGCCCCGGTATTACCCGTGCCTGGCCAGCGGTCAAGGTTTCTCTGACGGGGGCTGCTGGCAGCGCCGTTAACACCTCGGTCGAGCGCTTCTTCGTAAGCGACGAAGCGTGCGGTAATCGCATCAGCGGTATAGATCGAATCGCGCAGTTCTGACCAGCGATCCATGGCCATTCGATTGAATCCGATCTCGGGCAGTTCGACGACCCGTTCAAGCAATCGATTTGCCTTGTATTGGAAGTTGCGCCAGTGAGTCTTATCTTCGGCGCCGGTGTACATCATTCCAAAAGTGGCGTCGTGATCCCAGGGTACAAATATCCACCGTTGATCCAGGTTGCGGGCAATATAGTGATTTTTCCACAGGGCATCGTTGTTGGAGCTCACTAGCGTGACCATCCAGTAGTCCATCAGTGATTCGAGATCAACCTTGGCACCGATGGTAGCGATAAACTCTTGATCTGAGGTCTCGTTGGTAAATTCGATTAAGTCCGCCAGCGGAGAAGGATGTTGTACATCATCTTCGTCAGGATACTTTTGTTCGTATTCCCCGAGTGAATCTGAACTCAAGTCCGACCTATTGTCATTTGCCTTGTACAACACAGAGCTGTTCTCGGGTAACGATAAATCGACAAGATCCCATCGCTCACCGCTTTCATCTTCTGTAATCTGTATTTTTTCCAGACCCAGAAGCTTGCGGTCCACGCGCTCATGAATCATATACACGCCATGATATCCCGAGTTTAGAATGACCTCGGCCAGGCCGCCGGTGATTGTCGATTGGCCCCGTTCGTTGCCGTCAGCGTCTCGATAAGCAAAGCTTCGCGCCGCCCGGTGCAGATCGTGAGAGACAATATTGCGCGCGAAGGTTTGGTCCCGGAAGGCCGCATCAGCGATCCAGTCGTCATCGTCGCGAAGGCCCAACAGCTGCACATCGATGCCTTTCTCGGAGTCACTCTCACGAAACTCGATGGCAAATGGCTTTTTATCGAATTGCTGAGAGGTGCCGCCGCGAGTCTCAATCCCGATGTTAATATTCCCGTAGTCAATGCCTAAAGAGCCGTCAATCCATCGGGCGGTGCCCGGCAATTTTGGTTCATCGACGATTTGTTCAGCAAATATCTCCAGTATCGGGAGGTTGCTGATGACAATGTCAAGGCTCGACACAAGAGCAGCGTGCTGATAGATATCCACGGCAACCGTATCTCCGTGACTTAAGTTTTTACTGAGTGTTGCACCTGAGGCTATGGGCTGCCCGTCTACTTCAATCGAATAGCCGGCACTCTCGTAGCGGTATGTCAATGGTGCGGTGAGTTGACGCGGGTTTGCATATTGCTCTCCCAGTGACATAAACAGCCGTGCGTTGGTCTCGTCGAGTATCAGCGGATTGTCCCCCCACTGTAAGCTGAGCTGATTGATAGACTCCACGCTTGTAGTGGCCTGTAGTACCACCAACGTGAGCGTTATTTCCTCTTTAAAAACACCGTTACTTGCCGCAATTAGCATTTCGAACTGTCCGCTGGAGTCGGGCTCAACGTGCAGGGTGGCAGTTCCGTTGCCATTATCAGTCAGGGAAGCGAACGTCGGCAGTGCCGGGCCATCGAAAGTGACGGTGCCGCCGTCCGCGCTCATAGCTGTAATTTCAATCTCTCTGCTCGCACCAACATCGAGCTCATGCCTTTGTTGCGCAACCATTGTAATCGGCGTGCTGATCGATTGATCATCGTTCTGCAGTCCAGGCGAGGGCTGGCCAAAGTAAGCCCGGGATCCATTCGCATCGATGCCGTACGTGATTTGGTCGTACTGCTGTGGGAATTCCGGGCTGTATGCGCACACTTCATTCCCTGCGGGGTTATACAAGCCCAGGTATTCGCCACCTTTCTTGAGCTTGAAGTTGGTATGCCACTCCGGCCCCATTCGGTTGTTGTCACTGGCAAACACAACCAGATACCCATCAGCGGCAATTGCGCCCGAATCAAAACACCATTTGCCGTTGTCGTCCTTATCGTCGGTCAGACACCATCCATCGAGATCTATCGTTGAGGATCCGCTGTTGTGTAGCTCAATCCAGTCTGGAAAGTCGCCGTCCTGATCGGCAATTACGGCTTGATCGGCGGCTGCGAATTCGGTGATGCAAAGTCCATTCGGGTTGTCAGTGTCAGGTGGTGTCTCGGCCGGGTCTGAGTCACCACTCGACAGGCCGTCGACCAGACAGGTGGTGTTGTTTTCCCATCCGTAGCCGTCGCCATCCGGGTCACTGAGTGCTGAGACGCAAACCGGTCGATTCTGTGGTGCCCGGGCTGGTCCGTTTCCTTCAGTGGCGGCGGTGATGCACGATTGATTGTTTTCCCAGCCATAGCCATCGCCGTCCGGATCCGAAGCGGAGTCCGCGCATACAGGATGGGTAGTGGCGTGTGCACCAGTGCTGGCCGGATTTTCCCCTGCGCTGCTCTGCTGAACCAGGCAGCTGCGGTTGTTCTCCCAACCGTATCCGTCGCCGTCCGGGTCACTGCTCGCCGAGCTACACACTGGGTAAACATCAGTGGGTGTTGTCCCTTCAGGTCGCTGAGTGCTGCCGGTGCCTTCAACGATACAGGTGCGGTTGTTCTCCCAACCGAAACCATCACCATCGGCGTCGGAATCGGCGGTTGCGCAGGATGGATGCGCAGGGGGCATGTTCGCGTTAACTGGCCTGCCAATGCAGCTCGTGTTGTTTTCCCATCCGTAACCGTCACCGTCCAAGTCGGACGTCGCTGACATACAGGCTGGCAGCGCGGCGTTGACCGGGCCGGCGACAAAAATGGCAAGTATCCAGAATCCCGATATCACTACAAAGGCTAATTCAGTGGCGCGGTTCGAATTGGTCAAGATTTTTCCCGTTGGTCCTGTGAGGCGAAGCCGCAAAACTAAAATAGTCGTAAAGAAATAGCTGAGGATGCGGTGATCTTGCGCGCTGTTGTTGATAGTAAATCTGAATAGATAAGCGCAGCATTAATTGCGCGGTTTCGAAACGGCAACGATTCGGCAAATTCGTAATACACGGGGGCTGGTTATCTGAAGAAGGAAATAATACTGCTTGTGCACGTGTTTAAATACTCAGACTAAGTGCTGTCGCTATTCGTGATTGATGGTGAAAATTGCAACCTGTAGAGTACAGGATGCGGATGTGAACTGACAATATCCGGATATTATCGAGCCAGTAAGGTGCCCGGCAGTGACATTCCGGCTCTGCGGGAACAGTTATAATTTGAGTCCACGATCAACTTTCAATCACAAATAAATTGGCGACTGATTATCACCAATCGCCGACTCTTTGCAGCAACTATCAATTGTCGGCTGCAATAGACGAGTTCCGCGTAAGCGATCACCTGTGGCGTGGCATGCATCCGTTCTAGAGGTCATTGGTACCGATAAACTGATCGAAAACTTCTGGTTGCCGCTGGGGGCAGGAACTAATAACTGGACACCCATTCCAAATTCAGCAGGCAAACGTTAATTGCCTGACCCCAGCCAATCTTAAGAGTTACATTCAGTTCGCTGTAACGATGGATGTCCACCTGCATGATACTTGTAATAACCTTGTTAAAGTCATTGTGGAACGCAGCTTTTTTCTCAGTTAACCGTGCCTGTCTTTTTTGGTTCGCTCAGTGCAAACTGTTCGGGTTTAGCGTATAACCGTAGCTGTATTCACTGTGGCAGCCTGGCACTATGCACATCGAACCCTTCGGCGTTGAACTCTGGATGAATGAGTGGGAGACGCGCTGCGAATACAATCTGGCCGAGACCTGTGTAGCGAGTCTGACGATCGCAGAACTGCTTGAGATCACCGGTCAAAATTCCACCGACCTGTCCGAGCTTCTTGCACTTAAATTGACTTACGGCGCGATAGAGGGGTCAGAGCGACTTCGGCAGGCGATCGCCGCGCTGTACGATAATCAGACGATGGAAAACATCGTCGTCACCCACGGTACCATCGGCGCGAATATGCTGGTACACAAGGCATTGGTATCGGCAGGTGATCGCGTTATCTCGGTGGTACCCACCTATCAGCAGCATTACTCCATACCCGCCAGCATCGGTGCAGACGTCCAACTGTTGCGACTTCGCGAAGAGAATGGGTTTCTACCCGATTTGAACGAGCTTGCCGACATGGCAGGCGCGGGCACGCGACTGATCGCCATTAACAATCCCAACAATCCCACCGGTGCACTAATGGACGAGGTCATGCTGCGAGAGATTGCGGTGATTGCACGACGAGCCGGTGCGTGGGTCCTTTGCGACGAAGTCTACCGCGGCACCGACCAACACGGATCGGGCATGACCATTTCAATCGCCGACATCTACGAGAAGGGCATCAGCACAGCGAGCACGTCTAAGGCGTTCTCGCTCGCGGGCTTGCGTCTGGGGTGGATTGCAGCCGCACCTGAGGTTATCGGGAAAGTAGCCATACATCGTGACTATGACACCATATCAGTTGGCATGATCGACGATCACTTCGCTACGATTGCGCTCGAAAACTATCAGAAGGTCCTGCAGCGCAGCCATCAAATAACGCGCGGCAATCTCGCTATTCTGGCCGACTGGGTGGAACGGCAGCCCAGGATCAGCTGGATAAAGCCTGAATCGGGAACCACCGCATTGCTGAAATACGATCTACCCATGTCGTCACGGGATCTTTGTATCGCACTATTGCAGGAAACCGGCGTGATGTTCACACCCGGGTCAGTGCTGGAAATGGAGGGCTACGTCAGAATTGGCTATGCTAACAACCCCGAGATTCTGCGCACCGGCCTGCAGCGAGTGACCGAATTTCTGGATCACTGCGAGTCGTCAAACTGATGCACGTCAATCACATTGCCATCCGGGTCGTAGCCCGGGTATTTATGGGAAAGAAGCGGAATTTTGTAGGGCAAAGTTTCTGGGCCCGAGGCTACTATGTATCCACAGTTGGTAGGGATGAGCAAGTGGTCCGAGAGTACATAAGGAATCAGGAAGCGGAAGAGAAGCGCATAGATCAGTTGGATCTAT
>CAZOXM010000173.1:0-5575 GCA_964583825.1 uncultured Granulosicoccaceae bacterium
TTTCTGTTTCTGTTTCTGTTTCTGTTTCTTCTGTTTCTTCTGTTTCTGTCTCTGGCGTCACCGTATTATCGTCGGTCGGCTGCCCGGTTTCAGTTTGCTGGGAATCCGGCTGAAACGTCGGACTCTGTTGGTTGTCGTTTGCGACGATCGGCGTCGTTTCGTCGTTTGCCGGGGTAGTAGTGTTTGTCACACTTTCGGAGCCACAGGCGCTCAACAGTATGAAGGGAAGTGCGAGGATAGCGGGGTTTTTCATGGGGCAAAGTCCGTAAGGGGGCAATCTTTTTTATATGTCATGACAATATAAGCGATAAGTTTGCCACTCGCAAGTGTCATGACATTAAATTTACACTCCGCAATAGTGTCGGTAATCGGTGAGTAACTCGACACTTATTTGTGATAGTTCCGTGACAACTAAAAGTAGGTCTCCCGGGTCATATCATCGGGTGTGTGAGGAAATTCAGTACACCCGTACCTGTTCAAACAGTACAGATCTCCAGGAGACAATCACATGTATAGAAAAACCGCCGCAGTGGCGCTTACCATTAGCGCTTTGGCAATCTTTGGGTGTTCATCTGATAACGACACCACAATCACCGGCAGCAGTGGTAGTGACACAAGCGACAGCACCGGTGACGGTGACGGCAATGGTGACGACACCGGCGATGGCAGCGCAAACGGCGATGGTTCAGGCGCCGATCTGGCGGCAGCAGGCACCTACCGAATTTCCTTTACGAACTTAACGACGGGCCAGCCGATGACACCCCCGGTTGTGGCACTGCACGATGCGGGCGCGCACCTGTTTCAGACAGGAGAGGCGGCGAGCAATGAAGTCCGGGAAATCGCGGAAAACGGCAACAATGATCCGCTCGTCACACTGGCTGGATCGCTGGATGCTGTCTCTGCAGCAGGGCTGGCCTTTGCCGAGCCGGCAAACCCCGGCCCGTTTTTCCCTGGGCAGACAGCCAGCGTGACGTTGCAGACCGACCGCGAAGGTCAGGTGCTGAGTGCAGTCAACATGGTGGTATGTACCAATGATGGTTTTTCAGGCACTGATTCCCACCCGTTGCCCACCGGCAGCGAGCCAGTGGTATTCGAAGCTCTGGCTTATGATGCAGGCACCGAAGTCAACGAACTCGATCCGAACTATTGGGTGCCCCCTTGCGGCGGGAATGGAGATAACCTGCACGAAGATGAAAACGGTGTGATCACCGAGCATCCGGGCCAGACCGGAGTCGGCGATTTCGACTTTGACGGTTCCATGGCCGTGCTGCGTATCGAAATTGAGCGCGTGGAATCGACGGCGGGTACTTACGACGTCTCCTTCACCAATCTGAGTACCGGTCAGCCAATGACGCCTCCGGTCGCTGCCATTCACGATGCATCGGTCACCCTGTTTCAGATCGGTACTGAGTCAAGTACCGAGCTTCAGGAAATCGCCGAAAACGGCAACAACGATCCCATGGTATCGCTTGCCGGTTCACTGGATGAAGTGTCTGCCGCAGGACTGGCTTTTGTAGATGTGGCAAACCCCGGTCCGGTTATGCCGGGTGAAACCGCAACAATGACGCTTGAGACAGACGCCTTTGCCCACGTCTTCAGTGCAGTCAACATGGTGGTGTGCACGAATGATGGTTTTACCGGTGCAAACTCACGAGCGCTGCCCGCCAGTGGTGAAACCGTGTCTTTTGACGTCTTCCCTTACGATGCCGGTACAGAGGTCAACGTGCTGAATGCTGACTATTGGGTACCGCCATGCGGTGGCAGTGGTGATAATCTGCGCGAAGAGGAAAACGGGGGGATTGCAGCGCACCCCGGTCAGAGCGGTACCGGAAACTTCGATTTTGCCGGTGATCAGCCAATCATGCAGATCAGTATTTCCCGTCAGTAGCCTGTTTGTGAGCGGTGCATACCAGGCATGTGCCCGGTGTGCACTGCGTGCAGGTCGGCTACGCTTTGTTATGTTGCGCAACAATTTGGGCGCGTCGATCCACCGCCCATTTGTATTGTTTAGGCCACATGGAAAAATCCGCATCCACCCCGAGTTGATGCGCTGCGTGCAGCGGCCAGAACGGGTCGTGCATAATCTCCCGACCAAGCGCGACGAAGTCGGCATGGCCTGCAGTGGCTATCTCCTCTGCCTGATCCGGGTCGATAATCACCCCGACTGCCATGGACTTTAGTGGCGTTTCCTGCTTTATCCTCCTGGCGTAGGGCACTTGAAAGCCGGGCTCGCGTGCCGAGGATTTATTTAAGGGTTTACCATCGTCCTGTACGCGGAAGCGAGGTGCACCGCTGACACCGCCGGAAGAACAGTCCACTACATCGATCCCGTGTTCAGACAGTGCCTTGGCGAGGATGACAGAGTCATCCATTGACCATCCGCCTTCGACACCGTCTATGGCGGATATTCGAAAAAAAAGCGGCACATCTTCTCCGACTTCGTTTCTGACCGCTGCACTGACGTTCAGGGGGAAGCGCATACGATTTTCAATCGTGCCACCGTATTCATCCGATCGTTGATTGGAGACAGGGCTCAGGAAACTATGCATCAGGTAGCCGTGTGCACCGTGCAATTCGATGACCTGAAAACCCGCATCGATAGAGCGCCGTGCCGCTTGCGCAAAAGCCGCAATCAGTTCGTCGATATCGTCTGTGCTCAACTCGTGTGGCACCGGGAAGTTGTCGGCCACCGCCAGCGCACTCGGGCCGACGGTCTGCCAGTGTTCGGGGTCGTCTGCCGGCAGCGGGTGTGCGCCCTCGAAGGGCGGTGCGGTGGAGGCCTTGCGGCCGGCGTGGGCCAGTTGTATACCCGGCACACAGCCCATATCGCGAATAAACGCAGTGATCGGTCGCAGCGCTTCGACTTGTTCTTCGTTCCAGATGCCAAGACACTTCGGTGTGATTCTGCCCCGGGCTTCGACTGCGGTGGCTTCCGCAAATACGAGCCCCGCCTTACCGCGTGCAAAGGTGCTTAAGTGGGCAAAGTGCCAGGGTTGTGCCACGCCATCAACAGCGGAGTACATGCAAAGCGGTGAAACCACGACCCGATTGGGGAAAGTAATCCCCCGAACAGTGATGGGTGAAAATAGTTGAGACATGAAAAGCTCTTAAGTTGGAGGGCGGGTGGATACCTACCAGTAGGACAAGGCCTGACTGTACATATTCTCAAGGTCGGTCAGGTTCGACTCCCGTGGTGCGTTCGCGATGGCTCGCTGTTGTCTGAATGATGATTCCGCCAGCGCTTTCACATGGCTATCATCAAAACCGACGCCGCTGAGTCCATTGGGTACACCCGTGGCTCGCATCAGCTCGATCACTCTTTTCGACAACACTTCCCCTGCATCGTCCAGGGTCGCGCCCTGTCTGTCCGCCTGTAAAAAGCCGGCGCCTTCGAGGTGGCGCTCCGGTTCAGCGGCTGCTGTGTAATTGAATATTGCAGGGGCACTGACAACAACACTGATACCGTGCGGTATAAAGGGTGCCGAAACCGGATACCCGTCCGTTGTGATGTCGTTCATCAGATGCGTGACGCCATAGGACATCGCATGCGGCAGGTGCGTGCCCGAATTACCGAATGCGATGCCCGCCAGGGTTGCACCCCACATGAGCTGATCGCGCGCTTCATGGTCTGTGGCATCAGCCACGCCGCGCGGCAGATACCGACCGACGATTTCCATGGCCTCTCTGGCGCTCAGATCGCTGAACGGGTTTGCCCCCTGAATGAGCTGGCGTGCGGCCGGATCGTCGATCTTTGAATGCTTGGTGTAGGCGCGGGCGGTGTAACACTCGAGCGCATGACATAAAAGATCAAAGCCGGTGGAAGCGACGACATTGGCTGGCAAACTGTCGCAACACTGCGGATCGACAATGGCCTGCTGCGGTAGCAGGTGCGGACTGGCAACCACGAACTTCGTGTTGAACTCGTTGATGCGTATCACCGAAATAGATGTGCATTCGGACCCGGTACCCGATGTCGTGGCGCAGGCGATGTGTGGTGCGACCGGGCCGGGTACCGGCCTGCCGCTGCCGATCGGCGGGGCGAAATATTCGCGAATATCGCCGCCGTACGCTTCTATCAGCAACGCTGCCTTCGCGGTATCGATCACTGAACCACCGCCGACCGAGACGGCACCATCGGCGCGACATTCGGAAAGAAACCGTGCTGCTCTGCCGACTGTATCGTCGTCCGGTTCAATGCGAATGTCGGCAAAGATAACCGCTTCAATACCCGCCCGGTTCAGTGACTCTTTGACCGTGGCGACCAGTGGCCCGGCTTCGAGGTGTGGATCGGTAAAAAGCGCCACCCGTTTCAACCCCAGGCCGTTTGCTCTGGCGCCGACCTCTTGCAGCGTGCCGCGCCCGAAGGTCAGTTTGGGTATTGCCACGGTAAACGACGATGCACCGCCTGCCTCGGGTTCGAAGTACTGACAGCCCATGATGTTTTCCTGTGCGTTTGTCGCGGTTATATTACGCGAAAAAAAGTACTGACAGTAGCGCGCAAGCTGGCTCTTGTGTGCAGCTCATGTGTATGGCACGAATGGTTCAGTCGGTTCGTGTCGACACACTGTGCTAGTCTGTCGTCCCGCATCACGATCAGGCTTTTCTCTGATGGCAGAACCTACACAAAACAAAGAACGCGTCGCGCTGGTGACCGGTGCGGCGCGTGGTATTGGACTGGCCACGGCGGAGCGTTTTTTAAATGGCGGCTACCGTGTCGCGCTGCTCGATAATAACGCCACCACGCTTGATGCAGCCGTCCGTGGTCTCGAGACGGACAAAGCGCTAAAAATAGTGTGCGATGTTTCCGATGCGCAACAGGTGGCTAAAGCGGTTGATCAGGTGAAATCGAGTTTCGGTCGTCTGGATGCGCTGGTAAACAATGCGGGTATTGCCGACTTTCTGCCTGTGCTGGAAACATCATTCGAGATGTGGCGGCAAATTTTTGCAACGAATCTCGACGGCCCGTTTCTATGTTCACAGGCGTGTGCGCCGGTCATGATGGAGCAGGGTGGCGGTGCAATCGTCAACATCACTTCAATTTCCGGTTTGCGTGCCAGTACGTTACGCACCGCTTATGGCACCTCCAAGGCGGCGCTGGCTCATTTTACCAAGCAGCTTTCCGCAGAGTTGGGCGAACACCACATCCGGGTGAACTCGGTCGCGCCAGGGCCAATCGATACCGATATGGCGAAGAAGGTACATGATGCAGCCATTCGGGCTGACTACCATGCACACATCCCGTTAAACCGTTATGGACTGGTCGAAGAAGTGGCCAGCGTTATTTACTTTTTATGCAGTGATGAAGCGAGCTATGTGACTGGACAGGAAATCTGCGTTGATGGCGGTTTCGATACCACAGGGATTGGACTGGAAACGCTAAGGTCCTGATAGCCAGGAGCCTGCGCGGCAGAACCTCCGCTACTACGAGCGCAACGGATTGCGCCTGAATACGCCTTTATTTTCGTCGCGTACGAATAACTCTGCTTTTCACATAAAAACCTCTTCAGACACAACCGGACGCGCTCTCGCGACGTGGACTTCTACCGCGCAGGCGCCTGGCCTGCATTATTCACAA
>CAZOXM010000174.1:0-5450 GCA_964583825.1 uncultured Granulosicoccaceae bacterium
GACATCGCTGCTCGATAGTTGTCTGGTATATAGCCTGACATCGTCGAGCAGGCCGTCATAGTCTTCGTTTGATCCGTCCAAAGCGCCAATTCGCAATGGATTGCTGGTGTTGATATCGCCGCCGGAGAACGGTCGGCTGATACTGGGTGTGCCGTTCAGGTACCATTGATAGGTACCTCCTGCGCTATCGTAGGTAATGGTCACATGCTGCCAGGTACCGTCAAAGGTGCCGCTCGCAACACTGCTGGCGGACCCGGTAAGTCCTCTAAAAGTCACTTCAAGGTCGCCACCTGACGTGGCCTGCAGTGCAAATCCTTCTCCGCTTCCGGCATAGTCGCCAAGCAATCTTGCGTCTGAAGCCGGGTTGCCGGATAGCTTGTACCAGAAGGCAATAGTGAAGTCACCGGTACCGAAGTCCTGGGCGGCGTTGTTGCTTGCCTCCAGTACGGCATTGTCTGGTGCATCGGCGTTAAAGCCGGCAGCCTGATCACCCACCACGGCGTTGGCCTCGCCCGTGGGGTTTCCGCTGGACACCACGAGATCCTGGTTGCCGGCTGAGTCCAGTAGTAGATTGGCTGAGTCGAACTTATAATGTCCCACCAGGCCGCTTGTTACATCCAGCGTATGGACCCACGCATTTTCAGTCTCGGCAGAGAACACGGTTCGCGTATCGACATCGCCCGACTGATACTCGAATACCCAGTTCGCATCCAGAGACAGGTGCCCGGTTAAGTCGTCACTGGCGGCAACGTCGGCGAGCGTGAGGGTCGCCACGGTGTCGACCAGTAATTTTCCATGCTCATTACCGGCGAGATTACAGCCGTAGAACAGTATATCCGCATCGACCGACAGGGCGGTTTGCCAAGCGCTTATCTCATCGGTATAGCGGCTAACGCTGTCTGCATCCAGCCGCGTATCACCCAGGCTCACATAGCCATCGTCACCATGAGAGACAATGTGTATCGACTCTATGCCCGCTGCAGTTTTAAGATGGTCGGTGATTTGGGCAATGCCGTCCTTGTCGGCGGATAGGAGCACCACCTCAATCTTGTCATTTGCTGCCAGTCCCTGATCAGAAAGCAGTTGTTCATAGTCGCTGACTGACTGATCGACAAAGACGATTTGCTTTGCTTGTGAATCGACAAACTGCGTAGGGGGTGGCGTGTCGCTTTGTGCCTCGTCGAATTGTGGCGAGTTGATTGCGGCGGATTGCGACGGTATAGCGGATGTGGCGGAAGCTGTGTTGAAATCGGCAATTGCCGTCAGGGTATCGCTATCGGTATTGCAGCCGTGAAGGTGAATGGAGGCGCCATGACTAAGTGAGTTACACCAGTCCGCAATCTGAGCAGAGTGCTGCGAAAGATCATCGGCAGCGAGTCCGGTCGACCCGAGTGGAATCAGGTTGTCCGCTGATTCGCTTATGATATGAATGGCTTCAATCCCGGTGATACCGTGCAGCGAATCAGATATCTCTGCAATGCCGTCAACCTCCGGGGGGATCGGAATAATAATAAATTCAGCTTCAGGCGGCTGAACGTTAGCCAGCTGCTCGACCGCCGCGTCCCGATCCGTGACAGTGTCATCGACGAATATCACCTGGATGGGATCAGCATCGGTCTCGGTAATCTGTACGGCGTCGTCCTGTGGGATGAGTTGAGATGTACTTGCCGACCCGGTTTGTGCGATCGTCGGGGTGGTGACACTCGGTGAAGTCGCCTCGCTTTCACCAACCAGGGGTGTGTTCGAGACGAACACAGTTTTATCTTCCAGGCCGCTCGGGTCAGAAACGTCGATGACACGGTGCGGGCCGGTGTCAGCCGCGCCGTGTTTGTGGACATTCGGCAGCACGTCGTCCGCGTCCGGTTGCTGATCCTCCGCCACCCTCGAGTCGATGTCGATCGGGGCGACAAGATCGGCAGAGAACATCACTCGAGATTCGAGTAGTTCAACGACTGCCTTGCGTCGCTCAGCGCTTTTTGGGCACTTCGGTTTAATGTTTGTGTGCTCCGAGTCGGCTGTCACTGACATGCCGGTGTCAGTCCTGGGCAGACAGATCCCGTTTAATATTTAACGGGTAACCCGGAGAGGCGAGCACGATAAATACCCGCGGAGATACAAAAATTTGAATCAGTTCATACTTTCATCAAACCAATAAGCAATTTGAATCAATGAATCTCATCGAGACAGGCTATTTGAGGCGTCAATCTCTTGTCGGTACAGTATTGCTCGCGTCATTATTCCTGAAAGCAGAAATTCATGCATTTCAATAGCAATTGGCTATGGGTGCAGCCTTGTAACGGGGCTGGCTACACAACGCAATTCAATGACATCTGATTTACCTGCTTGGGTGCATTGAGTGTCGACGGGTAAGCGGTGGAATACGCAGTGGGGTGTGTCTCCAGACAGGCGGGGTGGAACACGTTTAGCCACTGTTTGAAAATCAGGTTTTCAATTGAAGCTGGTGGCTGACTGACCTGGTGGGCGGGCAGGGTGTTATGGCGACTGCCCAGATATGCGCCGATGGCATAAAACTCCATATCGGACATTAAATTCGCGGTGGAGCCGGACCCGTCGGCGACGCTGATGTTTGGCGCCTGTCCGACAGAGTCTTTGCCAAGCATCACACGAATTCGTTTGCCGTCTCTGGTGTGGTAGACGGCAATACCGTCGCTGCTGTCCTTTGCACCGAGGGAGATTTCATTGGCGGCAAGTAACTGAGGTATTCCTGCTTCAACGTCTCCCGAGGTGCACAGTATCAGGAGTACATTGTCTTTCAGAAGCCGCAGCAGGGAGGGCTTTTGAGAAAGAAAACAGCTGCCTGTGTTCAGATACAACACATCACTTCGAGACAGAATCGCATCTTGTGATACAACGTGATGTTGTCGGTTTGCCATCTCTGCCAGTACGGACAGATTTGAATCAAACACCATTGGGTTAATGTTGTGGTTGAACAATGTGTGCAAGACCCCTCTGCCGATGGCGCCGAGGCCCACAACGCCGAAGCGCCCGCGCAATTGCTGAAGACGACAGCCTTCGTAGCGATGGTGTATTTCGTCACTCGCCTGCACAATGGCAGGGCCGATTTGAAGGTCCATTATCTTTTTTATGCCGGACCTTGACTTGGATACGATGGGACGTGCTACGGTTTGGGCCACCTTTTGGTATCCGATCGTCAAGCCGTCGTCTGAACCCCTGATACCGTTTTCGGTGCCTTCAACAAAACCGGCGAGCCTGGGGCCAAGGTAACGGTCGCTGGCGATGGCTTTGGCGGCAGGAGCAAAGTAACCTCCGTATTCCAGTATGGCAAACGGCCGACCGCGAGTGGTGTCTTTTAACAGTTGCAGCGTGTAGTTAATATCGCACAGATGGTGGCGGGTAATATTGGATAAAATCCGACCCGGGAACTGCTTTTCCAGATTGCTCAGTACTTCCGGATTGGCATTGGCGGAGCTCGCCTTCGGGATAACAGCAGCCAGACGGTCACGAATGCAGTTGAAGTGTTTGACCAGCGGGGTAAATGCGTGTTGTACGTATACAAAACACAAGTCATCCGGTATGTCGAATGTGCGGTTTACCGTGTCGACTGTGTTACTGTAAAACACAGTGTGATTTGAGTCGTCATGGTTGTACATCACTATCGTCCTATGACTGGTTGCCGCGAATGTGGTGTCGCTCTTCCAATTTTAACGTTGTGCTGCAGACGATAATCTGTAACGCACAGCGTTGTTTTATCGTAGCAGTAACGGATCTGCTGAATCAATCCTGCTTGAATCAGTGGCTTGCATAACCAGCGGATGTCAGCATTCGTCACTGGTCCCGCCAATGTACGCAAATCTGGGTTGAGATCCCTGATCAGTCATTACTGATTCGGTAAACATGCTGAGAGGCCGAACATAGACATCACCAGATGAGGGTAAAGGTGCGTAGATCACCATAATTTCCTTCGTTTCGGTGTGTATGGCTGTGCCGTAGGCAAAATAGTGCGTACCTTTTATGTGACGGTACCTGCCGGGTTGAAAGTGGTTCGTGGGCATTGCACTGATAATTTGTCCATTCGCTAGAAGAATATCAACCTTGATACTGTATCTAAAACACGCGCTTTTGCCTGATTGACGCGTTGTTGCAAGTAGACACTGTACGTTCTGATTCCATGAATAAGCGCGGGAATGTATCACTTTTTGCATGGGGTGTGAGGCAATCTTTTGGATCACTGTTTCAGGAAAAAATGTTCAAGGTATACCTGCACTTTCTTGCGGTAATTCTGGTCGTCTTACTCGTTAGTAGTTGTGTATTGCCGTCTTCGTCCCCGAAAAAGCGCGGTGTCGAAGTGGGAATGAGTAAAGCTGAAGTTGAGGAATTAATAGGGCCGCCCAAAAGAACCAGTGCGTTCAGCTGCCGGAAGGGTGCGAAGAACTGCCCTGTGGTATGGAAATACGACGGATACAATGTAACTTTCTTTGGTGATGTGGTTACCGCCACACAGTAATCGTACTTCGATTTGGTGCTGGATGCCCCGGTTGCCTGCCAACTAGAAATTCTGTAAAAACAGTCTTGCTTCAGCTACGGCAAGCAGGCACTCTGCCTCATTGTCGTTAGACATAAAAGCACGATAGTCGATAATGCCGCAGCGGTAACCCGAACCGTCAGAGTAGTTTTAATCAAAGTACTTCAACATAACAACTACGCCAACCTAACAACTGCGCCATGGAGTCCGTTTGTGTTTTGCCTTGGCTGACGTTGTAGAACCTTTAGATAAGGATAGTCTGTGGTGTGTGGTTGGATTGGGAATACACACAAAGCGGGTTATTGGTCACAAAGCCCCTGCGACATTTCAACGAGCGCTCTGTTACCACCGATCAGAAGGGCGTCACTTCTTTTATCAGGTCGGTGAATTCAAACGCAGACACATCGACCAGGCCGAGATCACTGATTCTAAGCTCCGGAATTACTACCAGTGCCAGCAGAGAGTGCTGCATATAGGCGTTGTTTAATGTGCATCCGCACTCGGCCATTGCCTCAACCATTTTGTCGGCTTTGCGGGCGACCTCCGCGGCGGGTAAGTCTGACATTAAACCGGCAATGGGTAACTCGACCAGTGCGAGCTCTTGTCCGTCCTTCCAGACACTGATGCCACCGCCTACGTCTGTCAGCCGGTTAGCGGCCAGTGCCATGTTGTCTCTGCAGGTACCAACCACGATCATATGATGGCTGTCGTGAGCGACTGTGGATGCCATGGCCATGTTGCCCTGATAGCCAAAGCCCGATACGAGGCCGTTGGTTACATCGCCCGATCCCCGATGACGTTCAACCAGTGCAATCTGACAGATATCCTGCTCGCGGTCGGCGCTGATCAGGCCATCTGTGACATTGAGTACGGCGGTGAGTGCTTTTGTCGGCGCCTGGTTTTCAACGACTCCGATCACCCGCGCGGTGACGGAATTTGCCTTTGG
>CAZOXM010000175.1:0-5439 GCA_964583825.1 uncultured Granulosicoccaceae bacterium
AGAGATACTGTATGCATTCATGCGGTTGTAGAGTGTCTTCAGGCTAATACCCAGCGTCATGGCACTCTCTTTTTTATCACCGTCGTGGAACCGCAGAGTGGCGTTTAGCAGCTCTCTTTCTATTTCCCAGAAAGTAGTGCCGACCAATGCCTCGACAGATGCAGAGCGGCTGTTATTGCTGCTGTCCTGAATAATTTCGTCGACGTTTAGCAGGTGCTGTGATGAGACGTGCGCGCGTGCAATTGTGTTTGCGAGCTGGCGAACGTTTCCGGGCCACGTGTAAGCTGTCAGGGTCGCCAATGCGTCGTCCGTTAGGACCTTTCTGGTTTTGGTACGTGAGTTGATCGCCTGCAACAACTTTTTCGCTATGGGTGCAATGTCTTTGGCCCGATGTCGTAACGGCGGTACTCTCAACGGAAACTGTGCAAGACAAAGCCGCAGTGTGACATCGTGATCGCCTGCGGTGGCTTGTTCCAGCCAGCCGGAACGATCGATCGAAATAACGCGGGGTTTGCCGGCGCTCGTTGCGGTCGATACGATACTTTCAGGCGTCAGGTAAGCCAGCAGTTCCTGTTTATGCTGATCGGACAGTTCTTCAATGCCATCCAATATCAGTGTCACAGGTTTCTGATCAGGGGCGGCTGAAAAAACGCGCGCGATGGTTTCGGAGAATTGATGCCGAATCACTTTGCCATTCAGTTGCGTATTTCCGGTGGCACATTGAATCTGACATAGAACGCTGTCCGTGGTCATCCTGCGGAATAATGCATTCGCTGCTGAAAGCTTGTCGACACCCGGTTCCCCGGAAATCAATACATTGCTGTCGGCTCTGGCTATCTGCTGGATTGCGCTGCTGAGCGCCTTTGCGCAGCGGGAGTCCCCGGTAAGCAGTACATCATCGCGATGGAGTGATCGACCATGCCGGTTTTTCCCGGATTTATCGGGCTCGAACTCTGGGGTGGGGTTTAATCCGGGTTCATCGTTGACAGCATTTTCGGCTGGTGTGCCCACCACCGTTCTCAACTCTGTGAGACTGACCGGTTTTAGCAGGAAGTTGTCTGCACGTAATCGCAGGCTGCGAATTGCCACCTCCTGTGTCGTATCCCCGGTTATCACAATAAACCGGGAATTGCCTGCCTGAATGAGTTCAAGCCCGTTGCCGTCCGGCAGCGTCACATCAAGCAATACCAGCTCCGGACGATCACGTTCGATCAGTAATCTCGCCTCGGCTACCGAGCCCGCGACTTGCACATTAAAGCCGAAAGACCGGATTGCTTTGGTTAAGGCGGTAGCTGTTGAAGAGTCATCCTCAACGACGATAGCGAGTTTTTCTTCAGCCGCATGCATTGATGTTGGTACCCCTGAAACGTTTAGCGGAAAAGCTTGAAGCTGAGTTCATGGTTATTCTTACGATGATCCGCACCCACTCCCTGGTCCGCGTATTGTTCAGAACATAGCATATGTCGGAAGTCGCCCCTGGTCATCATGGATGCGATTGTAGTCTGTTGCAAGCCGCCCCTCTGCCGCTGCTCCAGTGTCGACAATAGTATGGGCGGAGAGTTGTAAAAAATACATAACGCATGAGGTGAAGCGTCTGACCGTGTAGCCTCTGGCAAAGTGCCATTGGAGACACGGGTGCGAGAAGCGTCCACACAAGAAAAAACCACATCGACGTCGTCTTTTAGATTGCTGATTAGCGGGTATCGCAACTTCTTTAGTGAGTTAGGTGACCTTTTTCTGGCTGAATGCCGCCTGTTCGCCACCTGCCTGGTGCAATTGTTTTGTCTTGCGGTGTTTGCTGCAATCGTGAGCGCCTCTGCGTGGGTGGTGATATGTGCGATGATTTACATTGGCCTGCTGAAGACAGGCATCACCGGCACGGGGGCTTTAACCGTCCTGCTGATGCTGCATATCGGGTTGCTGGTTACCATTGCCTGGGCAATCCACCACACGGTCACGGGGCTGGAGTTTCAACACCTGCGCGGCCAGCTGGCAGGGGATAGGCGCCCACCACAGGGTGACACTGCGACCTGAGCGGCCTTTCCGGCAGGGTCTTTTTGCCGGCCTCGCTGCGCAGATGCACTTGAGGTGTGCCTTCACACTTGGTATGTTCGCAATCCGGTTGAGGGTTTTCTCCGCATCGACGACCCGCTGTGTCACATTGCTAACGATCAGACATGAAAAGTGCGCTCGCGTTAGCGTCGATTATCATCTTTATCAGTACTATCCTGCCCCAAATCCGATCACCTGTGTGGTGGATTCGCGGTCTCGATTTTCCGCGACTGCAGATCGCTATTATCGCTTGCGCGTGGCTCGCGCTCGGCCTGCTGGCTGCCAGCCGGGGGGTGACCGTTGGCTGGCCGTGGTGGGCATTGGTGATATTCAGCGCAGCCTACCAGCTCTGGTGGATATATCCATACACACGATGGCACAGATTGGAGGTCGCCAGATCCGACGAGCATCACAACGGCAGTGAGGTATCGCTGCTGACCTGCAATGTGCTGATGGACAATCGCGATGCACAGCCACTGATCAAACTCATCCGGCAGCACCAGCCAGATGTGCTCGCCACACTGGAAACCGATGCCTGGTGGGAGGCGCAGCTTGACGTGCTGGACGAGTATCCGCACCGTCTGGCGCACCCGCTGGACAACCGATACGGCATGCATATCTATTCGCGCCTGCCTTTACTTCGCGGCACAGTTTCATTTCTGGTGGAAGATGATGTCCCGTCCATGGGAATCGAGGTACAACCGAAAAATGCGGCACGGGTAAAAATCCACATCCTGCATCCAAGGCCGCCGGCACCCGGTGAAAATTACCATTCAACCGAACGCGATGTGGAATTGCTGGTTTTAGCCCAGCACCTGCAGGGCTCGACCTCTCCGCTGATTGTCAGCGGTGATCTCAACGATGTCGCCTGGTCGCGAACCACCCGCCTGTTCAGGCGCGTCAGCGGATTGCTGGATATTCGCGTGGGGCGGGGGATGTTCAACACATTTCATGCAGAGTTCCCGGTGTTCCGGTGGCCACTGGACCACATATTCGTCTCCGGCCATTTCAAGGTAAAACGGATAGAGCGGTTACCATACATTGGCTCCGACCATTTTCCGGTCCTCGCGCAGCTGGTCTGTGAATCCCATGATGAACAGGAACCGCACCTTGAGCTGGAAGATTCTCATCAGGTGCTTATCGACGAAATTATGGACACAGAGGCCGCTGCGCAGGCCACTGAACCCAGGTTGCCCGCATAATATTCCGACGGCAAGCAGCCCCGAACAGGCGACGTACCGCCGGCACTCCACCGTGAAACACAGCCGCTTGTAAATGTTACATGCACGGCAATTCACACAATTTCTCCCCTACATACTCTACACACGCCAGCGTGACTCGCGGGCTCACGCTGCTACCGATGCTTACCAGCTCAAGGTCAGTAACACTTAATGAAAAAGTTCGTTCTTTGGAGTGTGGCACTGCTGCTTTTGCTACCGATACTGTTTGTCGCCCTGCTGACACTGATGCCGGCACGCTATCTGACCCAACAGATCGAAGCTCTCGGCAGCAGCATCACCGGTGGTGATCTGCAGGTGGAAACAGTGTTACTGGAGATTTGGCAACGACAGCCTGAGATCAATGTCAGTGGAATACAATTGTTTGGCCCAGAAGGCGACAGGCTGCTGGTCGTCGACATGCTGCGCCTGTCGATAGACGCGCCGAAGCTGCTCGGCGGAGTGATGTTGCTGCCCGAACTTCATTTATCCGCACCGGCAATCACAATCGAACGGCAGGTGGACGGATCGTTAAACTGGGGTCAATTGTCTCTCCTTACCGATATCGCGCAACAAGGCGAGCGGCCGTTATCTGAAAACGAAGAAACACAACAACGGCCTGCGCAGATGTTTACACCAAAAATTGAGCAATTGCTGGTGACCGATGCCAGGCTGATCTATCTTGATCAACAGCGGGATTTCACCGCTGAACTGACAGGCAGTATTGAAAGCGACAGTCAAAGCGAATCACCGACTTTGGTTGCTGCAGAAGGAAGTGTCAACAGTGTGCCGGTAACGCTGGACATAGAACTGCCATCACTCGATGCCTTGCATCGTGTTGCAGCAAACACCGCAGTACTGGAAAACGTCTCTGCACAGCTTGAGTTCGCAGAAAGTGCTGCGACAGTTGATGGCAATGTAGATTTACAGGTGGCCGGCGCCACAGATTTAGATGTATCTGTTAGCCTCACAGGCACGAAAAACCTGCAACAAATGCTTGGTATCTCTCTGCCCGAGCTTCCGCCGTTACGCCTTCAGGGCCGCTTAACCCGGGACCAAAGCGACTATGTACTCAGAAAGTTCGATGGTCGGCTGGCACAGAGTGACCTGCAGGGTGATTTACGCCTGAACCCACAAACATCCCCGGTCACTTTATACGCGAACATCATTTCAACACGTCTGGATATCGATGATCTGGCCGGCCTGATCGGCGGCAAACCGGATGACAGTCAGCAACCTGACTCACCGCAGATCGCGCAAACCACCCGCCTGCTTCCATCAGCACCGATAGACCTGATTCCGTTAACCAGACTGTTTAACGGCGCAGTAGAATTTCGCGCAGACACTGTACTCAGTGGCAGCTGGCCTGTCGAATCCTTTGATACCCGATTTGAAATCAATGGCACTGATGTGGCCATACCTTATATCAACGTTGCAATAGCTGATGGTCGTGTAAGCGGTGTAATGAAACTGAATGCCGCCACACAACCGCCGGAAATAGTCGCCGAACTAAACGTCAGACAAGTAGATCTGAAAGCGGTAATGAAAAGCATCGGTATTGACGATGACAGCTTTGGTATTGTGGGCGGCGAGGTGAAGTTTTGGTCCAAAGGTCATAGTGTGGCGGACTTTGCCGCACACCTTGATGGCGGTATGTTTCTACTGATGGTCAATGGTAAGCTTGACGCACTGCTGGCGGAACTCGCGGGGATAGATCTGCTCGAGAGCCTGGCACTGATAGTAAAGCCCGGCAAATCCCTGACAGATATCCGCTGCGCCTACCTTGATGTGCTGGCAGAACAGGGCACAGTGGATATCGGCACAATGGTACTTGATACCACTGACACGTTGTTTATTGCGGACGGACAACTTGATCTGGCCGCCGAGGAACTGAACCTGACCGTGGAGCCACACCCAAAAGATGTGAGTATCATTGCCTCAAAAACCTCCGCTGTCATCCGTGGACCTTTGTCGAATCTGTCCGTGTTACCCGGCACCAGCCTGACAGCCAGAACGGCGGTGGCCGCATCGCTTGCAGGTTTGGCAAGCCCGGTAACGGCACTACTGCCATTTGTGCAGCTCGGCACACAGAGCAACAGCCACTATTGTTCCGGCCTGATAGAGTCCATCGACAATGAGCGCTAGTGTGTCGTCCCAAAGGCGGCTGAAC
>CAZOXM010000176.1:0-5327 GCA_964583825.1 uncultured Granulosicoccaceae bacterium
ACAATAAGCTCCGTATAAGCCTCGTACCTGACAAGCTATGCAAGACCTCACTTCGGAAGCAACCCCTGCAAACACCTACCCACCGCTGGCAGAGATTCGAAAGTCCCTGCGAGTCCGGTGGTATCGCTGCCCGATAGAACCGGCGACATTGCGGTCTCTGCTGAAACGCAGTGATGCGCTTGGCGCAATGCAGGCCGGCGGACATCTGGCATTATGGTTGTTGTCTGCGACATTTGTGACTATCTGCTTTGTTAATGCCTGGTGGTGGTGGATGCCGGCAGCTCTCTTCTTGCATGGTTCTGTTGCCAGTTTTTTTCATGGCACATCCGTGCATGAGCTCGGTCATGCCACTGTGTTCAAAACGCCCTGGTTGAACAAACTCTTTTTGTACGCTTTCAGCACACTGAGTTGGTGGGACCCGTTTGACTACGCCAGTTCCCACACTTTTCATCACCGTTATACACTGCACCCGGATGGAGATCGAGAAAACCTCCTGCCGTTGTCGCCGCTGGCGGGTAAGACGTTTCTACTGCAGATGTTAACGTTTAATTTGTATTCGCCGCCGGGACGAACATTCGGTAAGGGCGGATTTATAAACACCGTGGCGGCCACTGTCCGTGGTGCATTCGGACAAACAGGCAACGCATCGATACCCAGCAACGCCTGGCTCGCGGCGCTGCATGAAAACCTGCCGGATGAACACCAAAAGTCCATCAGATGGTCGCGATGGTTGCTGTTGTTTCACGGGACGGTCTTGCTGGTGTCGCTGTTAAGCGGGCAGTGGATCGCGATATTGATTATTTCCTGCGGCAGCTTCTTTGCGAAAATCTGGTCATACCTGTTGGGCATGACACAACACTGCGGACTGAAAGAAAACGACAGCGATTTCAGAAAGTGTGTGCGTAGTATTCGCATCAATCCGTTGCTGGAGTTTTTATACTGGCGGATGAACTGGCATACCGAGCACCATATGTTTGCGGGGGTGCCGTGTTACCGACTCAAAGCACTGCACCGCGCGGTAGAAAAGGACATGCCGGCACCTCGAACGCTTCGCGAAGCGTGGCTCGAAATGATCGAGACCTGGGAGCGGCAAAAGACTGATCCGGAATATTATTACGACACGCCATTGCCAACCACAGCCGGGCATACCGGCGCTATCGAACATACCGCAGACCAAAGCACCCTTGGAGATCTTGCACCTGCAGCACTGAAAGACAAACCGTCAAAGTAAAATGAGAGTGGGCACAGCTGTAAAGCCGGCTTTGATCTTTGTCAAAAAGTGAGTTGCTTATTGTCCGTAACATCTCTAGTGGTTTTCCGGAGAATCGTGATGTCGAGCAACGCAATTGTTGAACAATACGAAGCATTAAAAGCCCGGCAACAGGAACTGCAGACTAAAATTGCAGCAATCCACGCAGATTTTAAGCGTGGCCTTGACCCCGATGCATCTGATCGTGCCATCGAATTGGAAAATGCTGAAGTACTGAATGAAATTTTACGAGTGACCGAGAAGGAACTCGCATCGGTGAATGAAGCACTGCTGCGGTTGCGGGGGGAGCTGCCTGAAGTCGAGGAATCACAAAGTACGATTTAACAAATGCACAACCGTGGCCGGCAACTTGCGCTAAGTCGCTTGCTCTATGCAATAGCGGTGCGATAACATTTGTATTTGTCAGCGATGGCGTCGCTGATGTTACCCAAAGCCCCTTGAGCATTAACCGCTCAAGTCGGGCATTTGTCCTGCACGCCCGGATACACAAGTGCGGTGCAGGACTCATGAATCTCCTGCATCGCTCCTAACAGGATGTTGAAAAACTATTGCGCTAGGTCTGAGGGCGTTAAATTCCCCCTCAAAATGCTCATTTATCACCCATAAACTGCGCTTTTTCGGGAAAATTTGCCTACTCAGACCGTCGCTCATCACGTTTTCAACACCCTGCTAATTGAAAGTTGGTGACTGCCTTGGTCACCGATGTATTCAGGAGAATCATGACAATGACAACAATCATTGAGCGGCCGGATTTCTTCATATACGAAAACGGCGAGAAAGCAAAACTACCCTTCGGCGACAACGAATACGCAAAGCGCCACGCGCATCTGCGTGAGGTAATGCAACGTGATGGTCTCGATGCCATCCTGTTCACCTCCATGCACAACGTGGCTTATTACTCGGGTTTTCTGTACTGTGCCTTCGGCCGACCTTATGCCTGTGTAATCACGCCCGATGCGTGTTTCACTATTTCAGCCAATATCGATGCGGGGCAACCCTTTCGAAGGTCCGTGGGCAATAATCTGGTTTATACCGACTGGAAGAAAGACAACTACTGGCGCGCGATCCGGCATATCATCGGTGAGTCACGACGGCTGGGTGTTGAGTCAGATCACCTCACGCTCACGGCCAGCACATCACTCGATCATTTTCTGAATCCCGCCCAGACGGTTAACGTAGCGGACATCTGCATGCAGCAGCGCATGATCAAGTCCGCAGAAGAAATTGTATTGATAGAGGCGGGGGCTGCTATTGCTGATCTTGGTGGAGAAGCGGTACGGGATGCCATCAAGCCCGGCAAGACTGAGCTCGATGTGGCGATGGCCGCGAGAGATGTGATGGAACAGGCCATTGCACAACGCTTTCCCGATGCCGAGTATCGCGATACCTGGGTATGGCTTCAATCGGGCATCAACACGGATGGTGCGCACAACCCGGTGACCTCGCGCAAGTTGCGCAATGGCGATATCCTGAGTATGAACACCTTCCCGATGATTAACGGGTATTACACGGCGTTGGAGCGCACCCTGTTTGTTGGCAGCGTTGACGACAGGTCACTGGAAATCTGGCAAGCCAATGTAGATGCGCATGAGCTGGGTCAGTCGCTGCTAAAGCCTGGTGTCAGCTGCGAAGCAGTCTGCGCACAGATTAATCAGTTGTTTGAAGATCGCGGGCTCCTGCAATACCGCTCGTTCGGATACGGCCACTCATTCGGTGTGCTGAGCCACTACTACGGACGCGAAGCCGGACTGGAACTGCGTGAGGACAATCCCACCGTACTGGAGCCGGGCATGGTCATTTCCATGGAACCCATGTTGACGATTCCAGACACTGAAGCGGGAGCAGGAGGCTATCGTGAGCACGATATTCTGGTGATAGAAGAGAGCGGCTCACGGAATATCACCAAATTCCCGTACGGCCCCGCGCATAATGTAATTGCTTGAGCTGCGGGTTGAGTGCCTGATCTACCGGCAGCTTTCGGTAGATCAGGTACATGTGAGTTTTGGCAGCAAGAACTGAGGTAAAAGTTGCGGTGATCTATGTTGATCTCAGGTGTGGCCCGGACCCCATTGGTATTGCGTGTAGAATTTGCAAAAGTACACCGATGTGTTTCTGGCTTATCACTTATTTGAGCCTGTGCACCGCGTTCTCGGTACTTCGATAGAGTCTTAGGTTTATATAAACTTTGTTGTGCGGAGTTCTCTGGGGCTCAATCAGGGTTGCCACAATAGAGTGGCGATCAGCGGACGGTTTACCGAACTCGGGTAACCGCTGTTTGTTTTATAATTGGCGGGGCAGGGCGTCACTACAATAATCAGCGTAACTCTTTATAAACGTTCTTCACATAGGGGTCGGCATGTTTCGGAACCGTTTGCCGTTCAAGCATACGGCGTACCCGCGGAGGTTCAGCACCTTGATGTAAAGTACTCAGTATTTCAGACACGTCAGAATCAGAAACTGTTCGCCTCTGATTATGACGGATATATTCTACCCAGGTCGCTACGTAGAATTTCTCAGTCCAGATATTCGGCTGTTCCAGATCCCTGAGTAGTGACCAACGTCTTGCACCGTCACGTTTTCGGTTTCTACGTCTCAGCGTCATTGCTTCCAGAAACGCGGGAATATCATCTTCTGCGATATCGAAATCAACAGTGATCATAATTGGCCCTGTCTGCGGCTTGAGCTGAACCGCCAGTGCCGGTTCGATGAACTGATTCAGCGGGTCGAGGTTAAGGCGACTGAATTCAGGCAATGGTAATTTGTAGCCTGCCAGCGCGCCCAGTATGACCGCAGCAGCAGAGATAACCAAAGCCATTTGCAGCCCGAAAGATTCGGCCACCAGCCCCCATATCCAGCTACCGCATACCATTCCTGCTGCATTGCCCATCATATAGAGCGACAAGGCACGTCCAACTACCCAGCGTGGGGTAGAGAGTTGTAAAGACACATTGAGCAGGGCATTGGTGGTAACCCAGCATGCCCCGCACACCAATAGTGCGATCGCGGCTATTATCATTCCGTTAGCAGCTGACAATAACAACGTGCCAATAGCCGTACCAATGAACGTCGTTCGCACAATCGTTTCGTTGTCAAACGTTGCTCGAATCCTCGAATTGCTCAACGCACCGCAAACTGCGCCCAAGCCAAAAAACCCCAGCAAAAAGCCGTAGGTTGATGCTGTACCACCCAAAAGATCCCGAGCGATCAGTGGTAACAGGGCCTGTACACCAACGGCAGTCAGGCCAAACAGGCAACCACGCGAAATGATGCTCAGTAAGTTAGGCGAAAGGCTGACATACCGAAAACCCGCCCCGATCGCACGAATAAAACGCTCACGCGGCAACAGAAGATCCGGGCTCGGTGTGCGCCACAGACTAAGGGCGATAATCAAAGCGACGTAGCTCATGGTATTCATGGCAAAGGCGGCAGACGCGCCGGCCGCTACAATGATCAGTCCCCCAAGCGCCGGGCCAATGCTTCGCATCATATTAAAAGACATACCGTTTGCCATGACAGCGGCCGCGACTTGATCGCGTGGCACGATGTCCCCAATTGATGCCTGCCAGGAAGGATTGTTTAAGGCGCCTCCGCACCCAATCAGGAATGTAAAAGCCAGCAAGGACCACGGAGTCAACAGGTTAAAGTAGGTAGTCAGAGTCAGGCCGACAGATACAGCCAACATAAGCGTCTGTGCGATGAGCATGATTCGGCGCCGGTCATAGTTGTCCGCCAACACACCAGCGAACAGGGACAGACCTACAATCGGTAGCGAAGTTGAAGCGGTAACCAGCGCAACCAGCGCCTGGGAATCGGTCAGGGTTGTCATTACCCAGCCGGCCGCAACGACCTGGACCAGGCCGCCAAGGTTCGAAATTAGTGTAGCGAACCAAAGCGATCGGAATACCGGGTTTGTAAATGGAGCAAACGGGGTCGAAACAGGAGGCGTTTCCGGGGCATTCATGGATTCGTGTTTTCAGTATCCCATTTGGGTTTGATCAGCACGTGATGTGGTCAAATAGATTGGTACCACCAAGTTAAGTATTATTACACTTAACAG
>CAZOXM010000177.1:0-4875 GCA_964583825.1 uncultured Granulosicoccaceae bacterium
TCATCAAAGCCCTGCGCACCGGCTTCAAGTGAATAGTCTTTTTCAACCAACGCCACCAGCCGTGCCCCGCGATGTTCTGCAATGGCTTTCCTGACGCCTTTTATGCGATTGCTGGCTCTGTCATTGCCATCGGACAAGCCGCCGATCATGGCGATGCTGCGGTGCCCTCTGCTAATCACTTCGCAGGTGATGTTGTACGCGGCACGCTGATTATCGAACCCGGCGTACAGGCGTTTACCACTATTTCGGTAACACCAGGAGATCACATAAGGAATGTTACGCGCATTGAGAAACTCAACGGTTGATTGCGCCCGATCAGAACCGATCAGCAATAATCCATCCGCCCCATGGGCCAGCAGTGTTTGAATCTGGCGGAATTCATTTTCACTGCTATATCCCGAACTCGCGACCAGCAGCAGCACACCCGACCGCGCCAGTTCCTCCTGAAAGGCCTGCAGACCACTGGCAAACATCGCGTTAGCCATGGTCGGGATAATCGCACCCACCGTGTTACTGCGCTTCGTCACCAGCACCTTGGCGCCGAAGTTCGGGGTGTAGGCAAGCGCATCGATGGCCTGCTGGATCCGCTCACGCGTGGGCCCGGCTACCTTGTCGGGCTCGTTGATCGACCTCGAGATAGTCGCGGTCGATACCTTCGCAAGTTTTGCCACGTCTTCGAGCGTAGGCGGGGAATTTCTGCTCATGCGAATCAAAAACTGCCGTGATCGGGAAAATGTAAGCGCTTGCATTTATCATATCACCACTTTAGACTGCCTTGCATCAACCAACACACCCGCCGAATGTGGCGTGTGTCCGCCAGTACTGAAAATCAGTTGCATCGGGGCGCACGGCAACACTCGGCACACTACCCAAGGGGCGATCCTGTGGCACGCAACTATTTGAAGCAGGCAACGAAAACCTCCACCACCGATGCTACCGATGTCACGGATACCGTGCGCAAGATCCTCGCTGACATTGAAGCCGGCGGCGATGAGGTGGCACTGGAATACGCCGCAAAATTTGATAAGTACGAGGGCAGTACTCTGCTGAGCGATGCAGAAATAGAGGCTGCCTGTGAAGCAGTGCCAGATAAACTCAAAGCAGACATCGCGTTCGCCCACGACAACGTCAGGCGCTTTGCCGAAGTACAAAAGCAGACCATGCAGAGCGTCGAGCTTGAAGTCGTGCCAGGCTTTACTCTGGGACAGAAGTGCATTCCCTGCCGCGCCGTCGGCTGTTACGTCCCCGGCGGCCGGTACAGCCATATCGCCAGCGCCATTATGACTGTCACTACCGCCAAGGCTGCCGGCTGCGAACACATTGTTGCGTGTTCCCCGCCCCGCCCGGATGAAGGCGTCGCCCCGGCCATTGTCTATGCAGCCAAACTGTGCGGTGCAGATAAAATCATGGCAATGGGTGGTGTGCAGGCTATCGCCTCCATGACCAATGGCTTGTTCGGCTTACCGAAGGCGGACATACTGGTCGGACCGGGCAACCAGTTTGTTGCAGAAGCCAAACGGATTCTCTACGGCACGGTGGGTATCGATATGATCGCAGGCCCCACCGACAGTTTAATTCTCGCCGACGATACGGCCGATGCGCATATTGTGGCAACTGATCTGGTCAGCCAGGCAGAGCACGGCTACAACTCACCCGTGTGGCTGGTCACGACAGAAACTGAACTGGCGGAAAAGGTCATGCAAATGGTGCCCGACCTGATTGCCGACCTGCCGGAACTCAACCGTAAAAATGCCGAGGCGGCCTGGCGTGACTTTGCCGAAGTCATTGTTTGCGACAGCCGCGAGGAAATGGCGGATACCTCGGATGAATATGCACCGGAACATCTGACCGTTCAATGCAGCGATACCGCCTGGTGGCGTGATCGACTGAAGTGTTACGGATCTTTATTTCTCGGTGAGGAAACCACGGTTTCCTACGGTGACAAGGCGTCCGGCACCAATCACGTGCTGCCGACATCGCGCTCTGCCAAATACACCGGCGGACTGTCCGTGCACAAGTACATGAAAATCGTCACGTGGCAGGAGGCAACCCGGGAAGGTTCGAAAGATATCGCGGTGGCCACTGCCCGCATATCCAGACTTGAAGGCATGGAAGGCCATGCACGCGCGGCCGATGTCAGGCTGGCCAAGTACTTCCCGGGTGAGAATTTCGATCTTGAAGCGTAAGCTGGCACCAGGTTTATCAGTGCTGTTGTGGCGATGGTCACGCAAAACAGTTGCTCTATTTATCAGGCGGGCTGCCACAGTGGCCCGCTCCCATTCACGGCTGAAAAGCCCACACCACTGAACAGGAGAACGCTTTGTCCGTAAACGATAAGATCGTGTCAGATCTGGTCGACAACGACATTAGCTTTGTCACCACCGTACCGTGCAAACAATTGGCGGGTGTTATCGATGCCATCGATGCACACAAAGACATCATACATGTCCCGTCCAACAAGGAAGATGAAGGCATGGGCCTGTGTGCGGGTGCATTCATGGGCGGAAAAAGATCGGCCATCATCATGCAAAACACCGCCATTGGCGTGACCGTCAATACGCTTGCCACACTGATTCAGTATTACCGCATGCCGCTACCCATGCTGATCAGCTACCGCGGAGAGCTGGGAGAACCAGTCGCCTGTCAGGTGGAGATGGCCGTGCATACCAAGGCAATTTTGTCACAGCTTAATATTCCGACCTATCACTTCCACGACGAAGATGACGTCAATGAACTGGACAAGATTTTGAAGTACACCTACATGTGCAACAAACCGGTGGCTATCCTCACTGATGCAAGCTTCTGGAAGGGGTATTAAGATGATACGTTCCGATATATTAAAAGATATCGCACCGGTAATCGCCGACCACCTCGTCATTTGCAATATCGGGCTGCCATCACAGGAACTGCACCTGATCGACGACCAGCCGACCAATTTTTATATGCTCGGCACCATGGGCCTTTCCTCTTCTATTGGCCTCGGCCTGGCACTTGCCCAGAATAAAAAAGTCATCTCCATTGACGGCGACGGCTCGGTACTGACGAACTTCGGCACCCTGCCCACCATCGCCAACAATGCAACAGGCAACTACATACTGTTGATCATTGATAACGGCAGCTACGGCTCTACCGGGGACCAGCCCACATACGCTGGCGGAAAGACGTCGCTCACCGAGGTAGCGCGGGCTTGCGGCTGTGAAAACGTAGTTGAATGCAAAGCCGAAGATACCAAAGCGGCGCTTGAAAAAGCACTGGCGGGTGATCAGATGACGATCATCGTTAGCAAGTGTGAGTCAGGTAACATTCCGGTGCCTGTCATAACCATGGACCCGGTCGTTATACGCCAGCGCTTCATGGATTCAGTGGCGAGCTGAGCACAGAGAACTGCACCCGTGCGTCGGGTTTAGCCGACGCACAGGTTTACAGCCCGCTGAGTAGTCCGACTATTCGTCCGCAGCAGACCGCGTGTCAGTGCCCTGCTGTCCGCCCTGTAGCCCCGCCGCAAAGTCGTGTATCGTGACCCGACACTGGGTAAGCGGCTACCGCGATGGCGAAAACCACATCCACAAGCACTCACTGGGGGCACTACCGCGCCGTTACAGAACGCGGTGAAATTACTCAGGTACTGCCCAATCGGTTTGAAACCAATCCGTCCCCTATAGCGCAATCGCTGATCGACTCTCACGACGCCGGTTGCAGGGTGCCAGCGCCACACATCCGTTCGAGCTATCTTAAAAATCCCGACCGCCACACCGGCGCCAGTCGCGGCATTGACCCATTTGTGCAGGTACCGTGGGACGAGGCGCTGGATATTGCCGCAGATGCTATTAAACGGACCTTAGATACACATGGCAATGAGGCGATTTACGGCGGATCATACGGCTGGTCCAGCGCCGGGCGGTTTCATCATGCGCAAAGCCAGCTGAGACGATTCCTGAATCTGAACGGCGGCTATACCTATTCAGTACAAAACTATTCTTTTGCAACGGCGCAGATCATTCTGCCGCGCATTATCGGAATGGATGCAACGTCCATTATGCTGCAGGCACCGACCATTGAGGATATCTGCCATCACAGCAGTCTGATGGTGTGCTTTGGCGGCATCAGTATGAAAAACACCCAAATTAATCAGGGCGGCATCGGCAATCACAATGCCGAACAGGAACTGAAGAAGCTACGTGAAGCAGGGGTTGAGATTGTTTCGGTCAGCCCCGTGCGTGATGATGTTGCAGACTTCCTCGACGCAGACTGGATGGCAATCAGGCCAAATGCCGATGCAGCGCTGATGCTCGCCCTAGCGCACACGATGTATACCGAAGGTCTATATGACAAGGCGTTTATCAGCCGATACACCTCGGGCTTCGACAAATTCGCACCATACCTCACAGGGGAAACGGATGGTATTGCGAAAGACCCGGCGTGGGCATCACCACTGTGCGATATCGAAGCACAACGCATCATTGAACTGGCAAGACGTATGGCTTCACAGCGTTGCCTGCTGTCTATTAGCTGGTCATTGCAGCGGACAGAACACGGAGACCAGCCGTACTGGCTGATTACGGTACTCGCAGCGATGCTCGGTAACATCGGACTACCGGGCCAGGGAGTCGGCTACGGGTACGGGTGTATTCACAACTTCGGTTTTATCGATAGAAAACGGCTGCCGTTCAAGTTCGGGGAATTGCCACAAGGTCAAAATGCCGTGACGCAGTACATCCCGGTTGCACGTGTCTCTGACATGTTGCTAAACCCCGGCGGCCACTTTCACTTCGATGGCGAGGTACTCACCTACCCCGACATCAAACTGGTGTACTGGTGTGGTGGCAACCCGTTTCATCATCACCAGGATATCAACCGGCTGCGACAGGCCTTCAG
>CAZOXM010000178.1:0-4723 GCA_964583825.1 uncultured Granulosicoccaceae bacterium
TGTTCCAGTAACTCGTGATGCCCGATTGAATAGGCGGTGATGTCCAGCCAGTCGCACAGCCATGCAATCGCACGCGCCAGACGCTGTGGTACCCGTATCACCCATGGTCGACGGACCAGCGCGTGCTCGCCGCGCAGCCGCATCAGATAACTTTCAAGCGTAAACCACTCGCCACAACCGACCTCCAGTATCTTCGTCATCAGGGTGCCGCAACGGCGCCTGTCCTTAAGTGCCCGCAGTGCCAGCAACGCCAGCGCTTCCCCAAGATCAGCGGCCTTCACCGGGCTCAGACAGTACCTGGCGCGCTGCGGCAGAAACCACACCGGCCATTGCGCGAGCTTATAAAACCAGCCCGCACCGTAGCCGTCTTCGGCATCCACCACAGAGGATCTGACGATGTAGGCCTGCGCACCGCTGTTAAGAATCGCCTGCTCACCGAGCAGCTTACTCTGGGTATACGGATTAACGGCATGCACCAGTCCCAGCGCCGACATATGTACCAGCGGAATGCCGCTGTGGAAACAGGCGTCTGCGAGGGTGCCAACTGCCCGATTGTGCACCGCCTGGAAAGTCTCCCCGGGACGCTCGCGCATAATACCCACGCAATTGATCACGGCATCCACACCGTCCAGCACTGCGCACCAGTCGTCCGCACTGTACATCGCCCTAAAGTTAATCCGGCGCTCGGCGCGCCTGCGCTGCTGACCAAACCGTTCACCGCGCTTTCTGCTGGCATCCGCACCGCGGGCAGATTGTCTGGGTAAGTCCCGCGTACCGATCAGCAGTGAGGCACCGAGACGGTTCAGTGCTTCCACCGTATATCTGCCGATAAAGCCATAGCCGCCCAGTACGAGCACCGTCGGCCGGTGCGACGCTGAATGCCCGACCTGAGTTTTTCGATCGCTCATGATTGATCTCCCAAGGTGATTTGCGGATCAATCTAACGTCGAATTCTGACCTGTACCTCCGGGCCTGTAAAACAGGAATACTGCGATTTTAATTTATTATTTATCAATAATTTGAAGAACTACAAATATATATTTCAGGAGTGCTGACCGGACGATGTATCGGCCCGCAGGGCCGAGCGGTAGGCCGCCGGAGTCTGGCCGGTGTGTTCTTTAAAGGCAGTGTAAAAACTCGACTGCGACTTGAAGCCGTTTGCCAACCCGACCGACAACACCGACGCATCCGGTTCCGCCACAAGCATCTGCTTCGCCGCCTCCACGCGATGCTGGCGGACATAGCGCGGGAAGCTCAACCCGAATCGGCTGTTAACCAGTTCGGAGAGTTGCTGTGCCGAGATGCCGAGTTGCTCTGCCGTAGAAGCGAGCGTCAGGTTTTCATCCTCAAAGCTGCGACCGGTTAGCATCAACTGCTCGAGCTTCGCGTTCATCTGCCCGACGTTCAGATTGCCGAGCTTGCTTTTCGCATACACCGTCTCCGAGGCGAGCAGCACATCACTGAGCAGGTCCGGAAAGTTCAGCAGCGCTGTCACTACCAGAATCAGCGCGATGGAAACACTGCCTGCATAACCGTGATAAAACAAACCCGGACTCAGCCACGGAGCGCTCAAACCCAGTGCGAGCGCGAGAATATTCATCGCAAAAAAGAACGCAAAGAAAAATCGTTCAAAGCGGAACCGGGGAATCTGCGTTCTGAGCCGCAGTACCTTTAAAAAAATATGCAGCGTATAACCACACCCGACGATAAAGCTTGCCACTGCCGCCCACGGCAGTGGAAGCAAAAACACCACTGGCAGAATGATCCCGTGAGCGAGGTCCCGCTTCGCCGGCCGGCCTCCGTGAAACAGTAACTCGCGACTGAAAAAATAGAATGTAATCGGCGTCATCGCCAGCAGCAACGCATACCAGCGCTGCGACAGCAGTGGTATGTCGTGCAGAAAATAAGCGACATGTGCGGTTTGAAGCACCGCAAATGCAAGCATTAGCATCGCACAACAGAGTTTGCCCACCCGCGTTTTTTCCATGCCGGGCAGCGAAAAAAGATACAACCCGCATAGGATAAAACAGGAAACAATACTGAATCCTGCCAGAATAGTGCTGACTTCATTCATCGTCGAAACAAAAGCGTTTTGTGCGCGGCGACCGTCACGACGTCGCTACCGGTAACACATCGCCAAGCGCCATCAACTGTACAACACCAATCAATTGAACCCCCACCGGGTCTGCTCAAATCGCTGCTCAAGCCATGGTTTCAGCGACTTCAGAGATGTGATCGAACCACCTAATCGCTGGTTGGCCACCACTGCACGCTCCAGCGCATCGATACGTTTTTTTAGTGACTGGTCCACTTTGCGCTTAGATCTGTGGTGATATTCATTGTAGACGTGAAAGTGCATCGGACTTTCCGCAATGATTTCATGCTTTTCTGCTTCGAGCGTGCTGACCCATTGCTCAAGCGCACTATGCAGGGCTTTTTCATCCGTCTGGCTGAGACTATTCTGATCACCGACCCACGTTTTATACAGATCGATGATGGTAATAATATCGCCCCGCTTTCTCGCCTTGAGCAGGGACGCCATCAACTGCTGTTTTTTATCCCGCAACGCCGGGTCCGGCTCGCGATCGGGGTGTAATTTGGCGGCAGTTGCCCTGAAGAGTCGCTGAAAAGTATCAGTAGTCAGCGGATTGTCTTTCCCTGCAGGGTTTTCCGCGACTTCATTGTCGCCCTCGCGCTTGAAGCTGTTAAATATTTTTTCAGCCTGTTCATTCAGAAAAGCGTCGAGATCATCAATATCATCGAGGTTGTCGAAGTCATCATCATCGTCGTCCTGATCATCAAATATCAGAGCAATGTCTTCGTTTAATTCTTCAAGCATCTGAGCGCGCAGCGCTTCGCGCCGAGCATCATACGCCACCTGCTCCTGAGAGATTGCCTCATCCAGCTCATCTTTCCACAAATCATCCGTTTGACTCTGAGTGGTCTCGGGCCGTGGTCCAAGTACGCGGTCTAGCTTCATTTCAATCTTCTTTGTACCATCGCGAAAATACGCCTCCCGCGCTTCCTGTTCCTGCTCCTGGTACGCTCGGGCCTCTTCCTCCTGCCGGGCACGCGCTTCTTCCTCGAACTGCTGCATTTTTTTACTCAGCGCTTCATACGGTGCTTCGCCTTCCTCGAGCTCAATGCCCATGCGAAACGCATCGTAACGCGCCATATGATTGAGCCAGTCTTCATCGATAAGATTAAAATCGCGCAAATCTTCAAACACCTCGCCGACCCATTCGTGCAGTGTTTCGCGTTCCCAGTTGGTCATAGTTTTGCGCTGCCCGAGCGTCAGCAGCTTGATTCCCAGCGGTTTTTGCGATTCCGCCAGTGCTTTTTCGTACGGGATTACCTCCTGCTGCACGCGCAGGATCAGTTGATCCAGAGAGGACTTCAGCGCGTCATTGTCCGCCTTGAGGCGGGTCGCACGCTGCCATAAGCGTTCAAACTTTGACTGACGGGGTTTCTTTTTCTTTACGGAGACAACGTTCGACATGCGCGTACATTCCAGAGCGGAACACTATGTTACCACCCCGCTTTTCCAACTGGCAGCATGACGCATACAGCTCATGTAGTGTTCAACCGCAATGTCGGGTCTTGTCTGCCTCCAAAACGGATGCATGGTGTAGTATTCCCATTGAGCACTTAGCCAGGGCGTTACCTATGACCACTGCCGCTATCCCGTTTCCGGAGCATTTACCTGCCCGCTACCAGTGGCTGGACGACGAGCCGATTTTTGACCCGGCCAGACATCTGGCACTGGAATCGCCAAAGTCGACCTGTTCGCTGTCAGAGCTTGGTTACAGCGACGATGAGATTCAGTGCGTGGCAAGCCCTATCGCCGCCTCCTCGCCTTTTAGAGTGATGTCCGCCGAGGGCGCGGCCGTCTTGCTGCAAACGGCGCGGCGATTGCGCGAACACCGTGTCAGCTGCGAGCGGATCAATAACATGGTGCGCGGTGGTTGCTACCGCTCACGATTTCTCCGGGACCTGTGTATCGATCCTTCGTTAACGCAGCTTATGTGCGATATCTACCAAACGGACGTTGCCCCACATACAATGCCGTTGCACCTCGGGCATATGAACTTCTCGCCCGACAAGCTGGAAGATGCGGTGGATAAATGGCACCACGATACCCTGCCTCTGGACACGGTGATGATGGTCACCGACCCCGCAACGCTTGAGGGTGGTGAATTTGAATATTTCCTCGGCACCAGAACCGAAATGGCAGCACTTGCGGAAATGGGTAAACAGCCGCCGCGAGACAGGGTTGTTCAACCTGTATTCAACGGTCCGGGCTATGCCATCGCGCTGCATGGCAATATGGTGGTACATCGCGGTGCGCCGCTGAAAAAAACAGCGGAGAGAATCAGCATGGTCAATGGTTATGTCGCGACCAATACGAGATTCGACGATCAACACAGACACAGGGATTTGACGCTTATCGACCCACCGGAGTTATTGTATGCCGAGTGGGCAAAGCATGCCGCCTGGCGTACCCGGGGGAAACTTGAGACGCTGATCAGTGAACTGCCGTTCAGCGACGACCGTCTGCAGATAGCGAATGAGCTGGAAGCGACGCTGGTAGATATTCAGCAGACTATCGCGGACCTGAGAGATACCAGCGCACATGAAATGCACCACTACGAAAAACATTAACCTGCTTTGCGAGTGAGTATATGGCCGTTAGCAGGGTGTTGAAAAACGTTATGAGCGACGG
>CAZOXM010000179.1:0-4711 GCA_964583825.1 uncultured Granulosicoccaceae bacterium
CCGCTCTCTGGACGACAGGCTGATATAGCCATCTAATTCGTCCATGGTTTCCTTCACCAGAAACAATCCGATACCGTGGCCGGATACATCTGCAGCTTCCGCTGTGTTTTCATGAGCCCTGACGCGGATATTAAAGACTTCATTTTGCAGCTCAGGCGAAATACCGAGACCATTATCCTCGATAATCAGCCGACATTGAGTATCGGAGCTTTCAGGATGTGACTGTACACGTACATATCTGGTGCTTTTTTTGGGGTCACTGTATTTTATTGCGTTGGTTAACAAGTTAGTAAATACGAGCCTGAGTTTTGCAGTGTCAGCGACCACATGACCGAGCTGATCCGGGATTTCAACCGCCACATCCCGCTCATCGATCGAAGCGCCGAGTTGTGCTTTCACATCTTGAAACAACGCGCTTATGTCTATTTCCTGACGTGTGGGAGAGTCCTCAAGCGGTGGTGTTTGTTCCACCAGGTTTTCAATGCTGCTCAGTAGTGAGATCGCCTGCGCGATTGACGCGTGAATACGCAGTAGTTCCGGCGTGTCCTCGCCAGCCAGGTTTTTCTCCTCCAGCAGCATGTCAATGTTGAGTACGGCAGCCTGCAACGGCGTTTTCAGCTCGTGACTGACAAAACGGTTGAAAGACAGTATTTTTTCAGTCTGCGTTTCAATTTTCGCCATATAGTTTTCGACAAAAGAGTCCACCGTCGACTGTTGTATTCTGCGGATTATCTTTGCCACCACTGCCATCAGGGCGAGACAGTCTTCCGGGGTGACAACCCTTTCGAACGCATGGGTTTCATCGCGAATAAACGCTTCCAGCCGATCTGAGAGCAGATCGTACTCACGCAGCAACTGATTCACCGTGGCGCTCTGTTTGTACCGCAGTTTTCCCAGTTGTGCGGCTTTGCGCTCTATCAGAGAGTTTGTCAACGGCGCCGCCGATTCCTCTGACGCGATGATCCGCCCTATCTGATCGATCATACCGGGGATATGGTCGAGATACTCCTCGGTGGGGAAAATATCCCGAGGGTGTTCATTTACCACATTCTCGAGCGATGCCAGCCACTGGTCTGCAATTCTATCGCTTACTTTCCCGAGGGATTTGCCTATGTGCTGCCGATAGTCAGTTTCTGGGTTGTCATTCATAAGTCAGATAGGATTTTCATATCAAAAATAAAGCTGCAGGCCAACGACAGGGTACTGCTCCCCTGCGGTCGTGGCCTAACAGGATGTTGAAAAACTATTGCGCTAGGTCTGAGGGCGTTAAATTCTGCCTCAAAATGCTCATTTATAACCCATAAACTGCGCTTTTTCGGCAGAATTTGCCTACTCAGACCGTCGCTCATCACGTTTTTCAACACCCTGCTAAGGGGTACTTTCAAAGCGGTGGGCTGACACATGAAAATTCAGCCATTTTTCGGCGTTTTGTAAAATATACAATATACCATCCAGGCAGTGATTTGGATTAGTACCGTCACGAGCGGATACCACAGGCCCCCTTCAGGAGACCGATGGGATTATGCACTTCCGACGTGCCTGCGGGGCCGGCTCCTGCAAAAAAGGTTAATAGATTGTATCCAGTCCTGTTTAAACGGGGTGTTGCTCTGTACAGGACAAGGTTTACAGTCAGTACACTGTGAACTTTCTCCTCAGAATAATACACTGCAGGCGAACCGTGATAAAAAAACAGCGCTTGCCGGGGAAGCAAAAATGAGAATAAACGAACTCTGGCACCTGAAGCACACGCAAGGGAACAAAGAGACCACCCCGGTGCCATCGGGTACAGTGGCGACGCACGGATGACACTTCCGCCGGTGATTTATAACCGGGCAAAAAACTGGGTCGATAATATCCGCTCTTCGTTCTGGGCGATACCGTGCCTGGCTATCATTTTGGCGATACTACTGGCATTGATAAATGTCTGGGTTGATACACACGTAATCAACGCAGAGAGTCTCGGCTGGTCATGGTCGAGTGGCATGGAGGGTATGCGCGGTGCGCTCTCGACAACAGCGGCCGCCATTCTTGGCGCAGCCGGCGTTTCTTTTTCGATCACCATTGCATCACTCACATTAGCCTCACAGCAATTCGGTCCGCGACTGATCCGCAACTTCATGCGGGACCGCTTCATCCAGACGGTGCTTGGCTTTTTTGCAGCGACTTTTGTCTACTGCATGCTGACCATGCTGCTCAGCGACATATTCGCCACCGATAACTACGTGCCGGCATCAACACTTGCCGTCACTCTCACGCTAATCATTGTAGATTTAGTGTTGCTCACGCTTTTTCTGCACCATATTTGTGTGTCGATACAAGTCGACAAGATCATCGCAGACGTCTTCGAGGCACTTCTGGAGCAACTGGAATTCCACTGCGAAAATGGAAATACAGCCCCCTGCGATGACCAACAGGCAGTCAGGCTGATCGAAGCGTTACGACAAACTCCCGATCATTCATCGTCCCGCCATGACGGGTATCTTCGATACATCGACTATGACGGGCTGCTGTCGTTTGCAGAAGCGAATAACCTCCTAATGCATGTTCAGGTTCGCGCCGGAGACTATATTCTAAAAGGACAGGTACTGTGCCAATACTGCAGAGACGCCGGCCAATCGACGATCGAACTGAATAATGAAAAGTTTTTTATTATCGATAAAGCCAGAACAGAGCTTCAGGACCTGGAGTATTCAATCCGGCAGCTGGTCGAAATTGCCTTGCGTGCGTTGTCTCCGGGAATAAACGATCCGTTCACAGCGATGACGTGCATTGACCGCCTTGGCTCGGCGTTAAATCACATCGCCCACAGCAATCTTCCCGGTAAACTACTATACGACAGCAGCAACGCACCTCGTCTGATCAGAAAATGCTCTGAGTTTTCGGCACTTGTCGAATTGGCATTCAACCAGATCCGCCAAAACGCTGCCAACCATGCCGATGTCACCATTAAACTGCTGGAAACAATCACCTCACTGGCAAAGTTGGTTCCCGATCCTCAACAATGTCAGCCATTGTCAATGCAGACAAGCATGATCATGCAAAAATTACATGACAGCACGCCAGCCCCCATGGACTATGATGCCGTGGTACGTCGCTATGAGGCATACATTGAAGCAGTTGCTGCCCGTGAGAGCGCTTCGGATTTACAGCACAACTAACTTGCGTAGTATAAAAACAGCGGTTATCCGGTGGACGGATGCGTCCCCATTCGAAAGTCTCGAAACCTGCAGCGAAGTAATAATTACCATAAAAGATCTGTCGGACCGGCGTAATATTAGCAATCTCTTCCAGTTTGATCGCTGGAACTCACGGATTCGCTGAAAATATCAATTAAACACTGGATACCAGTAAAAAGGACCGACGATGAGTAAAGTAGCAAAACAGGTAGGTGATCAAATTACTGACAAGGCAAATGACACGATTGCCAGCCTGGAGAGCAATCTGCGACAGGCAGAAGAAACATTAAGGGCAGTCAGTGCTTCAGCCAGTGAAGTGGCAGAAGAACTGGGCATCGATTTAAAAGAGCAGGCTGCCGGCTCCGTTTCTGCCGTTGAAGACTATATTCGCGAGAAACCGCTGCAGGCTGCGGGCATTGCTTTTGGCGTAGGGTTGTTCGCCTCCATGTTATTGCGCAGAAAAAGCTGAACCTAATAATGAAGTACACCGTAGGGATAGTCAGGTGGAAAACCTAAGCTGAACGGATGAGATTTCCAGGCTCATGCGCGGAGCCGCTGCCAGTGATGTGCCATGACGTCTTTGGCCTCCATTAGAGATGTCGGCGTTCGGGCTGGCACCTGGCGCTCCGGAAAGCACGTATATTACTCAAGGCTGGAATAAAGCATGGAGGTCATACGATGTTCAGGACCATTTTTACCCGACGCTGCGCGGAACAGGTGGCCCGAACGAACAGGGCAGTCGAGCAGCGTCGACGGCAACTGGCGTTTGCACGAAACGATCTAAAAACGGAGATGAGATCACCGGCCGTTGGCATATTGCTGGTCGGTTCGGTATCGCTGGTGTGGTGGCTTTCCCGGCGCGACAAAACGCCACGGAAAATGCAGGTGTTAGATGCAAAACCAACACCGAACGATGACTTACACACAGATACTGAAGCTGTCATGGTTACACCAGGGCGGCGAAGCGCTGTGTCACGTGTCGCTCGGCTCGCAAGCCTGCTGCTCGCTGTGACAAAAATATTCCTCAGTTTACGCGCGACGGTGGCATCGCCGGTAGACGGTGCCGTACAGGCGCCACCACACCCACCGACGTCAATGCAATGAGGCTTTATCTGCGGGAATACACCGGGCGATCAGACCGGGGAGCGATCTGCGAATGCCTCTGAATGTACTGGTCGTCGAAGACGACCATATATTGCGCAATACTATTGTCGAGTTCGCAGCGAAGCAGCACTATGACGCGCACGACGCTGCCACTGGTGAGGCAGCGCTTAACCATGTGAACAGCCACGCTGTCGACATATTAATTACCGATTGGGATCTGGGTACCGGTATGGATGGAATCCAGTTGGCGGAGTACGCCATCACGCATCGGCCAATGGTAAAAGTGATTTTAATCACAGCAAAGTCCATTGACTCGTTGCACGAACAGTGTGATTTCGTTCACCGGTTTACCGTGTTGCAAAAACCATTCAGCCTTCGGACACTACGCAGGACGCTCAGAGAGATAAGCGGAAAGACAGAATAACCGGGTT
>CAZOXM010000180.1:0-4706 GCA_964583825.1 uncultured Granulosicoccaceae bacterium
CCTGAAGACGAATGATGGGCCAGTTGCTGCGCGGCTGAGTAGTACATCTCGTTGTAATTCGTTTTCGCAATGGTGGTTGCTGTACCGTCCGATGTGGTTAGCACCACATCGAGATCAATGTTGTACAACATCGGACCGGTGTCTTTTATATGCTCCAGCAATTCAAATTCACGTACCGGTGTGGTGGTGCGGAAAGGCTCGAGCGCCTCTTTGGTAACGATCCACGGGCTGATGGTTGTCGCTGTAGCTTTGGCCTGAAACGGCCCCAGGGGCTGATACTCCCAGGCTTGTATGTCACGTGCAGACCAGTCGTTTAGCAGCACATAACCGAAGATATTCTCATTAGCCTGATCCACAGAGATCCGCCCGCTGGACGCTCTGCCGACAATTGCGCCCATCTCCAGCTCGTGATCGAAACGTGCACACAGAGCAAACCGCGGCAGTGCTTCATCGGGGCCTTTCAGTTGGCCGTGAGGGCGGATGACGTCAGTGCCGGAAACTACCACCGAAGACGCCCGACCGTTATACCCGATGGGCATGTGCAGCCAGTTTGGCGGCAACGCATTTTCAGGACCACGAAACATGGTTCCGACGTTGGTGGCGTGGTGCCGACCTGCGTAGAAGTCGGTGAATTCAGTCACTGTGAAAGGCATCAGCATCTGACAATCTGCCTGCGCAACCAAATGCAACTCAAGCGCGCTTTGTTTTTCGCTCCCCTGACTTAAGGCATCCAGCAAGTCCAGTCTGAACCGCGACCAGTCATCCAGCGCCATAAAGGCATTCCACGAGCCTTGCGCAAATACACCGCTCTTCGCGAGTGTAAACAGCCCCTTTGCTTCAGCAGCAGTCACATCAAGCACCTGATCACCGATCGCAACACCACAGTGTGCGGTGCGGCCTGCGCCACTGAACACGCCATAAGGCAGGTTGTTCAATGGAAAATCAGTGTCTGCGGAATTGGCTGAAGTCACCCAGGAAGTCAGGCGTTTCGTCATCAGTGTTGTCTCTGTCGTATTCGTTTTAGCCTGCAAATCCGCGGGCACGCGGCTGACGCTGCGACGAGCCTGTCCAAGCGCAGGATAAGTCAGACATTGCCGCTCCAGGGCGCCATAGTGCGTACCCCGTCAAGTCGGCAATGACGGGCACAGCGCTTCACTTCCTGCCCGGTGTTCCATCGAATTTCTTCTCTAATGAAGTCCAGCAGTCGATATAGTCATCCTGCATCGGTGCTTCTTTTGCAGCATATTCGGTCAGGTGCTGCGGAAAGCGCGTTTCGAACATAAAGCTCATTGTGTTCTCGAGCTTGCCGGGTTTCAGTTCTGCGCCGGACGCATTTTCAAATGCATCGCGATCAGGCCCGTGGGGCAGCATCATATTGTGCAACGACATCCCGCCCGGCATAAATCCGGTCGGCTTGGCATCGTACTGACCGTAGATATTGCCCATTAACTCTGACATCACGTTCTTGTGATACCACGGGGGTCGAAAGGTATCTTCGGCGACCATCCAGCGTTCGCGGAACAAAACGAAGTCGATATTGGCCGTGCCCATGTGACCCGAAGGTGCAGTCAGCACCGTAAAGATGGATGGGTCGGGGTGATCAAATAACACTGCCCCTACCGGACAAAAAGCGGTCAGGTCATATTTGTACGGCGCATAGTTGCCGTGCCACGCAACGATATCCAGTGGCGAATGATCGATACAGGTACGGTGGAACTGACCGCACCACTTCACAGTGACGGTAGAGGGGGCATCTCTGTCTTCAAAGGCAGCGACTGGTGCTTTGAAGTCCCGCGGGTTAGCCAGACAGTTTGCGCCAATCGGGCCGCGATCCGGCAGATCAAACGTTTGCCCGTAGTTTTCACAAACAAAACCGCGACAAGGCCCTTCCACTACCTCAACCCGGTAGACAAGACCCCGGGGAATTACCGCGATTTCCTGTGGCGCCAGTTCGATCACACCCAACTCGGTGGCAAAGCGCAGCCGCCCCTCCTGCGGTACGATCAGTAACTCGCCGTCGGCAGAATAGAAGTAGTCATCCTGCATAGAGTCTGTCACCAAGTAAACGTGCGATGCCATTCCCTCCTGCACATTGACATCACCTGCGGTGGTGATGGTTCGCATTCCGGTGATCCAGTTATAAGACTCGCCGGAATGCGGCACCGGATCCCATCGGTACTGGCCGAGTGATGTCACATCTTCCAGAACCAGTGGCGCCGACTTCCAATAAGGGACATCCATTCGATCAAAGCGATGTGTGTGTTTTACCGATGGACGAATTCGATAGCACCAGGTGCGGTTCGGTGATGGTCTGGTAAAAGCAGTGCCGGACAGTTGCTCTGCATAGAGACCATATTCCACTCGCTGCGGGCTGTTCATGCCGCGTGGCAGCGCTCCCGGCAAGGCTTCGGTTTCGAAATCATTGCCAAAGCCGGGCATATAGCCCTGATTAGGCCCTTCCGGTGATGGTGCTATAGTCAAATTCATGCGGCGTGTTCGCTACCCTCGTCGTGGTTTTCTTTGCCTGTGGCGCCGGGGCCGTACTCACCTTTGGCTACTTCCTCTGCTTCAATGCTTTCAAACAGCGCTTTAAAATTTCCCTCGCCAAAGCCATCATCGCCCTTTCGCTGAATAAACTCAAAGAAGATAGGCCCAATGACAGTCTTTGAGAATATCTGCAGCAGGATCCTGGTTTCGCCGCCGTCAAGCACACCCTCTCCATCGATGAGGATGCCGTGTTTTTTCATCTGATCAACAGGCTCCTCGTGACCGACGACCCGATCATAAGACAGGTCGTAGTAGGCATCCGGCGGCCCCGGCATGAAGTTTACACCGCGCCCTGCAATCGCCTCAACGGATTGGTAGATATCACGCGCACCCACGGCAATATGCTGAATACCCTCCCCGTTGTATTTCTTCAGGTAGTTAACGATCTGACCGGTTTCGCCACGGTCTTCATTGATGGGTATTCTTATGCGACCACAGGGTGAGGTCAGCGCCCGACTGTAGAGGCCGGTGAATTTTCCCTTAATGTCAAAGAAACGAATTTCCTTAAAACTAAATAAGTCACCGTAGAACCTGAACCAAACATCCATATTGCCTTTGAACACGTTGTGCGTCAGGTGGTCGAGATAATAAAACCCCTCGCCCACAGGATGCGCTTTGCCTATCCATTCAAACTCATCGTTATACACGCTCTGGTCAAAATACCGATCGAAGAAATAGATTAACGACCCGCCGATACCGACGATCGCCGGTGCATCCATCACCTTACCATCACCGGTGTAGGGCTCGGCGCCCTGACTCACGGCATGGTTGAAGGCATGCTGTGCATCTACCACACGCCACCCCATCGACGGCGCACACGGTCCGTGCTCGTCGATAAAGCCGGCAGCATGCGAACCTGGCTCTGCATTAATCAGATAGGATATATCCCCCTGCTGCCACAATTCGACGGCCCTGATCTTGTGGCTTGCCACGTGTGTGTAGCCCATGCGGGAGAATGTATCCCGCAGCGCCTGCGGTTCCGGGTGTGCGAACTCGACAAACTCGAAGCCGTCTGTGCCGGCCGGATTCTGGTCAGAAATTGCAGCGCGAGGTGCGTGATGCGGAAAGGGGCCCATGGCGTTCTCCAGTCAACCGATGTTATGTGTATATCGGCCTATATCCTAGTGCATTGATAGCGCCACCAGTGTGCGAAAAGGATGCTATTATCACTCAATACGCACATTACACGCATTAAATCAGATTTTTATGCACAATATGGACAAATTTGATCTGAGCATTTTGCGAGCCCTCGAACGCGATGGCTCGCAAACCAACGCAAAATTGGCTGAAACCATCGGCCTGTCCACGTCGCAGTGCTCCAGGCGCCGCGCTGCACTGGAAAAAACCGGGGTGATCACTGGCTACCACGCCAGGCTCAATCCCGACATCATGGGCCGGAGTCTGCGTGCCGTGGTGCGAATTAACCTCAACTCACATAACAAAGACAAGGCCGGTGCCTTCGCATCGCTGGTCGAAGACTCAGCCGAAATAAAAGAGGCTTTTGCCGTTTCCGGTGATGCTGACTATGTTCTGCTGATCCAGTGTAAAGATCTCAACACGTTTGCAAACTTTATTCATGAAACGCTGCTGCCGTTCCCAAACGTCGGACAGGTGAAATCAGAAATAGTGTTGCGTGGCCTGAAGTAACTGTGCCTCCCCCTGCAACTGAAGACAGAAGGCAGTTAAAGACCGATTCACGCCCAACGCACAGGTATATCTAGTGGCTTGATTTTATGTGCCCTGATACAGATAACATGCTAAGCGGGATTTCCGACTGAAGAAAACAAACAAATCTCCGTCGACAGGTAACCAGCCATCGTCAAATGCACGTAACCGGGATCCTTCATATCGACCCAGCTTACTGCCTAATACTGACTTCTTTTTTTCCGATGACGATAAATCGCCATCACCCAACTGACAAATTAGCTCCATTTTTTCATTGGTCTCAGGACAAACCGGGATTTCCGGACCCTGAATCCATCTGGGCAGCCCTGTATGCCCGCCATGCCTCGTCTTTGTAGGCCAGGGTACAGTCTTGAATTGACAAAGATCCAGGATAATATTTTCGTCCTCATCGGGGTCGCCCCCTTCGAGATCAGAAATTTCGTTGTCGTTGATTACTGTTGGTGCCATTGGATTTTTATAGTCAATCCAAACCT
>CAZOXM010000181.1:0-4681 GCA_964583825.1 uncultured Granulosicoccaceae bacterium
AAAAGCGTTTGGTTACTTTGCGCTCTTCAAAGTAACAACCCACCCACGACCACCAGCTCAGCAGAAAAAACTCATCCACAACTTATCAACAGGCAATCCCCACCCTGTTTACAACTATATCCCCATGATCTTGTGGTCGAATCATTACAATCTTCATTTTATAGTGGTTGGTGCTTGACCCGCAAAACCTTCCACAACTACTATTCTCAGGCTCGCAGCAGCGAAATTTTTACACCTCCGTCAGATTACCAAATGCACAATATATTGTGTCTGATTCTCAGTCAGTTACAGTATCTTGTATCGCGGCATCGTTCCCAAAACAAGCCAAGTTAATCTGTACCCAGGCAGTGAAGCACCACCGCCAATGCGGCTGAAAACGAGCCGAAAACAAGGTGCCAAAAGGCACTCTGTCGGCCGGAAAATAGAGTGCGATGTGGTAGCAGTTCCAACAATGTTCGCGAAACGACAGAAGCAAGGTAAAGATGCACACAACTGATATGGAGCAACAATAAGAATGACTAAAGTCGTCGCCATCGATAGCAAGACTCAACCGGATCTCGAAGTCGGCATTCCGCTGCAGGATGCCTCGCTGGATATCTGGGACAAGAAATACCGGCTGAAAAGTCGTGAAGGCGAAGCGGTAGACCCGAATCTCGACGCGACCTTTCAGCGCGTGGCCAGAGCCCTGGCTGAAGTCGAGGACACCGAAGAAAAGAAAAAGCACTGGTTCGAGAAATTTGTCTGGGCCCTGCGTCAGGGTGCGATCCCGGCCGGCCGCATCATTTCCAACGCCGGCGCACGCGAGCACAAGCCCGCCACCTCCACCATTAACTGCACCGTCTCCGGCACCGTCGGCGACTCCATGGACGACATTCTCGGCAAGGTCCACGAAGCGGGCCTGACCCTGAAGGCCGGCTGCGGCATTGGCTATGACTTCTCTACCCTGCGCCCGCGCGGTGCCTATGTCTCCGGTGCCGGCGCCTACACCTCCGGGCCACTGTCGTTCATGGATATCTACGACAAAATGTGTTTCACCGTCTCCTCGGCCGGCGGTCGTCGCGGCGCACAGATGGCCACGTTTGATGTACGCCACCCCGATGTCTTCGAATTCATTCGCGCCAAGCGGGAAGACGGCCGACTGCGTCAGTTCAATCTGTCGCTGCTGATCACCGAAGACTTCATTCAGGCCGTGCGTGATAACGCGCCGTGGCAGCTCGCCTTTCCGGTGCAGCAAAAAGAAATCGAGGCCGGTGAAATCGACGTCAACAACAAGGATGAAGTGTTGTGGCTCGACTGGCCGGGCAAAGAAGGCATGGTCACCAACGACCAGGGGCTGGTGGCGTGTAAAATCTATCGCACCGTTAAAGCCGTGCGTCTGTGGGAAGCGATCATGGCCTCCACCTACGACTTCGCAGAGCCCGGCTTTATTCTTATTGATAAAGTAAACGAACAGAACAACAACTGGTTCTGTGAAGAAATCCGTGCAACCAACCCGTGTGTCACTGCAGATACCTGGGTACAGACCTCTGAAGGTCCGGCGCAAGTATCCGAACTGATCGGCAAACCATTTAACGCCCTGGTCGATGGTGTTGAACATGCCAGTGGACAGGAAGGCTTCTTCAAAACCGCCACTAAAAACGTGGTCAAGCTGCAAACCCGTGAAGGACATTCCCTTCGCTTAACCAGCGATCACCGGGTGCGCAGAGTGACTCAATTCACCCGTCACCGCACAGAGACTGAATGGTGTGCAGCGGGTGATTTAAACACCGGGGACAGGGTGCTTTTAAACAACCATCGGCAGCAGCCTCAATGGCGTGGAAAAACCCACACCCAACACGGTACAGAAAATGGCAATGGTTACTTGCTTGGCCTGTTACTCGGTGACGGTACCATTAAGCAGGACAAAACCGTCCTGTCAGTGTGGGCACAGCAGTCGGCACAAGTCGCCAACAGTGACATCTGCCATGGCACCACAGCGCTGTTACCAGACGGCGTGATGCAAACTGCACTCGAACACATCAAAGCACTGCCACATCGCGCAGACTTTACCGGCTGGACGTCAATCGCCGGTCGAGGCGAATATCGACTTACCACCGCCGCACTGGGTCAGCTCGCCAGAGACTACGGGATGGATGTCGGCCACAAAACCATCACCCGTGAAATCGAGCAAGGCAGCAGCGATTTCTACCGGCACTTTTTACAAGGCCTGTTCGATGCAGACGGGTCCGTACAAGGCACTACCGCAAAAGGAATAAGCGTACGCCTGGCACAGTCTGATCTGACCGTACTGCAAGCGGCACAACGCATGTTATTGCGTCTTGGCATAGCATCGACGCTTTACCAGAACCGCAGAGCAGCCGGCACATCACTGTTGCCAGATGGCAAAGGCGGCAACGCCACGTATACCACTCGTGCACAGCATGAACTGGTCATCTCCGGTGATAACCTGCAACAGTACCAATCCCGCATAGGCTTCGCCGACACAGCCAAGCGCGAAAAACTCGCACTGCTGTTAAAGAGCTACCAGCGCACACCCAACCGTGAGCGTTTCACGGCAGTCGTCAGCAAAGTAGAGGCAGACGGTACTGAGGATGTCTACGACGTACAAGTCCCCGGCATCAACACATTCTGTGCAAACGGCTTGCACGCACATAACTGCGGCGAGCAACCCTTGCCACCTTACGGTGCCTGTCTGCTCGGCTCTATCAATTTAACGCGCTTCGTCACCAAGCCGTTTACCGAACAGGCGAGCTTTGACTGGGAACGCTATCGCAGCACCGTTGAAGTCTTCACCCGCATGCTCGACAACGTCGTCGAAATCAACGGCCTGCCGCTGTTCAAGCAGCGCGAAGAAATCCAGTACAAGCGTCGCCACGGCATGGGCTATCTTGGCCTGGGCTCTGCCATAACCATGATGAAAATGCGTTACGGTTCCGAAGAATCCCTGCAATTCACCGAAAAGGTCACCCAGGAAATGGCCTTGAGCGGCTGGAAAACCGGGGTGGCACTGGCGCAGGAAAAAGGTGCCGCCCCCATCATGGACGACGAATTCAGCATCACCGCCGACATGCTCCGCAAGCGCCCGGAACTGAAGAAAGACGGCTATGCGGCTGGTGACAAAATCAAAGGCAAAGTACTGATGGGCAAGTACAGCCGCTACATGCAGCAGCTCGCCACCGTCGACAAATCCGTTACCGATGCGATTGCCGAACACGGCTGCCGCTTTACCCATCACACCTCTATCGCACCCACCGGCACGATCTCACTGTCACTGGCCAACAACGCCAGTAACGGCATCGAGCCCAGCTTTGCCCATCACTACTCGCGCAACGTGATCCGTGAAGGCAAAAAATCAAAAGAAAAAGTAGACGTGTACTCCTACGAACTGCTCGCCTATCGCGAACTGATCAACATGGAGGCCATGCCCTACGCCACCGAGGAAGAAAACCAGCTGCCCGAGTACTTTGTATCGGCCGACGATATCACACCAACACAACACGTCGACGTACAGGCCGCAGCACAAAAATGGATTGACTCATCTATCTCCAAAACTGCCAATGTCCCCACAGACTTTGCGTACGACGATTTCAAAGACATCTACCTGTACGCACACGAGCAAGGCCTGAAAGGCTGCACCACTTTCCGCTTTAATCCTGAAGCATTTCAGGGCGTTCTGGTTAAGGAGTCAGATCTTGAGAACACGACGTACGAATTTACGCTTGAAGACGGCAGCACGGTCACGTGCAAGGGCAATGAGGAAATCGAGTACGACGGCGAAATCCACACTGCAGCCAACCTCTACGATGCACTCAAGGAAGGTTACTACGGCAAGTTCTAACTGAATTAACCTGGGTTCTAATTGAACAGACGCGTTGCCAGCGCAGCGTCAGGAGCGGGATTCAAAAATGCTCATGGTTAAGCCATACACTACGCATTTTTCACCCGCTCCTTCCTTGCGCTGGCGGCCTCGCCAACGTTAATTCAAAACACACACTGCCATTGCAAACAACACAAGCAGACCCCAAATGACCGGTATGACTATCAAGATCGACAACAAAATCGTTGGCTACAAAGTCAATCAGGAAGCCAGCGCCGAAGCACAGGAAGCCTCAGCGATCCCGGCCGCCGAAATCATTCAGATGCACGAGGCGCTCAAACGCCCCGACAAACTGATCGGCTCCACCTACCGGCTCAAAACCCCGGAACACGTGTCCGAACACTCGCTATTTATCACCATCAACGACATCATCCTAAACGAAGGCACCGACCACGAAATCCGCCGCCCGTTCGAAGTGTTCATCAACAGTAAAAACATGGACCACTTCCAGTGGATCGTCGCCCTCACCCGCATCATGTCCGCCGTCTTCCGCAAAGGCGGTGATGTCACCTTCATGGTCGAAGAACTGCGCTCCGTGTTCGACCCACGCGGCGGCTACTGGAACAAAGGCAAACTCATGCCCTCCCTGGTCGCTGAAATCGGTGACGTCATCGAAGAACACCTGATCAGTATCGGTATGTTGCGCGGTCCGGAGCAGGAAGATGCGACGCGGGAGTATATTGAGAAGAAGAAGGAAGAGTACCTGGAAGCGACGGATGCCAAGGTCGATGAAGAATCCGGGTTTCCGGCCAATGCGACGATGTGCGGGAAGTGTTCGGTGAAGGCTACTGTGATTATGGATGG
>CAZOXM010000182.1:0-4565 GCA_964583825.1 uncultured Granulosicoccaceae bacterium
TCGGGAAAAGAATATGAAACGAAATGTTGGCCGCGAATTGAATTCTGGCCAGAATCAGTGCATCCATTAGGGTTCAATCGGCTGTGTCAGGGTATATTTCGGTTATTTCAGTAATTTCTGAAATTATCGAAACTGTGGAGGTTTTGGTGTCTAAAATCAAGTACCAAAGCGGTAAAACAGGCACAGTGCAGAGGTGGCACGGCCCGCTATCAGCAAGTAGTGGCTCACCAGTGAATGGCAGGTGGCTGGTATACGCTTGTCGGAAATCCGCTATTCTTGGCTGTCGGTCGGCGATCTCGCATTTGTGAGCTCGGCTGCCCGATTATTTTATCGTTTACCGGAGTGCTTTGATGAAGAAAGTCTTGTTGTTTGTTTTGGCTGCCTGCCTGTCTCAGGTGGCACACGCCGAGAGTCCCTTCCTGGGAAAATGGAATACTGAAAAGTCCGAAGAGGGCGCATGGCTGACCGTCGAACTGCAGCCCTGCGGCGATAAGCTGTGCGGCACCATTGTCGATGCGCACAATGTGAAGGATGCATCGATCGTCGGCACTGAAATGATCAAGGACATGCAGCAAAAGTCGAAGACTTCCTACGGCAAAGGCAAGATCTACGCGCCGGATACGCAAAAGTGGTACAAGTCAAACATGCGACTCGAAGGCGAGGATCAGCTGAAAGTCGCGGGTTGTGTGCTCGGTGTCATCTGCAGATCGCAGGTCTGGACTCGCGCTGAATAGAGTCTGTAAAGCGCTGTGAACGACGGTCTTCGCGGCTGTCGTTCAGTGCCTTGCTTAAGCAGAGTAAACAGTCGGTTCATTTTCGGCCACAACACCGCACCCGGCGGCAAGAGAAGATATGCGCAACCTTGAAGCACCCGGACGCTCCCCGGTACTCGCGACCGGGGCGATGGCTTCCACATCGCACCCGCTCGCTACTCATGCGGCACTGGATGTACTGAAGCGCGGGGGCAACGCGCTCGATGCAGCCATTGCCGCCTGTGCAACGCAATGTGTGGTCGAGCCACAGTCGACCGGGATCGGTGGTGACTGCTTTTGCCTTTATTCAAAGCAGGGCAGTCCGGACATCATCGCCTTCAACGGTTCCGGACGTACACCGGCGGCGGCCACGGCTGACTGGTTTGATGAACGCGGTATTAAATCTATCGAGCGACAGTCGCCACACGCGGTGACCGTGCCCGGTGCGGTCAACGCCTGGTGTCAGCTGAATAACGATCACGGTGCACTTCCGTTGGATGCGTTGCTGCAAAGCGCGATTCACTATGCCAAAAACGGTTACCCGATCAGCTCGCGGGTGAGCGTGGACTGCGCCCGACAAATTGATCTGCTAAAACGAAACGAGGCGGCAGCCGCAGTGTTTTTAGCTGAGGGTAAAACCCCAACGTTCGGCAGCATGCACCGGCAGCCGGCGCTGGCGGCTACACTCGAAGCCATTGCAAAGTCAGGCGAAGATGTTTTCTACCGCGGAGCAATCGCCGCCGACCTGGTCGACACACTGCAGTCACTCGGCGGGCTGCACACCGCAGACGACTTTGCCGCTGCGGCCGGTGAGTATGTCGACCCGATAAAATCGCACTACAAGGGTTACGATATCTTTCAGGTGCCGCCCAATGGGCAAGGCGTGATCGCACTGCAGCTGCTGAATATTGTCAATGGCTTTGCGGTGAACGAACCCTTGTCTGCCGAACGGCTGCACCTTGAAATAGAAGCGGGCAGGCAGGCCTACCGCGACCGTTACCTGTACGTGGCCGATCAGAGGCACGCCGACGTGCCGGTCGACTGGTTGCTTTCCGTAGCGCATGCCGATGAAATCCGCCAGAGTATCGATCCCGCACAACGCCTGACCACGCTGCCGCAATACACCCCGCCCGGTCATCGCAGTACGGTCTACATCACGGTGGTGGACAAAGACCGCAACGCCTGCAGTTTTATCAACTCACTGTTCGATTCATTCGGCAGTGTGCAGATGGCGGCCAAAAGCGGGGTGATGTTCCACAACCGTGGTCAGGGCTTTGTGGTTGATCGGACGCACCCCAATGGTATTGATGGTGGCAAGCGACCGCTGCACACTATTATTCCGGGTATGGCTGCGAAAGACGGTAAAGTGGTTTTGCCCTATGGTGTAATGGGTGGAGAGTATCAGTCCTATGGGCACATGCAGTTTCTCACCCGTTATCTCGACTTCGGCATGGACATACAGGAGGCTCAGGATGCGCCGCGATTATTTCCGACGCCGGGTGTCGACGAAGTGGAGTATGAATCCACCTTCGACAACAAGACAATCAAGGCGCTCGCCAGTCTGGGGCACAACATGGTGCCGGCAAGTCGACCGATCGGTGGCTCGCAGGCTATCCATATCGACTGGCAAACCGGTGTGTTGACGGGGGGTTCTGATCCGCGCAAGGACGGCTGTGCCCTCGGGTACTGACCGGTTCGAAATTAATAGGCGTACCCGGAGGCAGCCGCAGGCATGATCAAAGGCATCCTGTTCGACAAAGACGGCACCCTGTTTAATTTCACCCATACCTGGGGTGCCTGGTGTGAGCGGATGATTCGTACGCTGTGCCCCGATAACTCCGCACAACAGCGCGAACTTGCCGACGCCCTTGGCTATGACCCGCTGGAGCGAGAGTTCACCCCCGGTGCACCGTTCATTGGCGAATCGGGAGATCAGACCATACAACGGCTCTCCTCGCTGTTGCCGCACCTCACATCAGCTCAGATAGAAGCCACCGGAGCGAGATTGCTGGATGATCTGCCACTCGCACCGGTCACCGATTTACCCGAGCTGTTCGGCTCGTTACAGCAGGCCGGATACACTCTTGGGCTTGCCACCAACGACCACGAGGCCACGGCGCGGCTACACCTTAATCGGCTTGCCGTGACTGACCATTTTGACTTTATCTGTGGTTTTGATTCCGGCTTTGGCAGTAAACCCGGGCCGGGTATGATCAACGCATTCTGTCGGCACACCGGGCTCGAATCGCCACAGGTGGCCATGGTGGGCGATAGCACGCACGACCTTTACGCCGGTCTTGCCGCTAACGTCGGGCTTAGGGTAGGGGTGCTCACCGGGCCGGCGCGACACGACGAACTGGCCGCACATGCGCATGCGGTGGTGGCGGACATCTCTTGTCTGCCCGATTTGCTTTAGCAGTGTCAGATCAGATCGGCCTGATTTGCAGAGATAAAAAAGGAGGATAACCATGAGTGACAATAATCGGCTGGACAAACTCGTTGCAGAAGCCCGCTCCTCTTACGAAACACGTGAAGCGGGTTATCGGCGCAAAGCGCTTGGCATGTACCCGTGGGTGTGCGGGCGATGCATGCGCGAATTCACCAACAGTAACCTTAAAGAACTCACCGTACACCACCGTGATCATAACCACGACAACAACCCCGAGGATGGATCCAACTGGGAGCTGTTGTGTGTCTTTTGTCACGACAACGAACACCAGCGCTTCGTAGAGCAGATCACCTACGGTGAAGACAAGCGCGGTCCCGTGGCAACCCATAACCCGTTTGCCGATCTTAAAAACCTGATGGATAGTTCAGACAAGGACTGAACTGTTCGGCTATCGGGTTAGCCCGTCGAAAAGGCATCTCTCATCAAACAAAAACAAAAAATGGATGCGTTCGGCGCATCGCTGCTCATCCTGCAGGCTGCATTGCTGGGGCTGAACCAGGTACTGATAAAAATCGTCAATACAGGCTTGCAGCCGGTGTTTCAGGCAGGGTTGCGATCGCTGTGCGCCATCGTACCTGTGCTGGTGTTTGCGCTGCTGATGAAAAAAAGGCTGAGCCTGACGGACGGCACCCTGGTCGCAGGTATTTTGTGCGGCGTGCTGTTCGCCATGGAATTTATCATGGTGTTTAATGCGCTGGACCTCACCTCGGTGGCGAGGGTCTCGGTGTTGTTCTACACCATGCCAGTCTGGTTCACCGTCGCCGCACACTTCCTGCTCCCGAATGAATCACTGACGACGCAACGATTCATCGGCCTGATACTCGCAGTCGCAGGTGTCGCTGTCGCCATGACCTCCCGCGAAGGCGGCAGCGCAGATATTGCCGGTGATCTCCTGGCCATCGGTGCAAGCCTGTGCTGGACGGCTATCGCACTGATGGTCAGAGGGTCACGCCTCAAACGCGCCTCCCCTGAAATGCAGCTCCTGTATCAACTCGTCGTCTCTGCAATGATACTGCTGCCGCTATCCCTGCTGTTCGGTGATCTGATCCGGGAGATGACAGTCGGCCTAATGTGGGTGTTTCTGTTTCAGGTGGTGGGTGTCATAGCGATCGGGTTTCTATTGTGGTTCTGGCTGCTGTCAATCTACCCGGCCGCGTCTACCGCATCGTTTAGTTTTTTGGCGCCGGTGTTTGGGGTGTTGTTTGGGTGGCTAATATTGGATGAGAGCATCAGTGTGTCGATTTTGGTGTCGTTGTTTCTGGTTTGTGCGGGGATTGTGCTGATTACGGTGCCGTGGAAACAGAGGGCCTGATTACCCTAATCGAAACCGTAGGTTCTAATTCTGTGGATCATATGGGTGATAC
>CAZOXM010000183.1:0-4533 GCA_964583825.1 uncultured Granulosicoccaceae bacterium
GTGATGGAGTTTTTTCCAGCGCTGCAAACGCGGCAACGAAGCGATGAGATGGCCGATCTCTTTAACGAGCAACTCGCCAGTCGGGGTTATACGTTCTGGGCGGCTGAGCGCAGAGACTGCGGCGACTTTATCGGCTTCGTCGGTTTAAGCTGTTTCACCGCCGATCTGCCGTTTTGTCCCTGCGTTGAAATCGGCTGGCGCCTGGCATTCGATCAGTGGGGGCATGGCTTCGCTACTGAAGCCGCTACAAAATCCCTGCAGCTTGCCTTTGGTCAGTTCAATTTGGATGAAGTGTTTTCGATCACCACATTGAAGAACGTTAGATCCCGCCATGTGATGGAAAAGATCGGCATGAGCAACACGAATAATAATTTCCTGCACCCTGCTGTACCCCGGGAAAGCGGTATGCAGGAACACTGCCTCTACCGCATCACAAGCCGCGAATCAAAGCCGCAGACGGCTTGATGCGGCACCCGACTGACTACCGGGAAGCAATCAGATAAGTGCGATCGCTCACCAACACGGGTACTTCAACGGTTAAGTACAACCCGGATCACCAAGCGGCTTATCCAAACAAGCAGTCGCTACAAACGCACCCTTTCCGAGGAGATAACTAAGCCACCGCCTGGGCCTGCTGCTCCAGGTGCTGTTTCAACTGCTCCGGCAACAACAATGCGTCTGCGAGACGGTCGAGGTAGCTGCGCTCTTCCGGTGTATCAAGATCCAGCGCCAGAATCGACACGAGGTAAATTTCTGCCGCCTGCTCTTCACCCTCAGACAACCTGGCGATTGCAATCGGATCGCTCGCTGCGTTGAGCTGCTCCACCAGGAACTGTTGTTCCTCAGCGCCAATGTCCAGTTCGGCAATCTGCTGTTCGATGCGAGCCTGTTCATCGCCATCGATATGGCCATCGGCTTTGGCCGCGCTGATCATCGCGCGAATCAGCACCAGACGCATATCCTCGCCGGCGTTGGTTTTCTGCGCATTAGCGAGATCAAAAATACTGCCCTTCGGTGCTTCGAGTGCCGGTGCTGTAGCACCCGCAGCGCCGCTATCTGCAGAGGATGCCGATTGATTCCCCTGGTGATCGCGCCAGGCTTTGTAGGCCAGACCACCAACGGCCGCCATGCCACCGTAGGTAAGCGCTTTACCACCCATCTTGCGCGCCTTCTTGTTCGACAATAAAAGCGCTGTCAACCCACCGGCGGCAACGCCACCGAGCATACCACCCGGCACATTGCCGGATTTAGCGGTATTGACCGCCTTATTGATGCCGGCACCGGCATTGCCCATGACACTGTTCAGTAGTGAATTGACATCCATTTTGATCGGTCTCTGTAGTAATTAAACCAAACCGTCAATGTTGGGTTAAAACGACGGAATTCAAGATTGGGTAAAGCCACCCGGCGGACGGTAAAACGATTTTTTTTAGTCAGCAGCCGGGGGGCAGACACTGCTCTCGCCATGTTTCTATTCCGACCGATACGAGCTGTATGCACAAAGGCCTTGATTGCGACAGAGACTTAGGGAATCTCGCGTTACATCTCAGCCGATCCTCCTCGAAGCGTGGGGTCATACGTCGAGTTTTTCCAACGCAGCAATGGCGGCTGTAGCGAAGAAAAGTGTTACTTTAATTATCAAGCGGCCCACTAGCTGATCACCCTGCCGTACACACACTTTAAATAAGCAGTCTCGGGAATCGCAGCCTGCACCGGATGGTCCGCGCCCTGCCCGCCATTGCCCACCAGCTGAACACTGCGCCCCTTACCCTTCCCTGCCTGCAACACTGCTTTTTGCAATTGATCAATCGTCAGATGATGCGAACACGAACCGGACACCAGCAAGCCGCCCTCATTCAGCAGACCACAGGCCAGTGCATTCACACTGATGTACTTCTGCAGGCCTGCCCGCTTGTCCTTGGCGCGCTGAATAAATGCCGGTGGGTCGAGCACTATTACATCGAAACGCTCCGACTTCAGTGACTTCAGCACATCACTCACATCGCCTTCAATGCCGCTCCATTCCGATGCAAACCCGTTTAGTCGGGCATTGTCCTCTGCCCCCGCCAGCGCCTGCCCACTACTGTCAATTGCCACACAGGACGCCGCACCGCCAGCGAGTGCATTTACCCCCCAGCCACCGAGGTAACTGTATGCATCCAGCACACGCTTACCACGACAGACTGACTGCAATCGCAGCCGGTTATCCCGATGATCATAAAACCAGCCGGTTTTCTGTCCGCTCCTGATCATGGCATTAAACGTCAAGCCGTTTTCCTTCAACGTCACCGTCTCCGGCACATCACCGGCCAGCACTTTAGTCTCCGAATCGAGCCCCTCCAGCGACAGTGTCGCGCTGGTATTCTTCAGCAAAATACCCGCGGGCTTAAGCACCTCTTGCAATGCATCCGTCAACAGCTCCAGACACTGATAAGCACCGGCAGTGTTAGCCTGCACCACCAGATAATCACCAAAGCGATCCACCACAAACCCCGGCAGCCAGTCACCCTCGCCATGTACCAGCCGGTAACACGCATCACCATAACACTGCTCACGCCACAGCTGTGCTGCCTGCAGTCGCGCCACCAGCAATTCCCGATCAAACGCCCGATCACGCTGATGACTGTACACCCGCGCACAGATCAACGACCGCGGATTGACATAAGCCATCCCGATAAACTGATCACGACTTGAATGCACCGCCACCTGCCCCCCGGCATCAAAGGCATTCAACGGACTGGCAGCCGTATCCACCTCATTGCTGTACACCCACATATGACCGGCAAGCAAGCGACGCTCTTCGTTTTTCTTAAGTTTCAATACCGGGGTGTTGTTCGACAAAGTGAGATCCGTTTATAGCGTTAAAAATTGATGACTGGCAGGAGCGGCAAAATGGCAATGAACCCGATGCGCTCCGCAGTCATATTATTCGTTGGAAAATTTGTATATTGTTTTACTGAACACTTTTATACATGTCGGTGATAGGCTCTGCAGATCCCTTTCCAACTTAGTGCCCCCTAATTTGCGTAAATCTCTCTGGCATCAGCGAGTGGCTGGTCATGGCTGACAGTTGCCGGTTATATCTATACTCTGCGTTCTGACCTCTGTTGTCTGTCCATAACCGAGTGCAGTCTGCTAAGACAGACGGGTTCACTACGGAGTTTTAGCAAACTTGAGTGCCGACCTGGCATTCACATCAAACGTGTAGAATCCGCCAAATTGCTCGCCATATTGTTCCGCCGCACCCCGCCCCAAATGGCCAATTAACGCGTCAGAAAAATCCAGTTTCTTGCTACCGGCAACGGCATGAGTTCGATAATCAATCAAAGCTCTCCAGACCAGATCGTCATCCTGCATGACGATGCTGGAATCTTCAAACAAAGCGCTGATTGTTCGATCTATTTGCTCAGGTGTTAGCTTGTATTTTTTTCCTTTTAACGTCCAGATGGTCTCCACAAGCACGACGTGACTAATATAAATCGACTGGCTCGAATCGATCAGCTTTGCTGCTTTTTTACTCTGTACCTCATCATCAAACAACAGATAGCGCAACAGTACGTTGGTATCTATAGCGATCATGACATACCACTGTCGCGTGATTCCTTGTCAGAAAATCGCTTGTCAGCTTTAACGCCTTTAAGAATCGCCCGAGCGCTACCCCTGGTTTTTTTTACCAAAGTGAGCTGGCCGTTTGCCACGTAACAATGGAGATCATCACCTGGCTCGACCCCAAGCTCGCGACACTGTTCTGCCGGTAAAGTGATTTGTCTCTTTGCGCTTAGTTTCGACATTGGAGTTAGTCTTTACACTGATCTTAAAGAATAAACTATCTTTACTTTACGCTCAATAGTAAAGAGCGCGATCTGCGAGACAAGAACCCGGCAGGTGTAACACACAGCCCACCACAGGCGACGCAAGCCCCACCCCGCGTTTGATCCGTTCCGGGCGATAACGCGGAGCCGGGTATAAGCGCCAGGGATGGCGCGTTAGCGCTGCCGCACACGGACGTGCATCGGGGCATTGAAACCGCTCACTGATAGAATTTCTGCGCTGGAATCGATTGTCGCTGAAATTTCAAACCAGTCAGGCGTTGATGAAGGCGGAACCACCGAAATTAACAGCGCGGATTGTTCCAACCTGGCTCAACCTGCATCAAAGGGTAGTTCCGTCGCGACACTTCAAAGAGCTGAACAGACTCCAGCCAATAGTGAGGTTCACCTGGCTGACGCTCGAAAGGCGGCGGCAGCTGGCGCTAAACCGTTTCACTTTCGTTTGTGGTGCGGAGAGGCACCTACCGCTGATGGTCCGCGCTGTGAGCAGTCCACTACGCCGTATTGATACCCTCCCTTTGGGAGGGTCGGAGCCTACGCGACGGGGAGGGTCACTTGCCGTGGCGGTATAGCTGCTTCTTTGTACGCGTTTCATTCGCAGCGCTCAGCAGTTTACACGTGGCATCCATGCCGATTTTCGATAGCCATTCCATGGCACTCCGAGCCCCTTTTGAAAAGCGCAAAAGAGGCGAAAACGCTTTAT
>CAZOXM010000184.1:0-1574 GCA_964583825.1 uncultured Granulosicoccaceae bacterium
TTCGGGCAGGACGGCCCCTATGAAGGACGCCCCGGCTTTGATCAGATCGCACAGGGCATGGGCGGCCTGATGTCGATCACCGGCGAACCCGGACAGGGCCCGATGCGCGTCGGCATCCCGATTGCCGATCTGTGCGCCGGCCTGTTTGCCGCGCAGGGTGCACTGCTGGCGCTGCTGGAACGCGAACGCACCGGCAAGGGCCAGTGGGTACAGACATCGCTGCTGCAGGCGCAAACTTTTATGCTCGACTTTCAGGCGGCGCGCTGGCTGATGGACAGGGAAGTACCCGGGCAGGCAGGCAACAACCACCCGACCTCAATCCCCACCGGCGTGTTCAAGACAACCGACGGTTATATCAACATTGCCTGTGCCGGACAGGCGATCTGGGAACGTCTGCAAGCCACACTCGACGACCAGCGACTGCACGCACCGGAGTTCAGTGATGCGCCCTCCCGCAGTGACAATCGCGACGCACTCAATGCAATCATCAATGAAATCACCAGCACCGACACCAGTGATCACTGGATCGATCGATTTAACGGAGACGGCATTCCGTGCGGTGAAATCAACAGCATCGATAAAGTCTTCGACAACCCGCAGGTAAAACACCTCGGCATCGCCAGAGACATGGTGAGTCAGGAGCGCGGGCCGACCCAGGTCGTCGGGCAGCCGATAATGATGAGCGATGCCCGGTCGGATATCGCAGTGCCACCGCCAACACCGGGGCAACACACCAGTGAGATATTGCAGGAACTGGGTTTCACCGAGGCTGACATCAGCGCCTTCAGGGAAGCGGGGGCGATCTAGTGAAACTTATTTATCACCCCTGGCCCGTCCATAAATGAGCATTTGGTGGCGAATTTAACACCCCTCAGACTGGCGGCAACGGCTTTCCAATATCCTGCTGAAACTTGCTCACTACACTTACCCAGTCTCACTCTCGTTGACCGTTCAAGAGCAACTCTGACAGGTCGCTATTGAGGTTGACGCCAGAGGGTTGCTGTACGCACTGGCCAACCCGAGCATCGCGCACCTGCGCGCGGTACCGTTTGTCATAGAGCCCTCTGTGTCCTTGACCAGAAAACACATGGAGCGTGTTAAATGACCCTACCCCCTATCCGAAGCGCACTGATCCTGTTGTTGCCAATAGCGATTAGCGTCGGTTGCGGCGGTGGCAGCGGCACCAGCGTGGTGCCGGTAACTGCCGCAGCACTGGAGCAGCCGGCCTCGCAAACCCGCACCGGCGAACCTGTCGACAACACCCCGGAACCCACACCGGCGCCGCCGGTTGCGACCGTTACGGAAACGATCAGTGGCCGGGTGGCAGACGGCTACATTCAGGGCGCACTGGTGTGCCTGGATACAAACGAGAACGGTGCGTGTGACGACGGCGAACCCACCGCCACCTCTGGCGCAGGAGGCACCTACGAACTCGATATTCCCGCTGCGGATAGCAATAAACCAATCATCGCGGACGTGCCGGTCACTGCAATAGATGAGGACACCGGTGAGCCCATCGGCAAAAAACTCACACTCAGTACGCCCGCCGGCAGGCCGGAATTTATCAGCCCAAT
>CAZOXM010000184.1:1674-4410 GCA_964583825.1 uncultured Granulosicoccaceae bacterium
GATAGACTGGAGCGCAGGGAAAGCGATATCGACCTGATAGAAAAGATCGACGCAATCCGGGATACATCCGACGTGAGCCGGGTGCCGGTCAAAGACCTGCTGACGCAGGGCATGTACTGGCTGGAAGTAGAATGCCACAGCGAGGAATTCCACGAAGCCGAAGCGCTCGACCATGTACCCGAAAAGCCAGTACAAGTCATTCTTGATGACGACGGCACCCCTTCGCCGGTGGCCCTGCCGACAGACTGCTATGCCGAGTACGGTCACATCACTATCGATGGAAACAACGAACTGCTGGAGACCACCTTCGAGTACGATAACTTCACCGGCAGCTGGGAAGAACAACCACGCGATGCTGCAGACGAACCCGTTTTCGGCTTTTATCTTAAAGACGGCGAATGGGTAGCGCTGACAGACAGCGGGCCTGAAGGTGAAGTCGAATTTCTGGACGACGGCAGCGCGGTGCTCACCAGTGGTAACGGCAAAATGCTGGTCTACGCGACGACGCGCGCACTGGATAACACACCCGTGTTGCACCATCTCTTTCGCCTTGGTGGCGATACCGGGTTCGCCGCACTGAAGGACGACGAAGCACGGTTCCCGGAAGGTGCCGCAGTGCACCACCTCAACGTAAAGCGAAAGTCACAGACACACGTATTGTTTAACTGGACCCCGCAGGACGACCCGGTTGGGTGCGAGCAGTTTAACGGCAACTGTAACGTCGTCGATGTGATGGACGACGCCGGCTTTGCACCGGCAGGCTCACTCGATGCGATCCGGGAACAAAGTCTGTCCGGGGTCAGCCTGGGTGCAATCGTTCACCACCACGAAGCGGGACAGGCGATAGACCTTAAACTACAGGCAAATACTGACTCGCTTGACGACGACGGACTGCCCACCTCCGGCACAGCCACCTGGCTTGCCACTCCGGTTGACCATGGCGACGTCTATCCAGAGCCAATGCCGGCGGCGTGTGTCCCCGATGAATTGTTCGACGAGCAACAGGGAGAGGTGCCTCTGCCACGTTGCAGCGAAGTCGACGTGCTGCCTCTGTGTGAAACTTTTGCTCCGCTGGACGAACCGGAACTGATGCCGCTGGACACCGACTTTGACAGCACGGCGACAACAAGGCTTCCCGATACCGGCAAAGACCTGATCGTTGAGCCGGTATGTATCGAAGTACCGGCAATAGACGCATTGAATACAGACACTGGGACGGATGGGCTGGAAACAAAGACCGGGGACATCACCGGACAACCTCTGGTGGACGCACCCAACGATGGTGCGGTTCGCTCTACACCCGACGCCGGCACTGCAGAACACTTTGGCAACAGTGCATGGAAAGTGGTGACTGTAGACGGTGTGTCCATGATCGAAGTCGACCTGCCGGTCGCAATCAGCCATGTTACAGACGCGGAAGACTTCGCAGCGCTATTACTGATCGACGCACAGGGTTATGTTCGACGGGGTGCGAGAATGCACAGCGAACAGGCAGAGAATGCGGTGATGTATTCGGAAGCAGCATTCGCCACCCTGCAGACGATCGCTGAAAGTTACGTAACACCGTAACCTCACGGCATGCCACCGGTCCGCGGACAGGTGGCTTTCTGCGCGACCCGTGCACTAGTGGACAATGCGCACCACCGTAGTCGCACAGCATGGCGTTGTGCAACGAGCTCACACAAGCAAATTCGCACGCGCTGCCGTTCGACGCAAACATGCGTTGAACGGCAGACAGTTTCCTCCTCCAACACCGGCCGGTTACCCGACCATGCCGACATTTGGCATCAAATGAAGGCAAGTGTCAATAGCAATTGACACTATAAAAACCGCTGCGTGCCCGCTTTTTCATCCCGGCTGTCAGCATCACGCAGGGGTACACGCACTGCGTCAGGTACAAGGTGCAACAATCCATCAATGACCATACGACGTATTTAACGCACTGAATAATTACTGAGCGAATGCAATGAATCAGGCTGGCCGGCAACTGGTAGTGATGTACTTCGATGGCGGCTGCCCGTTGTGTCGACGGGAAGTGGCACACTATCAGCGCATCGACCGTCAGCAGCGGGTCAAATGGGTTGATATCGATGCGGATGCGACAGCACTGCAGGACATCGGTGTATCACACGAAGCGGCGATGAAACGGCTGCATGTCACTGACCATCAGGGCAGGCTCGTTACCGGTGCCTATGCTTTCAAGGTACTGTGGCAGGAGTTGCCGGCCTACCGCTGGCTGGCGAAACTGGTGTCACCCGCCTGGCTGCTGACGACGCTCGATAAACTTTATTCGGTGTTCGCAAACCGCCGCTATAAAAAAAGACAGCGCTGTAAAGTCAGTTGCGAGCGCTGACCCGGGGACTAACGAGCGACTGCTTTTGCGCGCTGCCGAGATCGCGAATCGTTTTTACGCAGTTAAAAGATTGCCGACGGGTGAACACGTGTGTTTAAGTAACGCGACCTGTTCGGTTGCCAGAGGCGAGGTTTTCAAATACCCGTTATTCGAGACCATTGGCCAACAACACGGAAAGTGTGCCGCACAAGTTGATCAGCGATGGATTTTACAAAAGGGCGTGAGTGTAAATACGATGTCGACCAGGCGGGGCAATATTCAGGCAAATTTCACCATCGATGATTTTGAATTGACGATCAGCGAAATGGCAGAGATTGATCAGCTCACGAACACCAACTATAGAATCGTGAACAATTCAATTGTACCGTGGGCGCCTGACTTTG
>CAZOXM010000185.1:0-4339 GCA_964583825.1 uncultured Granulosicoccaceae bacterium
CATGTCTGGATGTTATTCTGTTTACATGAATTATTTACGGTTACATGAGATGACGGTCTCGCTTACGGTCTTTTGCAATCATCGCCAATGTGAAAGAAAATCGAAGCACGGGTTTCTGTGGGCGGGTGAATTCGTGGCTGGAGGAGCAGATGGACGAGAGTAAGTGGGGCGCGGAAGACAGTCGCGGCTACTGGAAGCCACACAAAAATCTCGGCTATCCGGATGTGTTTGTCTGGCCGGTGAGCCTGCGTGGTATCCTCGCGTGGCTGCCCGGGTATTTGTTCCCGTGGACGGCCGTTTACACCGCCCTGAGCGTTTTTGTGTTCTGGTTCCTCACGCCCGATGTTACTCGCATGCAGGAGGTCGCGCCGGACTGGATCCTGCTCATTCTTCTTCGTAATTACGGCCTGCTGATCGCCGTCGTCGGTGCACAGCATTACTGGTTTTATTTTCGCAAAGGCCAGGGTACGGCCTTCAAGTACAACAAGCGCTGGCCGCAAGCGCGTAATCCAGCATTCACCTTCAACACTCAAACACGGGACAACGTCTTTTGGTCTTTGGCATCCGGGGTGCCGATCTGGACAGCCTGGGAATGTGTTGCCTGGTGGCTATATGCCAATGGATACGTGGCGCAGCTTGCTTTTGCATCCAACCCGATCTGGTTCGTCGTGTTGTGGTTGATGGTGCCGCTCTTACACGAGTTTCATTTTTATTGTGTACATCGGCTCATTCATCTGCCGTGGTTTTACAAACGTATCCATTATCTCCATCATCGCAATATCAATCCCGGACCGTGGTCAGGGTTGTCGATGCACCCGGTTGAACATCTTTTGTATTTCTCGGGCTTTGTGGTTTATTTCATCGTGCCATCACATCCTTTGCATTTCCTGAATGTCAGCTTGCTCGCCGGTCTTTCGCCGGCACAAGGCCATACGGGCTTTGATCGGCTTGCGTTAAGTGAAGATAAATCAGTGGATGTTTCTTACTACGCGCATTACCTGCACCACCGCTATTTCGAAGTGAATTATGCGGACGGAACTATTCCGATCGATAAATGGTTTGGCACGTTCCACGATGGTTCAGCGGACGGAGATGCTGCATTGAAGCGACGACGCCAAAAGCGGGCTTCTCAAAGTTGAGCGGTTCAACGTCACCGCAAGCCACGATGGCCAAACCGCGTTAGCACGCCGCAACCAGTCAGCAACTTAAGAACACGAGTAAATCTACACTGCTACGTGGTCGGATCAGGGTGACTCAGGCAACGTCCCATGCGGGGCACCACGGGCCATCCACCAACCTTTTGTCGGCATTCAAACTATCGATCTCGGAAATCTGTTCGGGGGTGAGCACCACTTCGCCCGCACCGAAATTCTCGCGGATCCGCTCTGGACTGCCAGCGGACGGGATGACCACATGGCCCCTGGCCAGCAACCACGCAAGCGCCACCTGGGATGCCGTTGCTCCCGCCGCCTGAGCGATGGCAAGTAGCGTCGGATCTTCAGTCACAGCACCTCGCGCCAGCGGAGAATAGGCGGTCATTCGAATATCATGGTCGGCGCAATACCTGACAATGGGAGTGTTGTGCAAAAAGACATGCAGCTCAACCTGATTGGTCAGCAGCGTTCGGTCACCCAAAAGCGCGCGCGCTTTTTCCAGATATGGCTTGGTAAAGTTTGAAACGCCAATGTTTTTGCACATCCCTGCATCGTACACCTCGGCAAACTGAGCCATGTAGTCTTCGATGTCATATTCATCATTGATCGAAGGGTAGTGAAGCAATAGCAGATCAACCGGGCCTGTGCCCAGTTTTTCAAGCGATGCTTCCACATGGGGATGGATTTGGCCGGGCCCGAAACTTTCGGGGGCGACCTTGGTGGTCACCCAGAGGTCGTCGCGAGATATACCAGAGTCTGCAATCGCACGGCCAACGTACTCTTCGTTTTCGTAGCCTTCTGCACAATCCAGGTGCCGATACCCGGCTTCAAGTGCGGCGGTCACACCTTGATAAGCGGCCTCTCCAGGCCGGTTCCAGGTGCCATAACCAATATTTGGAATGCTTTTCATGAGTTACCTTTCAGTTGAAGGTCGAAACGGACGGGCAGACGTATGTCGCGTAAAATACAACCCGGGTGTGGCTGTTCTATTCAATGTGCTTACACAGCGAGTCCGGCCTGCAATTTGTTCATTGCTTCACCGGATGTGATCGCTTCTCGTGCTGCGCTGACCGCGTTTGCTATTGTTGATTCTTTGCCAATGTGCCACAGAGTGAGTGCGGCACCCAGTACCGCGGCGTCGTAGACGGCGCCGGCTTCGCCGTTAAGGGCGGCCACGCCTTTGTCGGCGCACATTCGCGAAAGGCTGTCGTTATCCCATTTCATACCGAACGGGGCCGGCTGTGCAGGGGTCGGTGTGCTCTCGGGGATGTCCTCGGCGCGGTAGTCTCTGGCGAGTGCCAGTGGTTCCAGATCGACATCGTGTTCCTGTGCTGCATCGCTGCCATGGTATCGAACAAAGTGTGCTTTGGCTTTAAATGAAGGAATCACACCGCCTTCAGTGCCCCTGATTAATAACAGTGAATCGAGTTTCAGGTGTCGTGCGAGCATCGCATAGATTTCGCGATAGGGCTTATGGACGTAGCCCGTAATCAGATGGGTTTGCTGTCGGCCGGTGACGGGGGTCAGCATTACTTCGGTGGTGCTCAGGGCCGGTCGTTTAATGATCTTCGCTCTGAGGTCTATCAGGTCGCTGAGCGGTTTGCAGAACACACTTTGATCTGCATAGCCCCAGCCGACGGTCGGGTTGGCAATGTGCTCTGCCAGTTGTTCCATGTTGTGTAATGGATTGCCGCCGAGTGCTTTGATGATCTGATGATGCGTGACGCCATACTTCGGCCCGACCTGTTCCACGCCGTGGGAATAGGCGCTGACGCCGCAGGCCGCGAGTACCGGCAGTACAAACAGCGATGAATGTATGGTTCGATTAAATCCGTTGTAAGGATCCGACATCACCACGACGTGATCACTGTTCGCTGTGACATGGGTGGTAACGTCGTTCAAGGCATCGAGCAGACCTTTCAGTTCGTCGTCAGTCTCGCGTTTCATGCGTAAGCCAATTAAAAAAACTGCAGCCTGCACCGGGTCCATTTTTCCGTGCAGCAGTGCATTGCTGACAGAACGCGACTCTTCATAGGAAATGTTTTTACTCAGTTCCGGTCCGGTGGCGACGCGTTGAATCACCGAGTGAATCAGTTCTGCATGGGCGACGGGTGGTACATCGCCGGTGTACTTCGCCATGGTCAGGCTCCTTGAGTATCGTCGGATGGCAGCGTAATAAACACCTCGCCGTCTTCAACAGTAACGGGGTAGACCACCAGGTTTTCATCTGCCGGATCATCCAGTACTTCCCCGGTGGTTAAATCAAAGCGACTGCCGTGCAGCGGGCACTTGACCAGCGTGCCGTTCAGGTTGCCGTCGCACAGGCGTGCATCTTCGTGTGTGCACATTTCATCGGCGACAAATACACCGCTTGCGGTATGTGCGACCAGCACGTTTCTGTCGTTCAATGACACACAGCGCATATCTTCGAAGGGAATATCGTCGAGGCTGCAGACCGATACTTTGTCGTTCATAGTGAGGCTCTGATAAACGTTGACTGAAGCGCGCACAGCATACCGCATTCACCTCATTGATACCTGTTCCGGTATGGAACGGTTCACGGCCCAGGGGAAAAATGCCCCGGGTTTTGTCTCGAGCGCTCAGTTGTTGAATAATCCGTGAGCGCTGTCGGTCGCTGTCAAAGTGATGCAGGTACCGTTATTATTTACCAATGAACGATGAAGAGATGCAACTCGCCAGCGGAATCGCTGCATTCGAAGCGAAAGAGTTCCGCCGTGCATGGCAAATGCTGGAACCGCTGTCTGACAATGGCAGTGCCGATGCGCAATACCGCTGCGCGATTATGCTGCAGAATGGACTCGGTGTGATTGCTCAGCCACGCAGAGCGGCTGAATTACTGCGCCTTGCGGCAGATCAGCACTTCGGTCTGGCACAGCACTCACTGGGTGTTGCCTATCTTTACGGTGAAGGTGTGGCTCAGGATACGGCGCAGGCCGTCACCCTGCTGGAGCAGGCCGGTGACAGCGGGCTGGCCGGTGCGTGGACAACGCTCGGGATGATTTTCATGGAAGGTCAGGGGGTGGAGAAGGATGAAGCGCGCGCTCGCGACTACTACACCAGGGCCGGGTTTGATCCTGAGGAGTTTGCCAGTTGATAGGTTTGGGGGGTGGGGTGTTACTTTGAAAAGCGCAAAGTAACCAAACGCTTTTACGCTGGTGTTTGGC
>CAZOXM010000186.1:0-4291 GCA_964583825.1 uncultured Granulosicoccaceae bacterium
AAACAGGTCGCTTGATCGAGCGAGTAGCGTGGCCCGCTACGCGCCGAGCTTGATCATGCGAGATGTGAAGCCATATTTTCGACTGATGGTAAATAGACACACTGCGAAAGGTAGAATAGCTCCAAAAAGGCGTTGTAGACCTATGGAAATAGACATTTGCTTTAACATTCTCAGTCGCATTGTGAATAATGCAGACCACCTGACAACCGGTTGACCGAAGAACCAGTACGGAATGTCCGTTCGAATTACACCACCGCTCTTCCTGATGCTACTCTATGCGGTGCTCATTGTGCTTGGTGCGGCAGCGCTCAAACTGCCAGCGGCCTCGACCACGGCCCTGAGCTGGTCTGACGCACTGTTTACAGCAACCTCCTCAGTGACCGTCACCGGGTTGGTAGTGGTTGATACAGGGACAGTGTTTACGACGTTTGGTCAGGCAGTTATCGCAGTGCTGATACAATTGGGCGGCTTGGGCCTGATGACGTTTGCGTTGTTTGTTCTCTCGATACTGCGGGTGGAAATAGGCATCCCGCAGCACATCGTACTGCGCTCTGATCTAAATCGAACCTCGATAGGTGATCTGCTTTCACTGGTGCGAACAATTATACTCGTTATGCTGGTTTGCGAAACCATCGGGATACTTTTCCTGACCAGTGTTTTTGTACCGGAGTTCGGCTGGAGTCACGGGCTTTGGTCATCGGTTTTTCATTCGATTTCCGCCTTCAACAATGCAGGCTTTTCTCTCTATTCCGACAGTCTGACGCACTGGGCGACGAATCCTGTGATCAACATCTGCGTACCGGCCCTGTTTATTGTCGGCGGGCTTGGCTACGCCGTTCTAGCCGAAATTCTGCAGGGAAAAGGGTGGGCGCGTTATTCACTACATACCAAATTAATGCTTTCCGGCACAGTCATCCTGACCGTGTTGTCGGTCATTGTATTTGCATTGCTTGAGTGGCGTAATCCTGACACGCTGGGCTTGCATCATTCTATCGGTGAAAAGTTGTGGATCAGTTGGTTCCAGGGTGTCACCACCCGTACTGCCGGCTTTAACACGACTGATATCACATCTATACGAGATACCACCTCATTATTCTTTATCGTGCTTATGTTCATTGGCGGTGGCAGCACCTCTACCGCAGGTGGTATTAAAGTGACTACTGCTTTTGTACTTGTTCTTGCCACACACGCGTTTTTCAGGAGAAGATATTCACTGGTTGCTTTCGGGCGCCGAATTGAAATGGAGCAGATATTAAAGGTAATGGCGCTCACGACTATTGGTATTTCATTTATTGTAGTCGGGACGTTTATCCTGATGATTCGTCAGGACGGAATGTTTCTCGACAGCCTCTTTGAAGTAACTTCCGCCTTCGGTACCGTCGGTCTGTCACGAGGTATCACCGCTGAGCTAGACGCACTGCAGCGCACGGTAATCATGGTCATCATGTTTTTTGGCCGACTCGGTCCGCTTACCATCGGATTTTTTCTGGCAACCCGTGTACCAGCTCGAATAAGCTATCCGAAAAGTGAAGTCTATATCGGTTAAGACGCCAGATTTAGTATCCGGGTAATGTGATAATCTGCCACAGTGTCCCAGGCGCATAAGCCTGTATTACACATAAACATTTAAAAATAATTTATAATGTTGCACCAGTAGGCAGACTCGACCACATGTAATATTTACATGTCAATGGAATCATTCTTAAGTCACCGCTAATATTCCTGCACCACTGTTTCGTGGTGTGTTTCTGGAAAATTACTACATGAATAAAGATCAGCTTCAGGGCAGCTGGAAAGTAGTCGCTGGCAAAGCGAAAGAAAAATGGGGCGAGCTTACGGACGATGAACTTGACCAGATTGATGGCAAGGCGGAGCAGCTGGAAGGACTGATCCAGCAACGTTATGGTCGCAGCAAGGAAGAAGCAAAAAAGGAAGTCAGTGACTTTATTGACAGCTTATAACTGTTTTATTGTGATGTACCGTGGCTGGTTTCGGCGGACGCTGGCGTAACGTGATCCAGTCACGGACTAGCGGGCAGGTTTGACGCACCTCCTGAATCTGAAAGAATTTCAGCAGTTATTTGCGCATATACCAGCCAAGTATAAACCAGAGTGCCACCGGCAATTCTTCACAGCTGAGCTCGTCGGTGAGTTTACTCAAACCTCATCATTCCCTGATGCGTTAGGTTTTTCCGGGTCAAAAGCCCTGCCCAACGTATCGGCGACATGTGCACCACGACTACCCATTGGTCGCTCGGGGCCAACTGTCGTGTCGTAGCGGGTTTGGTGTTCAAGTTCTGCATTGAGCAGCGCCCCCATGACAATGCAGTACGACGACAGGTAAAGCCAAATTAAAAGAACAGCTGCTGCACTCAGCGTGCCGTAGGTCTCCTGAAAGTTACCCAGCTGGCTAACATAGATAGAGAACCCGATTGAAACAGCAAACCAGGTGAAGGTGCCGAAGAATGCACCGATTGACAGCCATCGCCAGGTGGGAGGTGTTCTGGGCGGGGCATATCGATAAAGAAACCCGATTGACACCATAGATGTGACGGTGAACAGCAGCCAGCTCACCGCAATGGCAATACTGGTGGCGTACGACGGCAAGTCCATGAATTGCAGCCCGACAGGTATGCCGACTACTACGGTAATCAGGGTTACGATCACAATTATTGCGCAAAACGTCAGAAAATAGGTGTAGAGGGTTAAACGAACAAACGACCTAGATTCACGTTCTTTATAGGCGATCGTAATTGCATGTATCAGGGCCTGCATGCCACGTCTGGCCAGCCAAATCGTCAATAGCAATCCAAAAACAAAGGTAGCACCCAAAAATGCTCAGTGATATTGGCAGGGTCTGCAAAAAGTGCATAAAAGGTAAACACAGCAGCCAGGGCCGGAAAAATCGACAGTGTCGCGTAGAAAGCAACGCCAGCGCACAAGTGTGATATGTTTTCATCCAGCAGTCGTTGATAAATTCGTCTGCCAACATCGGCAAGGCCTCGTATGGGGATTTGCCCTGGCGTTCGAGCGCTGCGTCCATGACGGGCGTTGTTCATTGCCTGGATGTTTCCATTTGTCACGCAGTTGTTGAATATTGACAGGCCAACATATCACGTTAATTTGTTCGAATGGTTGTCGTGCGGAATTTCAATTGAACTGCGAATATTTCCGTCACCGGAAATATACTTGATGATGGTCCATAAAATGGCACCACCCGGCAGTGCCAGCAGCAGACCGGTAAGTCCAAATAACTGCGCACCGGCCGCGAGCGCAAATATAACCGCCACAGGATGCAAACCGACTTTGTCACCCACTAACCTCGGGGTAAGGTAGTTGCCTTCAATAAACTGCCCGACTGCAAATACTAAAATCACTTGCCCCGCGTGAAACCATGTGGCGGATTCGGATAATACACTCAGTAAGCTCATCAGTAGTCCTGTTGCCGTTCCGAGAAACGGCACAAAACTCAACAGCCCTGAAACCACAGCGATCAAAATGGCGAAGTCTATGCCCACGAGGACCAACCCCACCCCGTAGATAACACTAAGCGATAACATCACTATCACCTGTCCCCGCAAAAATTGCCCAAGCACATCGTCAACGGCGCGGGCAATCCCGGTCACACCAGAGCGGTAAGCCGCAGGAATCCACTGCTGTATCGTCTTTATAATTTTGTTCCAGTCACGCAGCAAATAGAAACCGATCACCGGAATAAGAAACAATGAAGAAAAAAATCGCACCAGTGTCCCCAGCGACTGTTGTATAACACTGATCGTGGTGCTGACGGTGCCACTGCGGTCTTCCGGCAATGATCGATTCACAAGGTCTATGATCGGGTCGACTGGCGAGTCGTCAACGGCAGCATCGCTGCTACCGGCAGCATTGTTTTCGTTTATGACAGTGCCTGATGTCCCGGACTGCGGTTTGGTGGCTGATCCTGACGCTTGCGATATTCCCGACTCGCTTGCCGCGTCCTCACTTATGTTGTCAATCACGTGACTCAGCGGCTCCGAATCAAACTGACCCAGATTCTCCAGAAACACGTTCACCTGACCGGCATATTCCGGCAGCAGTCTGGAAAACCTTATTGCCTGGTCCCTGATGATTGGCCACAGTAGAAATGTAAAAACCAGCAGCAAAACCACGACTATCAGGGTGAAAGCGAGAATGGTAACCGTGCGCGCCAGTCCCTTTTTCTCAAGATATGTGACCGACGGGTTCGCCAGATACGAAAAGATAACGGCGATGAGAAACGGCGGCATTACCGGTCCAAGCTTGAACAACAGGTA
>CAZOXM010000187.1:0-4104 GCA_964583825.1 uncultured Granulosicoccaceae bacterium
CACTAGCGCCCGTCGGCCGGGCTAAGCAGTCAATGCCGGCCGCTATCTTCGGAAAACCCTATGTCAACGTTTAACGATGCACCCAGACGCGCCACTCTGCTGATTATTATGGATGGTATCGGGTTAAACCCGTCCAGGCTAGACAACGCGGTAGCGCTTGCTGCCACCCCCGCGCTCGACAAGCTGTATTCCAGTAACCCGGTCACTGTGCTTGAGGCGTCGGGTGCTGCCGTCGGATTGCCGAGCGGGCAAATGGGAAACTCCGAGGTAGGGCACTTAACGATCGGCAGTGGCAGCATACTGCGTCAGGATCTGGTGGTCATTAACGATAGCATTGCCGATGGTTCTTTCTTTACAAATGCGGCCATTGTCGACGCCTGTCATCAGGCCGCGGGCAGGGGGCGTCCGCTGCATTTGATCGGTCTTGTGTCCGATGGTGGCGTGCACAGTCACGTCGATCATCTGGTGGCACTGATAGAAACCTGTCAGCGTGAATCTGTGGTGCCGATGCTGCATATGATTACCGATGGTCGTGACACTGCACCACAGTGCGCCAAAACGTATCTGCCCCGGGTGGAAGCAGCGCTTGAAGCGGCGGGTGGTCGTATTGCAAGTGTCAGTGGCCGTTACTATGCGATGGATCGTGATCAGCGCTGGGAGCGTGTGGAGCGCGCATTTCAAACCATGGTTACCGGTGCAGGTAAAACCTTTAACTCAGCGGCTGAAGGTATCAAGGCGGCCTGGCAGGCAGATCAGACGGATGAGTTTATCGAGCCTTTTGTTGTTGCCGAAGCCGAACTGATTGCCGCCGGAGACAACGCCGTCTTTTTTAACTTCCGCAATGATCGACCTCGTGAACTCAGCAGTGCGCTGATTGATCCGGAATTTGACGGTTTTGTCAGAGAGGCAGACTTCAGCGGTATCACACTCACCACCATGACGCAGTATCAGCCGGACTTCCCCTGTGCGGTTGCCTTCGAAAAAGATCGACCGGGGACGACGCTCGGGGCGGTTGTGGAAAACGCGGGGATCAAACAATTTCACTCCGCGGAAACGGAAAAGTATCCGCACGTGACTTTCTTTTTTAATGGTGGCCGCGAAGCACCTTATCGCGGTGAGGATCGCGGTTTGATTAATTCACCTAAAGTGGATACGTACGATTTACAACCGGAAATGAGTGCTTATGAGGTGCGCGATAAAGTGCTCGAAGCGATACAGTCACAGGCTTACGGTTTGATTGTAGTCAATCTTGCCAATGGAGATATGGTAGGTCATACCGGTGTTCGCGATGCAGTGATCAAAGCGGTCGAGGTGGTCGACGAGGTGGTGGGTGACCTTGTCGCTGCCGCGAGTGATAATCACTTTTCGGTGGTGCTTACCGCGGACCACGGCAATGCAGACATGCTGATCGATCCGGTATCCGGTGCCCCGCACACGCAGCATACGACTTTTCCAGTGGCCTGTATGATTCAGGATCAGGTGCCGTGGAATTTGGCGACAGGTGGTGGTTTGGCTGATCTTGCACCGACTATTCTGCAGCTAATGGGGCTGTCAGTGCCGCAGGATATGGGCGGCCGATCGCTCTTGTTGAGTGAAAGATCGAGCTAGTGGGCCGCGTCTCGGGCGGTGCGCTGTCGCTGCTTACTGACTGCTGATCGACTCCAGCTCATCCCACCGTTCGTAAGCAGTCGCTATCGCTGTTTCCAGTGATGCGTACTGTGCCTGCAGATCGGTGAGTTCGCTGCCACCGTTCTGGTAAATGTCGGGGCTTGCCAGTTTCGTCTCCAGTACTTCTTTTTCCGCTTCCAGCGCCTCGATCTTCGCCGGAAGCTCATTAAGTTCGCGCTGTAGTTTGTACGACAGTTTTACTTTGCCGGTCTGCGACGTCTTCGGTTTGGCTGTGTCGCTTTTCTTCTGTGTGGATGTGCTGCTCTTTTGCGCGGGCCGCTGGCTCAGGTAGTCCGTGTAGCCACCCACATACTCGCGCACCGAGCCATCGGTTTCGAAAGCGATGGTGGTGTTGGCGATGTTGTCTATGAACTCACGATCATGGCTGACGATGAGTACGGTGCCGGTAAAATTCAGTACCGTGTATTCAAGCAGTTCGAGCGTTTCTACATCGAGGTCGTTGGTCGGCTCGTCGAGCACCAGGACATTGGCCGGTCTGGTAAACAGTTTGGCGAGGAGCAATCGGTTGCGTTCACCCCCTGACAATGCCGTGATAGGGGCTCGTGCCCGTTCCGGGCTAAACAGGAATTCCTGCATGTAGCCCATGATGTGTTTTCTGTCGCTGCCAATATCGACAAAGTCAGCGCCCTCCGATACGTTATCCGCGGCACTGAGTTTGTCGTTCAGCTGGCTGCGAAGCTGATCAAAATAGGCCACCTGAAGGTTGGTGCCGAGTTTGACGCCGCCGCTGTCGGGTTGCAGCTCGCCCAGAATAATTTTTAGAAGGGTTGTTTTTCCGCTGCCATTCGGGCCGATAATAGCCAGTTTCTGGCCGCGCATAATGGTCGTGGAAAAATCCTTCAGGATAACTTTTTCATCATAGCGATGGCTGACCCCGTCGAGTTCAAACACTACTTTGCCGGACTTGTCGCCGGTCTGAACCTGGATATTGACCTGGCCGATTTGCGCCCGCCTTTTCGCACGTTCCTCACGCAGTTTTTTCAATGCCCGCACGCGTCCTTCGTTACGTGTGCGACGCGCCTTGATGCCCTGTCTGATCCAGGTCTCTTCCTGCTTCAGTTTTTTGTCAAACTGACGGTCGTGCTCCGCCTGGGCTGCCATGGCCTGTTCGCGTGACTGCAAGTACTTCTCGTAAGTCTGATTCCAGCTGGTTAACGATCCGCGGTCAATTTCAACAATACGGTTGGCCAGTGACTTGATCAGTTGTCGATCGTGGGTGACGAAAATCATTGTCACTCTGAGCTTGCGCAGGAAGCTCTCCAGCCACTCGACCGACGCGACATCCAGATGATTGGTCGGCTCGTCCATGAGCAATATCCGGGGTTCAGTCACCAGTGCACGAGCCAGCATCGCTCGACGCTTCTGACCCCCTGACAGTGTGCTCATGACTTCGTCCGGTAATAGATTAAGCTGGCTGATCACGCTTTGTACATTGGCTGACTGTTGCCAGATGTTGTCATCGATCGCGGAGGTCACCGCGCCGGTTTGGTAGATTTCCAGCAGGGCAGCGGCTGTGTTCGGCTCATGGCCTGAGGCGACCACTTCGAAAACACGTCGGCTATCTTCGTCCGTTGGTACCTCCTGTTGCAGTCGCGCCACCGTCAGGTTATCGGCCAGTTCGATCTGGCCGCTGTCTGCAGTCAGGTCTCCACCGATGACTTTGAGCAACGTGGACTTACCCTGACCATTGCGCCCGAGTACTGCGATTTTGTCACCCGCTTCTACTACCAGATCGGCGTGGTCCAGCAGCGCTTCCGGTCCGAAGGAGATGCAGATATCACGTAATCTGATCAGTGCCATTTGCGCGAGTCGGTTGTGAGGTGTGTAGGGGAGGGGTACTTCGGGTGGGGACTACCAATTTGGCGTCGTCCGGTACCGCGGTGTGGTAACAGAACGGTGCCTTACGAGAACAATGCTGTCGTCTGCCTGATTGTGCATCATCCGTTTTGTTTGTCTGCCCACTCTGCGTTTGTGTAGGCTTTTATTGAGAGCGCGTGAATGGCACCGGATTTGATGTGTTCATCCAAAACCGCGTAGATGAGTTTGTGTCTTTTAATGGTGGCGAGGTTGGCGAAGCTGTCACTGATGACCAGCGCTTCGAACTTACTGCCATCCCCGGTAACCGTTGCCTGGGTGTCTGCAATAGACTTTTCTATTTGGTCACTGTAGTAATCCATGCGCATGATAAGACTGTCTCGGATAGGCGATACGGGGATTATAACGGTTACGCAGCCGCACTGTCTGTCATTTGGCTGACGCTAACTGTTCGGTTGGGTAATCAGGGTGGATAAAAAGAGGGCCCGCATGGCGGGCCCGATATGGGGGTGAGAACGTGACTGTTGCAAACAGGCCACGCACCCATTGTTTTAGACCTTCCCGGGAAAAAAACAACCATCTTGCGCGGTTAAATTCATT
>CAZOXM010000188.1:0-4071 GCA_964583825.1 uncultured Granulosicoccaceae bacterium
ATTCTGCCCAACTGTCGCGGCCCCATGACCGCCACCTTTCTGCTGCAATTCACCTGGATCTGGAATGACCTGCTGTTTTCAACAGTGCTGGCGAACAAAACCGATGTGCGCTCAGTCATGAGTGCACTTCAGGTATTTCAGGGCAGCTATTCATCATTTGGTCCGAATGTCATTATGACCGCCGCCGTTATTGCCTCAGTGCCTGCGATCATTTTATTCATCTTTCTGCGCAAACACTTCATGGACGGTATGCGGATCTCCAATGTCAGTTAACGCATCGGTGACAGTTGTTGGTCACGCCGAATCAGTTCTGCCCTGTGCCTGCACTGTCGGTGAAAGCCTGATCTGGGATGATCAAAAACAAGTACTGCTGTGGGTCGACATGCTCGGGCAGTGCATTCATATTTTTAGTCCACAAAGCAAAGCGCATGAAGTGCAAAAAACCGATGGCATGGTGACATCCATCGGACTGCGCAAAGACGGTGGTTATATTGTGGGGCTTGAACGCAGTCTGGCACTGTGGGAGCCGGGTGGTCGCTTCGAAGAATTTGTTGCCATTGAACCCAATCTGCCAGGCAATCGCCTGAACGAAGGAGTGGTGGGGCCCGACGGTTGTTACTGGATTGGCACCATGCAAAACAATGTCGACAGTAACTGGCAGCCTAAAGAACAAACCGAAGCAAGCGGGCAGGTATGGCGCATTTCGCCCGATGGGCAAGTCGAATTAATGGTGAGTGAAAAGTTTTGGCTTACCAACACCATTGCCTGGGTCGAAGACCGGGTGGTGATTGGTGATACCGGGCACAACACGCTATACCGTTTTACTGAAAACAATTCAGGCAATAAGCTAACCGACAAACAGACTTTCCTAAAAGACTACCCCGAAGGCTTACCCGACGGATCATGTGTCGATAGCAGCAACCACCTGTGGAACTGCCGCGTTGTCGGCGGTGCGGAAATACTTTGCATCAACCCGGATGGCACGCCTGTGCAACGCGTCAGCACCCCCTGCACATGGCCGACCAGTTGTACTTTTGGCGGCGCAGACCTCAACGAGCTGTATATTACCTCTGCACGCTTTACGATGTCACCGGCACACCTTAATGCCACCCCGTGGGAAGGCGACCTGTTTAGTTGTCAGGTACCGGGGGTTACCGGAACACCTGCCAACCGTTTCGGGTGACAAAGGAAACGGCTGGCTGCGACTGCGACTGCCTGCGCGCCCCAACACATGTCGGAAACCCGTATTTACATGTGGCATGGATTCCACAGACGCTGTTATCCAGGACTTATCGGTTCGACAGATTCCTGACCAGATAAATCATCCGAGATAAACCTCACCTTTGGGGTATCTGATACTTGAAGCAACGCGGGTCGCAAGAAAAAAGCCGACCGTCAGCGGGCCGATACGACCAAAGAACATAATAATCATAATAACGACCGATTGGGCCGGGGTTAACTCCCCGGTAACACCGCGTGAGAGCCCCACCGTGCCGAAAGCGGATGCTACCTCAAATAAATAATCCAGAAAATCGCCATCATGACCGACTACCAGGGCAAAGGTACCGATAAATACAAACAGGATTGCGATGGTAGCGAGCGCCATCACTTTAATAATTTGTTCAACCTCGATACGGCGACCAAATGCCACCAGTGACTGACGCCGCTTGAAAAAAGCGATGGTTGCAAGCACGAGCACAATAGCGGTGGTAACTTTAATGCCACCTGCTGTCGATGTGCTGCCACCCCCAACGAACATCAGCACAATAAACATCAACGCAGTAGCGTCGCTGATAGAGCCTATATCTGTGGTATTAAAACCTGCGGTACGCGTGGTAACGCCCTGAAACCAGCTCACCCACCATTTATCGGCTGGTGAGTCGTACATTCCCAGAGTTGCCGGATTATTCCATTCCAGCAGAGCAAACATCACCACAGAAAACGCAATCAGGAAAGCTGTGCCGGACAGCATAAGCTTGGCATGCAGCGAGTACCGGCGCCATCCCCTCCGTTGTAATATTTCAGCAAGCACTGCGTAACCAAGACCACCAATTATAAACATGGCAGGCACCGAAATGTTAATCAGGGGGTTGGTGGCCCAGCGGGTAAGGCTATCTGCGTAGAGCGAGAAGCCTGCATTGTTAAACGCAGAGATCGCATGGAATACAGACGTCCACAGCCCGTGCTCCCACCCGAACGCCGGCACAAATACAAACGCAAGTATTAACGCACCAACCAGCTCGCAAAAAAGCATCACAAGTACAATAATGCGCACCAGTGAAATAAGATCACCGATAGACGTACGATTAAGGTCTGACCGCAGTACGATTTGTTCGGGTATGCCGATCTGTTTCCTGAGTATGGACAAAATAAAAACCGCAAAGGTCATCAATCCAAGCCCGCCGAATTGAATTAGAACGGCGATGACCGCCTGCCCGAAGACAGTAAAAGCGGACCCGGTATCGACAACAACCAACCCGGTCACCGTCACTGATGAGGTCGAGGTGAAAAAAGCCTGTGACCATGTGATACCGATATTGGTTGCGCCGGGTAATTTTAGTGCGGCTGCACCCAGCGCAATCAGCGCGCCATACAGCAACATCAGGAGCAAAGGGGGTGTGAGTCGAACAGACATGAAGAGCGAACCGTTTCTATGGAGTTAACGGCAGTGGGCTCACAGGCTGTCACCAAAAGTTCGCAAATCGGAACGCTTACCAATCACCAGTAGTCGGTCGTTCTTCATGAGAGAGGGGTCGTTATTGTCAGTTAGTATCGGTTGGCTGTCTCGTACGAGTTCCAGGCAACGCAGATTGAATTTATCTTTTAGTTTTAGCGAAGCGAGCTGCTGACCGGCAATGTGTTCGGGTACAAGAATGTTGACAATATAAAGCCCCTTATCAATATTCAGATAGTCGCGCACGATTGGGTTATGCAGCATTTCAGCAACGTGCTGTCCCATTTCCCGCTCAGCGTGAATAATGCGGTCAACGCCAAGCCGGGAGAGAATTCGGTGATGAATCCTGCTCATCGCCTTTACCCAAATCACCCCAACTCCTATTTGCTTCAGGTTCATGGTGCAAACGATATTGGCCTCTAAATCCTCTCCAATGGCGACGACTGCTGTGCTGCAGTGTTCGACTCCGGCGTCGCGCAAGGCTCTTTCGTTTCTTGCATCAGCAATCACTGCCTCATCAAGTGTATCGGCAATGTCGCTGACTGCAGCTTCATCGATATCGAAACCCAGCACTGGATTCCCGTAGTGGGATAACTCAGTCGCTACGGTACGTCCGAAAGTGCCGAGGCCGATTACCGCAAACGATCTGGAGTGCTTCGTCATCAGAATTTTCCAAAAAGCAATGCCGCAGATTAATGTCGAACGAAGTCCCGCGTGGGAGGGCTTGTATACCGTATGGTTGTTATCTTTTCAGCTTCGGTCGCGCTTTAGCTGTCCACGGGAGAGCCTGAGCAAGATGGTTTGAGCAGATCACATTAACGGACTGCTGCAGATCGGAAACACTTTAGCAGACAACAGGAATTAGCGACACGCCAACTAATTGTATTTTCTACATTTCCAACTTTGTGGCGGAGACACAGTGCTGCTTATCGCATCGTCCGCCATGCTGATCGATCGGAGTCCGAATTCCACTGTGTCTGAATGCTGGATGATGTCTTTTTATTTGACCGGGCGAGGAAGGTGAAGAATACAGCAGTCCGGAACGACGCGTCATTTAAGTGTCATTACGTATTATCGCGTATATCGGTTAGTAATATTCCGCATATCAGTCACATACCTTGGGACGTAGACTCACCTGTCTGCAAAAGCGTGCTGCGTCGCAGCACTCTGGTGGAGTAGTTTTATTCTATTTTAACTGGGGTTTAATTTATGACAATGAAGATTAATGCCGGGAGGATGCCAACCCGAAATTTCGGTGGGGCAGATCAGGCAAGTAAAGGTTCCCAATTTGGGAATACGCAGAAGTTCGGCGGTGCGAATAAAGGCTCGGATGGTAGCAGCCTGTTCAACCGCGACATGCAATCAATGCAAGGGCGGAAGTTCCAGGGAAATCCACA
>CAZOXM010000189.1:0-4017 GCA_964583825.1 uncultured Granulosicoccaceae bacterium
TGACCCGACAGACACTCAATTACGATTGGTGTTTTATCTGCGCTTCCCGGCACAGTGCAGCCAGCCTGAAAAAACCATGCGACATTTTTGAATACGGCAGAGAGACAAAAAAGGTCGCGACAAACGCCAGATGAATCACTAACCAGGCACCTGCCATTGACGTACCGCTGCTCCAGTACAGCAGCAATCCGGTGGTCGACACTAGAAAGAGTAAACCGATAAACGCATACTCACCTGTGAGGCGCTGTTCAGAGCCGAGCGTCTTCTCGGCACGCCACTTAAGCCAGGTTATTGCCAGACAACCACCGGACAGCAACACCCCACCGATGACTCCCAGCTGCTTCGGCAGACTGAAAAAAGGGTAAGGGGCTTCATAGCCGAACAGATAGTGATAAAGGGTGGCGACCGAGGTACTCGCCAGACACAGTAAAAAACCAACCATCGCGGCCTGATGTGCCCAACGCCGATGCGAGGTATAACGTTCGCCCGACTCGTAGTTGCAGCCCTGCCCCTGCCCGCCGCTCAGTTGCCTGAGTGTCGCCGCCGACTTAAACGCGCTGATTACATCCGCTACCGACAGACGATCACCACCGACAGACTGCCAGTAGCGACGCAAGCCGAACCACAGGGCGATCAACGGCAGGATAAACAGCGGCAGGAAGATCATCACCATGACGGTGTGACTGATGACACTGTAGAACGGCGCTGCAGATTGCCACGGCGATGCGGCAACCAAACCAAGCACAACCAAAAACAGCACCGTCAGTACCACATAGGGCCACAGACTTCTCTGCATCAGCCGTGTGACGACTGACGGGCGAATGTTATCTTCCCAGCTTTGTCCGCGCACCTCAGCCAGCACCGCCGGTATATTCAGTGCGAACTCATGCGGCTCAGTGTACTGACATGCATAGTAGCAGCCGCGGCAGTTGTGACACAGATTGGATAAGTGCGAAACGGCAGCCAGGTCCAGACTGCGGTGCCGGGTCAGCGCCTGGAAGGTTGCACAATAACCTTCGCAGTAGCGGCACGAGTTGCAAATACCCAGCTGACGAATTGCCTCCTCGGAATCACGGTGGAGCGTAATCACTTCATTGGTCGAGTGCATATTGAGCTGCCTCCGCGCCAGCGATTCTTCCGAACACGGTACCAATGGTCATGCCGAAACCGGCCAGATACCCTTCCCCGAGAATGTTGCCCGCCATAATTTCACCGGCGGCCCACAGATTGGCCGAGGGCCGATTGTTAAAAGTAATATTGGCGCGCTGATCGACATTGACGCCGAGGTAGGTAAAAGTCACACCGGGCCGCAGCTCATAGCCGTAGTACGGTGGTGTATCGATCGGTCGTGCCCAGTTGGTTTTGGGTGGTTCAAGGTTGCGTGTGCCCAACCCGTCGAGTTCGGTCGGGTGAAAGTCGCCGTCTGTGCAGGCCCGGTTAAAATCGGTGATCGCCTGCACCGATTCATTCACCGGCAGCCCGAGTGCATCGGTGAGGTCTTCCAGCGTATTGCAACAAGTGGCGGGAAAGACCGATGGCATAAACAACTCTGCCGACTTGCTGTCGATAATCGCATAGGCCACCTGATCCGGCTGTGCTGCAACCAGCCTGCCCCAGATCGCGTAGCGCTTCGGCCAGACATCTTCACCTTCATTATAAAACCGTTGACCGTGCCGATTGAGCACGACAGAAAAAGGCACACAGTCGAGCCGGGTAACAATGCCACCGTCGTACTCGGGGGCGCGGCCATCGATGGCCACCGCGTGACACTGTGTGGGATCACCGATAGAATCGGCACCGTGGGTCAGCATTTGTTTCAGCACCTCGCCCCGGTTATACGGTGTACCGCGAATAAGAAAATTTTTTGCAGCCTCGCCCCAGGCCTCGGCGAGCCATTCCTTGTTTGACTCAAACCCGCCGGCTGCAATAACAAACGCGCCGGCCCGCAGGTATTGCTGTTCACCGGCAAGATCGACCAGCACACCATCGCACGCGCCCTGGTTAATATGCAGGTCCAGTACGGTGGCGTTGTAGCAGATCGTCACACCGAGGTCTTCACAGCGCTGATAGTAGGCGTTGACCAGTGCTTTGCCACCACCGAGAAAAAACGCATTGGTCCGGGAAAGCGACAGCGTACCCGATAGCGATGGCTGAAAAATCACGCCCTGCTTATTCATCCACTCATAGCTCGATGAGGATTCACTGATCACTGTTTTGGCAAGTAATTCATCCGTATTGCCTTTGGTAACGCGCAGCAGATCGTTATAGAACTCTTCAAGCTCGTAGGCACCGGACAACACGCCAAGGTCGTCACTGTGTGCACAACGAAAGTTGCGGGTATGGCGACTGTTACCGCCGCGATAGGCTCTGGGCGCACGTTCAAGCAGGGTGACACGGGCGCCGGCTTCAGCCGCTGTAATGGCAGCACACAAGGCGGCGTTGCCCCCGCCGATCACCATGACATCGGCTACGTTTTCGCCAACACCCGGGGTGATCAGCGCCGGGTTTGCGGTAATCGGCGACGGATGCTGCATCGTTTTAATCAGTGACCACTCCAGATCGCGGCAGGTATGTATAGATTGCCATCGGCAAGCTTGCGCGCCGTTCGCACCAGACCAACGCTGTTCACATCGAAGTTACCTTCACACTGACAGTCGATAACCACTTCGATGGTGCCGGTGGGGTGCTCGAGCGTCACATTCACAGGTACACCTTCGGGTCGCTGCACCAGTCCATCTGCCACCGAACCCGGTGCCATCGCGCACGCGGCCAGACACTGCGCGCCGGTGACCGCCATCGCATGATGGGTTTTCCAGGGCATAAAATAACGTGCAGTCATGGTACCGCCCTCCACCGGTGCCGCGACGAGCCCGAATTTCGGTATGACTGAGTCACGGCAGTCACCCAGCCCCATCAACGCACCGGCCTTCAGGCGAATGGCTTCCATTCTCGCGAAGAAGGCTTTGTTGTTATCGAGCTCTGCAACGCTTTCATAACCGGTCAGGTTAAAGTCCGCCGCGCGCGCGATCACCAGTGGCATCGCAGCATCCATACAGGTGACTTCTATGCCGTCGATGGTGTTCTTCACCGCACCGGTAGGCAGCAGACCACTGGTACACGAACCGCATACACCGGAGAATGACAGCGCCACCGGTGCGGCCTTCCCCGGCACCCCTGCGATAGCAACAGAACCATCGTAGTTAACCTCACCGTCAGGTGTTTCAACCGTGGCAACAATACTTGCTCCGGTATTCACTGCACGGATCTTAACCTCTGTCTGTTCCGCGGCTGCCGGTACCAGCCCCATCTCGATTGCCGCAGGCCCCACCCCTGAAAGAATATTGCCGCAGGTCGGTTTGTAGTCAACAAGCTGGTCTTCCACCGAAACCTGCGCAAAGAAATAGTCGACATCGGCCCACTCATCATCAGACGGCGACAGCATGGCCACTTTGGTGGTGACTGCATCCCCGCCGCCGACGCCATCAATATTCAGCCGGTGGCCGGAACCAACCGCAGCGATCAGCACCTGTGACAGCGTTTCCGGATTTTCCGGTAAATCTGCACGGTTGAAATACGGCCCGCGAGAGGAACCGCCGCGCATAAAGAGATAGGGAATTGCAGTCTGGGTCATGAGCAGGAGCGACGGTTAAAGAGTGAGAGGCGCAGGTCGCACGCCCTGTACGAGGATTATAAAGCGGTTACACCTTCCCCGGTATCCACGTTGTGCCCGCGAGCGGGATCTGCGCCATAGCCGCAGCTTCCATCGTCAGTGCGGCGAGATCTTCCGGTTCAAGATTGTGTACGTGCGACTTGCCACAGGCGCGCGCCAGGGTCTGTGTTTCCAGGGTGAGTACATTGAGGTAGTTGGCCAGCCTGCGACCGGCTTCCACCGGATCGAGACGTTTCGCAAGTTCGGGATCCTGCGTGCAGATACCGGCCGGGTCACGGCCGTCCTGCCAGTCGTCGTAGTAACCGGCGCTGGTGCCAAGTTCGTTGTATTCCTGCTCGTGCTGCGGG
>CAZOXM010000190.1:0-3949 GCA_964583825.1 uncultured Granulosicoccaceae bacterium
CGAACACCATTAAATTGATTTTCCATTGAGATTTACCCGGCAGTGGCAGAGGCAGCATCTGTTATACAGCACATTCTGCTATTGCTCCTGTTGCCCCATGTGTTGTGCAGACATAAAGGATAAAAATACCACAGTCTGGTAAGCGTTTACCGCGTATCTCTGCTAACTTGGTTTTTTTTGACCGATGGCCTGCACTATGCCAGTACACTTCAGCGAACAGGAATTCACTGCCCGCCGTCATCGCGCGACGGACGCGCTGACACAGGCAGGGCTCGACGGCATCCTGCTGTTTGCACCGGAAAGTCAGTACTATCTCACCGGCTACGACACATTCGGTTTTGCGATGTTTCAATGCCTGGTACTCAGTGCCGGCGGGGAGCTGGCACTGCTGACCCGACTGCCAGACCTGCGGCAGGCACAACAAACTTCCATACTGACCGACGAACAACTCCATATATGGCAGGAGGTCGAAGGTGCCAACCCGGCAATGCATCTGCTGTCACTGCTTAACACAATGCATCTCGATACCGGCAAACTAGGTATTGAAACGCGCACGGTCGGCCTGACCGCATACAACGGCCACCTTGTGCAGGAGGCACTTGGCAGCCGCACAGAACTGATCGAGAGTTCACACCTGATTCGCGACTTGCGACGCGATAAAAGTCCACAGGAAATCGAATACCATAGAAAAGCCGCCGCTCTCAGCGACGATGCGCTGGACGCCGCGCTCGCAACGACCGGTGCCGGTGCATTTGAAGGAGACATTCTCGCCGCCATGCAGGGGGCCGTGTTCAGCGGTGGCGGCAGTTACGCGGGCAATGAATTCATCATTGGGTCGGGCGCACAGGCATTGCTATGCCGTTATCAAAGCGCACCGCGACACCTTGACCCGGTGGATCAGCTGACGCTGGAGTGGTCAGGTGCATACTACCGCTACCATGCCGCGATGATGCGTACCCTTGTCATCGGAAGTGCGCACGCAAAACAACACGCGATGCACGCTGCCGCCACCGAAGCGCTGCTAGCCTGCGAAGATGCCATGGTACCGGGTAAACCCATGGGCGATGTCTATGCCGCCCATGAAAGAGTACTCGACGCACATGGATTTCAACACGCGAGACTACAGGCATGTGGTTATGGCATGGGTGCTGTTTTTAATCCGATCTGGGTGGATTTCCCGATGTTCTATCGGGACAACCCGCTGCTCATGAATGCGGGCAATGTGTATTTTCTGCACATGATCCTGATGGACAGTAGTAGCGGCTACGCCATGTGCTGGGGCCACTCGGTGCTGGTAAAGGAACAGGGTGTCGAGCGATTGAGCCGGTCGCCGCTCGATATCGTCGTGCTCACCTGACGGCTGGCGACTCTGTTCGATCTATGGAACGGGCATGGCATCCACTGTGGGTTGCATGTAGTGAAAGCCAAAGCCGCCACCCGGCAGATTTCTTAGCGCCAGCTGACCATTAAGTCCTGTGGCTATTTCATGACAAATGGCAAGCCCGAGTCCGGCACCAGTCAGCGTCGCCTGCTCGACCGGTCGATAAAACGGCTCATGCAGTTTTTTTAAGTGTTCTTCGGTCACACCCGGCCCGTTGTCACGCACATGAAAGTGAGCGCGGCCATCGTGCGGATAGATTTCGATGGTTACCTGTCCGTGTTCGTGGGTGAACTTAATAGCATTGGACAGGGCATTGCGCACCAGATGCTGCAGTTGATTGCCAATATCAGCCACATGCACGGTTTCATTGCGATCAACCAGTAGTTCAATATGTTTGTTTTCTGCCAGCACATAGAGGTCGGCGACCTGCATTTTGAGAATATCATTCAGGCAGACGACCTGTTGCTGACTTTCATTGATTGATTGAGCACGGGCCAGATCGAGTAACTGATTTACCAGGCGCTGCAGCCGCTCGGCACTGCTCTTGAGGATGGCTTCCCGATCGTCGCGCTGTGTCTGATCAGGTGCGGTTCGCAGATTGTCTATCTCCAGAGACAAGGCGGTGATCGGCGTGCGCAGTTCATGCGCTGCATCGGCAATAAAACGTCTCTGCCGTGCGTTGTATGCATCGTTTTTTTCCAGCAATACTTCAATGGAAGAGACAAAGGGCAATACCTCGACGGGAATCTCCTCACGATTGGATAAATCGATTTTTAGTGATTCACTGCCGCTGATGCGTCGCCCAAGACGATCCAGCGGCCTGAAGCTGTGCCGCACAATAAACGTGATCAGCAACGGCACCAGCAGAAAAAGTCCGAGCAGCGGCAGTGCTGTATTAAAGGCGCTTTTCCTGGCAAGTTCGGTTTTCACACTCAGCTTCTGCACCACCGCATAGCGCTTACCGGACTGCCGGTTGTCCGTGACATAGACACGCCAGAGCCCACCCCTGCCATTGACCGTATGAAAACCGTCAGACAGAGAGGGACTGATCGGCAGTCTTCTGTGCTTTTTACTGCCGAGTTCCCACACATGGACGCCGTCATCGAGATCATCGTCACGGAACACGGTGGCGTCGAACCGTGCATTGATCTGATTGGTTCGAACCAGGTGTGCGACTGACAGCAGCGTTTCATCCTGCACGTCACTGGATTCTATAAATGCTGTGATGGCTGCAGCGACCGTCGCCAGCACCAGCACCGCCAGCAACGTCAGCAGCAGCGCGGAGCGCAGTCGTGATGCGAGGCGCGGATTAGCGCCGGATGATTTTCGAAACAGTGCCGCAATCACGCTTTGGGCACCATCCAGCCAAGACCACGCACATTTTTGATTGCACTTTTATCTGTCTTTTTTCGCAGGCTGTGAATCAGAAATTCAATCGCATTGCTATTGATATCGTCTTCCCACTCGTAAACTCTTTCCTCGAGTTCCTCGCGCGAATAGATCCGACCCGGTGTGCGCAACAGGGTTTGCAGCAAACGGTATTCCCTGCCAGTCAGCTCTACCGGCGCGTCGTTGTACAAAACGGTTTTGTCGACCGGGTTAAGTGAAAAATCCCGGTTGGTTAGTTCCGGCAGCGCACTGCCCGAGTGGCGGCGTGATACCGCACGGATTCTTGCCAGCAGTTCACCGACCTGAAACGGCTTGACCAGATAATCGTCAGCGCCCAAATCGAGACCGGCAATACGATCCTCCAGCGCATCACGCGCAGTGATGATAATCACCGGCACACTGTTGCGCTTCTCCCTGAGCTGCCCAAGCACGCTCAGGCCATCCTGTTTGGGCAGACCGATGTCGAGCAACACCAGCTCGAAGGCGCCGGCCTCAATACTGGCCAGCGCCGCATTGCCATCGGTCACCCAGTCGGCGGCCATACCAGCGTGCTGTAAGGCGCTGTCTATGGCCGCTCCGATTTGTGGGTCGTCCTCTACAAGTAGTATTCGCATCGCTGCATACTACGCATTAACGAACTGCCTGCCCATCTGTACCCGCTTCATCCCCCAGTTCGATAACCGACTCATCGGTTGCGAGCTCGCGCTCGATCCTGGTTTTCATCGCCCACATCGCCACCGCGAGAATTGGCAGCAGCGCCAGTGAAATCATAATAAGGAAAGCGCTGGCGAAGAAAACTGCAACGGCCACCCCGATTGCCGCGAGCAGCGCCAGCGGGCGCACTACCCAGCGCACGAATTTGTCGTCCGAATCACTGGCAAACAGGCGACTCAGATCCACCGCTTTGAAATCGACGCCATCGATGTTGACGGTATTGGTACTCTTAATCATGTTTTTCTCCGAAAAAGTTGGGTTTTTCAACAGCCTTTGTGCTGTTGGAAAAAAGTATAGGGACCCAGAATTAGCGCAGACTTAGCGCCGCGCTAATTTTTCGATTACCGGAGAAAAAACGGAACTACAGCACTTGCCACAGCCCTGCTGTGGGGCTTGCGGTCCGCTAGTGCGCTGGAGCAAACAGTGTGGTCATTTGAGAGCTTGTCATTTGTTCTGCAGCAAGGC
>CAZOXM010000191.1:0-3928 GCA_964583825.1 uncultured Granulosicoccaceae bacterium
CTAGACGGCGTCATTTAGAAAACGGCACCGGGTGTGTATTCTGTGCGCTCGAATTTCGATTGCATCGATTGGACAGGGGTAGTCATGGCAATAAGAAGCCGCTGCTCTGGTCTTGTTTGATCGCCACACCTGACAATTCCAGAATAACCCCCGAGTCGTTGTTGTCACCGGAGCAGCCGCAGAAAGTCAAACCTTCCGTTTTTCCGGGCTCGACAGCACTGCTGCGCAATATTCGGTTGAAAGGAGATGGCAGTGCCATTCGAATTAAGCTGAATGAAGCATCCGAGGTAACTGCAAAGGACTCGGATAATGTTTAACTGTGGCAGTGTTTGCGAAAAAACCTGGCTACTTCATGGCACCAAAGATCGTCTGCTACCTCTGCCGACAAACTGTCGCGAGCGGTCTGCAGTTCACCTGCTGACATCAGCTCTGCGCCAAACAAGTCTATTAGATCAGCGGTGAACTGACGATTGTATTCAGGATGGAATTGCACTGAAAGCGCCGGAAAATCATAGGCCAGGGCCGCGACCGGGCAATGTGTGGCGGATGCAATGACGCTTGCATCGGGTGGTACCACGTGTACCTGATCCTGGTGGGCGAGGTAGGCATTGGTGGTCGTGCCGCGATCATCAAACTCACGCGAACCGGTGACAAAACCTTTGTCAGACTTGGCCGCTTCGCCACCGAACACATCGGCCATGATTTGATGGCCGAAGCAGATGCCAAACAAAGGGACACCCGCTGAGCGCATCGCCTGTAAGTTATCGCGCAGGGGCTGCATCCACGGGGTGTCGTCATAGACGCCTTTCTCCGAGCCGGAAATAATGATGCCGTCTATTTCATCAGGTGTGGGGGCTGTTGCATCACCTGCGATGTGCACCCACGAAAAGCTGGCCTCGGGCAGGTAGTTTTCGATCCAGCGGATGACGTGTGGACCGGTGCGTCCATATTTTTCGGTCAGTGCGTCGCCTGTGACGCAGTCATACACGACAATTCGCATGCACGTCCTCGATTCGGATATTAATCAGTCAGTTCACGTATGGCTTTCAACGCGAGAGCCAGCCGCCATCGACGTTTAAAATTGACCCGGTAATGTAGTCAGCCGCCCTGGACGACAGAAACAAGGCAGCGCCTGCGATGTCAGCCGGATTGCCCCATCGGCCAAACGGGATGCGTGAGAGAATTTCTGCCGATCTTGTCGGGTCTTCTCGTAGTGCAGTGGTGTTATTGGTCGCAATATAGCCGGGCGCAATAGCGTTGACGTTGATTTGCTTTGGTGCCCATTCGTTAGCGAGTATTTTTGTGAGTCCGGCTACCCCGTGTTTCGATGCAGTATAGGATGGCACCCTAATACCGCCCTGAAAGGATAACAGGGATGCGATGTTCACTACCTTCGCCGCACGTCCAGCGTCGATGGCTTGTTTTGCAAAGGCCTGAGTCGTAAAAAACAGAGCTTTCAGATTTACGTCCATTACATCGTCCCAGTCTTTCTCTGAAAAAACCAGCGAATCGTCACGTCTGATGATGCCTGCGTTGTTAATGAGTATGTCCAACGGTTCACATTGAACCATAGCATCGTTACCAGCCATAGGGTCTGTAAAGTCAATCAGCATTTCATCGGCAGTGCCACCTGCCTGAACGATTTGTTGTACTGTTTCAAGGGTGCTCTGTCGGCCGGCACAAATCACATGTGCGCCGGCATTGGCGAGTTCAACAGCAATAGCTTGTCCAATCCCGGTGTTAGCGCCAGTGACGAGCGCCCGCTTGCCGCTGAGGCTGAAGGGGCTCAACGTAACTGCTCCATGGCAACCATATCGACGTCTTTGTAATCGACGTTGTCACCGGCCATCGCCCAGCAAAACGTATAGCTGCCGGTGCCGGCGCCACAGTGTATTGACCAGGGCGGCGAGACTACTGCTTCTTCGTTGCTCATGACGATGTGGCGTGTTTCTTCGGGTTCTCCCATGAAATGAAAAACCCGGTTTTCCTGAGCTAAATCGAAATAGAGATAAGCTTCCATGCGCCGTTCGTGCACGTGGGCTGGCATGGTGTTCCACACTGAACCGCCGTGAAACATGGTGTACCCCATTACCAGTTGACAGCTCTCCATGACTTCCGGGTGTACAAACATGTAAATCGTGCGTTCATTGGCTGTTTCAGCTGCGCCTAAATAGAGACTGGCTGCGTCTTGCAGTTGTACAAGCCGATTGGGCAGCTTGCGGTGCGCAGGTGTGGAAATAATGTAGAAACGTCCGGGTGCAGAGAACTGAATGGCCCCGGCACCCATACCGAGATAGAGAATATCTCCCTTGCCGACATCAAATCGTTCGTCACCAATGCTGACAACGGCAGCCTCTCCAATGTTCAGGATGCCCATCTCGCGACGATCCAAAATGCTCGGGGTACCTGCTTGCGCTACCTGGTCGAGCGTTAACGGTTCGCCATCGGGTACTGCAGCACCCACAATCATCCGGTCATAGTGCGTATAGGTCAGATTAATCTGACCCGGTTCGAACAGCTTGGAAACATGAAACGCCTCGCGCAATTGCGTGGTATCCATCGCTTTGGTGGTAACCGGATCGACAGCGTACATGGTCGTGACATTCAGCATGGTTATTACTCTTAAAGTAATTCTTGGCGGCTTGGGTCAGAAGAGTGCCCACCAGTTGCCCTGATATTAGATAAACGCAGACGTGTGCCGAGTGAGATGGAATCAAAGGATCAATTTTGTGGCGCAGATGCAACCACAGTTACGACCAATGAACTGTCGACACTCGGGCGTTATCAAATGTACACTAGTATACTAGAATGTATGCTGGAATGGTATTCCTTCATGTTGTGCCCGCTCGTTATTGTGTGGAATATTCTTGCAGCGGTGGCGAGAGTATTTCGTCAGTTGAAGTAGAAGGTTGTCTGTTGCGCACATCCCGCAGTTCAAGAAGTAGCCGTCGTTGGTATGGCGCATGAAAAGTGGGGCGAATCACCTCGTGCGATTGTGGTGCGCATGCCCGATAGCCAGATAACAGAGGACGACTTGAAACTACGTGTACGCGATAACCTTGCGCACTTCAAAACACCGCAGTGGGTAAGCTTCGTCGATAAATTGCCAAAGACTGCCACTGGTAAAGTGCAGAAGTTTGTGTTGTGGGATAACAAGGCAGGTATTGTGCGGCAGTGATGTTCTGATTACCCTCCCCGTCGCTTAGACGCCGACCCTCGCGGGGGGAGGGTGTCGGTGCTTGAGGTACAAACACCCTCCCCACAGGAGGGTCGGACGCGGTAGCGGCCGGGAAGGGCGATTACCCAATCACTCCCGGTATCCAGGCGCACGCAAACTCTCCATTCCGGCACCTGACGCTTTACGCTTTCTAAACCGATATGCAATACCCAGTATTTCAGTTACACGATAAGCAATCGCCTCGGGATCGTTTTCGATTTCCGTATCAGTGAACCGGACGACAGACCATCCCTCGTTGGCTAAATACTGTTCACGACGTTGATCGGAGCCGGAAACAAAATCGTGATATCCGCCATCTATTTCGATAATTAGTTTGTGTTTGACACAGGCAAAGTCGGCAAAGAAAGGGCCGACAGGGTGTTGTCGTCTGAATTTTAGGTTAGACACCTGTTTGCCCCGAAGAACACTCCACAGCAAGGCTTCAGTTTTGGTTTGTGCATTGCGCAGCGATCGGGCTCGGCCTGTTGTGTTTATGTGTTTGGGCACGGCTTCTCCTCCCCGGCCGTCAGCGCGTCCGACCCTCCCGCATTGAGGGTGACTGCGTTCGAGGTACAGCATCCTCTCCGAACAACTAACGCCATACCCTCCCCGGCGCTGAGACGCCGACCCTCCCGGTGGGAGGGTTTCGGTGCTCGAATTACAACACCCTCCCCACGGGAGGGTCGGACGCGGTAGCGGCCGGGGAGGGCG
>CAZOXM010000192.1:0-1274 GCA_964583825.1 uncultured Granulosicoccaceae bacterium
CGATGAAGCTGGTGGGGGCGGGTTATCTGATATACCTCGGGATATCACTGCTGCGGGTAACGGACGGTAAACTGGTGACACAGGATGCTGCAGTAAGGTCCTTGCCGAAACTCTACTTCGACGGTGCATTTTCCAATGTGGCGAATCCCAAAATCGCGATCTTCTACTTTGCGTTTCTGCCGCAGTTTATTGAGCTGAACGGCGGGTCACCCGGCATAGCGATCTTTGTGCTTGGTTCGTGCTTTGCGCTTCTGACATTTTTGATCAAAGCGCCGATTGGAATCAGCGCAGGACAGTTGTCCGGCTGGATAAAAAACAACCCGCTTTATTTGAAAACGGTGTACCGCATCAGTGGTGTGTTATTAATCGGCCTGGGTGCGAAGATGATACTCAGTGATCAAAGTCATTGAGTCTGGTTGTTACCGGTTTCTGCCTAGTTCGGATCTGACTTCGCTGATGACAAATACCAGCACAAGAACGATCAGCACTACCGCTACAATCCAGAATATATCCATGACTTGTCAATCGATCCGAAAAAATTGAACGTAACTGCCGTACCTTCGGTGCGCAAATTTATTCTCTGACTGCGTGATCTGTTTGGCAATATTTGTAAACTCAATTAACAGCGTTGTACTTTCTCATAAGTTGGTAATGTCTGTGACAAGTTATCGCATAATCGAAAGGTTGGATGACTGATCTATGCGGCGGATCCCGAATTCGCTTGTTAAATGACCGTCCAGTGGCACGTTTAATGTCCTGTTCTGATCGCCCTTCCTCGCGTTAATAGCCAGTGATTTAAGGACCTGTAATGCGTGGCGGGAATAGTTGGCTGTCATACTCCCGTCAGCGCATAGCCGTTTGCGGTCAACGACTGCCCCGGTGCACCCGCACGGCTGAAAAACGATAAGAGTGACCCCCATGCTCTCCCAATTCATCGACATTGAACTGGTCAGCTGCCTGATAATAGCCATTATCTGTGTAGCGCTGATTTCGCGTCGGCGTACACCCTGATCGGTGCCTTACTGCTGTATGGATGCTCTGTTGTGCGCTTGCATGAAATCCTGTAGCGGACCGTCCGGAACAATACGGGTAGGGTTAATAGATTCGTGTGACTCGTAGTAGTGTCGTTTCGTGTAGTGAAGGTCGACGGTATCGCTAACACCGGGGGTTTGATATAGCTCCCTCAGGTAGTGAGAAAGTGCCGGATAGTCTTCGATGCGGCGCAGGTTACATTTAAAATGCCCCACATAGACTGCATCAAACCTGACGAGTGT
>CAZOXM010000192.1:1374-3842 GCA_964583825.1 uncultured Granulosicoccaceae bacterium
GGTCTCAGTGTGCCGCTTTAATAAACCGGTCGTTCTGCAGATCACTGATGGCCTGCCGGATTTCTTCCTGGGTGTTCATCACTATCGGTCCGTGCCAGGCAATCGGTTCGTTTAAAGGCGCACCGGATATCAGCAAAAACCGGATGCCGTGTGGTCCTGCCTGTACCGATACTTCATCACCGCTGCCGAATTGCACCAGTGTCCGGTTGCCGGACAAGTCCCGAATATTGACTTCCTGCTCTGCCAGCGACTTCTCAACCAGTACGCCGGTCGGGTCGGATGCTGCAGCAAACTTTCCACTGCCCTCGAATATGTAGGCAAAGGCATGGCGGTGCGTGTCAACGGCAAATGTTTTGCGCTTGCCCGCTGGAACGGTAATGTCCAGATACTGGGGATCCGCTGCAATACCATCAACCGGACTGCGTACCCCTTTGTAGTCACCAATAATGACTTTAATCGCAGTGCCATCATCGTCTGCCAGCACCGGCAGGTTGTCGGCGGTAATATCCTGGTAGCGCGGTGCGGTCATCTTCAGCGCACCCGGCAGATTGGCCCACAGCTGAAAGCCGTGCATCTGACCGTGTTCGTTGCCGTGTGGCATCTCCTGATGCAGGATGCCGGAGCCTGCGGTCATCCATTGCAAATCACCGGCACCGAGTGACCCGGTGTTGCCGAGTGAGTCGCCGTGGTCAACGGTACCGTGCAGCACATAGGTAATCGTCTCGATGCCGCGGTGCGGGTGCCAGGGGAAACCAGCCTGATAATCTTCGGGACGCTCGTTTCTGAAGTCGTCGAAAAGTAAAAAAGGATCGTACTGATCCGGTTGATGAAATCCGAACGCGCGATGCAATTTCACCCCCGCGCCCTCGAGCGTGGGTTGTGCCGCGGCGGACGAGATAACTGGTCTGATAGACATATTGTTTCCAGTGGTGATATCTTCAACAGTGACAGAATATAGGGTTGCACAAAATTGTACAGAGATTAATATTCGAAATTATTGTTCAAAAAAATAGAACATTATGGGGCAGCTGGAAGATCTCAGGGCATTCGTTCAGATTGTTGAAAACGAAAGCATCGGCAAGGCAGCGGAACAGTCAGGCGTTGCAAAATCCGCCCTGAGCCGTCGGTTAAGATTACTCGAAGAAAGACTGCAGACTGCGCTGATTGTCAGGACCACCCGTCAGTGGTCATTAACTGAGGCGGGCCGTCAGTATTACGAACGCGGCTTGCGCGTATTGGCGATGTACGATGAATTCGACGCTGATATGCGTGAGGGTGAGCTCACGCTGAGCGGTGAAATACGTTTGTCGGTGCCGCTGTACTTCGGTCAGCTTGCGCTGACAGAGCCACTGCTCGCGTTTGCGGCTCAGCATCCGGATGTGCAGCTCGATGTCGACTACAACGATCGCATCGTCGATATGCTCGCCGAGCAACTCGATCTGGTCGTGCGCATCACCACCCTGCAGGACTCAAGCCTCATAGCGCGTCGGTTATGTGAGTCCCGGCACTGTTTCTGTGTCAGTCCGGAATATCTCAAGAACAATCATCCGTTAACCGAACCGGAAGATCTCAGACAGCACCGCATTCTGCAATATGGTCATACCAAGCGCCCCAAATGGAAATTTGCCTCCGGTAAGGACGGTGCCAGAAAGGCAGCTGCCAGTGTGTCACTGCAGGCCAATATGAATTCACTGGATGGCAGTTTTCTGATCGCTGCAGCAGAGCATGGGCACGGCGTGTGTCGTGTGCCGGACTTTCTGGCAAAGCCGTCACTTGAAAGCGGTGCGCTGGTGGAAGTGCTTGCCGATTACAAACTTGAGTCGGAGGGTGTGTATATTGTCTATCCTGCCTCAAGGCATCTGCCTAAGCGCACGCGGCTGTTAATGGATTTTTTAATAGCGCACTTTGGCCAGTGTGGTTAGTGTATGGGTGCAATATCGATGTTGGGGGATCTGGTCTGGAATTCAGGTGACGCGATTGGTGTGGATGACGGACGACACCCTTGCTAAAGCTGCTTTTTCCAGAATGTGAGAATGTATTCGAGTGTAATTGTACGGCGTGAATCCGATCAAGTTCTGAGCTACTGCAAACTTAACCATAGGGATAAAAATATGAAACTGCATAGAGTGACAGAAACTCTCAATGTTAATGATGCGGATCTATCAGGTTCTGAATTTAATGACGCCAATCTGTCTGGAACTGTTTTTAATCAAATAAATTTCTCCGGAGCAAATTTTAACGACAGCAATCTAACCGGCTGGCACATTAACGATGTGAATTTGTCAGGCGGTAGAATACAGAATGCAAATTTGTCCGGAATGGAAATAACAAACTGCAAGTTGGACGGAATGACAATTAACGGTATCTCAGTTATTGCGTTGTTAGAAAAATATCAGGATAGTTAAATAGATTAGGATAATACGGTATTTATTTCGGCGGTCTCATTTCACGGCCACTTGGGTCCATCA
>CAZOXM010000193.1:0-3838 GCA_964583825.1 uncultured Granulosicoccaceae bacterium
TTGAGACTAGGTTTATGATAATGTGCAGTGCGCTCGTCCGTGTCTTACGCCTGTCAGCGAGAGTCTGTGCAGTTTTGCTGGTGTTTTTTTGTGGAACAACCCGAGGGGATAGTCTCGACGATCAACGCCGTTTGGCAGTATCGGAGATAGTAGCGGGGCTTGAGGCATACGCATCTGATACAGGTTCTTATGTAGTTAGCGGAGGTGGTTACAAAGGGACAGGTACTGGTTGGTTTCACCTGACGGGTGGTAGTTACCCGGCATCGATATTCTCGGTGCTGAGCGATTATTTATCAGGAGTTCCATCAGATCCGTTGCACACGAACCTGGGCAGTTACAGCACGGATGATCTGCTGGTGTACCGCTGTAAGGACAGGGTGGCAGTATTTTCGAAAGCAGACGAGATCGAGCCGACAATCGATGATGCGCAGTGGTGGGGAGAGAACGGTTGTCCCGCGGTAGCGATCAACAGGTTGGGGCATCCGTATTTTATGGTGGCGCAAGCGCTCAGTATGTTGAATGAACCAGATCCGGAACCTTCGAATTCGCCACCAATAGCAAGAGATGACAGTCTAAGTGAAAGTGGTCAGCCGCTTACTGTTGAGGCTGGAGGCTCAGTATTAATCAGAGTCTTAGCAAATGATACTGATATTGATGGAACCTTGGACTCGGCCAGTGTTGTAACTTCATCACCCAAAGCATCGCCGCGTCCGGATGGATTGATATTGTTTACAGCACCGGAACAAACCGATCTAGAAAGGACGGTCGAATTCACCTACACGGTGAAAGACGATGATGGAGCATTATCTGAGAGTGCTAAAGTGACTCTGATCGTTACTCGACCTAACGCGCAGCCCATGGCGGTGGATGACAGCTTTGAAGTTACGACGGATGCTCCTTCAGAGCTTGATGTTACTGCGAACGATACTGATTCCGATGGTGAAATTGATCCGAGTTCAATTGCTTTCGGGGTTTCTGCGCCTTTGTACGGAAGCATACAAATAGACCCTGTGTCTGGCCTTATTACCTATTTACCGAATGAAGGCGTTGAAGCCGGCACTGAAGATCGGTTTACATATGTTGTGGGAGATGATCAGGGCATGGTGTCCGAACCTGCGACTGTGACTGTGCGTTTTAAAAATTTGCCCCCTACCGCTATTGATGATTCCATTGATATTCCGTGGGGAACATCAGCCCTATTAAACGTTTTGGCCAACGACACCGATGTAGATGGTACCGTTGATGCCGCCTCGGTGACTGTTCCGGATGATGAGTTGCAGAGCGCGCTAGGTACTGTTTCAGTTGAGTCGGAAACTGGTGTCGTTACGTACACACCAAGGCAGACAACGTTGATCGGTTCGGTCGATACGTTCAGCTACACGATTAGCGATAATATGGGGCTGGTTTCTGATCCGGGCAAAGTTGTAGTCAATATCGTTGCTGACATAGAAGCTAGTGTTCAGTTGGGTGATACTGTGAGTTTTAGTGTTTTTGAGCCGTTCGATGGGAGTACTGCCGGACTTACCATCAATACGAACTTTGATGATATTTTTGGTGCGGGTAGTCTTGGTTACATTTCACTCGATTCTTCTTCTGGTGTGATGTCGTTTTCTCCGTATGGTGAAACTGGTGTAGCGACCTTTCGTTATCAGCTTGTTGGGCCGCAAGGTCCGGCCTCTCGAGTTCTTACGGTAAGTATTTTGATTGCACAAGACGGGAGTGAATCGCCGAATTTATCACCGGTTGCTGATGCGGGTCTCGACCAGACCGTGTTTGAAGGTACGTCAGTGACACTTGATGGGGGTTTGAGTGGTGATGCGGACGGCTCGATTGCCAATTACTTATGGACTGATGAAGGAGGTTATGAGGTTGGCACTGGTGTCAGTCCGGTTTTGAGTGATCTAAGTGTAGGGGTTAATACGATCACGCTGCTAGTGACTGATAATGACGGTGCTACGAGTTCTGACTCCGTTTTGATTAATGTTTTGATGCCTGAGAGTCTCGCGCCCTCCGCGATAGATGACGCCTTCTCTGCAGCGCCGGGTGGAACGACAAAGATTTTTGTGACAGCCAATGATACCGTCGGTGTGGAGGGACGTACCCTGGATACCAGTTCGCTGGTCATAACCTCACCCGCGAGTCTCGGCACAGCCACTGTGGTCAATGATGGCTCACAAGGTGGACATGTTTCATATGCCGCGCCTACTGGCTTCACCGGCACAGATACGTTTACCTACACTGTGTCGGACAATGAGGGAGATGTGTCTAATGAAGCTACTGTCACCATTACAATTCCCAGTGACTCCGGCCCTGTGCTGATTACGAATGACGACGGTTTCAATTCGACGATAACTGTTGACAGAGGTAATCCAGTCGTTGTGAATGTGCTGGCAAACGACACGATCAACCAGGGAATTCCACTATCCGCCGTTAGTATTGAAATCGAAGCTCAACCCTCGAGCGGAGCTGTTGTCGTGAACAGTGATCGCACAATTACCTACACCTCTGCGGCTGATACAAGTACTACAATGGCAGTCACATTCACTTACCTGTTAAGGTATCAAGATGAAGTGTCTAATGTCTCGACGGTACAGGTTTCGGTTGTGGACCTCGCAGTGCCTTTGGCTGAGCATCGCAGTGGTCAAACCTTTCTGACTTGGGAGGAAACAGCTCCCTCTGATGAGTATCACGTTTACCGTTCAACTGCACCGATCACTAAATCCAACCTTGGTAGCGCAAACCGGCTGACCGATCGCTGGGGGCCTCTTGCAAGTAATACGACTTTTAATCGTCATGGCGGCAATAACGCCCCGTTGAACTATGTGATCACTGACCTGGGTGATCCGCTTGGCGATGACGAGGGACTCTTTGTTTATACTAGCCAGCCCGGTGAAGATGGGCTTGCTTACTATGCGGTGACTACAGTTCGCAATGGTGTGGAAGACGTTTCTAGTTTGCGGGCATCCAATGCAGTATCTGAATCAGTTTCTACACCACGTGATGTTTTGACTGTGTCTGTCAATGGTGGTTTGGGCAGAGTATACACGCAATATATGGATTACAGTAACTGGAATCCTACGTTCAATGGTTATGCCTATAACTACAGTGTGGCTTTGCCGTCGAACTACGATGCTGCAAAGTCTTACCCGTTGACAGTTGAGTTGCATGCTTATGGCGAGTCGTACAAGTTCCGCAATAATGCAGAATTTGACTGGGAAGTTATTCAGTTGTTTCCTCATGACCCGGGTGTTTCGTACGGATTGGTTCCCTCGTGGTGGTATGGCTATGCCAGTGAGCACGACTACCGAACTGAAGGAGTGCCGACCAGCGGCACCATAGAGAATTTTACTGAGCAGCGGGTAATGAGAGCCATTGACGAGTTGATTTTACTTGACGATGTGAATGTCGATGAGCAGCTTATCCACGTTATAGGTAATTCGATGGGGGCGTCGGGCGCGTTATCACTTGGTATGCGGTACCCGTCGTTGATATCTGGTATTTATGCCAGTCAGCCAATGACGAACTATGGAGCCAGCACCTTTGCTAACGCCGAACTTAGAGACATGTGGGGGTCTACCAGTGATAATTTGCCGATTGTAAATCGCGGTCCACGCAGTACTGACATCAGTCTGTACGGAGAAGACGGGGTTCAATCAATTGGGGTATGGAACTGGATGAATCACCCTCAGCAGTTGATCGATCGCAGAGGGGATGAATTCGCGTATTTGATGACCTCACACGGTAAACAGGACACAATTATCGACTGGGAGACTCAAGGTAAACCACTAGTTCAGGCGATTACAGATGCGAGGGTTGGGTTTTCTGCCGTGTATAACGA
>CAZOXM010000194.1:0-3804 GCA_964583825.1 uncultured Granulosicoccaceae bacterium
GGGAAATTTGCCTACTCAGACCGTCGCTCATCACGTTTTTCAACACCCTGCTAACTAATGCCCCGGTGGCAATGGAGACTACGGGTCTTCGTAGAAGATGTACGATGTGGAGTAGTCGCTGAACTCGAAATAAACTTTTTCTTCTCCCCCGTCGACTTTTCCATTCAGATTGGCGTCCAGCACCCCGTAGCCGAACCGGTACGGCCTGTCCGCCTCGCCCTGCGTGGCCTTGGCGGTAGACAGCTTGTCGATCTTCATAAAGCGTTTTACCAGTGTGTTACCGGCATAGACTTCAAGGACACCGTCGGTACCGGTCCAGTTCTGGACGGCGCGCCCGAATTTATTTTGCGTTTCCTGGGTACACCCGATTAGCACGATGGATAGGGCGATTGAGCCAATTACTGGGCAGAGACGATTCATCGGTGTTTCCTGTTATTTCTGTTATCGCTGGTCGCGATATTGTAACAGAGGCAGAATGCCAGCTCCGCTGGGGAGAATTGACTGGTGTAGACTATGCTCCTGACACTGCAAAAACCCTGTACAACTTTCAATGAAAAAATTCGGAATAAAAATAGTCATGCCGGGTGGCGATACGATGGCGGCGGATCATCTGCTCGGCGAGGCCTGGGCTGCGCACCGGTGGTACGATACTGAACAACAGCGTGACCGGGCGATGGCTGAAATGGAGCGTCAGCCGCCGTACTACAGAGAGGGAGACGCGCCGAGCGTGATTCTCGAGAAAGTTGAGGAGGACAGACAGGAGTCAACGCAGCAGTAAAGCACGCTGGAAATTCGTTTCAAGCCCGATGCCAGCACGGTAATGTGTTATCCGCTGACCCCGACCACCTGGCCGGGTTTCGCCTGCAACGCTACTTAAGACCGGTGTGTTTTTTGGGGTAGTCGTGCCATCGAAGCGTGGCACAGTCCGGATAGACGTCGTCCCAGTGGTCGATGTCCAGGTCGAGACAAACCATTGCCAGTGTCGACATATCCACGAGTGCTTCCTTGCTCAGATAGTTGCAGGCTGACGACATCCCCGGGTTGTGGCCGATCATCATCGCGGTGTCGATTTCCGCTGGCAGCGTTCGTATGCAGTCGATCAGGACGCGTGCCGGCGCTTCATAGATTACTTCGGTGGTTTGCAACTTGTCCGCCGGGATGGTCAGCTCTGCCATCAGCATTTTCGCTGTTTCCAGTGCCCGCACGGCCGTGCTTGAGACAATGATCCCGGGAAGCGGTCCCTGCACGGTGAGCCGTTGGGCCATCACCGGTACATCGCCCACACCACGTTTGTTCAGTGGCCTGTCGAAGTCGCTTTGGGCGTCACTTTTCCAGCTCGATTTTGCGTGCCTGGTGAGGATGATGGTTTTCATTCAGGTTGAGTCTTCACCGTCAGTGGATGACTTAATTGTCCGGTACGATTCGCTCTGGCAGTCGCACCGAGTTAACCACCGCATCGGGGTGGCCGGCAACTTCACGGGTATTACTGTCCAGCGGAATCAAGTCTTTCGGAATCCAGATTCTTTGCCCCACGCGAAGTGTGGCCGGGTTATCAATGCGGTTGAAGTCAGCAATGCGTCGCCAGTTTTCCTGTTGACGCGTGACATCGGAAGCAATCAGTACCAGGTTATCGCCTTGCTTTACTACATACTCAACAGCACCCAGCTGGTTGCCGTTTGCCACCGCAGGATCTTCCTTCACCGCGCAGCCGCCGAGCGGGAGCAGGCACACGAGTGCCAATCCGGCTATCGGACAATGAGCGATTTTTGTAGCGGGAGTTTGCCGGCGGGCTCTTTTGTTCACAGTAACCTCCTTACAGGCACTATACAGCATAGACATCGGCCGGCGTCCAAAGTGCTGCAACAAGTCTGACACATCCTCGAAAAACGGCTGTGTCTATTCTGCGTATTCAATACCCTGATAATCCGTTCACAAAAATTAACCGGACCAGTTATCTTTTAGCGAAACAATTCGGTTTAGTACGGGCCGGTCGCTGCTGGATGCTTCGTCCACGACGAAATAACCCTGCCTTTCAAATTGGAACCGACTGTACGCCTCAGCGCCCTCCAGTGATGCTTCGGCCATGGCGTTATCATGTTGTTTGACGGAATCCGGATTTAATGCGGTGGTGAAATCTTCAGCCGCGAGCGGATCCGGTTGCATGAAGAGCCGGTCGTACAGGCGGACTTCACAGTTAATACAGTGTTTGGCGTTTACCCAGTGAATAACGCCTTTCACCTTTCTGCCTTCCGGTTTTTTCCCCAGTGTGTCCGGGTCGTGGCTGCAATGCAGCTCGACGATATTGCCGGCGTCATCCTTGATTACCTCGTCGCAGCGAACGACGTAGGCGCTGCGCAGTCTTACTTCACCGCCGCTCACCAGTCGCTTGAATTTCGGTGGGGGGATCTCTTCAAAGTCCGACCGTTCAATGTACAGCTCGCGACCGAAGGTCACCGTGCGTGTTCCATGTTCAGGATTATTCGGGTGGTTGGCCACGCTCAGGGATTCCACGTCGTCCTCCGGCCAGCTCGTGATCACGACTTTTATCGGATCGAGTACTGTCATGCGGCGCGCGGCTGATTCGTTCAACTCATCTCTGATGCAGTTCTCCAGTACCTGCATTTCAATGACCGCCGCACTTTTTGTCACGCCGATGCGCCGACAAAATTCCTTGATCGAGGCGGGTGTGTAGCCGCGACGGCGGAGACCGGCGATGGTCGGCATACGCGGATCATCCCAGCCGTCGACAATGCCGCTCGAGACCAGCTGAATGAGTTTGCGTTTACTCAGCACCGTGTATTCCAGATTCAGCGGGCCGAATTCGGTTTGCTCCGGTTTGCCCTCCGGTTTTGCCTTTTCCAGCACCCAGTTGTACAACGGACGGTGATCTTCAAATTCAAGCGTGCACAGGGAATGGGTGATCCCTTCGATCGCGTCCGACAGGCAGTGTGTGTAGTCGTACAACGGGTAAATACTCCACTTGTCGCCGGTTCGATAGTGGTGCGTTTTTTTGATTCGGTAAATTGCCGGGTCGCGCATATTGATGTTGCTCGACGCCATATCGATTTTCAGACGCAGCACGTGCTCACCTTCCTCATACTCACCGTTTTTCATGCCTTCAAGCAGAGCCAGACTCTGTTCCGGACTGCGGTTTCGATAAGGGCTTGGCTTGCCCGGGCTGGTCAGTGAACCACGATACTCTCGAATTTCCTCACTACTCAGGCTGTCGACATAGGCGAGGTTGTCCCTGATCAGTCCCACGGCGTATTCGTAGAGCTGGTCAAAGTAATCGGACGCGTAGCACAGGCTTTTCCACTCAAATCCGAGCCAGGCCACATCGCGCTTGATGGCGGCCATGAATTCCTCGCTCTCCTTGTCAGGGTTGGTGTCGTCGAACCGCAGGTTGGTCCAACCGTTGAACTCCTCGGCGATACCGAAATTCAAACAAATGGACTTTGCGTGTCCCAGATGCAGATAGCCGTTCGGTTCCGGTGGAAATCGGGTGGCCACCAGTCCGTTGTGCTTGTTGTTTGCAACATCCGTTTCGATCGTTTGGCGGATGAAATTGGTGGGTGCTGCGTCAGGTTCGCCGGTCATTTTTTCAGTCTGGGTAATTTCAGTGACAAGTGTAATTCGAGCTGCCAGGTTTGGCAGTTACAAAACGGAGGCGGGAAGATGATTGTGTTTGAGTTATTTTTCAAGGTGGACTAATATTGTCGGTTCGGAGCTGGCGTAGCTCAGTTGGTAGAGCAGCTGATTTGTAATCAGCCGGTCGGCGGTTCGACTCCGTTCGCCAGCTCCAAT
>CAZOXM010000195.1:0-3802 GCA_964583825.1 uncultured Granulosicoccaceae bacterium
GCGAGCGCACCGGATTGCGCCTGAATACGCCTTTATTTTCGTCGCGTATGAACAACCGCAATAGTTTTTCGACATCCTGTTAGCAGGCGCGTCGGCCGACTGCCTGCCACACCGCCAGTTGCCAGCTCATCCGGTTGTCATAACTCGTTCAGTTTTTCTTAACAAGTCCTTCATCAGCATGTCAGGTAGTGCGTTGAGCGGATGCGTAGGATACACACTGTCAACAACACGAGGACAACTGACCATGAACAACTCAGCTTCCAACATAGTTATCCCGGCCGACATATCGGGCGCCTGCGCAAGAAGCTCGGAGCACATGCCACGATGATCAGAACAGTGCATGGCATCGGTTACCGCTTGACATCCGACCACACGCACGACGAGGATCAATAGGCAGAGTTTTTCAATAAGCAGTTACTTTAGCGAAACTTCACCACGGGCGTGTTAGCGTTTAAAAGCGCAAAACCCAATCGCTCATGCGCAATGGATGCTTTCGAATCAGCGGTAGTCAGTACCGTCGATCTCGTAGGCAAAGCCGACGAACGCTTCTGATTCGTCGGGGTCGAGTGACTGGTAGAGTGATCGTGCCGGCTGATTATCAATCTCGGTGCCCAGCCAAAGCTCGGTACAATCGTTATCAGCAGCGTAGCTCAACAAGTAGTTCATCATCGCAGAACCCGCACCCAGTCGACGCTGATCCACTGCGACATCGATCTCGTCGACGTATAACCATTTCTCGTGATCGTAGGGCTTCATCTCAAGACGTGCTGAGGCCATACCGAGAAATTGTGATTCAGTGCCCGTGGACTGGTGACAAACAATAAAGACCGTACCGGGTAGCCCAAGGTAGGCGCGCAGTGCATCTGAACGGTACTCCGCCATGTCATTGGCCTCATCCCATGTCGCAGCATTAATTTGAGTGACTACCGCACCGAGGTCGTCGCTTAGTGTTATTTCCCTGACCACAACCATTGCGTACCCTGCCTGTTATTAGAACGTTATAGTGACGGTAACAGTAACAAGTGCTGATGAAGCCGGCGCCCTTTAGCGAAGGTCCGGTAGCGCACCGTCGGCGGTGCGGATTTACCGTCAACCAGCCTCGACACCCAGCGCTGCTGCACCAGCTTGCCCAGACAATTCGACAGTGCCCGATCAGTCACCGGTGCGAGCTCTCGTTTCATGTCCGAGTAACGCTGCTCCGGGTCGAGTGTACTGATCACCGGCAACACCCACTTACCGCGACACAGCAGGAACTCTGCAGGTGACGCCAGCAGGCGGTCGAGTTCCAGCGCCCACGCGGCGACGGTGTGTCCGGAAGCGGTCAGGCGATACTCCGGACGCAGCGGATGTCCGCGGCCGGGGTTGCGTTCCAGCAGACCAAGCATTTGCAGATGAGCCACGCTCGCTCCCATCGCCGTGCGTCCGCAGCCCGCTGTTGAGGCAAGCGGCGCCACCCGCGCAGGACAGCCTGACGCCATGAGTGCGAGCGCTTTCAGCGACCAGGTTCTGGCACACAGGTTGACGAGCTGGGTTTTGTCCATTTAGTATAGTTACCATACTTTTATCACACCAACAAGGAAGACAAAAGATGGCGACCATTGCACCGGATCAGAACATCACCATTGCATTCTCGGTATCAGACCGCAGCACCACAGCACAGTGGTATGAAAAGCACCTTGGCTTCAAAGAGATTTTCTCGGCGGACGAAGCCGGCTGGACCGAACTGGCCACGAATACACCGGGAGTCACCATCGGCCTCGGGGATGCAGAAGAAATCAAACCCGCCAACACTACACCGGTATTCGGCGTGGCAGACTGCGACGCCGCCCGCAGCGCACTGGAGCAGGCAGGGCTCCGATTTGATGGCGAAACGATGGTGGTACCGGACATGGTGAAGCTTGCCACTTTCTTCGATCCGGACGGACATCCACTGATGATCGCGGAAACTCTCTCGTAGCTGAGAGATTCGTCGACTAAGGGAAATACTGCGGTTAAGCGGTAAACGCGCTATGGCGCCCGGGCAGGCTCATAGTCGAAATAAGTATGGCGAATCGCGATCTGATCAGCAATAAACTTTGCATCGTGCCATACGCCCCAGATAAACGATGACCCTCGCCGCGACTGCCATGGCAGCCCGAGAAAATACACACCGGGCTCGGTGGAGATACCCCGCTTGTGTGCGGGTCGGCCCTGCTCATCAAGGGCATCCACCTGCAACCAGCTATAGTCAGTGGTATAACCGGTCGCCCAGATCACTGTACTGACCCCCGCCTGTTGCAGATCCAGTTCACGCAGCGGGTGGGTGATGCAGTCCGGTTCCGGCCATTTTTTTCTGGCTTCGGGGTCTTCCTCCAGAGCAAGCCCGTTTCTTTCAACATAGGCATCGGCTTCATCGAGCAGTGCAAGATAATTGGCATCACCGGCCGCGATGTTGTTTTGCAGATCATCCGCAAAGTAAAGCCTGCCCTCAGCAAACGAACTGGTCAGACCGACCAGCGTCATACCGGATTGTGCAAAACGTCGGAAGTCGACCGTTCTGCCGCCATGCACACCACTCACCGCAATGGTGACATGTTCAGTACCGGGTCCGGGTGTCACCATGTCCCACTTACCCAGCACGCCAAGCCACCATACGAAGTCTCTGCCGCGGTAGCTTCGCGGTGGTCGGTCATGGGCGCCGACAGACAGATAAACTGTGCGCCCCGAGTCCATCAGTTCTTCGGCAATCTGCGAACCGGACGAACCAGCGCCTACTACCATCACCGCACCGTCGGGCAGTTGATTCGGGTTGCGATAATCTGCCGAGTGGATTTGCTGTAAGCCAGACTGCTCGGGAATGATGGGCGGTATCACCGGCTTTTGAAACGGACCAGTAGCGGCGACGATATGATTGGCGCTGTAAGTGAGGTCTGTTGTCTCCACGACAAACCCCGGTGTACCTGCCTGCTTGCCAACTTTCTTTACTTCAACGCCGCAGTGTATCGGTGCATTGATTTGCCGCGCATAGTCTTCCAGATATTCCGCCACACCGTCATGGGACACAAACGCCTCGGGCCCCTGCCTGAATTCCATTCCCGGAAATCTGTCATGCCACGCAGGGCCGTTTGTCACCAGGGAGTCCCACCGACCGGTGCGCCATGCTTCAGCAATGCGCGACTTTTCCAGCAGCACATGCGCGATGCCGTGCGCACTGAGGTGCTCACTCATCGCGATGCCGGCCTGCCCGGCTCCGACGATCAGCGTGTCTACAGATTTTTCAGGCATCACCAGCTCCCAACGTTTGGCATCTAACCCCGTATAGTACGCCGACAGTATGATTAAATGTGCTTTGCTGAAAGTATGGAATGGCGCATCAGTGATTAGGCAAAGCCTAAAAGCCTGATCGCAAATCGCTTATCTGGTGCTACTGGCGAAAGGAAGCGTCTGCTTTACAATAACCGGCAACAGGTTCCAGAGACAGGCAGATCAATGACACATACTCGCATACGCAAATTCAACACGTCCGATACTTACCCTGAACAAAATCTCGACAACGACCTGTGCCAGGCAGTCGTCACTGAGGGCGGCAAAACAGTATGGCTGCGCGGCCAGTGCCCGCAAAACCTTGATGACGCGGTCAATCTCGACAGCCACGATCCGGTTGAGCAAACCCACAAAGTGATGCAAAACATCCGTCAGCTGATCGAAGAGGCCGGTGGATCCATGGATCATCTGGTGAAAGTGGTTGTCTATATTACCGATGTGCGTCACCGCGAAGCGGTGTACCGCACCATGGGTGAGTATATAAAGGATGTACACCCGG
>CAZOXM010000196.1:0-3773 GCA_964583825.1 uncultured Granulosicoccaceae bacterium
GACTCGCCACGGACGCCAGTGTCTGCACAGGCATCACAGTTGTGAATCATCTTCTCTTTTAGACTCGCGCTCACCGTGCGGTGGTATTAGTCGTCGGACTCCGTCGAGGCGTTGTCGTTGCCTTCAATATCGGCCTCGCCGGCTGCCTGATCTTCAGCAGCATCGTCATCGGGATCTTCTTCCCCGGTCGTGGCAACGCGCTCCATTTCGACCAGCCGCTCTTCATCACCGATGCGGATCAACCGCACTCCCTGTGTGTTGCGTCCCACCACGCTGATGCCCTCTACAGCAGTGCGTATCAGCGTGCCGCCAGTGGTAATCAGCATGACTTCATCGTCGTCCTGTACCTGAACCGCGCCGACGACCGGGCCATTCCGATCACTGGTTTTGATGTCTATAACACCTTTACCACCGCGTTTTTTGCGCGGGTAGTCATCTGCGGCAGTACGTTTGCCATAACCTTTTTCTGTCGCGGTGAGTATGTGGCCATCGTCGACCACAATCAGTGAGACAAGGCTGTCTTCTGCCTCCATTCTAATACCACGAACACCCGCTGCTCCGCGCCCCATGCTGCGCACATCGCTCTCCAGAAAGCGCATGGTCCGACCATTACTGGAAGTCAGCATGATGTCGCTGCTGCCATCGGTCAGCGCTACGTTGATGAGTTCATCGTCAACTCGCAGGTCAATGGCAATGATGCCATTGGCACGCGGCCGTGAAAAATCTGCCAGTGGCGTCTTTTTCACCACACCATTCCTGGTGGCGAAGAACACGAAGTTTTCTTCGCTGTATTCTCTGACAGTAAGTACCGCCGACACGCGTTCGTTTTCCACCAGCGGTAACAGATTGACGATCGGCCGACCTCTGGCACCGCGACTGGCGACCGGCAGTTCGTAAACCCGCTTCCAATAAACTTTGCCGACGCTGGTAAAGAAGAGCACCGTATCATGCATGCTGGCAACAAAGAGCTTGTCGATGAAGTCTTCATCTTTCATCGACGTCGCAGATTTTCCTTTGCCACCGCGTCGCTGTGCGGCGTAATCGGACAACGGTTGCGCCTTCGCGTAGCCGGCGTGCGACAAGGTGACCACGACATCTTCATCGGAAATGAGGTCTTCCACCGTCATTTCCGAGTAATCGATCATGATCTGCGTTCGTCGCTCGTCGGTGTACTGGTCACGCACCTCGATCAGTTCTTCCCGAATCACCTCACGCAGCCGATCCGGACTTTCCAGAATCTCGAGAAACGCCTCGATTTTGCCGAGAATTTCGCGATATTCCTCGATTATTTTTTCCTGCTCCAGACCGGTCAGTCGATGCAGTCGTAAATCGAGAATCGCCTGCGCCTGTACCGGCGAGAGATGGTAGCCATCATCGTGCAGGCCGTAGTGTTCTTCCAGATCCTCCGGCTTAGACGCCTCTGCGCCGGCCCGCTCAAGCATGTCCACCACACTGCCCGGCTTCCATACCTGTTTGACCAGCTGCTCCTTCGCTGCCGGCGGGTTCGGCGCAGCCTTGATCAGCTCGATCACCGGGTCGATGTTGGCCAGCGCCACTGCCAAGCCTTCGAGGATGTGTGCCCGATCACGCGCTTTACGCAGATCAAACAGTGTGCGACGGGTGACGACTTCACGTCGATGCCGGATGAAGGCATCGAGAATTTCTTTCAGCGTGAGTAACCTGGGCTGCCCGTCAATCAACGCAACCATATTGATACCGAACACGCTCTGCAGTTGTGTCTGCTTATACAACTGGTTCAGCAGGACATCACCCGGCTCACCGCGCCGCAATTCAATGACCATGCGCATACCGTCCTTGTCGGACTCGTCCCGCAGTTCAGTGATCCCTTCGACTTTTTTCTCTTTAACCAGCTCGGCGATTTTTTCGAGCAGCCGCGCCTTGTTCACCTGATATGGCAGTTCCGTTACGATGATGCGGTCTTTACCCGCTTTTTCGTCGTGCTCCACCGTCGCCCTGGCTCGTACATAAATGCGACCGCGACCGGTTTCATAGGCCTCGCGGATACCCCGTGCGCCATTGATGATTCCATAGGTTGGGAAGTCCGGACCGGGGATGTGCTCCATAAGCTCCGGCAGACTGATTTCGGCGTTGTCCAGCATCGCCAGTGTGCCGTTGATCACTTCAGTGATGTTGTGCGGCGGAATATTGGTGGCCATGCCGACAGCGATACCGGATGACCCGTTGATTAAAAGATTGGGTATCCGCGCCGGGAACACCGCCGGTTCCGACTCAGAGCCGTCGTAGTTGGGAGTAAAATCGACCGTTTCCTTGTCGATATCGGCCAGCAGTTCGTGGGCAATCCGCGCCATCCGAACCTCGGTGTAGCGCATCGCCGCCGGAGAATCTCCGTCAATCGATCCGAAATTACCCTGCCCGTCCACCAGCATGTAACGCATGGAAAAGTACTGCGCCATGCGCACGATCGTGTCATACACAGCGGTATCACCGTGCGGGTGATACTTACCGATCACGTCTCCGACTACACGAGCGGATTTTTTATAGGGTTTGTTCCAGTCATTGCCCAGTTCGCTCATCGCGTACAACACGCGGCGGTGCACTGGTTTCAAACCGTCCCGGACATCGGGGAGCGCGCGTCCAACGATTACGCTCATGGCGTAGTCGAGATAGGACTGACGCATCTCGTCTTCGAGATTTACCGGGATTATTTCCTTAGCAAAATCAGACATTTCTACTCGTGGTATGCCCGAACTGGGGGCTGTATACAACGCCTAAGGGCTAACGGCGCATTATATCACATGATCACCCTGCAAATGTGCTATCGGGAATCGACTCTGTTATGCCTCTGCGAGGGTCGAGTATGCTTGCCGCAGACAGCCGGCCTCACTGCCTGCAGGTGTTCAATCGGCGGACTGTACCCGGGCGGGATGACACCCGACTGCGCCGGCACTGAACAGCTTATGCCACGAGCGTCCCACTTGCCTGCGCCGAGGTGCTTCGCTTAAGGTTGCCGCAGGCCACGTGTGTTAGATGCTCCGATGAATAGCAAAGCTGCCCCGCAGAATGAAACCGATAATACTGAAAACCGCGATCAGAGTGAGCTCGACAAATTCGGTGCTGTCGCTCACAACTGGTGGGACAGGGAAGGTGAATTCAAACCGTTGCACGAGATCAATCCGCTGCGACTGCGGTACATTCAGCGCTGTCGCGATCTGGTCGATTTGAAAGTACTCGATATTGGTTGTGGTGGTGGCATTCTGTCTGAATCGATGGCGCAGGCCGGTGCACAGGTTACCGGGATCGACTTATCATCTGACGCTATCGATGTCGCACGACTCCATGCCGCCGAGCATGGTTACAGTATCGACTATCATTGCGTCAGTACCGAAGCATTTGCCAGCCGGCACGCCGGCACATTCGATGTTGTCACCTGCATGGAGTTACTGGAACATGTACCGGATCCATCGGCCATTGTCCGGGCCTGTAGTGCGCTCCTGAGGGACAACGGCACCGCATACTTTTCCACTCTGAACAGAAACAACAAATCCTATGCGATGGCAATTGTCGGCGCTGAGTATGTACTGAAGCTGCTGCCAAAGGGGACGCACGACTGGAACAAATTTATCAAGCCCTCTGAACTTGCTGGCTGGTGTCGGGAAAGCGGACTGACAGTGGCGGACCTGACCGGCATGACATACAACCCCCTCGGCGGCACCTATCAGACAAGCCGGGACATTGATGTGAACTATCTGGTCACGACGCACAAGTATGTCTGAACCGACCACGCCACAGGC
>CAZOXM010000197.1:0-3769 GCA_964583825.1 uncultured Granulosicoccaceae bacterium
CCGCCGACCCAGTGATTAACAGTCACTTGCTCTACCGACTGAGCTATCGGGGAATAACAAGAGCGGAATCTTAGCCTTGCGCCAGATTGCCGTCAAGACGTTTTACAAAATTCGCGCCGTTACGACGTGAACAAGAGATCCCCCATCCGTTGCATGGCCTGTTTGAGCGTGTTCAGGTCGGTGGCAAAGGACAGCCGTACATGGCCGTCGGTGCCAAAGGCGGAGCCGGGGACGATCGCCACCCCTGCCTTGTCGAGCACCCAGGAGGAAAACTCGACGTCACTGGCGAGTTCGTCGCGGCCGTCAATCGCGGCCTGCACCCGCGGAAAAGTGTAGAAGGTACCGTCGCCCTCGATGCACTCGACACCGGGCATTGCGTTCAGTGAGCTGACGACGAAGTCGTGCCGTTCCTTAAAGGCCTTGAGCATCGGCACCAGGCATTCATTGCCACCGGTGAGTGCCGCGACGGATGCCCACTGCGAGACGGACGTGGGATTGCTGGTGCATTGTGACTGGATTTTTTTCATTGCACCGATGACGCTTTCCGGACCAGCGGCATAGCCGATTCGCCAGCCGGTCATCGCATAGGCCTTGGACACGCCATTCATGACGATGGTTCGATCCGTGAGGTCCGGGCAGGCATTCAGAATGTTGCAGAAGCCCTCGTCGTTCCAGACGATGTGCTCGTACATATCGTCAGTGGCGATCACCGCATCCGGGTAGTTTTTAAGCACCTCTCCGAGTGCAGCCAGCTCCTGCCGGCTGTATGACTTGCCGCTCGGGTTCGACGGGCTGTTGATTACAACCATGCGGGTGTTTTTGGTCATCGCGGCATCCAGCTGCTCGGCGGTTATTTTGAACGCCTGTGCCTGCGTTGTGGGTACAAACACCGGTTTACCGCCGGCGAGCAATACGATATCCGGATAGGACACCCAGTACGGCGCCGGTATAACTACTTCGTCGCCGTCGTCGATGACTGCCTGCGCAAGATTATAAAAACTGTGTTTGCCGCCGCAGGAGACCAGCACCTGCTGCGGCTGGTAATCGAGCTGATTGTCGGATTTGAACTTGTTGACGATGGCGTCCTTCAGGGGCCCGATGCCGTCGACGACGGTGTATTTGGTTTCGCCTTTGTTGATCGCGTCAATGGCGGCCGCCTTGATGTGGTCCGGCGTGTCAAAGTCCGGCTCACCGGCACCGAGGCCAATGACATCGCGCCCCTGCGCGCGCAGCTCGGCGGCCAGCGCGGTCACTGCCATGGTCGGGGAGGGCTTCACCTGTGCGAGTTTGGAGGAGAGTTTGATGGTCAAGGCTGAGGTACTCTGGTGTTTAAGCTGGGTTCACCGCTCAAGTGTACACCCGCAGGGATTGCGCCCGTAAAAAAAGCGCAATCCCTGCTGGTGCCGACAGCGTCCTGTCAGTGTGTTTTCATCGATCATTTTTGGTGAGTATGGATTACCATGTGAGTTAAATGATCGTGAATACGCCACAGCAGGGTGCCCGCCACGCAGACTTCTGCCGCGCGGACGCCTGGCGATGCTTGTGACGATCACTGAACTGATTTGCTCAGGCGGCGAGAGACTACAGAGGCAGTTATGTCCAAATCCTTTAGCATCGAAAACCGCTTTGCACCGGCCGGGGATCAACCGGCGGCCATCGCTGCGCTGATCGACGGGCTGGAGTCCGGGCTGGCGTTTCAGACCCTGCTCGGTGTGACCGGTTCGGGCAAAACTTTCACTGTCGCCAATGTGATCGAGCAGCAGCAGCGGCCCGCTATTGTGCTTGCCCCCAACAAGACACTGGCGGCTCAGCTGTATGGCGAGATGAAAGAGTTCTTTCCGAACAATGCGGTCGAGTACTTCGTCTCCTACTACGACTACTACCAGCCCGAAGCCTATGTGCCGGCATCAGATACCTTCATCGAGAAGGACGCCTCGGTCAATGACCACATAGAGCAAATGCGTCTCTCTGCGACCAAGGCGCTGTTTGAACGGCGCGATGTCATTATCGTGGCCACGGTATCTGCGATCTACGGGCTTGGTGATCCGCAGGCGTACCACAAAATGGTACTGCACCTGGAGCGCGGCAACGTGATCGATCAGCGCGATGTGTTACGCCGTTTGGCTGAGCTGCAGTACACCCGTAACGATATGGAACTCAGTCGCGGCCGGTATCGGGTGCGCGGAGAAATCATCGACGTGCACGCGGCGGAATCCGATCGCGAAGCCATTCGCATTGAGCTGTTCGACGATGAAATAGAAAGCCTGAGTTTCTTTGATCCGCTGACCGGTGAAGTGCTGCGCAAGGTACCGCGCCTGACGGTCTACCCGAAAACGCATTATGTCACCCCGCGCGAAATCCTGATGGCGGCGGTGGACGATATTAAAGTCGAACTGAAAGACCGGGTGGAAGAATTTCGCGAACAACAGAAACTGCTCGAAGCGCAGCGACTGGAGCAGCGCACGTTGTACGACCTCGAAATGATCAATGAAATCGGCTATTGCTCCGGCATTGAAAACTATTCGCGCTATCTGTCGGGGCGCGGGCCGGGGGAGCCGCCGCCCTGTCTGTTCGACTACATTCCCACCGATGCGATCCTGTTTATTGACGAAAGCCACGTCACCGTACCGCAGCTTGGCGGCATGTATAAGGGGGATCGCGCCAGAAAGGAAAACCTCGTGGGTTACGGCTTCAGGCTGCCATCAGCACTCGACAACCGGCCGCTGCGCTTTGACGAGTTCGAACAACTGTCGCCGCAGACTGTGTTTGTATCAGCAACACCCGGCAACTACGAAGAACAGCATACCGGTGCGGTGATCGAACAGGTGGTGCGTCCGACCGGGCTGGTAGACCCCGAGGTGGAGGTGCGCGACGTGCGTACGCAGGTGGACGATCTGTTGTCCGAAATTAATATCCGCGTTGCCAAAAACGAGCGCGTGCTGGTGACCACGCTGACCAAGCGCATGGCGGAAGATCTGACCGACTACCTGACCGACCACAGCGTGCGGGTGCGCTATCTGCACAGCGATATCGACACAGTCGAGCGCATGGAGATCATCCGTGACCTGCGACTGGGGGAGTTTGATGTGCTGGTCGGCATCAATCTGTTGCGCGAGGGCCTGGACATGCCCGAAGTGTCGCTGGTGGCGATCCTCGATGCGGACAAGGAAGGGTTTCTGCGCTCGGACCGCTCCCTGATCCAGACCATCGGGCGCGCCGCGAGAAACCTCAACGGTCGCGCCATTCTGTACGCCGATCAGGTGACCGGGTCGATGCAGCGAGCCATCGACGAGACCAATCGGCGCCGTGAAAAGCAGCAGGCGCACAACGAAGCCAACAACATCACGCCGCGGTCAATCAAAAAGCGTGTGCTCGATGTGATGGAGGCCGGCGCGCCGGTGCCCAAGAAACGCAAGCAGGCGCAGGCAGAGGCGCAGGTGAAGTCCTACGCAGCGCTGTCGCCGGGTGATGCGGCGAAGAAAATGCGTGCCATGGAAAAGGAAATGTACGAGCACGCGCGGGAGCTTGAGTTCGAAAAAGCAGCAGCGGTGCGGGATCAGATTGAGCTGCTGAAATCGGTGACGCTCGGGCCGGCGCTCGCACGGGTGGAATAGAGCGGGGTTTTTTTTGAGTCGCTGCGCTCGGCTGTTGTGTGGTATTCGCTGCGCTCAGCTGTTTTGGCGTGGCAACTTTGCTGTTTTTCGATTGCCATTTGTTGTTACTTTGAAAAGCGCAAAGTAACCAAACGCTTTTACGCTGGTGTTTGGCC
>CAZOXM010000198.1:0-3693 GCA_964583825.1 uncultured Granulosicoccaceae bacterium
GGCGTTAAATTCCCCCTCAAAATGCTCATTTATAACCCATAAACTGCGCTTTTTCAGGAGAATTTGCCTTCTCAGACCGTCGCTCATAACGATTTTCAACACCCTGCTAACCACCAATGAGCAGTCAGGGGTGTGTTGAAACTATCCCTTTCCGCTCTTGTCCATTCGACATCATCTCAGCCTTCCGGAACTCGCCCATGGCCAACAGTAAATCGAAAGTAACCTTTCAGGGAAGTCAGGGAGATCAACTGGCCGGCCTGCTTGAATTACCGTCCGTACCACCCCGCGCTTATGTGTTGTTTGCGCACTGCTTTACCTGCGGCAAAGACATCGCCGCTGCCTCTCGCATTTCGCGCGAACTGGTCAACCACGGCTTTGCCGTCTTTCGCTTCGATTTCACCGGGCTCGGCAGCAGTGACGGTGACTTTGCCAATACAAATTTCACTTCTAATGTACAGGACCTCGTCGCCGCTGCAAAACACCTGGAACAACACTACCAGGCACCGAGCCTGTTAATCGGCCACAGTCTCGGCGGCACGGCCGTACTGAACGCCGCCTCCAGGCTATCGGGTATCCATGGTGTGGTCACCATCGGCTCACCCGCCGAGGCAGAGCATGTACTGCATCAGTTCGAGTGCTGCATCGATACCATTGAACGCGACGGTGAAGCCGAAGTATCACTGGCCGGCCGAAAGTTTAATATCAAAAAACAGTTTATCGATGATCTGCGCGAGAATACAGGACAGCATATTGCAGCGCTAAAAAGTGCACTGCTGATCATGCACTCCCCCACCGATAACATCGTCTCGATCAATAACGCAGAAAAAATCTACGTCGCCGCAAAACACCCGAAAAGCTTTGTCAGCCTCGATCATGCCGACCACCTGCTCAGCAACCGGCAGGATGTAAAATACGTCGCAGCCACCATCGCCGCCTGGGCGCTGCGCTATATTCCAGAGGCTGAATCCAGTACTGAAAAAACACCCACGGTAGACAGAGGCCACGTGCTGGTAGCGGAAAAAGACAAAGTCTTCACCCAGGACGTCTTCACCGCCAGACACCACTGGCTTGCGGACGAACCCACTGCAGTAGGTGGTGCCGATCTCGGCCCGGACCCATACGCACACCTGCTCGCAGCCCTTGGCACCTGCACATCCATGACCATGCGCATGTACGCCAACCGGAAAAAATGGCCGGTCGACAAAGTCTCTGTCGACTTGTCACACACCAGAGAACACGGCGAAGACTGTGCTGCCTGTGACGAACAACACCCACAGATCGATGTCATCAATCGAACCATCAGCATTGAAGGCAACCTCACCGACGAACAGCGCAACCGAATGCTGGAAATTGCCGACCGCTGCCCGGTCCATAAAACCCTGCATGGAAAAATCGATATACGCACTGATCAAATGACCGAAGACTGAGGCCTAATTACAGAACAAGACATGCCCCGGCGTAATCACCCGCCCCACCGGCGCACCAGCAAGTCCTACGGCACACAGAGAACAGACAAAAACGCACAATCACCCCACAACGCACCACACATTCAGACCACTCATGGGATGATGTTTACCGTTAGACTTTTTCCACGCTCCGCGGTGATAGCACCCAAAACAAGTGAAGTATCTGCAACGCCGAAACTGTAACGAACAAGCGAGATCTTCATTGGACAGGGTACACCGTGTGCCAGTTCCGTATTTCCGCGGCCAGGAGTATGTCATTGACAGTCGTCGTATGAGATCCCGTGTCTTCAACTGAATAGGATCTACTGAGATCAAGATCACTACCATCCGTACCGGTCAGTCTATCCCCTCCGGATAACACGACGGTATCGCCGAATATCCCCGTTTCAGACCTAAGCCAGGCATCAACCGTGGTTGCACTGTCTTTGGCGACCACACTGATAGAAGCATGAAGTTCCGCAGTGGGGATATTTTCAGAGTCTACTTTATTTGAACAGCCAACTGCCAGCGGAACGATTAGTAATAAAATTGATTTTATAGTCATCAACGAACTCATAAATAATTGCAAGGATGGTAAGCGATCCATCCACCCCATGGTTAAAATAATTACCCCCGGTTCGAAACGATACAAGATTTGCCCCCATGCCTTTTTACAAAAAGACTACCGCAGCCCATACCACCCGCCCCGCCCCTTACCATGCGCCTCAATCAACCCTTGCTCCACCAGCTTTTTAAAATGACCCTTCAGCGTATTGCGACTGGCACCGGTTAGCGTCACCGCCTCACTCATCGTAATGCGTCCGTGGTTTTTCAGGTGATCAAGAATCTCAAGCGCGGGTGCCGGCAAATTTGTAATCAACAATCGCTCACGCTCCACCTTTGCCTTCAACCGATTCATCTGCTGCGACAGCGCCTGAAGAAAGAATGTCAGCCACGACGACCAGTCCGGTTGTGCGGAGCGAATCGTGCCCTGTGTTTGCCGCAATGCCAGATAATAACCTTCCTTGCTCTGCTCAATCACGCTTTCAAGCGAACTGTAGGGCACATAGAGATACCCTGCCCTTAGCAACAACAGCGTCGTGAGCACCCGACTCAGCCGGCCATTGCCATCCTGGAACGGGTGTATCTCCAGAAACACCACCACGAAAATACCAATGCAGATTAACGGGTGCAGAGCCTTGGACTCGTGATAATCATTGAACCACCCGACAAGCTCTGTCATGAGCCGTGGCGTATCAAACGGGCTGGCAGTTTCAAACACCACACCGATCTGATTGCCCTGCTCGTCAATGGCGACCACATCATTGCTGGCGGTTTTATATGCCCCCCGATGTCGATCATCTTTCGTGCTGTAGCAAAGTAAATCCCGGTGTAACTGTTTGATATGATTTTCCGTCAGTGTCAGATCAGCCCAGGCACCGAACACCGTCTCCATCACATCGGCGTAGCCTGCCACCTCCTGCTCATCACGGGTGGCAAAGGACCGCACCTCCAGATTCGACAGCAGCGCCCTGACTTCCTGATCCGTGAGCTTGCTGCCCTCAATTCGCGTCGATGAGGCAATACTCTCGATAGTCGCCACTCGCTTGAGAGCCGACAATCGCTCTGGTGCCTGCGTCCCCAGTGCCTGCCAGGCGCCCTTGAATTCATCGATTTCGGCGACGGCTTGCAGTAGCTTCGGGGTGATTTGCAGGGTGTCAGTGGTCAGCATTACCCATTAATACACCCAAATACACCCAAATACACCCATTTAGCAAACGGTGTTTTACAGCAGACGTTTGGTATGTTCGATTCAGTGAAATTTTTTGGGAGGTTATAGAGTTATGGCCAAAGCATTTAGCGTACTTTCATGGAACGTGGAGCACTTCGGGGCCAAAGGCACCCGCCGCAAACCGGCCAAACCGATCCCCCCCCCTTTGTTAACTACCTGGCCTCCCACAACGCTGATGTCATCGCCGTCTACGAATGACAAAAGACAAATGCCAGGGGTCAAGACAAATACCAGGGGTCAAGTCTTGACAATTCACTTTAAAAAGTGAGTCTTTCATTAATGTGTTACGTCAAGATTTGACCCCCATACCTTTCATCAGAGGACAGAGGACAGACAACAGATCAACCCCTCTACGGCCGCACCACACCCCCGAGCGTCTGTTTGGTTTTTTGAAATCCCGCGGAGCCGGGTCTAAGCCCCATGGATGGGGCGTGAGCGCTCCCAGCACAGGGATGT
>CAZOXM010000199.1:0-3641 GCA_964583825.1 uncultured Granulosicoccaceae bacterium
GCGCAGACTCCCAGGTCTGATGGCGTTAAATGCCCCCTCAAAATGCTTATTTATAACCCGTAAACTGCGCTTTTTCGGGGAAATTTGCCTACTCAGACCGTCGCTCTTCACGTTTTTCAACACCCTGCTGGATACTCCAGGTATCAGGCAGATATGCTTAGTGATGCCTGCGTTTTTCTGCCTTGCTCTAATGCCTGTGGCTGTGAAAAGTTTGTCACCGAACTTTCCGCACGCCCCACTAGTTCAGGTCGATCGCGTATTGTCGCAAGGTGTCCAGATCGACGATTTCAAGCGCCGCTACATTGCACGCGCGCAGTACCACCCGTGGCGGGGCACCCGCCTCTTCGGCTTCCAGCCAGCGGGCAGCACACAGGCACCATCTGTCACCAGCCCGCAAGCCCTCAAAACCGAACTCGGGCCGCGGGGTCGATAAGTCGTTACCGCGGGATTTGGAAAACGCCAGAAATTCATCGGTCACTACCGCACAAACGGTATGTGAACCGTGGTCCTGTTCGCTTGTATTGCAGCAACCATCTCTGAAAAACCCGGTCATGGGTTGTTCAGAACAGGGAAGGATGTTTTCGCCGAAAGGATTTTTTTGTTGTTTCATTGTGTGAGTGTTCCCAGGCAGCAGTATGGCATCAGCGATTTACCACTGATTGCAGTGCTTTCGTGCCAGTGGATGATCAGTTCTCCGATTTCCAGATTCATGATTGCGCTGACCAGCTGATCGTACACTTCGTCTGCCAGCCTTCGACGCACTGGCTGTATACTCTTAAAAGCCAAATTTCTGTCCGCGTTAGTATATTTATGGATACTGAATCCAGTAATGCATTAGATCAGATTTTGCCGTGTCGTGCGCGCGTTGCGAAGACACACTTCCCTGCGCCGCTGCGCACTTGAGCACATCACCTTCGAATTTCTTCCAACCAGGATTCGGGGCTTTACCGCGATGCGGGGATTCCTTGCCATGGATGTCTGTTATTCGGTCATTTTATCCTGTAACTTCAACCAAGAGATGTCGACATTTGATGATTCGGTGGTCTGTTGCCCGGCATGAAAGTCAGCCCCCGTGTTTCAAAGATGCGCAGGTTGCCGGAAGGTGTGGATCAGCGCTCGACCATTCGCCATCCGAAATTTCTGGGTGCTGATGACCTCGCCGTAAACATAGAAGAACTGCGTAAGTCTGGTTTTTTTGTAAAATCTTGATAGAGTCAGTGTTGACACCGTTGCAGCTGTCGTGTTTGGACATCACTCCTGTGTGGCGATCATACTGACGGCTATCACTAATGGAATACCGCATGTTGACTGATACCGATGAGAAGTTTCTCAGGCTTGCCTATCAGGAGGCAAAAGAGGGGTTCGATGAGGGCGGTTGTCCGATAGGCTCCGTCTTGGCACGCGGTGACAGCGTGGTAGCTTCAGGCCGCAACCAGCGGGTACAACAGGGTGATCCAATCGCGCACGGTGAAATGGATGCCTTGCGTAAAGCGGGCAGACAAAAAACATATCGCGATACCACGCTTTATACCAGCCTCAGTCCGTGCATGATGTGCTCGGGCACAATCGTGCAGTTCGGCATACCGAGAGTCGTTATTGGTGAAAATACAACTTTCGGTGGTAACGAGCAGTTCCTGAAAGATCGCGGGGTGGAAGTTATTGTGGCGGATGACGAGCAGTGTATTGCGCTGATGCAGCGGTTCATTCTGGAAAAACCCGAACTATGGGCGGAAGATATCGCGGAAGATTAACCGCGTCTCGCACAAGGCCCGCGCTGTGTAAATCACGAAAGTGAAAGACATGGAACCTGTTGTACTTTAGCGTGTCGTGGTCTGATCCAGCTTCCTAATCCCTACCAGTTTACGATCTGCGTTGTAGGTTATTTCAAAGTGGCCGTGTATGCCGCTGTGGGACACAAAATCACGAAGCCGGCTGGCGGGAAACTGAATCTGCAGACCGTCCGTTGTTCTCGCCACAACGACCTGCGCGGTACCGCGATAGTAGGTCTGGTATTCTGACGCAGAGATATTTAATCTGAAATATTTCTTCGGCATGGCGAGTTGCCTGTAAGGCTTGATTCCCTGTTTAAGCGGCACACAATGACGATGAGTATAGAAGATCAGCCAGCGTGAGTGCCGGTCGATGATTGTGTCTGGCACAGTTGCGCCGGTTTGGATATGCTCTTGGGCGTTCAAACGATAAAGGCTCAATATGGTCACTGCCGTCGCCGCTTGCGCGGCCCTTCTGGCTGTCGCGCTCGGTGCATTTGGTGCACACGGACTCGAGGGCAAAGTCGACGCCCGGGCACTTGGCTGGTGGCAGACAGCCACCTTTTATTTGCTGACCCATGCGGTCGCTACACTTGCCCTCGGTTTGTCCGGCAAGGGCGGGTGGTATCAAATCGGTGCACTGACTTTGCTGGCCGGGGCTGCATTGTTTGCGGCCACGCTTTACGCCATGACACTCGGTGCACCGCGCTGGCTGGGCGCGGTTACTCCGCTGGGTGGTCTCGCCATGCTGGCAGGCTGGGGCATGGTTATCGTCGGTGCCTTGAAAACGCAGTAGCTTAACTTTGTACATGTGCATGGTGCGGGGTGGATGCCGTGTGAGATCAGCCACCCTGAGAAGCAGGTCTCCTTACCGACGCAGCAAGTGACTTGCAAAAGTGAAGCGCACACTTCGTGAACCGCACACTTCGTGAACCATGGTGTAAAGGGTTATTTTGCGTTGCCGTCACATGAATGTGTAGTGTGATGTACAAAGTCTTCAAACGAACCCGGTGATAAGTGTTGCATCAGTTATTTGCTGTTCTCTTTATTTCGAAAGCACACTCCATTGGTTAGAGTTGTGCCAGCACTTTTATCAGTTGCCCGTTCGGCCGTTCGCTTTTCGACCCCCACCTGCGTTGAACCTCCTGGAAAGGGAGTGACTATTTTCTGCGAACTTCGCCCAGGTGTGAGCCAAAAATCAAACACGCATTCGCAGACTTTGCCTATCACACTACACCTGGTGATTTGATCAACCTTCCACGATGTTTCTTCAAGATGGAGTTAGTAAATGAAGTACTTGTCGTTAGCCCTTGGCTGTACCCTGATGCTCTCCGCCTGCGGCGGTTCCGATGAAAGCTATACACCAGTGCCACCCTCTCCCGCTATCGCAGGCCTCTGGCAGGCATCCAGCATCGATGATATCAATGATAATTTTGGCAGCGTTTCCATACCGGCGGGTGAACTGTATATGGCCTTGGCCAATGCCGAAGCTAATCCGGTAGATGCGACGTTGTATTCGAGAAGCACCACGGCGAATTGCCTGGAGCGGAGCAGTGATCAGCTGACGCATGTGGGAAGCAATCGGTATCGCGACAGAGCCGGTGATACTGCAGTTCTGACCGCTAATGGCAGCACGCTTTCAATGACGATGACCGATGAAGGTATGACCATGCGCATGCTGATGAATAAGGTCACAACCTTGTCTGAGTCTGACTTGCAGGTATGCGGTGTGCAAAATGATGGCGGTGCGCTTGTGCTGAGTGATGACTCGTCAGGTGGTCTGGTAGAAACCGTACTATCTGCCCTGAATAGCACACGCTAGCCTGCATAATTCACAATGCGACTGAGAATGTTAAAGCAAATGTCTATTTC
>CAZOXM010000200.1:0-3634 GCA_964583825.1 uncultured Granulosicoccaceae bacterium
GAGGCACCTGCACTGGGAATCACCGGTGTCAGTCGCAACAGCGCAGTTGCCACCAGGTCATTACCCTTGAGCTGTTTTAGTCTTTCTTTTAAACGCTCCACCTTAGGCGCTTTGCGCCCGCCGGAAATTTTTATGTCGATACTATCGAGCGCGGTATTCGAAAGCCGGTAAACAGGCCACGCTGAAAGCACCTGCGCCACTGCAAAGACCCCGGCTGAAGGCAGCGCACCCAGAGTAAAGCCCGCTATTAGCAGCATGAGAGAACCGCTCGGCATCACGATTAACTGACTGATAAAGCTGATCGCAAAAAATACCAGCAGCGATATGGCCTTGTTTTCTTCTATAAATGCGTGAGACAGCCAGAATCGGTTAATCAGCAACTCAATGCCACCATAGCCGAGCAGCCACGTGGTAGCCGCAACGGAGGCAACCAACAGGAGTACCACCCACCACCATACTTTCGACATTAGCTTATCAGTCGCTCAAACAAAAAAGGGCGGGCTGCCAATGCAAGCCCGCCCTATCCTTCGGACAGTTCAGTCCACTACATTCAGATCGGCCCTCAGACCCGACCGTCTGAATTTACGCCGCGATGGTGACCGCGATGTCCTTGAACTTGACCTTGGTTTCTTCGGCAGCCGACTGGAAGTTTTCGATCTCGTTGAAGTTCAGGTAGCGGTATAGATCATCCGCCATGGTATCGAGATCTTTCGCGTACGACATGTATTCCTCCATCGTCGGAATTCGGCCGAGTACCGCCGCCACCGCAGAGAGTTCTGCCGAGGCGAGATAGACGTTGGCATCTTTACCCAGGCGGTTTGGAAAGTTGCGCGTTGATGTGGACACCACCGTCGCACCCGGTCGTACACGCGCCTGGTTACCCATACACAGTGAGCAGCCCGGCATTTCCAGCCGCGCGCCGGCCGCACCAAAGATGTTGTAGTAACCTTCTTCTTTCAGCTGGTGCTCGTCCATGCGGGTCGGCGGTGCAATCCACAATACGGTGTTCAGGTAGGTGCCTGACTTTTCGATAAGCTTACCGGCGGCGCGATAGTGACCGATATTGGTCATGCACGATCCAATAAACACCTCGTCGATATTATCACCGGCCACGTCGGACAGTTTCTTAACATCGTCCGGGTCATTCGGACACGCCAGCAATGGCTCTTTAATTTCGTTGAGATCAATTTCGATCACCTCGAAATATTCGGCGTCCTTGTCGGCCTCCAGCAACACCGGGTTGGCCAGCCATTCTTCCATCTTGCGTGCACGTCTTTCCAGGGTGCGCTCATCACCGTAACCCTGGTCGATCATCCAGCGCAGCAGCGTGACGTTAGACGTGATGTACTCAATGTAAGGGGCTTTGTCGAGCTTCACTGTACAGCCTGAAGCGGACCGTTCGGCGGTCGCATCAGCCAGTTCGAACGCCTGCTCAAGTTTAAGATCAGACAAGCCTTCGATTTCGACAATGCGGCCTGAGAACACATTCTTTTTGCCTTTTTTCTCAACCGTGAGCAAACCACGCTGAATCGCCGCATAGGGAATCGCATTCACCAGATCGCGCAGGGTCACACCCGGCTGCATCTTGCCTTTAAAACGCACCAAAACAGACTCAGGCATATCGAGCGGCATCACGCCGGTGGCCGCCGCGAACGCGACCAGACCGGAACCTGCCGGAAAAGATATCCCCATCGGGAAACGCGTATGTGAGTCACCACCGGTGCCAACTGTATCCGGCAGCAGCATGCGATTGAGCCAACTGTGGATAATGCCGTCTCCGGGCTTCAGCGATACGCCACCGCGGGTCATCATGAAATCGGGAAGATTATGGTGTGTGTCTACATCAACCGGTTTAGGGTATGCAGCAGTGTGACAGAAAGACTGCATCACCAGATCGGCAGAGAAGCCCAGGCAGGCCAGGTCTTTCAGCTCGTCACGTGTCATCGGACCCGTGGTGTCCTGAGAGCCGACGGTGGTCATCACAGGTTCACAGTACTGCCCGGCGCGCACGCCTTCGACCCCACAGGCTTTGCCGACCATCTTCTGCGCCAGTGTATAACCCTTGCTGGATTGCTCTGCCGCACCCGGACGAACAAATACATCACTTGGCTCGAGTCCCAGCGCTTCGCGCGCACGATCCGTGAGGCCGCGACCGATGATCAGCGGTATGCGTCCATTGGCACGCACTTCGTCCATCAGCACTTCGGTTTTATGTTCGAACTCACCCAGCACATCGTCGGTGCCATGCCTGCAGACTTTACCCGCGTGCGGGTAGATATCGATCACATCACCCATCTCCATTTTGGAGACATCCACTTCAATCGGCATGGCGCCGGCGTCTTCCATCGTGTTGAAAAAGATCGGTGCAATCTTGCCACCGAGTACATAGCCACCCTCGTTGCGATTGGGAATATGCGGAATGTCGCTACCCATCAGCCACAGCACTGTGTTGGTGGCAGACTTTCTGGACGAACCGGTACCGACCACATCCCCCACATAGGCAACGGGGTGCCCGAGCTTCTTCAGCTCCTCGATTTTTTCGAGTGGTTTGTCGGTGAAGCCTTCCCGCGGGAACTTGTGAAAAGCCAGTGCATGCAGCGGGATGTCCGGACGCGACCAGGCATCCACCGCCGGTGACAGATCATCCGTGTTGGTCTCTCCGGGTACCTTAAAAACGGTGACCGTTACTTTGTCCGGTACTTCGTCGTTGGCCAGGAACCAGTCTGCATTGGCCCACGACTCCATGACCTTTTTGGCATGTGCGTTACCCGCATCCATTTTCTCTTTCACGTCGTGAAAGGCATCGAACATCAGCAGCGTCTTGCTCAAACCGGCCACCGCTGTTTCGGCCAGATCATCGTCGTCCAGTGCCGCGATCATCGGCTGAATGTTATAACCACCCAGCATGGTACCCAGCAGTTCAATCGCGCGATTGCGATCAACCAGTGGCGATTCTGCCTCACCCGTGCTGACCGCCGACAGAAAACTGGCCTTCACATAGGCCGCCTCGTCGACTCCCGCCGGAACTCGCTCGCTCAGCAGCTCCATTAAAAACGCTTCTTCACCTGCCGGCGGGTTTTTGAGCAGCTCCACCAGCTCGGCGGTCTGGCCGGCGTCGAGCGGTTTGGGCACAACGCCCTCTGCTGCCCGCTCTTCCACGTGTTTCCGGTAGGCTTCTAACAATGTCTGGACCCTCTTGGTTTTATAGATACAGGAACTGTGACGCTCGCAACCCGGAAAAATTCAATTTGATCAGAGGCTTACCATTGGCAAGCGCGACTGACCAGCTGAACTCGCCGGGACCGGCAGATCGGGGATTTGCAGGGGATATGAATATCCGCCTCGGCCTCACTCGCTAACTACTAAAGAGATATGCCTTTTTCGGGCTGTTTTAAACCCTTCCGCGGTAACTGAACGCCCCCAACTGCTGCCGTCGAGACGATGCAAACGCTCATGCGGGTATTGTACCAGAGGTGCCGAATTCTGACCGTTACCACCCCTGCAGCGGTGACTCACATTCGAAAAAGCTTGAAAGTGAGCAAAAGTTTTTTGCGAATAATCTGCTCTACGGGCTGCCCTCGGCCCGGCGGAGCGGGATTTCAAAAAATGGCGCAGCCACCCAAAGGGCCAAACA
>CAZOXM010000201.1:0-3583 GCA_964583825.1 uncultured Granulosicoccaceae bacterium
ACGCCTGTCGCACCGATAACAACTAAAATAAACCGCCACGTGGACACTGAATTCCTGATTTATCTCGCTATCGGCTCTATCGCCAGTGGTTTTGTCAATGGTCTGGCCGGTCTGGGCACAGCACTCTTTGCACTGGGCTGGTGGCTTCAGGTAATGACGCCGCTCGAGGCCGTGGCGACGATTCTGATTATGTCGGTGGTGAGCGGTGTACAGGGTATGCTTCTGGTGTGGCGTTCGATTAACTGGCGCCACCTCAGTCGATTCCTGCTGCCTGCACTGCTGGGTATTCCGATCGGCCTGTACCTGCTGTCTTATATTAACGCCACCATTCTCACGACGCTGGTTGCCTGCTTTCTAATCACTTATGGCGGCTTCTTTACGCTTCGGCGACACCTGCCACACCTGACGCGGGAGACACCGCTGCTCGATGCCTTTGTGGGGTTCTGCGGTGGTGTGCTGGGTGCGGTCGGGGGCATGTCCGGTGCGCTGCCCACCATGTTGTGCGCCATGCGCCCCTGGCCGAAGATGCAGCAGCGCGCCATATTGCAGCCATTTAATTTCATTATTCTCGGCCTGTCGACAATTATGGTCGCATTCAACGGTGGCTACCCGCCCGCCACTCTGAAGATTGTCGCGGTGTCGTTTCCTGTTACCATGCTTGCGTCTTTCGCCGGCATTGCGGTATATCGACGACTTAACGACCATCAGTTTCGAAAGCTGCTTATCTTTATGATGCTGCTGTCGGGAATATTGTTGTTGATCAAAGAGCATCTTGTTTGATGCAGTCGCAAGGGTCGAATAGTAAATTACCGGACCGATGATACCGGACGGACACAGGCGAGCCCGATAACAAACACGGATTAACAGAGCACCGTTTAATGACAAACACGCTACCGGAAATGACACCCCCAGAAATCAACAGCGGTGCATTGCGTGAGCCGATCCCGTCTGATTTACTGGGTAGCGCCGAACTCGACAAAACAGGCGCATTTGAAGCAGGCAGCTATCAAAGCTTCACACTGACTTACACCGCCGGTCGCTTCGGTATTGATGACAGCGGCAGTATTCGTGTGGCTTTTCGATTTGCGACCGACCAGAGCGACCCGCAATTCGACGACCCCGCCGCGCCTAACTACACACGGGTTACCGCATCGAACAACGCCGTGCTGCAGTGTCGCTTCGACCCCAAAGGCAACATTCGTCCGTGGGACAGAACACTGCAGGTCAAGATCGTTAAAGGTTTTATGCAGGAGGGTGACACGATTACCGTTGAATTCGGTGTCACCGATCAGGGCTCCCCAGGCATGCGCTTGCAGACGTTCTGTGAAAAACGATACGAATTCCGGGTACTGGCTGATCCCATCGCAACGTACAACTTCCAACCACTCGCGGTGCAGCCTGCCATAGCGATTGTTCCGGGACCGGTGGCGACCTGGGCCGCTGTGCTACCGAGTATGCTTGTCACCGGTTCGCCATTCGCCCTGAAAATCAAGGCGGAAGATCGTTGGGGCAATCCCACCAACCTCGCAGATGAAACTGTGCAACTGCGTACCAATGGCGAAGTGACGGGACTACCGCGGTCGCTGCGTATCAAACCCGGTGAATTTGCCACCAGTATGACAGCGCTGCTTACCGATTCGACGGGACTGCTCACCATTCGGGTGGAGAACGAAAACGGCGACCTGCTGGCCACCAGCAATCCGGCGCAGGTTTGCAGTGAGGCACCCTCACGCTACAAATACTGGGGGGACATACACGGCCAGTCCGATGAAACACTCGGTACCAACAGCGCCGCAGACTACTTTGCCTTTGGTCGCGACCGCGCCTTTCTCGATATTTGCGCCCACCAGGGCAATGATTTTCAAATGACCGAACCGTTCTGGCAGGACCTCAACACGGTGACAGCGCATTTCAATGAACCACACCGCTTTGTGACACTGCCGGGCTACGAATGGTCGGGTAACACCGCACTGGGCGGTGATCGCAATGTATTTTTCCCGCATGAAGGACGCACGATGCGCAGATCGTCCCATGCACTGATTGAAGATCAGTCAGACATTGACACCGATTGTCATACGGCAGCCGCACTGTTCGAAGCATTCGCCAGGCACGAAGAATGGGATGTACTTTGTATGGCACACTGTGGTGGTCGCTATGCTGACATCACCATGGCGCACGACGGACGCTTTGAAAAGTCTGTGGAAGTGCACTCTGCCTGGGGCACCTTTGAGTGGCTGGTGCAGGACGCTTTTAAGATGGGTTATCGCGTGGGAATTGTCGGTAATTCAGACGGCCACAAGGGCCGCCCGGGGGCAAGTTATCCGGGAGCCGGCTGGTTCGGAGCGATTGGCGGACTGACCTGTTACCTGATGCCCGAGCTCACACGGGAAGCACTCATCGACTGTATTAACCACCGACATCACTATGCCACCAGCGGTGGTCCCAACGGCCGCCCTCTGCTTGAGCTGACATTAAGTTTCGACAAACCGGCAACCTGCTACCAGCGCGACCCGGCGATCTATGAAACAAGTGAGGGCAAGCCGTGCACTGCCGCCATGATGGGAGACATTGTTCACCTGCCGGACGGTGATGTCACGCTTGAATTCAGCGTGACTGCAGGGTCACCGGTTAAGCGTATCGATCTGTTTAACGGACTCGAACATATCGAGTGCTATCGACCGTTCGACAACGAGTCTGTCGGTAATCGAATTGCGGTGATGTGGGAGGGTGCTGAGTACCGCGGGCGATTTCGCGCAGTCACCTGGGATGGCACCGCGACCTTCGACAACGCCCGTATTAAACAGTGCGAGCCGGTTAACTTCTTTAATCGCGACAAGACACTGCAAAAAACCTCAGCAAGCGAGTTGCAGTGGCAGTCTGTAACCACAGGGAATCACGCCGGCTTCATCGTCACACTGGACCAGTCCGAGCAAGGCCGCATCGAGCTACACACACCATTAATTCAGCAGTCTGTGGCTCTGCAGGACATCGGCTATGAGGATATCGTATTGGATGCTTCGGGCGAGCTGCCGCGCCGCATCACACTGACCAGACTACCCGACCAGAACAAACACACCCACTGCACGCTGAAAAGAAAGCTGACACTGCGTGCCGGCCGAGACAATCCGGTCTACGTCAGGGTGACACTGGAAGACGGCACCCAGGCCTGGACAAGCCCGGTCTACCTGTTCCGATAAAACGGCGCTTTACACAGCACCAACAAACATTGTTAAAGAAACAGGTGCACTGACCGCTACCCTGCGCACAAAAAATGGAGTCAGTGCTATGGTGCCCCGCTACCTCGTCCGGGCCATGATCACCCCACTATTGCTGCTGGTGATGGGCTGCGCCGTGAAGACCTACGATGGCAAGACCTATCACAATACGTACGCGCAGACCTCAGAAGGCTTTCGCGCCTACCTCGACGACGGGTTTGACGGCCTGTGTGACTATCGCGTATCGGACCCGGCTCACCGGCACTGCCTGACAGAATACGCAGAACTCACTCGTACCGGACAAAACACAGCAATCACCGGATTCGCGCGTGGCGCAGTCGAGGTGCCGGGGCTATCGGCCATGCGCC
>CAZOXM010000202.1:0-3487 GCA_964583825.1 uncultured Granulosicoccaceae bacterium
CCGCGGCTTCATAGGAGAGGTGTACGTCTTTTATTTCGATGAAAGGCTGCATGCTTAATGGTCAGGACAAAGTAGAAAAAGAGACTGCAAGGCCTGTTAACAGGGCGCAAGCCCCTCACCTGGCGCTGGCAACAGTGAAGACCGGGTGCCGACCGGCGGCCGGCACCGGGAGTCCTACTTCAGCGCGAAACCACCTTCCGGCAGATAGTCACTGGTGAAGTACAATGCAGCATCCGGCTCGGCTTTAAACTCATAAGTGAGCTTGATCTGCTCAAGCGCGTTACTGAGTCGATCCTGATCTATCCCACCCATGCCATTTGCCTCTGTGTATTCGGTCAGCACATTTGCATCGATGGCAAGCTGCAGACGACGCTGCTCCAGTGCCGCGTCAGCCGCCGGATTACGTTTGGTCAGGCTTGGCATGGCACCTGCCGGATCGGCAATCGCATCGACCCAGCCTTTTGCCACAGCGGCCAGGAAACCCTTCACCGCATCGGGATTTTCTGCAGCAAAATCCGTGTTGACAATAATCGCGTTGCCGTACAAATCAACGCCATGGTCTGCCATCAGGATGGTGGAAATATCGTCCTCAGGTACACCCAGCCTGACAAGATTCAGGTATGAAGAAAACGAAAAGCCGGTAATGGCGGCCACGTTGCCCTCTGCCAGCATCGGCTCGCGCGTCGGGAAGCCCACCGGCTCCACCGTCACCGCCGCTACATCAATGCCGGTTTCCTTGGCAAATATCGGAAACTGTGCCCAGGCACCATCCGGTGGCGGCGCACCAAGCACTTTGCCTTCGAGGTCTTTCGGCGCTTCAACGCCAAGGGACTTGCGCCCGACGATAGCAAAAGGCGGCTTGTCGTAGATCATCATCACGGCAGTCACTGGGGCGCCGGGGTTTTGATCGAGAAACCGCACCAGCGAATTGATGTCTGCCATGCCCACCGGGAAAGCACCGGTCGCGACCTTGGGAATCGCATCGAGCGAGCCTTTGCCCGGGGAGATCTCGACTGCGAGATCGGCTTCACCAAAATACCCCTTGTCGATTGCGACAAAATAGGGGGCGGCAGGACCTTCAAACTTCCAGTCCAGTGCAAAGGGCATCGACGTTTCCGCCTGCACGGCGGCTGTGACAAACATCGCTGCGGCAGCAGCGAGAGACCTAACTAACATAGATTTGCTCCAAATCAGGGGTAAACTACAGCTGTGGATTCCCGGTTTTCCGGTACCGGGTAATTGTCCCGTGTTGATGGACAGACCGCAAGGAACCCGGCGCAGATTGATCTATAAGAAAAATCCTGTTGGCGGCGCAGAACATCCGGGGTTACTTATGGACTGACTAAAATGAAAGGTCCGCTGAAGCGCAGCAGTTTTTCCTGAAATTTGTACCGTCGACAGTGTTGAAGCACCGTACCAGTGCCTGATGGGGCGAATACCTTAATATAGGCAATCCGGATAACGGTCCGGCCTTTGTAAGCGTTTACCGTCGAGCAGAACCGTGTACTTATTCCATAATTCTGTCAATTTACTGTCTTTGATGCCATATTGCATCTGCTTGCGCAAGTCGTCTTTGGCCACACTGAGTGCATACGTCCAGTCACTATTGACACGCGCGCTGGGACGCAAACGAGATACGGTTTTTACATCTTCCAGATAGACAACAACCGGGTCATACCTGCCCTCAATGGGTCCAATCATAGTGTCGGGTTGCAGGTCTGATGGCTCACCCAGCTTATACCCAAGTGAATGAAGCGCATGCCATTCATCCGCCTGATATTCACGATCATCCGAGCGATCAATAGCAGTTGCAATCTCGCCAATGCTGTTTCCAGCTTCCACCATTTCTGTAGCAGTTTCGACCTCCCGGTGATTCCACAGATCGAGTTCACGCCGCTTGATAAGCACCACATCAACAAGCAACGGAGAACCTTGCGCTACCAGATCCCGATAGTGGTCGACCACCAGTGAGGTTTCAAACTCCCAGGGAATTTTTGGTTCCAGATCACGTGCAGCCCTCATCACTGAATTAACCTCATACGCGACCCGTACTTCAGGGGAGGGGTTCGAATTGCCTTCGAATTGTTCGGTGAGTGCTTTCAACGCCGCCCTTGTTTCCTCAGACGCCGAGTCGGTTTTCTTAAGCTCAAGACTGCGTAGCACACTATTGATTAACTGATCACGTACTAACGCATCGCTAACGGGTGGGCAGATATGCTTTTCATCAAAATATTTCTCGCTGACGAAATACTCGAAGTACTCCTGCCGAAATTCCTGCCCTTCGATTTCTACAACACCAATGGTTCCGATTTTCTCTTCCGCATAAGCGGGGTTCAGGATATTTAGAGTTAATAGAATTCCTGAGACAGCAATGCTTGTAAACACCTTGAGGCGTTCGATATTTTTTAAAACCTGTGTTTTTCTCATGGCAACTGGCATCCTGAATCTACGCAAACTACGTACTATTTGACCTTAAGTTTCGGCAACTCAAACGCGTCCAGTGTATTGTGCAACTGTGCTCGAATATCACCGTCGAAATTTTCCTCAACCCATGCTGCCAGCGCATGGAAGTTCCAGTCTTTTAAATCATACGGTACAAATTCACGCTGCCATACCGCAATGGATTCTTCAGGATAGCCTGTTTTCGCGTCCGCCAGTACGTCCAGCATGGCATGAGCACCACCCCAGCGCCCACCCATGTTTGTTATAAGATCTGCCAGTTCACGAAACTCTCCGTCAAAGTCGGTTCCTTCAATCAGTTTCATTTCATGAAGGTCAGCGAGCATGTCCGAGGCAGTGCCAATGTAGTCCGCACTGGCGGTGGGTTCCAGAGTCGAAACGTCAATATCCCCCAATGCACTTTCGAGTTCCGTTATTGCTCCGTTTAAATCACCTTGTGCATAGGCCAGGCCTGATGCGCTTGCTACCGCCTGCAGATGTAACACCTGATCGCTGGACTCCCCGCCCCAGGCTACCGCACGATCTAACAGACGTTGTTCTATATTCTCTACACCCGCATCGCCAAAGTGTCTGGCGAGAAACAATGCATTACTGGCCGGAAACCAGGGATAGTCTGATGTTCTGGAGCTCCGCCGTTCCGCCCATGTTCTCTTTAGCGGGTTACTGAAGTCGATTAGATAATCGATCATTTCAGTTTGTCCAAGCACGATCGCGTCGCTAAGTGCGGTCCAACCGTGAACCCCGCTAACACTTGGATCAGCGCCCTTTGAAACAAGGTATTTCATGAAATCGATAGAGTCATGGCGTACAGCCCACATAGGCAGGGGATCCCGGTTGATAATCCCGGCTCGCATATCAGGGGAAACACCTGCCTCGATAAAAACCCGGGCTATTTCAAGGTTGCCGTGTAAATTCAACGCCAGGCTCATCGGATGAGCAATCATCTCTTTTGAATAGTTATCCGGATTTGCGCCATGTTCCAGTAACAGTTTGACCATATCCAAATTGTTGTTTCTGGTAGCAACTG
>CAZOXM010000203.1:0-3378 GCA_964583825.1 uncultured Granulosicoccaceae bacterium
GATAATTTTTCTGGATATCTGCATGTTCGAATACCCGAATATCGACCCGGTTGCCTTCTCAATTGGCCCGATCGTGGTGCACTGGTACGGCATTATGTACCTGATTGGTTTCGCCGCCGCGTGGTTTCTGGCGCAAATCCACAACCGCCGCATCGACGCCGGTTTTACCCGCGACGATATTGCTGACCTGGTGTTCTACTGCGCGATAGGTGTGATTCTGGGCGGGCGGCTCGGGTATATCTTTTTCTATAACTTCAGCGCCTTTGTCGAAGACCCGCTGATGATTCTGCGCATCTGGCAGGGCGGCATGTCTTTCCATGGCGGCTTCATCGGCGTGGCCCTGGCCGCTATGGTGTTTGCCTGGCGTCGGCGGCGTCAGTTTTTTGAAGTGGCCGATTTTGTCGCACCGGTCACCGCAATTGGTCTGGGAGCCGGACGCCTCGGTAACTTCATCAACGGCGAACTGTGGGGGCGGGTGACCGATTCCCCGCTGGGCATGGTGTTTCCGTTCGAGCGCGCCGGTCCGCTGCCGCGCCACCCGTCGCAGCTGTATCAGTTTTTTCTCGAGGGCGTGGTGCTGTTTCTGGTGGTGTGGATTTTCTCACGTAAGCCGCGACCGACGATGTCCGTGTCCGGTGTGTTTCTCGTGACTTACGGCGTGTTGCGGTTTTTCGTCGAGTTCTTCCGCGAGCCGGATGACCACCTAATGTTCGTGGCCTTTGACTGGATGACGCGCGGCCAGCAGCTGTGTATTCCGATGATCGTGCTCGGGATTTTCCTGATATGGTATGCCTACAAAAGGGAAGGGAAAGGCGGCTTATCCGGCCGCTCCGATGAAGCCTCTGCCGCAGGGTAACCGGGTGGTGTTACGCGGTTGCACAATTGAAGAACAGACCGTGAATCTCTACGCACCTGAAACCTGACTCTATTTTGCCGGAACAATAACAGTGCATCCTGAACAGCAATACCTCGATCTGCTCGCACACCTGATAGAACACGGTGACAAGCGTGTGGATCGTACCGGGGTAGGCACACTGGCCACTTTCGGGCAGCAAATGCGTTTTGATTTATCTGCCGGGTTTCCGCTGTTTACCACCAAGCGGGTGTACTGGAAGACCGCCTTTAAAGAGATCCTCTGGATGCTGGCCGGTGGCGATAACATTCGCCAGCTGCTGGAACAAAACGTCCGGATCTGGACCGACTGGCCACTCAAGCGCTACCGCGAAGCATCCGGCAGTGACATCTCACAGGAAGATTTTGAACAGCGCATTGTTGCCGACGATGCGTTTGCAGAACAATGGGGGCAGCTCGGTCCGGTCTACGGTAAGCAGTGGCGCGAATGGCCGACAGCGGACGGCGGGAAAATTGATCAGGTGCAACGCGTACTCGATGATCTGAAAAACAACCCGACATCGCGACGCATTTTGTGGGATGGCTGGAACGTAGCCGAACTGGATAACATGGCACTGCCACCGTGCCACAAACACTATCAGTTTTTTGTCAATCAGGAGCACGGCACCCTCAGTGGCGCAATGGTGCAGCGCAGTGCCGATGCGTTTCTGGGTCTCGCCTGGAACATTGCCAATCTGGCACTGGTCACCCACCTCATTGCCAGGCAAACCGGTTACCAGCCCGGTGAAATTGTCTGGTTCGGTATGGATGTGCATTTATATATGAACCATATCGAACAGGCGAAAACACAAATTGCACGCGCGCCCAAAGCCATGCCTGAACTGCAGGTGGATAACACCGTATCGTCGTTGTTCGACTATCGCATCGAACACCTCGATATGCTGAACTATGAACCGCACGACGCCATTGCCGGCGCGGTGGCGGTATAACCCGCCCGGACTGACTATGAATAATCTATTGCCCACTGTCGACTATCAGGATGCACAGGCGCCGCAAAAGTTTGTTGAATCACTGCGAGCGACGGGTTTCGGTGTGCTGACCAATCACCCGATCCCGCAGGCCTCGGTGGATGCGATCTACAGCCACTGGCTGGAATTCTTTAAGAGTGCTGAAAAAGATCAGTATGTGTACAACCCTGAGAAGTACGATGGCTTTTTTCCCGCCGCCGAGGCAGAGGCCGCCAAGGGCAGGAGCGTGCGCGATATCAAGGAGTATTATCACTATTACCCGTGGGGCCAGTGTCCGCAGCCACTACACGAAGAAATACAGCACTACTACGACCTCGCCTGTGATCTTGCGTCAACCCTGCTCGGCTGGGTGGAAACCCACAGTCCGGCCGAAGTGAGTCAGCGTTATAGCGAGCCGTTGTCGAACATGCTGCAGGGCAGCGATCAGTCGCTGTTGCGTATCCTGCACTACCCGCCGCTAAAGGGTGATGAACAGCCGGATGCCATTCGCGCCAGCGCCCATGAAGATATCAACCTGCTTACCGTGCTGCCTGCGGCCAACGAACCGGGCTTGCAGGTAAAAGCGAAAGACGGTTCATGGCTCGATGTGCCGTGTGATTTCGGCAACCTCATTGTCAACATTGGCGATATGCTGCAGGAAGTCTCCGGCGGTTACTTTCCGTCGACCACGCATCGGGTGATTAACCCGGATAACGCTCAGCACAACAATTCCAGAATTTCGCTGCCGCTGTTTCTGCACCCGCGCCCTGAAGTCCGCTTGTCTGATCGTTACACCGCAGGCAGCTACCTGGCAGAGCGTCTGGCAGAACTTAAAGAGACAGGGAGTTGATCGACGCACTCGGTTTCCGCGACTACACCGACAGCGATGAATCTGATCTTTTGCAGTTGAATGAATCGGTGGTGGCGCTGACATCACCACTCGATGCCAAACGTCTGCAACAGCTGCGATCGCAGGGTTGCATCATAACTGTCGCGACGATCTCCGATGCGACGGTGGGCATGATGATGTGCTTTACCGATGGCAGCGACTATGACAGCGTAAACTACCGCTGGTTTAACGAACGGCTCAGGCAGTTTGTCTATATTGACAGAGTAGTGGTGGCCGAAGCACATCGCGGTATTGGCGCGGGGCAGAGTTTTTACCGGCATTTAAAACAAAAAGCGGCAGCCGCAGGGCACCACTGGCTTGCAGCGGAAATCAACAGCGTGCCACCGAACACCGGTTCACTGACGTTTCATCGTAAACAGGGCTTTGTCGAGGCTGGCAGTCAGACCAGTGGCGCCAAAACCGTTTCAATGCAGTTGTTCGGATTGCAGTAAGCGTGCGTCCTCATTATCCCGAACGCATTGTCTGTCTGACGGAAGAGCCAACCGAAACGCTGTATCTGCTGGGTGAGCAGCATCGGATTGTCGGCATCTCCGGGTTTACGGTACGACCGCCCGAGGCGCGTCGGGAAAAGCCGCGCGTGTCAGCATTTACCTCAGCCAATACTGAAAA
>CAZOXM010000204.1:0-1253 GCA_964583825.1 uncultured Granulosicoccaceae bacterium
TGTTAGTGAGTCATCGCGTACAGCACATAGTTCAACGCGAATCGATAGGCGAGTGCGGAATAGGACTGCGGGTATTCCGACCAGTCTGCATGCTCCCACGCGTCCCCGAGGTCCATGTTGAAATTAATGGCCACCATTACTCTGCCATCGTCGTCGCGGATGCCACGCCAGTGTGGAATATTGCCGCCGTGTTCCCAGGTGCGACCGGAACGCAGCGGGCGCAGGCCAGGAATCTGGGTGCGTTCGTTAATGTCATAAAGCGTTTCGAATATCGCATCTTCAACGGTTAGCTCTTCTATACGCCGATCAGGGAAAACCTGATTCATCGCATAGGCAAAATTGTCCCATTCCTGTGGACCATGAAAATCGTCCACCATTAAAAAACCACCGCGCAACAGATACTCCCGCAGGCGATGCGCGTCGTACTCACTGAGCCGCAAGGAACCGACCTCCACCGCATAGAGCCAGGGGTGGTCGAACAGCGTTGAGTCAGAGAACTGCAGCAGCGCACCCTTTGGGTTGGTGTCGATCCGGGTCAGTCGAGACAGTCCGGCCAGCAGATGAATTTCCGCCTCCGGCCAGTCCACCTGCCAGCGCGGGCCCCACCCCTCAGAATCGACGCCGTTGTATATCAACCTCGCGAAAGCAAATTCGTTCTGGTTGGTAAACAATGCTTCTGCGGCGTTCCCTGAATCCGGCGACGTGATGGTCTGCGCGGATGCAGCCCCAAGCACAACAAAAAACAATGCCAACAATCGAGTGACGAGAACTGTAAGTGGTTGAATCGTTAAATGGCCTGTCAATTTGCGCCCTTTGTTCCTCAGCGTCAGAGTATGCCAGTGACGAGACAGTCAGTATACTGGCGTTTGGTGTTCGCAAAATTGCCGCTTTGTGTAAATCGTGGCAGCATCCGCAGCACGCTTCCCAGACCATCGTAACGCCGCCGATTCAATGCCTCAAACCCCGTACCTGGCACCCGGTCCACTCATGATTGACGTGGACGGGTTAACCCTGACTGCTGAAGATCGCGAGTTGATATCGCATCCTTTAACCGGGGGCATCATTCTGTTCGCGCGCAACTACCACGACCCTGAGCAATTGTCCGAGCTGACCCGGCAAATACGCGCCGCGAGGCCCGGATCACTGTTAATTGCAGTTGACCAGGAAGGCGGGCGCGTGCAGCGCTTCAAAGACGGGTTTACCCGCATACCGCCGATGCGTGCTTTCGGGGAAATCTACGACAGTAATCCGGC
>CAZOXM010000204.1:1353-3331 GCA_964583825.1 uncultured Granulosicoccaceae bacterium
CCCGGGCAACAGGTGCTGGCGCGCGCCGCTGAGACCGTGGCGACCTACGGCTGATTTAATAAAAAGTAAGTACTCTGGAATGACTATGGCGACAATAGCAATCATTGGTGGTACCGGCCTGACCAACATGCCGGGGTTAACCGTTCATCATCGCGAGATGGTGAAAACCGAATACGGCGCTCCGTCCAGTCCGCTTATCCACGGCGAACTCAATGGTTGTCCGGTGATCTTTTTGGCGCGCCATGGCCGGCGTCATACGATTCCTCCGCACATGGTGAATTACCGCGCCAACCTGCTGGCGCTGAGTGAAGTCGGTGTCACCCATGTCATTGCACTCGCCGCTGTTGGTGGCATAGGCAACGCTTGCGAAGAACGCACTATCGTCATTCCGGATCAGATTATTGATTACACGCACGATCGTGCGCACACCTTCTACGGTGCAAAGAACGATACGTTTAAACATATCGACTTCAGTGAACCTTATTCAGCGCTGATCAGGGAGCGCCTGATCGAGGCCTGCGGCGAGGCCTCCGTCCGTTTTATCGGTGAAGGCGTCTACGGCGCGACGCAGGGACCACGGCTTGAAACGGCAGCCGAAATCCGGCGCATGGAAAGCGACGGTTGTACCATCGTCGGTATGACCGGCATGCCGGAGGCGGCGCTCGCGCGTGAACTCGATATTCAGTATGCCTGCTGTGCAATGGTGGTAAACCGCGCCGCCGGTAAGGGAGGCAACGGCATTAACTTCAGTCACATGGAGGGAGTGTTGAAGGAGAGTGTCGAGTTAATTCGAAAAGTACTGGAAGGCACCCTGAAGTTGTCGTTTGACTGAGTGCCTTTATTCAGTCAGTGGTGACAGATAAGAAGCGCTGATCGTTTAAATTGCTGACTCGCAAATGGCGATTGAATTCGTTAGCCGGTTTTGCGAACCTGCTTCAACAGGCTGTTGAATACCGACTTTTTGCTTTTAAGCCGCCCTTTGAAATCGAGGTTGTCAGGATGATATTGCTCGACAAGCGGGGATACGAGTGTCCTGATCACACGTCTGAAGTCGTCGCTGAGCGCTTCCGGATAATTGCAAAAATTTTTCTTGTCCTTGTTAAGAATCTCAAGGGTTGCATCTTTTAGAAAGCGCTTGTTCACCATGTTTACCTGGTGTTGCATGGCGTCGGTGATATGCGCCAGCACCTCGTTATCCAGCAGTATCCCGGTAGGGATTTCCGGGTCCTGCGCTATGAGTCTGTTGGATAGCTCCGCGCTGTATGAAAAACCGGATTGCTGGTACGCCTCCCAGTAAAGGCGGTTGGCTTCTCTCATGAACTGGGTTTCATAGACTGTGAGCGACCGATTAACCTTTTTACTGCTCTGTGCGGGCAGGGTGCTTGTATCAATGCCCAGTACACGCGCTATCGTCGGGGATATCGATCCTTCGCGGCGCATCACTTCATTGTAGTGGAACATGCTGACGGCTACATCGATCTGGCTCAGGAGTCTGGCCATGTGAAACTGACGCAGGGATTTCTGTTTCAGTGCATAGTCGCTAAAGCTGCCGGTGTAGGTGTGACGCTTAACCAGCTGCAGGTAGCTTGAATAGGCGATGTCGTAGACATCCCGAACAAAGGCGATGACATGTACCTCAATCGAACGGGACTTCGTATATTCAAGAAAGTAGGCCCAGTCATCTGCCGTGAGCAGTTGTATTTTTTCTGAAGAGAACAGCCACTGCGCTTCAGTCAGCTGTGAATGCCAACGCTTAATATATTTCTCGATATCCCTCTGCTGTATCGCCGTGACGATGCCAGTGCCGTTGCCAGAGGTGATCGAGTAATCGTCCAGAGGCGCCCCTCCGTGTAGCGGGTAGGAAAAGCCCTGCTTACGGAGTGGTTCCACCATGTTCGAAAACCACACCTGCAGCGCAGAGGATCCGGTTTTACCGCAACCGATGTGGAAATATATGGTTTTAACAGACGGCATAAGG
>CAZOXM010000205.1:0-3304 GCA_964583825.1 uncultured Granulosicoccaceae bacterium
TTAATTGGCATTGGCTGCCCCTCCGGCATCTATGTCGCGCTGAACTTCGGCCAGTTCCAGCATTAGCTGCTGCAGCGTATCAAAGTACTGATCCTCGTCGACATCGTCCTTTCTGGCTTTGAGCGCATCGATCTCGCCGGCCAGTGACTGCCTTCGTGCCAGTAACGCAGGGGCGATGTCGTCTTTCTTTTCGAGCAGCACACCATAGCGTGCGACTTCGATGTTGTCGGCGAGTTCTCCGCTGAGCACGGCATGCTCGGGCGCGAGCAGGTTTTCCTGCTTGTAGAAGTTCTCGGTGGCGCTTTTTGCGTAGTCGAACATTTCTCTGGCGCTGATGCTTTCATTTTTATTGATGTCCGCGCCAGCGTCGCTGAGCGCGTTGACGAGATACTCGGTGAAGCGCACAGCATTGCGTTCACGGGCGTTCTTTGTCGCGGTCACGACCACGCGGTTGGGTGCCGCCAGCGTTTCCTGCAGTGCTCCGCTGGCGCTGGTGGACACCACGATGAGTTGTCGCGGCGCTTTGATATTCGCCAGTGCGTCGGCCAGTTCGGTACCGGTGATATCGGGTCCGGGAATATTGAACTTATATTGCTGGTTGTCGGTACTGCCGTGACCGATCAGATACATGACAAAAGTCTCGGCCTCGTTGCTCACCGGCAGGTTTTCAAGCAGGGAGATAATCACGTTGCGTTTGGCTGCATCGCCACGTACCAGAATCACATCCTGTGGACTGGCGGCCGCGCGTCGTGCTTCGTCTGCGATTTGGGTCGCGTACTGAGTAAACTGTTCTTCGTAGTCGGCGTTGCCACCCAGACCACTGATTACCACTGTGACGGTGTTGGCGGATGCGGCTGATATCAGTAACAGGTTCAGACACAACCAGAACAGGGTCTTCACAGGCGCCCCCACATCAGTCGTAACAGCCATTCGGTCAATTTGAGTCCGAGCAACAGCAGAAAGAAAAACGGGATATTCCACAGCGCAAGCTGCTGCAGGGAAACGATACCGTCGCGCGCGTTGCGTATAGCGTCGGGGAGTGCGCCGGCATCGGCGGCAGTGCGGTAGGTCCCACCGGTACTTGCCGCCAGTCGCTTCAAATAAGAGACGTTCTGCGCCAGATTAAAATTTTCCGCGGAACCGTCTTCACGGTGTATCCAGTGAGTCCGGTTTTGCGCTGCTGGTGCAGCAGCTTCATCGGTGCTGCCAGAGTCGGTGGTTTGTGCGTCGCCGACATCGACGGCACTGACGTCAAGCCGCCAGCTGCCGGTGGCGGCTGCTTCAATGGTCGCGCTGAACGCACCGGCGGTGCCTGCGTCCGCAGTGAGGGGCACTTGTTGGCTGCTGCCGTCCGGTGCTGTGAGTAATGCCGTGACTTCGCTGTTGAGCGCGGGATTAAATGCCTTGTCAAACAGTCTGGCGCTGATTGTGACTTCGTCTGAATCCATGTAAATCTGGCTGTCGGTGGTTACCTCGAAGCGCTGTGTGGCCGCGTTCGCCATGGTTTGCAGCAGCTGCTGCCAGAACGTTTCGTGGCGTTGATCCTCTGATGGCATTTGCATTTGCCAGCGCCATGTGCCACTGCTGGCAAGCACATAGGCGTTGCCGTTACCGTAGCGCTGATGGGTCAGCAGCGGATAGCTTCCATCAGGTAGCTCAACGCCGAGCAATACGGTCGCGCCGGGTTTCGGGCGACCGGTACGCTGGAAGTCCGCGATTTCGGGGAGTTCGCTCCAGCGCGTTGTATTTTCTTCGCTGTCGTCACTGAGGCGCGTGATCGGGGATCGTTCACCGGCGGGGGTCAACAGTGCGCGGGCTCTTATGCGCGAGAAAGTTGGTGTCGTCGACTGCGGTATAGCAACCGGCAGTGCGCGATTGACCGGACTGGTGAACCAGCTGCCGTCTGCCAGTGCATTGCGGCCTCCGAGCATTAGTAAGGTGCCGCCGCGCTCAGCGACAAAGTCATGGATTAGCTGATGTTGTGCGCTGTTCAGTGAAATCGCCTCGACGTTCCCGATAATCAGCGCATCGTACTGGTAGAGCTCTTCCTTGCTGATCGGGAAACCGTCGGCATGTTGCTCCGGGCTGTCGATGCCCTGGCGATAAAACTTGTTCGGGGTGGTGCGCAGGATTGTCACCAGCGCGAGACCGTCTGCATCATGGACGGCGCGACGGATGAATTTGTATTCCCATCGCGGCTCACCTTCAAAATACAGTATCCGGCGCTGCTGCTCAGCCACCTGCAACAAGCGCTTGCGTGCATTGTTTTGCGGCACCAGATCCGCGTCGGTGGGTTCGACTTCGAAGGTCAGTTCACGCAGGCCGCTTTGTGGTGCGTCGATGTCCAGTTCAAAGGTGACGTCACCGGCGCTGTCGGGCAGGGGGCGCTCTTCTATAGCGATTATGCTGTCGCCGTCGTATACCTTGATGCGCGCAGTGCCGCTACCGCCATGACGCAGCGTGACGCTGGCCGCTTCAACTGCACCGGGCAGTGTCTTTTCTGCCATGCGGACATCGACGATTTCGAGATCTTCCGGCATCAGTTCGCGCCCGAAACCTATCGTGTGAATGGGGGTGTTGTAGGTTTGCAGCTGCTCCCAGAAGTCGGCATTGTTGTCATTGGCTGCCAGTCCTGAATGGTCGCTGCCGTCAGTGGCCAGCACAATGGCGGCGAGCGGTTCGTTGCGTGCCTGTTCCAGTGCGTCGATCAATGAACTGGAGATATTGCTTTGGGTGGCCACCGGATGCGCTGCGGCGAGGTCACTCACAGCCTGCAGTTCTTCACCGATGGTGGCGTAGGTGAGGTTGAAGTTTTCCTGTAAATCGGCGGAGAGCTCTGCCAGTACTTCGCGCGCCTGCTCAATGCGTGATTGATCGTTATGTCGGTAGTGCATACTGCCTGAACGATCCAGCAACACGGAAAGCGTGTTTTGGCCGGGTGTGAGGTTTTGCACATCCAGTGTGGGTTGCCACAGCATTACCAAAAGGGTGGCGGCAAACAGGGTTTGCAGTGCCCAGACAGTGACGAGCTTTGGTTGGCTCAGGCGTGTGGTTCTTGTCCACAGACTTAGGCCGAGCACCACTGCGACGACGACAATAGCCACAAGCAGCCACAGGGTCGGCCAGCCGGAGGCAAACGACAGTGCACCTGCCTGATAGTCGTTCTGTGGATGTTTGAAAAGCCATTCAAACATGAGCAAGGCTATGTGTTGAAGCGGTCAGCGGTATTTCTCTCTACAGTAAATTACGATTAGCAGGATGTTGAAAAACTATTGCGCTAGGTCTGAGGGCGTTAAATTCCCCC
>CAZOXM010000206.1:0-3287 GCA_964583825.1 uncultured Granulosicoccaceae bacterium
TATCGCTCTCTGGCTGCCGAGCCTATTCTATTAAACCCTGATTGCAGGACTGGAACATAAGCAATGTGGCAATTCTGGATTGACCGCGGTGGTACCTTCACGGACATCGTCGGGCGCCGATCTGATGGAAGTCTGCTGACGCACAAGCTGCTTTCCGAAAACCCCGAACAATATGCTGATGCGGCAGTGCAGGGCATTCGCGATATCCTTAAGCTGGGTGCCTCGGAACCGATTCCTGACAATACGGTCGATGCGGTAAAGATGGGCACGACGGTCGCGACCAATGCGCTGCTGGAACGCAAGGGCAGTCGCACACTGCTGCTGATCACCAAAGGGTTTGGCGATCTGTTACGCATCGGCTATCAAACGCGCCCGGAACTGTTTGAATTAAAGATCGACCTGCCCGAGTTGCTGTATGAACGCGTGTTCGAGGTAGATGAGCGGCTGGACAAGAACGGGGCAGTGCAGGTGCCTGTGGATGTAGATGCCGCACGACAGGCATTGCGCAGCGCCAGAGCAGATGGCATAGACAGTGTTGCCATTGCCCTGTTGCACGGTTACCTCAACCCGGATCACGAGGCGCGCCTTGCGGGTATTGCGGCAGAAGAAAGTTTTGGCCAGATCTCCGTGAGTCATGAAACTTCACCGTTAATGAAGCTGGTCAGTCGTGCGGATACGACCGTTGTAGATGCGTATTTATCACCTATTCTGCGGCGCTACGTCAATCAGGTGTCTGACCAGCTCGGTGGGGCAGACGGTGCGCGACTGATGTTTATGCAATCGAATGGCGGGTTGACGGACGCACAACTGTTCCAGGGTAAAGATGCGATTTTATCCGGCCCTGCCGGTGGTGTTGTGGGCATGGTTAAAACTGCCGGTCTGGCCGGCTACGACAAGCTGATTGGTTTTGACATGGGGGGTACCTCTACTGACGTTTGCCACTACGCCGGTCAGTTTGAACGGAGCTTTGAAACTGAAGTCGCCGGTGTCCGGATGCGTGCGCCTATGATGAATATTCACACCGTCGCCGCGGGTGGCGGGTCGATTTTGTCGTACCGTGATGGTCGCTTTCAGGTCGGGCCGGAGAGTGCCGGTGCGAACCCCGGACCTGCATGTTACCGGCGGGGCGGCCCGTTGACTGTCACCGATTGCAATGTGCTGCTGGGCAAATTGCAGCCCCATCATTTTCCATCGGTATTCGGACCGAATGCCGACGAACCGCTGGATGTGGATGTCGTTCGTAAAAAGTTTGATGAACTCGCCGAACACGTTGCAGCATCCTCAGGTGAGTCGAAACGCAAAGTTGAGGATCTGGCCGAAGGATTTTTGCGCATTGCTGTTGAGAACATGGCCAATGCAATTAAAAAAATATCCGTACAGCGCGGCTATGATGTTACCCGCTATACCCTGCAATGCTTCGGTGGTGCCGGAGGCCAGCACGCCTGCCTGGTGGCTGACGCGCTGGGGATGGAAACTGTGTTCCTGCATCCGTTCGCAGGGGTACTATCCGCTTACGGTATGGGGCTTGCGGAGATCCGGGCACTGCGTGAACGTCAGTTCGAGCGCCCGTTATCCGATATGGACGATGCGAAGAGTATGCTTGCCTCACTCGCCGATGAGGCAGCCGGCGAGGTCACATCACAGGATGTGCTCGCACAGGACGTACGCATAGAGCAACGGGCCTTCCTGCGACACAAAGGCTCGCATCAGTCCCTTGAGGTGGAGTTCGGCAGTGAGGAGGCGTTGCGCACGCGGTTTAAAGCAGCGCATAAAGCACGCTACGGGTTTGATGGTGGTGACCGGGAGCTGATCTTTGAAGCACTGGCGGTTGAAGCCATCGGAAGCGCCAGTGATATTCCCGATGCATCTCAGGCGTTAACGACCTCGGCACCGGATCCGATCGATGAAGTCGAAGTAACTATGGCCGGTAAAAGTCGCCATGTGCCGCTGTTTGATCGTCAATCCCTGCTTGCGGGGCAGAAGGTACAAGGGCCGGCAATTATCAGGGAGCCCACCGGCACCAACGTCATTGAACCGCAGTGGCAGGCACAGATTAATACATTCGGACACCTGATTCTCACACGCGCTGAGCCGTTGCAGCACAGCGAAGCCATCGGCACCGATGCCGATCCGGTGATGCTGGAAGTGTTCAACAATCTTTTTATGTCCATTGCCGAGCAAATGGGAGCAACGCTCGCGAACACCGCCTACAGTGTGAACATCAAGGAAAGACTCGATTTTTCCTGTGCGCTGTTTGATCCGACCGGTGCGCTTGTGGCCAACGCACCTCATGTGCCTGTTCATCTTGGCTCCATGTCTGAAAGCATCCGTACCATTATCCGGCTTAACCCGGACATGCAGCCCGGGGATGTGTATATGTTAAATGCCCCGTTCAACGGTGGCACGCATTTACCGGATGTCACTGTCGTCACCCCGGTTTTTAATGAGGCAGGTACCCAGACGCTGTTCTTTGTTGCATCGCGCGGGCATCACGCTGATATCGGTGGGCGTACACCCGGTTCCGCACCCCCTGACTCGACCTACATAGAGCAGGAAGGCGTGGTTATCGATAATTTCAAACTCATCGATCGCGGTGTACTGCGGGAGACGGAAACTCGCGCATTGCTTGCCTCCGGTCAGTATCCGTGCCGCAATATCGATGAAAACATGGCCGACCTGGCGGCACAGGTGGCAGCTAACGAAACGGGGGTAGCCGGTGTAAGACGCATGATCGGTCAGTTCGGGCAGGATACGGTGCATGCCTACATGCATCATGTTCAGGACAATGCCGAAGAATGCGTTCGACGGGTCATTACGTCGTTAAGTGATTGTCGGTATGACTACGAGCTCGACAACGGAGACTTTATTCGCGTTGAAGTCCGTGTGGATCGGGAAAGTCGTTCTGCCGAGATCGATTTCACCGGTACTCCCTCAAACGAATTTAACTTTAATGCACCACTATCAGTATGTCATGCGGTGGTGCTGTATGTATTTCGCACGCTTGTCGGAACGCCAATCCCCCTAAACGAGGGTTGCTTCAAGCCGCTCAAAATAATCGCACCTGAAGGGTCAATGATCAACGCACAGTATCCGTCTGCGGTCATTGCCGGCAACACCGAAGTCAGTCAGCTCACCTGTAACGCCCTGCTGGGTGCGCTGGGTGTCATGGCTGGCAGTCAGGCGACGATGAACAACTTTGTCTGGGGCAATGATCGTATACAGAATTACGAAACCATTTGTGGCGGTACTGGCGCCGGACCCAACTTCGATGGATGCTCCGCGGTGCA
>CAZOXM010000207.1:0-3216 GCA_964583825.1 uncultured Granulosicoccaceae bacterium
GGCGCTGTCGGCCGCGGTTTCACTTTAATGCCGAGCCGTTCGAGCTCTTTTTGCAGTGAGTTCACATCCCAGGTGCTGGCCAGCATTTTACGCGGCACGGTGACGCGCACTTGTTCGAGCCACATCGATGGCCGCCTGCCCTGTTCACGCTGCTGCACCAGGCGATGGCCGACCACAACCACCTGTTCCGGCGACCAGCTGATCCGGCTGATTTTCATCGAGTGCTGCTGTACCGCCGCTTTTACCGCCTGCACTTCCTGCTGCAGTGCAAGGTGACGCAATAGTTGCAGATGTTGATCAGCAGGGACTTCGACACGCTGAATCACCACCGACCGCTCCACCGCTGGCCGCTGGTGCGCAACGGCCGCACCGCTTAACAACAGACAGCCCGCAAGCAGCCCTGCCAAACCGGTGGTAAAGCGTAATATAAGATTTTGCATTATCGTGCTCCTCCGGCCGCCTCATCATCACCGGCAAACTGCCCCCCGACAATCTGCTGTACACCGGAGGCCAGGTGCTGTTCGGCAAAGCGCGCCAATCGCGCGCTGCGGGTGATGGCATATTCCACCATGTTTCCCTTGGCGCTCTGTTGGTACTGCAGCAGACCATAGCGATCTGCGACCACCGGCAGAGTGCGATTGATCAGTCGTTTTCGCGCGTTACCTCGTTGGTCGGCAGTTGCATATTGACCAATCATGGCATCGACCAGACCACCGGCACTGTAAGGTTCGTTATTCAGCAGGCACAACAGGCACAGTATCGAGGTTTCCGACTCACGCAGAATACCGAGATGCCGCTTCTCTTCTTTGGCGACCTCAAGCGGTTGCAGGTTGCAGTCACGGTACAGATAGGGCTCGACGCCGGCCCAAAGTGTGAACATAAGTGTCATCTGGGTAATTTCACGGACGCCATGGTACAGCGGCACCTCAAGTGGTGTTTCATACCCGACACTCCACTCGGGGTTAACCCCCAAACTGGCGCTGATCGGCCTGACGGACAGTTCGTTGTCAGGCGCTGGCGTGTCAACAATCGCTTGTGACATTGTTTACCCGTATCTGCTAACCCTTTATGTATGCATGTAGAGTTTAAAGCCGATTTCTCAAGACACAACGCGGTAAATTTTACCCGCTTGTGACATTGGCCCGGGACACACCCGGGCCAATTTCCGCGGCTTCCCGACCGACCTACTCAGGCAGTGTCAGCGCGGTGAACAACGGGTTGTCGTTGCGATGAATCAGGACCGCGATCGACTCACCCGCCGGTGCCTCCCTCACCAGTGACGCCAGCGTATCGACTGAGTCGACATCACTTTGATTGAAACTCACAATCACGTCTCCAGACACAATACCGGCCAGTGCGGCAACGCCCTGCGGGTCAACCGACTGAACGACCACACCGTTTTCGACATCGATCGACTCGCGCTGTTCCTCAGTCATCGGGGCCACGGCAATGCCGAGGCGCGACTCGTCGTCGGTGGTCTTATTGCGTGTCAGGCTTACCTGTCGGTCTTCAGCGAGCTCGGCAATAGTGACCGGCAAAGTCTGCATTTTTCCGCCGCGCATCACTTTGACGTCAACAGTACTGCCCACCGGAACCGCGCCGACAATCGGAGGCAGGTTGGACGACTGACCGATCTTCTGACCATTAAACTCAACGATCACATCGCCGGTTTTCAGACCAGCTTCATCAGCCGGGCTGTCTGCGGTTACTCTGGAGACCAGCGCCCCTTCCGGCCGGTCCATACCAAACGACTCTGCCAGCGACTTATCCACATTCTGTATCAGCACTCCAAGCCAGCCACGACTGACGTAGCCATTGTCTTTAAGCTGTGCGACCACCGTTTTAACCACGTTCGATGGAATCGCAAATGACAGCCCCATATAGCCACCGGAACGCGAAAAGATCTGTGAATTGACACCAATGACTTTACCCTCAGTGTTGAATAACGGACCGCCGGAATTACCGGGATTCACTGCAACATCTGTTTGAATAAAGGGCACGTAGTTTTCGTTCGGCAGGCTGCGTGACAGCGCCGATACAATACCCTGTGTAGCGGTGTAGTCAAAACCGAATGGCGTGCCAATCGCGAGCACCCACTGGCCCACATTCAGCGCATCTGAATCACCCAGCTCAAGCGTGGGTAAGTCGCTGGCGTTGATCTTTAACACAGCCAGATCGGTACGCGGGTCGGCACCCACCAGTTCTGCGGTGTACTGTCGGCGATCAGGCAGCGCGACGGTAATCTCTGAAGCGTTGTCGACCACGTGTGCGTTAGTGACAATGTAACCGTCTTCAGAAAGAATGAATCCCGAACCGAAACCGCTGCTGCGGCGATTGTCTGGGCTATTAAACTGGCCGGGGTTTTCTTCAAAGAACCGCCGAAACGGCTCAGGCATCAGCTCCGGGTCGAACTGCGGGGCGTTGGTCAGGCGCTGCTGACCGGTGACGGATATTTTTACCACGGCTTTGCCGTGCTGCTTCACCAGAGTTTCAAAATCCGGCAGGGCAAACGCCATGGCTTTGCCGGTCATTAGCACAGAGAGCACGATCAACATCGACAACCCGGCAAAAAAACTGACGGCCGGATTGCGCGAGCGAGTGTCATGCGGTGTATTGAATGCGGAATACATGTTAGCTTTGCTCCTTTAAAGATAAGTTTTCTTTCAACTTTTACTCACCCGGCGCAGCACTGCCACCCGGGTGCTGTCAAGTACAATACGACCGATTTTCAAATGACCAAAAAAGGTATTTTTTACCGGGTATTTTTTACCCGGTTCGCGCCGGCGCCCTATGAGCACTGAAACCCGCTTAACGCTGCTTGGCACCGGCTCCTCCGGCGGGGTGCCACGCATCGGCAATGACTGGGGTGACTGCGATCCCGACAACCCGAAAAATCGCCGGCAGCGTTGCGCCGTGCTGGCTGAGCAGATCAGCACCAATGGCAGAACCAGTGTTTTAATCGACACCGGGCCGGACATGCGCTCGCAGTTGTTACAGGCGAACGTGCAGTATCTGGACGCGGTGTTGATCACACACTCTCACGCCGACCATATCGTCGGTATGGATGATCTGCGACAGCTCGCGATCAAACACCGGGAAAAAGTGAACGTGTATATGGACGCGGCAACGTCGGCGCGAGTGATGCCTGCGTTTGGCTATTGCTATCAACAGGCAGAGGGCAGCAGTTATCCCGCGATTTGCAACGAACACCGTATC
>CAZOXM010000208.1:0-3139 GCA_964583825.1 uncultured Granulosicoccaceae bacterium
ATGGTGCCGTTATCCCCCACGATAACTAATCGATCCTGTGAGCTGGCTATGCCGTTGTATGAATGCCCGAACCCCTCTTCGAAACCCAATGCTGTCCAGTGACGTCCATTCTTCGATAGCAGGATTCTCGTGTTTTCACCGATGGCGACGAATTCCCCATTTGCCCAGATAATGTCGTTGAGTGAGCCGGATGCATTGGACTGTTGAGGTATCCAGTCCATTCCGTCTTCGGAGTACAACACAGTGCCGTCTGCACCGACTGCGACAAAGGCGTCGCCGGACCACGCAGTGCCGTTTAACGTTTTTGAAGTGTTGGAATTGGCAACCGTCCAGTTAACGGCATCACGCGAAGTAATAATTGTGCCCTGGGTACCTGTAGCTAAGTAGTCTACACCGGTGAATGTTATGTCCCTCAATGATCTATTGTGGTCAATATCGATACCTCGTACATAACTGTAATCAATACCATCTGCGGAGAGGCGTACTGAACTGGTGGTACCGACACTCACAAACTGACGTTCGTCCCATATGACTGAATAATCTGCCGATACAGCGCCTATGCCGCGACGGTATGTCCAGTTCAATTCCCGGTCGGCCATATTGAGTGTGCGGCCCGCTGCGGTAAGAATCATTGAGCCTGAATCCGCGATGTCGTACAGAGTGTCATCACGCTCCGGTGTTCGATGGTACGTCCATTCAGTACCGTTTTCCGAGCTAAGTACCAATCCCTCGCCGACTGCGTAAAAATGACTGCCGGTCCATATAACGTTGTTTAAATCTGCCCCGGAAGTGCGAATTCTCCAATTGATACCATCCGCTGAAGTTAGTATTTCTCCGGTTGAGCCTCCGGCTATGAACTGACTGCCATCCCAGATGACCCGCAACAGCGGCGGTGCTTCCAGTGGATCTATTTGAGTTGTCCAGTTTTCTGCATCCGGGGAGGTAGCGATGCCTCTTCGGTCAGAAACTGCCACAAAAAGACGCAGCGTATCAGACCATGCAATGTCCGTTATCTGGCTATTCGAGAGGTTTTCGTCACTCCACGTCAGACCGTCATTCGATACGAAGTATCCGCCTTCAGACACGACGACATAGATGTCACCGTTCCATGCCACCTCTCGAAGGCTTTTGTCAGTAGTCAGTTTTTCGACCCGCCACTGAACTCCATCATTGGAGAAGAGTATGGCACCGTTGGTGCCGAGCGCGATGAACTGGTTGTTTACCCATTCCACATGGCGCAGGTTCTGTTCGGTGACCGCGGGCTGAACAGTCCATTCCTCTCCGTCTGCAGAGGTGATAGTTTTTCCGGCTTCCCCTACCGCGACTATCAACTCACCTGACCACGCCAGTGACAGCACTTTACCAAAGATGTCACCAACCCCGCTGAGCCTCGTCCAGGACTCTCCTGTTGGCGATGAAAAAACTTCCCCGTTATTGGCGCGAGCGATATAGCTTCTACCCGTCCAGATTACATCCATCAAACCTTTGGGGTTGAAGAGATAATAAGTACGGTCAGTGTGTTCTACCCAGTGGGTGAGATCTTTCGACTTGAGTGTAGTAATTCCGGTGAGTTCGTTGCCTACGACGAGATACTCGGAGCCATTGTAGATAATGTCTCGTACCCGAAATCGTACACCGGGGTTCTGCAGGATCCAGGTGCCGGTATGGGCAGTGATCGTGGTGTTGACCGGATCAGTGGCCACTACTGTGGTATCAGTGGTGGGGAAATCAACGGTTGGTGTGATCTCTCTATTGCTTCCTCTGCTACCGCTGTCGCAGCCGTGCAACCAAATCATAAGCAACAAGGCAGGTAAGGACAAAAGACTTGTCCTTGGGAAATTCTGTCCTGATTTGTACTTCATAGATCACGCTACCCCTATAAGCTGTGTCGGTAGATTCCGGCTTTCTGTTGCGTCCGGTAGTTAAAAAATGTGATGGGTTAGTCAGATCACAGTTGGAAAAGCGAACACAAGGTGGCCTGTACGTCACGTGCGGGCTGATCTGGCAGGTCTACACTGGTGGCTGCTCACCAATTAACGCTAAAATATTTTAAATTCGACACCGGCTGTCGTTAGTCGTTCTAACCTATTAGTTTGTGGTAATTATGTGGATATCTTCGAAATACGGTAGATCATCACTGATTGCGGTTTTGATGTCCCTTAGCCTCACTGCCTGCGAAGGTAAGGCCGGCCAGCCTCGGAATTCTCCGTATACAGTGCCGCCTCGGCTCACAGTAGACACAGGCGAAATGGATATAGATGTGTCTTTACCTGATCTGGACTTCGACGGCGACTGGCAAGGCACCTGGGCAAGACGAAACTCCACAGCGAATCTACCGATCGCCAGTCGCCTGCACCGCAATTATTGGATGCCTTCTCTGCACTACATGGCTGCAGACGGTAAAGTTGTCGGTGCTTATTTCTGGCAGTGTATCTACGATGAGAATGCGGACGGCTACCTGCAGATAGCCTGGCCGGTGCAAAACGTGCCGAAGACTGAGTCGCCGTGGTATCAGACCATGGGAGACGATATTCTCGTTTTTCAGCCTTTCGCACTCTGGAGCGACCGGCCGTTGGAGCGCATAGCGCCACAGCACTACACATTCGGATCCGGCGTAGGAGAGGAGACGGTAGAGTTATATAAGCACTCTGACGATTTTCTGGTTAACTCCCGCTGGCAGATTAATTTGGCTGGCTATGTGCCACCTGGAAATTACAATGCCTGCGCGTCGCTGCGATGGACTTACGACGAAGACACAGTCCGGCTCTCGCTCTATTCGTTCAACGTGTTAATACCGTTTATCAGTAGTGCCGGGGAGTCGGGTGAGATTTCGATGATCTTTAACTTCGAAAACGCAGATGTGCTGGAGGAGCGTACCTACCAGGTCATTAATTCACACACGCCTTCAGGTCAGCCCGGCCTGAGCCATGATTATTTCATTGTAAAATACGGACCGGGAGTCACACAGGTACAGCGGGTTGAAGACGTGCAGCTCACTGTGACCAATATTGGTGAGGATGTCGTGGATATAACGGTGAGCGGTCACTTCCTTGATGGCACGGCGTTCCTGGCCAGCGGCTCAGTCTACATCACGCCGGACGACTGGTTTCCGCAATAAGCGCTGCTGCATCTTGTTAAT
>CAZOXM010000209.1:0-3083 GCA_964583825.1 uncultured Granulosicoccaceae bacterium
GTGAAGATCGCAGGCACGAGTCACGCAAAAAACACATCTGGTGCAAACGTAAATCTAATGCACTGGGTATCCCTTTTTCGTGGCTGGTTACTGCTCCGGCAGTGGAATAAACTCATCGTCATCGTCCGGTGGCAGCACAAACTGTCCGTCCTGCCAGTCCCCACGTTGCCATTCTTCCTTTGCCTGTTCGATCATTGCTTTGGACGAAGACACAAAATTCCACCAGATATAGCGCGGCCCGTTCAGTGTTTCGCCACCAAGCAGCATCAATCGCGCACCCTGTGCACCGGCTCGTACACTGATCGCATCACCGGGACGAAACACCATCATGCGCCCGGCTTCAAAGTCTTGCCGGCCAACAGTGATCGAACCGCTGATGACATAAATTCCGCGATCTTCGTGGTTGTCGGGCAATGGCAACGAGGCACCCGGTTGTAATACGGCATCGGCATAAAACATTTCAGTGAATGTTGATACCGGAGCGCGCTCACCAAAGGCGTTACCCAGTATTAGTTTCACTTCCTTGCCTTCACCCTCAATTAGCGGCAATGCCTCATTACCATGATGCTCAAAGGCGGGATCGGTCTGTTCGTGTTGCTCCGGCAACGCTACCCATGTCTGCACGCCGAACAATGAGTGCCTGCCGGCTCGGGTCTCGGGACTGGTGCGTTCGGAATGGGTGATCGCACGCCCGGCGGTCATCCAGTTGACTTCACCGGGATAAATCATCTGGTTAGTACCCAATGAGTCACGATGCTGGAATTCACCCTCGTATAAATAGGTGACCGTGCCTATACCAATATGCGGGTGTGGACGCACATCAATTCCGCCATCATGAATAAATTCCGCCGGCCCCATTTGATCAAAAAAGATAAACGGTCCGACCAGCTGACGCTTGGGGGCAGGCAGTGCACGCCGAACTTCAAAGCCACCAAGGTCACGCGCACGCGGAACGATTAACGTTTCTATGCTGTCGGCACCCCCCGTTTCAGGGCAATGCGCATCGAGTGCGGGGTTCCAGCTCATGATGATGACTCCAGATGATAATGAATAATTTCTGCGCCGTGGCCTTCACTCAGTGAAAGGTGCAGGACAAGTCGGTGACCTCAAACTCCGGATTGCGCGATTCTTGCCACCGCCGGATTATCTCACTTTACAGCCTGCGAGACATAGTCCCCGACCCGCGCGGACTGGCGTCTACCCTGACTACATTCAGGATTGGCTCCGTTCGATGGGTTGGTCTGGACATTTTCTGATATGTCCACACCCTTTGTTGTTTTCAATTCCCAATTTATAAGTTTTACAAACCCTGTTGATCGGCACCTGATTCTGTAAAACACTGCCAGGCATTCCACGACAACACCACAACGTGGCTTTGGTGCGCACGATGAACCACGACGATGAGGAGAACTGGCCAGGTGATCACAGGGCTGGAGCTGCTGAAACGTGACCCGCCTGATATGACATACGGTTTTCGTGCATCTGAATGAATATAGCGCTCCGTAAATACAGGGTAAGAGCGGGTTGCCGGTAAGGACCAGCGCACTCAGCGTCGCCGATCTGCTTTTACTTGTAAAGAAAATGAAACAAGTCGTGATGGGACAATCAACACATTAGAAATTGGTATCAACAGGATCAACACGGCCGACTGAATGCTCAGTTTGCGTAAAACAACGTGCCCCAACAGGTTTTAGGGGGACCAATCATCGGAGAAACAATGAAGCGAAAAACTGCATCCAATCACTCCAGGCTGTCACTGGCTTTGCTTGCGACTTCCACCCTTTTACTGTCGGGCAATGCACTGGCAAATCACACAGTTATCGTTGAAGGAGAGCAGGATTTTGACGGCGACGGACTGTTAGGCGCCGATGAAGACGCCGATGGTGATCAGGTATTTGGAACAATTTCCGCTGGCGTCAGTGGTGTGTCCGACAACGGGCGGGTGATGATTGTCACCTCCGGTCGTTTCTTTGAAACCGTGACGCTTACCGGGAACGGCGTCACCGCAGTGGAAGCGGCACCAGGCGTCAATGCCGTGGTAGAAGCATTCAACGGAGGCGGAGATGTTGATATGAACAATGCCCGACAACAAGCACCGGGGATCGTGGTCGATACGGATGGCAGCTTCCCCATTGAAATACGCAATCTGGTGAGTAGAAACTGGACATCCGGAATTGTCGTCAAAGGGCAAAGCCGCGTGACGATCGACAACGTGAGAGCAGACAGCAACGTCAACTATGGAATACTGGTAAAAGATCAGGCTAAAGTGGCGATCACTAACTCGCAGATCAACGGTTCCGGTTTCCGCAAGTCAGGGTCACTCGGCGCCACACCAGGTGGAGACATTGCACCTGCTCCCGGCGTTGGCATCAAGTTTCAGGATCAGTCCGGTGGCTATATTTCGATGACCACTGTCGCGCACAGCTTCGCCGCCGGAATATCAGAGAACGGCCGGGTGCAACAGTTAAAAAACACCGTCTTTAACAACAACAGCGGAGGCGGTGGTCAGCCGTGCGTTGATACCGACGGTGACGGATGGGGCTGGGACGGGTCTGCTACCTGTATTCCCTAACTAACATGGTGACGGGTAAGCGGATTGTCCCCCATACAATCGGCTTACCCGCTCACCGACCACAAGGTGACCGTATGTATTTCAAATGGCGGCTGGTGATAAGCGCAGTGCTGTTTTGCCTCCTTCAGACAACCCCTGCCCACTCCGATAAAGGAGGGATCGTTGCAGCTGAGCAGCTTTCGGCAAACTCAGTGTACCGGGTTGTGGTAGACCGGCATCCGGAACCTATCCCGCTCAATCAAATACACCAATGGCAAATCAAGGTGGCAGGGAGTGACGGCAGTATCATCGAGAATGCAAAGATATCGGTCGCAGGCGGCATGCCGGCGCACAACCATGGGCTCCCCACAGCACCGCAGGTTACACAGGAACTCAGCCCCGGCACTTATCTGGTAGAGGGAATGAAGTTCCAAATGGGAGGGAAGTGGCAGGTCACTTTCACCATCCAAAGCGAGCTAACCACCGATGCAGTCACCTTCGAGTTGGTGCTCTAGTCGCATCGTTCACCGTC
>CAZOXM010000210.1:0-2999 GCA_964583825.1 uncultured Granulosicoccaceae bacterium
GCCGAAGATGAAAAACCCATGCACGAAGTGACCATTGATGCGTTCAGTATGTCACGCTATGAAATCACGCTTGAACAATACCGTGTCTATGCAGCAGAGAATCAGTTGCCCGCACCACAATACCTGCCGGAAGATGCGAGTCGACCGGTTGCCAATGTCAGTTGGGATGATGCGCATAACTATGTACAGTGGCTGAGCGAGAGAACCGGCAAACTCTATCGACTGCCATCCGAAGCAGAGTGGGAGTATGCTGCACGTGCTGGCACTGTGACGCCCTACCACACCGGTGAAGACCTGTTGCAGCAGGCCAATTGCGATGGCTGTGATACGCCGTGGGACGCCAAGCAAAGCGCACCGGTTGGCAGTTTTCCGCCGAACGATTTCGGTCTGTACGATATGCATGGCAATGTCTGGGAATGGGTACAGGACTGCTGGACTGATAACTACTTTGGTCGTGGCGATAATGCAGCGGCAATCGTTACCAAGGGTTGTGAACGCCATGTGCTCAGAGGTGGTTCGTGGACCAATATAGCCGACTACGCTCGCTCAAGTTATCGTGGCAATGAAAGCCCGCTGTATCGACATGGGTCGGTTGGTTTTCGCGTCGTGCATGATGGGCTGTGATGACAGCTCACGGTAAACATCGAAGCGTTTATGTGGTTGTGATGGGCGTTAGCGGATGTGGAAAAAGTACCGTAGCCTGGGAAATTGCGAGTGCGCTTGGCAATGCTGTCTTTGTCGATGGCGATGACCTGCACCCGGAATCCAACATCAGGAAGATGTCGAGCGGCATTCCACTGGACGATGCGGATCGCTGGCCCTGGCTCGATATCATTCGCGCGCGTGCTGCTACGACACTGTCCGGTGAGCAGTCCTTTGTGGTGGCTTGTTCCGCGCTGAAGCAAACTTATCGTCAAAGGCTGTGCGGCGCGGGTGTTGACGGGTGGTTTATCTACCTGAACGGCAGTCGGGAACTGATCGCACGCCGACAGGCTGCACGGGAAAACCATTTTATGCCGCCATCGTTGATCGCAAGCCAGTTCGATGCACTTGAAGAACCGGTTGGCGAGCCCAATGTGATCAGTGTGTCGATTGATCAGCCGGTGCCCCGGGTCGTCGGCGATGCCATGGAGCGCCTCCTGTGCGCGACAGCACATGAGTAAAAAGCAACTTACCGGTAAAAACACCTCGCGGGCGGTGAGCGAGTTTCTCGACAAGATGGATAAACTGCCGCAGAGCCATCGGGGAGACAGGGCGGGTCGACTGATCTTTGCGATGGATGCTACTGCCAGCCGCGCGGCCACCTGGGACATGGCGTGCCAGCTTCAGGGGGATATGTTCGCCAAATCCAGTGCAGTGGGTTCACTTGAATTGCAACTGGTATTCTTTCGCGGCTATAACGAGTGCAAGTCGACCCGGTGGCTGTCGAACCCAATCGACTTGTTGCGGTTAATGTCCAACGTGACTTGTCTCGCTGGTCAAACTCAAATTGAACGGGTATTTAAACATGCCATTGCCGAGGCCAGGTCCGGTGAGGTGGACGCACTGATTTATGTCGGTGACTGTATGGAAGAAAAGCTCGATGTGCTCGGTGCGCTGGCGGGTGAGCTTAAAATACACGGCGTGCCCGTATTCATCTTTCAGGAAGGGCACAATCATATTGCTTCCGGCGCATTCAGACAGTTGGCCAGCCTGAGTGGCGGCGCGCATTGTACGCTGGACCACAATAGTCCGGCACAGCTGGGTCAGTTACTCAATGCCGCAGCGGTCTATGCGGCGGGGGGAAGAGGCGCACTCGATGAGCACGCAAAGCTTACGGGTGGTATGGCAGATAAACTGCTGAAGCAGCTTAAGTAACAACGATAAACAGCCGGGGAAACCATGATTGAGGGCAGTTGTCTCTGCGGACGCGTAACCTATCAGTATCACGGAGAAATAAACGAAATCGCCCGCTGTCACTGCTCACAGTGTCGTCGTGCGCAGGGCGGGGCGTTTGCGACCAACAGCCCGGTCGACACACACCGGCTCGTTTTCTATGGGGAGGAACACATACGTGAGTACCGGTCCAGTGAGTCCAAGGTGCGTGCGTTCTGTTGTCACTGTGGCAGCGCACTTTACAGCGCCAAGGATGAATTGCCCGATGTGAAACGTTTGCGGCTGGGCACAGTGAACACCCGGTTTCACTGCGATAATCAATACCATATTTGGACCGATTCAAAAGCATCCTGGGAAGAAATTACTGATCATCATGAACAGTACGGGGAGGCGAAAGCGCCTTGAATATGCAACGGTATTGGTTACCTCTGTCGGCAATAGAAAACAGCCACTCGGGTAATTGGCGGAAGCGTCGGGCTTGTTAAGCAATCAGTATTTGATCGATATTCGTTTGCGGCGAAATGATGTACCGGATTTCAGTGCGTATCCGTTTAACCTCGATGCGGTGCGCTCGCTTGATACCATTCGCCTGCACCCGAAAGTGACCTTTTTTGTTGGCGAGAACGGCTCAGGTAAGTCGACATTGCTTGAAGCGATCGCGGTGAACTGGGGTTTCAACGCAGAGGGAGGGACAAGGAATTTTAGTTTCGGTACCCGTCGCTCTCATTCGGAGCTCCATAAGTATCTGCGACTGTCCCGCGGAGTGAAACGTCCGAAGGACGGTTTTTTCCTTCGTGCTGAAAGTTTTTTTAATGTGGCGACTGAAATAGAAAATCTGGATAACGAGTTTTCCTACAGCCCACCGATTATAGACTCATATGGCGGTGAGTCGTTGCACGAGCAGTCTCACGGAGAATCTTTTCTAGCCTTGTTTATGCATCGTTTTTCCGGCCGGTCACTTTTCATACTGGATGAGCCGGAGGCGGCACTTTCTCCTACCAGACAGCTGGCCATGTTGTCTCGAATGCATCAACTGGTTGAGGATGATTGTCAGTTTATTGTGGCGACACACTCCCCGATTGTGATGGCTTATCCGGATTCGAAAATTTTCTCTCTCGGGCAGG
>CAZOXM010000211.1:0-2933 GCA_964583825.1 uncultured Granulosicoccaceae bacterium
TGTCTCGTATCGTCTGTTGCCAGTCAACAACAGGACAAAAAAATGAAGCGTGCAGGGGTGATCGGACTCGGTGATATGGGGAGCGGATTGGCGCTCAACCTGTTAAAGCAGGGAATTACAACCAGCGGTTACGATCTGGATGCAGCTCGCCTGCAGGCTTTTAGCGATATGGGTGGTAACACCGCCACTGATGTTGCTGAGGTCGGTCGCAACAGCGATGCCGTATTTGTCATGGTGATGAATGGAGATCAGGCCAGAGAAGTGATTCTGGGGGAGCAAGGGCTGGTCGCCACGATGGATCAGGGCGGCATTGTTATTTTAAGTGCAACGATCAAACCTGCAGAGGCGCTCGCCATTGGTGAGGCGATGCAGGGCAGTGGCATCGAACTTATCGACACACCGGTATCCGGCGGTTTTCCCGGCGCACAGGGTGGTACGCTGACGATGATGGCGGCCGGTACCGATGCGGCGATGGAGGCGGCAGCACCCTTTATGCAGGCGGTATCGAAAACCATTCACCGGGTGGGTGATGCACCGGGGCAGGGGCAGGTCATGAAAGCGTGCCTGCAGTCGCTGATCGGTGCCATTTTTTCTGCCACATTTGAAGCGGCTGCACTGGCGGCTAAAGCCGGGGTAAAAGGGGAAGCTTTGTATAATGTATTTTCCTCCTCCAGCGCCGGGTGCGGAGTCGCCAACAGTGCACTTGAGAATATAATCGACCGTCAATTTGAAGGGACTGGCAGCCACATAAACACGATGTATAAAGACCTCACAATCTCACTGGATTTCGCACAGCAGCAGGGCGTACCGATGCTGACGGCGGCCACAGCGATGCAAATTTTTCAGGCCGGCAAGACCAAATATCCCAATGGCGACAACTGGGTGTGTACCAGAATACTCGAAGACATCGTCGGCGCTGAACTGCATCGATAACCACGTAGAGGGGAAACAATGAAACTCGGTGTGATATGTGACGGCATCAGCCGCGATTTGGCACATTCCCTCAGGGTAATGGATGAATTTGGACTTGAGTATGCGGAATTGCAGTTTGTTGGTGAAAAAGAAGTTGGCGATCACAGTCAGCCGGAAATCGCTGATATAAAAAAATTGCTGCAGGCTCATGACAAACCGGTGTCCTGTTTATCCCGACACATCTTTGCCGGTATGACAACGGCCAATAAACCGGGTGATGAGCTCCACAGCAAACATATGGATGCTCTGAAGCGGGTGATCGACATGGCGCATGAATTAGGCTCGCCTCTGGTACGCATCATGACCAGTAAAAAAGAGCAGATTCTGTGGGGCCACAACGGTGCTGAAAAATGGAATGTCGCTCACGGTGCCTGGGATACCCTGCCGCCACTCATTGCACCGGCGGTTGAGCTTGCGAAAGAAGCAGGGGTGACCCTGGTAGTTGAGACCGGCAATGGCACGATGGTGAACTCTAACCACACAGCGCGAAAATTAATCGATGAGCTCGATGCCCGCGATACTTTAAAAGTACTGTGGGATCCGGCAAATAACTGCTGGTGCCACGAACTGGCCTACCCTGATGGATACGATGAGTTAAAGGGTGGTTACCTCGGTCATGTGCACATAAAAGATGTGCTGGTCGATACACCGCGTGCAACATTGACCGTGAAAAAGATGGGTGAGGGACAGTTGGCCGACCTGTTTCAGCCCATGGCCGATGCATTGCGTGCCGACGGCTATGACGGCGTTATATCGTTTGAGAGCGTTTATCACAACGGTGACGGCGACTTTGAGCAAGGCTTTCGCTCCTGCATTGATTTGTTCAAAAAATTCTTTGGTTAGACAGTCGCTGCTCTGGATAGTTAATGTGCGACTACTGATCAAAGCGTGGTTGTTGAGTGCGTGACAAGTTGTTATCGCACCCTTTAAAGCGGTATCCTTGCGACTTCGCTATTAACCGGACAAACCATTGTCACCCTCCCGACCTTTTCCGCTGAACGGTGTTATCGGTGTCGTTGCAGAATCTGCAGACGAGGTGGCCGACGCCAGTGCTAGAGGGCTGCAATGCGTTGAGTTACGCGCAGATCTGTTGCTCGACCGCGGGCTGTCAGAATCCGATCTTTATCAGCTCATCACTCTTTGCAAAGCTCAGCAGCTTGGTGTGCTGTTTACACTGCGTCATCCCGACCATGGCGGCGCGTTCGGGGGGAGTGAGTCAGAGCGTTTAGCCATGAGCCTTAAAGCGGCTGAGTGCGGGGCAGACCTGTTTGATCTTGAGGTTGGTACTGAGGCAGCCGCGATGCTGCCAGCTGATGCTCCGCCGATGATTCTGAGTTATCACGACTTTCATGGCATGCCGACCGCGGTCGAACTGCATGAGCTCACCGCTCAAATGGAAAATACCGAGGCGTGTGCAATTAAGGTTGTGCCAACCGCCGCTCGACTTGAAGATGCGTTAACCATGCTGAAGTGGGTCGGTCGGGACAACGGAAGCACCAGCCGGATAGGTTTTGCGATGGGCGAATTCGGCGCCTGCAGCAGAATTCTGACCACTGCACTGGGTGGCAAGTTAACTTATGCGAGTTTTGGTTCACCAGTGGCCCCCGGACAGATCGATATGGATGAACTGCTGTCGCAGTATCGGGTGGACACGTTTAATCAACTAACCCGGGTGATCGCTGTGTGCGCAGACGGTGACGCCGGCCGGGAGCGAGTGGCACAAATTAATGCAAACGAAAAATCCTCTCACCGGGTGGCAGTTGCGTTTCCAGCGGCGGAACGGGCGTTGATAGATGCCTGCAGTCAGTGGTTGAAGATTGATGAGATTATTGACTGACGGTATCGGTACGAGCCTCTGACGGTCGGTGGCAGGACGAAGGTAGATCCCTAGCAGGGTGTTGAAAATCTATTGCGCTAGGTCTGAGGGCGTTAAATTCCCCCTCAAAATGCTCATTTATAAC
>CAZOXM010000212.1:0-2920 GCA_964583825.1 uncultured Granulosicoccaceae bacterium
CTGGTTAAAAAAAGGGCCTGCGTTTTTCCGCCTTGCACTGACGACTGTAGCTGTGAAAAGTTTGTCACCCTATTTATCAAGTGGTCCACTGGAGAGCAGCTTGATGATCCTGACACAGTTTTCACAGCCACAGTCGTTAGAGCAGGACGCAAAAACGCAGGCCACTACTTGCCGACGCACTGTGTCGCAGTGAATGCAGCCGAATAACCGGTTGGCTAAAACATCAGCGCCGTGAAAACTGTCGGTTAGCGATCCAGCTGTCGCAGAAATTTCTCAGTGGTGTCACTCTAAAATTCGGGTCATCTAATCGGGTCAGGTCCTGTCGATAGCGTTTCAGCAGGCGATGCTGGAGTCGGGTGTAAATAAAAAGAAATCTGAATCCGTCTTGTGTCGGTGCATTTTTATAGAATCGCTCGAATTCCAGTTCAATGTCACTGAGTTGCTGTTGCAGAAAGTGCTCGAGCGCCGTCGGATAATGTCCCCTGACCAGATCTGTCGGTGAAACGCCCGCCTCAGACATTGTTTCAAAGGGCAGGCATAGCAAGCCATTGGATACATGATTATGCATATGCCGAATGCAGCGCAGTTGCGACAGGGCGATGCCGATGTGCTGCAGCGAGTCCTGAGGGTTGTCGTCAACCGGGCCTGCAATCGAGAGTGCGGCGTGTGCACCCGTCCGGTGATGAAAGGTTGCCGCTGGTTGTGCCCTGGAGGGGCTGCCTTCGATCAGCAGTGAGCCATACCCCATTAACACTTCTTTCAGGTGCGCAATCGCGTGCTGAAAGTGGTCCGGGTCACTGGTTTTCAGCGCCTGTGTTACCGGGTGCCGCGGTGCTTCCCGGTCCAGTTCCTCGCGCCACCACTCGAGCTGTTTGCGCGCCGCTTCAATTTCGCGATTGCTGAAACAAAGCTTGCTCCAGATTGAAATCAGTGTGAGCACCGCACCTGTTGCGGGATCGTTACCCACATGCAGCAGTGCGTAGTAGCGCCCACTGCCGGGTGGCAAGGCCTGCGTGACCCACGTGTCTATTGGCTGATCTGTCATTGATAAGCGGTGATACTGAAGTCGGCTGACATCTTAACCCGCGGGAACACCGTGTGTTTTTAATTCGTCAAACCACAGGCATGCAGGCGGCGTTCTGCACACTCATCAAATTCACGCGGCGCACAGTGCAAAGCACAAAGACTGCCGTGTGTCAGCGAAAAGCGATAACCCGGACGATGTTGAGTTTATGGTGCTTGTTAACCGATTTCTGCCGCATCCGGCAAGGCGCTTTCCTGAGTATGCGTGAGAGTTTTCTGCAGCAGTTGCAGCTTGCGCGTCGCGCCCGTTGAATTCGCTTTCTCTGCCAGTGAGGATGCGATGGTTTCGATGCCTTCTGCCAGCACTCTCTTTTGTTCCTGATCCAGCACTTCCAGCGCTACGGTGAACGCCTCGTCTGTCTCGCATAACATCGCCGCGGCAAAGTCGCTTTCGGGGATCGGGCTGACGGTCCGGAGCAGGTCGCAAACAATCGGGTAAGTCAGTCTCGTGAGGTGACGCATTCGCACTGATTCCTGCTTGATCAGCTTCAGCCGCGCCTGTTCATCGTCATCGCGCAACGTGCGTCGGATGGCCGTGGTGATAACTTCGTTCAGCAGCGTAAGCGCCTCTTTTTGCTCGCTCAGGTCTGCGCCCATGCCACAGGCGGTGTCGTAGCAGCGGTCGAGATCGGTCTTGATCGTTTGTATGGCTCCGATGTCAGCCGTCTCAGTAAGTCCCGTACACCGCGATACCAGCCCTGCCAGTTCTGATTCCAGCTGGGTCAGCTCCGACTGGTCGAGCAACTGCGCCTGCGCCAGTTCCTGTGTGGTCGGGGGGCTGCTGTGCAGAAAAAACTGCGGGCATCTGGCGCGTCGGATTACCTGACGCTCCCATGCTCCTGGCCATTCGGAAAATTCCAGAGCCACCATCTGTGCTCTCCGGTAAATGAAGAGCCCTTGAGTATAGGTGCCAGATCGCAAAGGGAAAGTACAACTTTAAACGGCGATGCAGTTCTGATGATGCGGGTGCCTAACAGGATGTTGAAAAACTATTGCGCTAGGTCTGAGGGCGTTAAATTCTGCCTCAAAATGCTCATTTATAACCCATAAACTGCGCTTTTTCGGCAGAATTTGCCTACTCAGTCCGTCGCTCATAACGTTTTTCAACACCCTGCTAACTGTCAGTGATTGTCCGGCCGGGAACCCAGGTACGGGATTAATTCAGACGGATGCGACAGCAAATTGTCAGCCCCCCAGGAACCCGGCTCATCCACTGCAGGATCAATATAGCCCCAGCCGGCAACCAGAGTGGTCATGGCTACAGAGCGGCCTGCCTTAATGTCTCGTTCAGCGTCGCCAACATAGATGCATTCGTTGGGTGTGACCCCGGTGCGCTGGCAGGCGAGTAGCATTGGGTCCGGGTGCGGCTTTGCCCGTGCTGCCGTATCAGCACCGACAATACAGCAACAGCGATGCTTCAGTGCCATTTGATCCAGCAAACTCAGGGTCAGCGTTTCGGGTTTGTTGGTAATAATCCCCCACGGGATTCGGCGGTGCTCTAGTTGCTGTAGTACCGTGTCCATACCGGAAAAGAGATCGCTTTCAGCATAGACGCAAGTGGCGTACTCATGCAGAAATTCTTCGCGCAGTTTATGCAGGTGGTCTGCATCGGTGAGTTCCGGGAACCCCAGTTTTAGTAGCGCGATCGAACCATGTGAGACATGGGGCCGATACTGAGCGGGAGACACGTGCGGCCTGTTGTGTTTCGTCAGTACTCTGTTTAGCGCGCCCCCCATATCGGGTGCGGTATCTATCAGTGTGCCATCCAGATCGAAAAAAACCGCCTGTGGCGTGGTCGGTTCAGACATACTTGTGCGTCGTGACCAGATAGTTCACA
>CAZOXM010000213.1:0-2793 GCA_964583825.1 uncultured Granulosicoccaceae bacterium
TTAGATGCCCTGTGAGAAATTCGATACTACTGCTTCTGTTGCTTTCATGTGCCGTGATTGCAGATGTTGATATGGTGAAGGTAGATAAGTCCGAAAATAAAATGTATCTGCTGGAAGGTAAAAAAGTCACACGTGTATACCATGTTGCGCTCGGTGCAAGTCCAAAGGGGCACAAACAAAAAGAAGGTGACAAAAAAACACCGGAGGGAAAATACACCCTGGATTATAAGAAGAAAGATTCGTCATTCTACCGAGCCATGCATATTAGCTACCCCAATGCCAGGGATCAGGAAAATGCCAGAAAACTGGGCGTATCACCAGGTGGCTTTATCATGGTTCACGGGCAAAAGAATTGGCTCGGCTGGCTTTCATTTTTTACTCAGAACTTCAACTGGACAAACGGATGCATTGCCTTAACAAACACTGAGATGGATGAATTCATGGATTTGGTGAAAATCGGCACCCCCATACAAATTGAATGGTAGGTGTGTGACAAGGCATTAAAATTCGCCTGTGACTGATGATAAATGGTGATCCATTGTGCGTAGTGCTGAGTGGGTGTTGAGCGCTCTGTATTTTGCCGAGGCTGAGGTAGTCTGTGTAGCTCATTTTTGTGCTGAAATCCGTTTCGGCACCTTCCGACTCCGGGCTGTATTCCATCAGGTTACCGCCGCACGTTGTTTAAAGTGGTCCTGGTCCCAGGTGCGCCTGGCCATGATGGTTGTGAGGATCTGTGCTGCCTGACGGACATCGTCTTCATCTATATAGAGCGGCGTGAAACCAAACCGCATGACATCGGGCGCTCTGAAGTCGCCAATCACACCATCGGCAATCAACGCCTGGATGACTGCGTAGCCCTCGTTAAAGGTGAATGATACCTGTGAACCGCGCAGCTCAGGATCCCTCGGACTCAGGAGTTTAAGTTGTGGGCATTCCGCCTCGACGCTTGCGATAAAAAGCTCGGACAGTTGGATGGATCGGCTGCGTAATTCATCCATCGATACAGCCTCCCAGACATCCAGCGCGGCCTCGAGTGCAGCCATTTGCAGCACCGGCGGTGTCCCTATCCGCATACGTTCGATGGCCGGTGCCGCGGTGTAGTGGCGTTCGAATGCGAACGGTTCGGCGTGTCCCATCCAGCCGGAAAGCGCGGGTTCGACGGAGTCTGCGATATCCGGTCGTACGTAAATAAAAGCGGGCGCTCCGGGCCCGGCGTTCAGATATTTGTAGGTACAGCCCACGGCAAACTCCGCACGGACTCCGGACACATCGACCGGAACGGCACCTGCAGAATGGGCCAGATCCCACAGGGCAACCGCGCCGCAGTTGTGTGCGGTGCTGGTGAGCTCTGCCATGTTGTGCATGCGACCGGTACGATAGTCGACGTGTGTCAGCATCATGACTGCCACCGACTCGTCCAGGTGAGCTGCCACGGCTTCCGGCTCGACCACCACAAGCTCCAGATTGAGTGCATGCTCACGATTAAAACTGTGTATGAGGCCTTCCGCCATGTACAAGTCAGTCGGAAAGTTGCCTGAGTCAGACAGGATCACGCGACGTGTCGGTCGCATGTGTATACCGGCAGCCAATGCCTGATAGACCTTGATGGACAGAGTATCTCCGATAACCACGGAACCGGGTGCTGCCCCGATGATTGGCGCAAGCCGGTCACCCAGCACCCGGGGCTGTTTGTACCAGCCTGCTTTATTCCAACCGGTGATCAGCAGATTTTTCCACTCCTCTTCCACGGTATGTTGAACCCGTCCTGCGACTGCCAGCGGCATCGGGCCGAGTGAATTTCCATCGAGGTAGATCGTGTTCGGGGGAAGGTGGAATTCGTTTTTCTTCAAGTACGGTCCTTCTTATGCGTTCACCATTGCGGGCTGACTGTTTACAGAGTCGCCGGCAGTGTATGGGCGACACTCCCGCCAGTGTACACATTCAATTGCGGCGGTGCGCTGCCATATAAATATTTGCTACTTTTTTCTGTGGATGGCCCACGTCGAAATCGAGCAGGCCCATGTATAATGCAGGCTGGACAGTGACTATTGACGCTGCCGAGTCGACCAGTAAGCTTGCAGGTATTGGTGGCGCTACAGGTTACCGGAACCGTGTTGCAAACTGAAAGAATCAAACTGGTGAAACCGTCGATGGAACTGCTGACTGATGTGCAGGTCGCGGTTCGGGAAAGCAGGGCGGATCTGGAAAAGTATCTTTCCTGGGTGGAAGAATCGCTCAAGTTTCCGGAAAAGAATATGTCCGAGGCGATGCAGCGGCACGAATCGTTTACCGGGGAGTTGAGATACTACATAAAAACTTTCAGGGAATCCGGCATCGCGGGCTCTATCGGGTTGATTGTACGGGATATCGAAGTGCCGTTTTTCGAAGTGGGTTACTGGGTCAGATCCTCTTGCTCGGGGCAGGGTTTCGTCACGGAAGCACTCGGCCTGATTGAGCAATATGCTTTTGATGATCTAAAAGCCAGGCGGCTTGAAATCAGAATGGCCAAAGCTAATTTAAAGAGTAGAAATCTGGCGGAAAAGGCCGGTTATGTGTTCGAAGGTGAGTTAGCTAATGAGCGACGCTTGCCCACTGGAGAGATTACCAATACGCTGATCTATGCAAAGTCAGGCCTGTAACTGCACAATGTTCCTCGCCGGCGTTTGATAAAAAGGAGAATCCCTTCCTCCGCGCTTAAAGAAGGGCCCTGATCGATAGGGAAGGGCCATACCCTGCGCGCTGTACCTTGCCGCGTACTAAACGGCTCGCTCTTATTGGTCGCCTTGTGAATAA
>CAZOXM010000214.1:0-2768 GCA_964583825.1 uncultured Granulosicoccaceae bacterium
CGACACTATTGATCGAACTTGTACTCTTCTAAAAACTCGATCTCCATCCGATAGCCGATTTGCGCCAGGTCGTGGTCTGTGTTTTCGGTGATCAATGTACCCGTCGCCCAGACGGGTCGGTACAGATCGAGCTTTTTCACGTCGACCGCTTCTTTCTCGGAGTTGAAGTAAATAATCTGGTTGGAAGGCGGGGGAGGCACGTGAATGCAGGCACCGAAATACGGCACGAGTAGCAGTTCGGTCAAGGTAGTCGCATCGCCGTCCAGCGGCACCACAAAGGCCGGAATCTTTACCCGCTCACCGTTGAGATCCGACACCACCTCGCCGGTTTGCTGCGCGCCGAAAACGTGGTTGGACAGGGCCGGCACATCCGACTGCTGATCCTGATTTAAGGAGAACAGATCGTTCTCGGGCACCAGATCTTCCCAGGTCAGTTGCCGGGGCTCGGCCGCATTCGCCACACCGGCGACAAACAGCAGCAGCGCAGGTAGCACTGCCAGCCATTTGTCCGCTGCGAATCGATTTTCAGCCATCATTCAGGTTCTCCTACACGCGAAGTGTCAGTCCGTCTGCCAGCGAATTCCGATACGCCATCAGTGCGGGTACAACCGCAACCAGCAGTGCGGCGATTAAAATAGCGAACAACAGGGCCAATTCCTTTAGATCTGGGGGTGCCGCAGACAGAAATAAACCGAAGCGTTCCTCGACTGTCGGCCTGACCAGTGCCAGCGTGCCATACAGTAGCGCCAGTCCCAGCAGTATACCGCCAAGTGTCACCATCAGTGCCTCGCCGATCAATAGCACAAACACATGCACCGGTCGGGCCCCACAGGAGCGCAGAATGGCCATTTCCCGGCGGCGTTCATTCAGACTCGCCAGTATCACACTGAGCATCCCGATCAGCCCGGTAACCACCACGCACAGTGATATCGCAAACAGTGCTTTCTCTACGACGCTGAGCATGCGCCAGAGTTCCTGCAACGCGACCCCGGGCAGGATTGCCATGAGAGGCTCTTCACGATATTCGTTGACCGAGCGCTGCAGTTTGAATATGCCGAGTTTGGACTTCACCCCCACCAGAAACGCGGTGATGGCGGCCGGTTCAAGATCCATGCGGCGCGCTTCGTCTGCGCTCACCTGGGCCGACTTGCTGATGGTTCCGCTCTCCCAGCCGATGTGAATCGCCTCGATTGCCTCTAGACTGACGTGCACAGTGCGGTCTACCGGCGTGCCGGTACGTGCCAGTATGCCGGACACGATAAACGGTTTATCTTTGTGTTCTGCAAAACTGGTGGCACCAGTGCCGTGGGCAACCACAATTTCAGTGCCGACGTCGTAGCCGAGCTTCGCGGCAACCTCCGCCCCGATCACCGCTTCAAACAGATCGTCATACACCGCACCTTCCGCCATCACCAGCGGTTGTTTGCGACCGTAGCGAAAATGTTCGAAGTAAGTGTCCGGTGTACCGAGTACAGCATAGCCGCGGTGCGAATCACCGAGTGACAACGGCACCGTCCACGCCACCGCGGGATCGTCGGCAATGTCGAGGTAGCTCTGCCAGGTAATATTATTAGTGGCATTGCCCATCCGAAACACCGAATAGAGCAGCAGTTGAAGCTGCCCGGTGCGTGCACCAATGATTAGATCTGTGCCGGAGATGGTGTTGTTAAAGCCGGCCTGCGCACCGGAGCGGATGCGCTCTACCCCCACCAGCAACGCCACACTGAGTGCAATAGCAATCACGGTGAGAAATACAGAGAACTTTCTATTCAGCAGACTGGCCCACGCCAGTGACAGTATTTTCACTGTGCGACTCCCGCGCGGTTAATCTCTTTAAGGTTGAGCGTGCGATCAAACTGATCGGCCAGCGCACCGTCGTGACTGACGAACAGCACAGTCGCATCGGTGCGACTGCACTCTTGAAAAAGCAACTGCAGAAAGTTTACCCGTGCATCGGCATCGAGTGCCGAAGTGGGTTCATCTGCAATAATTACCGCCGGGCTTCCGATCAGCGCGCGCGCCGCTGCCACCCGCTGTTGCTGCCCGACACTGAGCGCGTTCGAGGATTTGCGATCAAGCTCACCACCAAGACCAAGCTGGGTCAGCAGACGCCTGGCCTCATCGTTGAGACTGCCGTGTTGCAGCGCTTTATCGCGCCGCGCTGATGAAAAGCGGCACGGCAGCAGCACGTTTTGCACCGGCGACAGATACGGAATCAGATTGAACATCTGAAAAATAAAACCGATCTCATCTACCCGGAACTGATCCCGCTTCGCACCGGGCAGCGAAGATACTTCGATGCCATTGATATGAATGCTGCCGGCAGATGGCGCCACCACCCCGCCGAGCAAGCTCAGCAGGGTGGTTTTACCGCTACCGGAAGGGCCCTGTAAAAACACCCGCTCACCCCGCTCGACCGCGAGGTGATCGATGTCCAGCACCGGCGCGTCTCCCTTCGACCAGCTGAAACGTAAATCGCTGACTGTGATCACGTCACAGGCATCCGGTCGCACAAGCACTCATTACAGTTCAATCGCAGGCTGGTCTGCCGAGAGTTCGAACGAAGACTGCTGACTCTCACCCGCCACCGACACATCGATCTCGTCGAAGCCTGAAAACGCTTCAAACAGATTCACCTGCACCGAGGCCAGCGCATCGGGCTTTTCACAGGTGAATGACCAGGTCACGTGAAATTCGCTGTGTACATCATCGTGATCGTGATCATCATGGCCGTCACCGTCGTGATGCTCATCGTCATGCTTGTGCTC
>CAZOXM010000215.1:0-2727 GCA_964583825.1 uncultured Granulosicoccaceae bacterium
CGCAAAGGACATGTTGCCGGCGACGTTCATGTGCGGGTAGAGCGCATAGGACTGGAAGACCATGGCAATATCGCGTGCCTTGGGCTGCAGCGCGGTGACATCACGCTGCCTGATGTGAATGCGTCCGGCGGTCACCGGTTCGAGGCCGCAAATCATGCGAAGTGTGGTGGACTTGCCGCATCCGGAAGGGCCGACGATTACCACAAACTCGCCTTCGAGAATTTGCAGCGACAGCTCAGGCACGACAACTGTTTTGCCGTAAGCCTTCACCACATCGATGAGTTCAACACCTACTGTCATAGACTGGTACGGAGCAGTGATTCGCGAATGTACTGGCGAATATAAAGCTTGTCAGGCAGAATGTCGAGCGCTAACATTTTCAACCCGAAATTCACAGAATCCACCCCCTTTTTTTGCGTAGATGACCAGGGCAAAACGTAAATTAGCTGAACCAGTCGCGACCACAATCGATGATGTGGCAAAACATGCCGGTGTCAGTTCAATGACCGTTTCCCGTGTGCTCAGAGGTACCGGAAATGTCGCAGAGTCGACCATTAGTCGCGTGCAACAGTCGATGGATGAGCTGGGTTATGTGCCTAACCGAATCGCCAGTTCCCTTGCGGCGGCCAAGCCCACTCAAATTGCGGTGCTGGTGCCGACCCTCGAGAGTACCGTCTTCACTGAGCTGTTGTCCGGTATTAGTTCGGCGCTGGATCCGACACCGTATCAGCCGATCATCGGTGTCACTGACTACGATGAAGGGAAAAAGCTTTCACTGATCCGTTCGATGCTGGGGTGGCGTCCGGCGGGCTTTATTGTGGTGGGCTCGCAGCATTCACAAGCGGCAAGGAAGTTATTGGCTTCAGGAGGTATCCCCGTTGTTGAAGCCATGGAACTGACGCAAAACCCGATCGATATGTGTGTGGGGGTCAGTCAGCATGCGGCCGGGTGTGCGATGGCGAAACACCTGCTCGGCAAGGGATATAAGCGATTTGCCTATCTCGGGTCTGACCACGATATTGATCTGTCCGCAAAAAAGAGATTTACCGGTTTCAACAGCGTGCTGAAAAAGCAAGGCTTATCGGTTGAGACCGTGCTCACCGACCGGCAGATATCAAACATCGGGCTTGGAAAAAAACTGATGCAAAGGCTGGTCGACACCGATACCGCGGCGGCGGCGATCTATTTCTCCAACGATTCTGTGGCGGTGGGGGCACTGTTGTACTGTCTGGCAAACAACATTGATGTGCCCGGCGACTTTGCCATGGCAAGTTTCAGCGGGCTTGATATCGCACTGGCAATGCCTGTGCCGTTGACCACGGTCTCGTCGCCTAGAAGGCAAATGGGTCTGCAGGGCGCGAAAATGCTGATCGACCGCATTGACGGCAAGGTGGTTAAGCGGGTTGTGAATGCAGGCTTCAAATTAGTGGAAGGCGGGACGAGCTGACCACACAACAAGCATGGCTGCGTACTATTGCGCGGCTCTGGTGAGAGCACGCGTATTGTGCTTAACGAAACGATGAGAAAATTGAATGAAACTGGATAGCGATTACACTTTTTTTGTAGGCACCTACACCGATCTGGATGCGCTGGCTCACCAGCCGTACGCCCCCACCTCCGGCGCAGGTGTTTATACGCTTAATATAGCGCAGGACGGTAGCATCAGTGATGCAGGGGTCACTGAGGTGCTCAACCCGGCGGTGCTTATTCCGCATCGCAACCAGACCATGATGTACGCCATTGTGGAAACCATCCGGGAAACCGGCACCATTGTGCAGTACGCGATTGATGAACAGCATCAGTTGACGGATGTTGGGGAGTTTCCCGCTTCTGGGAAATCCACCTGTTACATTGCAGTGTCTCCGCAGGGCGACTCGGCAGTGGTGATCAACTACTGGGATGCGATCATCGATGTGGTTGAAGTCGATGCACAGGGGAAGCTCGGCGCGGTGCTGCAGAGCTTTAAACAGCTCTACAGAAAAGAAGGTGAGTGGCGACAGGTCGAGTATCGCGAGGATCACTGGGAAAACAGACAAGTGGGTCCTCACGCGCACTGCGCCCACTTCTGGCACGATTGGGTGTTTATACCGGACCTTGGCGAGAACGCGATTTTTCAGTATCGATACGATGCACAAAAGAAAAATCTCATACCGGATACCCATATAAAATTTGAGGTGGGTTCCGGGCCCCGGCATATGGCAATGCATCCGGAGAAAGATATCTGCTATGTATCCAACGAGCTGTTTAATACAGTGTGTGTCGCGAAGCTTGATTCGACCGAGCCTGAAAAATCAAAAGAGCGACTCATTCCTATCCAGTACGAATCCACGCTGGAAAACCGTGATCAGGTATCTTATGTTTCAGAGATTAAACTCTCTCACGACGCGCGGTTTTTGTATGTGTCCAATCGCGGTGATAATTCTCTTGCGATATTCAAGGTGCGCGACGATGCCACACTGGAGCGCATCGACGTGGTGCCAACGGGTGGCAAGTTCCCGCGGCATTTTGCGTTGACACCTTGTGGTAAGGGGGTCATCGTTGCCAATCAGGACTCGTCCAATCTCACGCTCTTCAGTCGCGATGTGGAGAGCGGCCTGATTCAACCGACCGATATCACACATACAATACCTGCTCCGAATTACATCAGGTTTCCGTTGTAGATAACGGCAGCGTCCTCAGGCCTTGCGGCTTCGATCTGGATACCCGGCCGGTTGCTTATTGCCGGCC
>CAZOXM010000216.1:0-2578 GCA_964583825.1 uncultured Granulosicoccaceae bacterium
CGCCCCACTAACTCAAGGTAACGTGACTGGCCGGGATTACAATGCCGCTGCGACCATGCATGGTAGCTGTTACTTTCACCAGGTCTGCGCCGTCTGACACCCGAATCACTGACTGGTCCGCGTGAACGTATTCGACAATAGCGTCAGTCGAGAAATTCCGCCATTCGGCAGCCGTGCTTGAATGCAGCGCGCCAGCAGCTATTACCAGTGGTTTGTGTTGGCAAATAGTGTTTAGGTCGATCACCTGGTCTTTAAGGACCACGATACCAGGCCGGAAATGCTCGATGACCAGTTCGTGCCCCGTGGTATTGTGTATGACAATGCTGTCTTCCGGTACACCACTACCGGACCATATGTCGATTCTCAGATGTGCCGCCATGCCAATGTCCGCTGACCCGGATGCCGTGGACATTAGCTGCGAGGCCAGTACTCCCGGTGCAGCTGCCAAAACTCCGCTCGCACCCATCACTTTCAACGCAGTTCTTCTCTGCTGATTAATCACTGTTCACTCCTGAATCGTTTAGCCAACCGTAGCTTGTTTAAGCTGAACATAAACAAAATCAGCCTAACAGGGGGCCTGTCGGCAGTCTTTGATTTCAAACCGGCCGACTGGCACTATTCGGGAATAGCGTGCCATACGCTTTCAGATGGTCGTTATACTTTTCAGGAAAATCCGAACCGGATCGAATCGCGCCGCTCGATCGATCAGCAGACTGATATGAAGACAATTTCACAGGCAGAGCCCGTCAGCTACAAAGCCGTTTTCAACAGGTACAAACTTGCCTTTCCCTCACTTTTTATACTGCTTTCGTTAGGGTGTGGCAGCGACGACCTATCTGACGTTGAAGTCACCGAGCAGGCCTATTTCTCCGCGATGTCACGCATGCATGAGGAAATAGGACCTCGGTATTTCGCACACATTTCAGGCGAGTCCGTGGATGAGTCCGTGCTCAGCGTGACCTTGACTGACATATCGAACTGCGACCCGGACGGTAATGGTGTGGTGGATACCTATTTGAGATGTGTATTGTCCTATTTTATCGAGAGAGACGGTAGCGCGCTGACAGTGTCACTGGATAGCTACCAGAGCAACAGATGGAGAACAAATTTCAAGATCAACCAGGATGCACCATTCACTCGCTTGTCGTTTTCCATAGTCGAAGACGAATTTACCGCAGGGAAAAGGACGACTTTCGCGAAACTTGAAGTCGATGGGGATCTGCAGGAGGTATCCAACCCATTCTGCGTTTACTCGAATGGTGTACTGAATCAGTTTGAGTCGAGTATTTCGATAGCGGAGTGCGATCTGCTGGGACTGGAAATGCGGCTCTTTTTTGATAGTCTCTAAATAGCGCAGATTCCTGGGCGCGCTGAAAAACCACCCGCCTGAATTACGCCTGATACTGGTATCCACCACAGGTTAGTTGCACAATGAGCCCACACCCGTAGCGGAGGAGACTCATGTCAATTGACTACACCGATGCCGGATTTCCGGTGAGGTCGGAATTTGCAGAAAGCCATCAGCGCTTCTGGCAAAGGCTACAGCGTGCGGGCACCTGGTGTACCGCGGAACAACGCATCGCCATCGCCAGTGAAGTGCGCCTGGCAAAGCACTGTTCGTTGTGTGATACAAGGGTGGATTCGTTATCACCGCGTAGCAATGGCGAGCACAGGGAAAGCGCTGTGCTGTCCGCCAGCGTAATAGAAGTGGTTCATGCGATAGTGCGCGATGCCTCGCGTATATCAAAAAGCTGGTATCAGAATTTGCTTGCCGGCGGACTGACCGAGGGAGAATATATCGAGATCGTCGGTACCGTCGTGTCGATGGTCAGCATAGACAGTTTCGCCGATGCGATTGGTGTAGCGCCACGCGCTCTGCCGGAATTCGATACCAACAGTCAGGCAGCGCTGGCGGTCTCCCGTTACACACCTGAGACCGCCGGTGTGACTGATCAGGCCTGGGTGCCGATGGTCGATGCCAACAACGCAGGCACACCGGAGGCCGACTTATGGCCGTCTGAAAGAACAGGCAACGTCATCCGCGCAATGAGTCTTGTACCCGACGAGGTTCGCACACTGAATGATCTCTCTGCTGCCCATTATCTACCCATGGCGTTGGTACCGCAGGCCGGGGTCGACGCCGGCAGAGCACTGCATCGATCACAAATGGAATTGGTGGCCGGACGGGTTTCCGCACTGAACGCTTGTTATTACTGAACTACTTCTCATGCCAGAATGCTCCGTGAGAGCGTTGAAAATCATGATCAGAACGTAGATTTAAGTGTGGTGATGCAAGGCGGCGATGCTCGGGAAATTCAATTTCATCAAGAACTCATTGCTTTCGCCGAAGCCATTGTGACCGGTACCGAGCCCGACATCACCATGGCACGGGAAAACCTGTTGCAAGTGGCCGGCAGCGAAGTGGTGGTGGATGCGGCGGGAGTCGCTTCCAATTTTCAACGAATGGTGCGAATCGCAGACTCTACCGGGATCGAGCTTGGCGTGGAGTCAGTCGTCGCAGAGACGGAGGACTTGCGAAGCGCACTTGGTATTAATGCGTTCCGGAAAGCGTGAAGTA
>CAZOXM010000217.1:0-2526 GCA_964583825.1 uncultured Granulosicoccaceae bacterium
TTCCATCTCAAATCTGTACTGATGGAACATGAAATTCAATCGAACTGCACTTGCCTGCGTGTTATTCGCGGGAGTGCTCCACGGCTGCGCTCAAAAAGAATACGTCAACGAAACCATCGATATTGTTGCTGACTACGCTTTTGATGGTGATGTCACCAAGACTAAATACCGCGTTAATCGCCCGGGCGTGGTGATTGAAGGCAATGGCCATACGATTGATGGCATCTGTAATACACAGTGCGTCGGGCTGACCATCAATGCAGACAACGTGACGGTACGCAACTTAACAATCAAACGTTTCGATGGTGGAGTCACCCTGAAGAAGGACATCTCCGGCATCAAGTTCGAAAACGTCAAGGTACTGAACAATGTCAATCACGGCGTTTTCGTCGACCGCGGCGTGCATAATTTTCACTGCGATACCTGTGATATTTCTGACAATGGCGCAATGGGTATCTACCTCGAATACAACTCCAACGGTAATATCATTCGCAACAGCCGCATTGCCAACAACGGATACCGCGATAAAGACACCGGCGACTGGGTTGAAAATCTTAAGGCAGATAAAAAAGACAAGCGCGAGGGGATTGCGATCGATGCTTCTCAGGGCAACCTGATTGAAAACACGCTGTTCAGCGGTAATGCGCTCGCTGGCATCACCATGTACAAAAACTGTGGTGAGCGTGGCATTACGCGCCCATGGGGCGCAAACTTCAACACAGTTAAGGACAGCACTGTACGCGATGGTATCTACATCGCCTCACGACAGGATAAAGACTTATCTTCCTGGAGTTGCAGCGATCCGTACATCCTCAATGGACGATACGTGCTTGATGAAGCGGAGTTCAATACCATTGAGAACGTCACCCTTGAGGACAACGCCGTCATCCGCATTAAAGACGATAACAATATCGTCAGATCACTGAATGGTGGTCAGGTGATTATTTCCTCCGCCGTCAGAAACGCGCTGAACATGCCCATCATCGGCAACGACACCAGCGCTGTGGGCAATAGCACTGTGGCAATGGACAACTGATCCGGTTGTCCATATACCCGGTTTCCGGGTTCGATAACTCATCACAAGAAAGTTGCAGCGCGAGGTCGTACCACCGTTTCCTGCGCTGCGTGGGTTCAGCGTTATTTCAAGCCGCCGTCAAGCTCTCAATAAATGGCCGCACCCCACCAACGCCCTCGCTTTCCATTACACGAATAGTTTCCGAGCCGACCACCGCTATGTCCGCTTTACCACGCAGGAAATCAATATCGCTGCGACTCTTCACACCAAACCCAACCGCCAGTGGCAAGCGGGTATGCTCGCAACAGGTTTTCAGGTAGTCCGCAAGGTCAGTCGAGAACTCAGTGTCTTTACCGGTAACACCTTTGCGAGCAACGGTATAGATAAAGCCCGCACTGTTCTGATCGAGAGTTTGCATGCGAGGCGCCGTGGTATTCGGCGTGAAAATATGCACCGGTGAAAGATTGGCAGCGCGCATGGCATCGAGATATTCAGTGCCCTCGGAGGGCGGCAGGTCAGGGATAATGCACCCTTGTATGCCAATATCTGAACAGCGCTTAACGAACTGCTCAACGCCGTGGCAAAATAAAATGTTGTAGTAAGTCATAAATAAAAACGGAATGTCGAACTCGTCGGCCAGTCGCTCGGCCAGTTCAAAGCTCTGTTCGACAGTCGCCCCCGCCTTCAATGCTTCGGCGTTGGCTTTTAGAATCACAGGCCCATCCGCCATAGGTTCTGAAAACGGAATCTGTAGTTCCATCAGGTCCACACCTGCCTCAACCATATCTTCGACCACCCGTCGCGAGGCGTCGAAACTGGGATAACCCAATACAATGTGTGTCATTAGCAGCAAGTCTTTTTGCTTACGCCTGTTGCGAATGTACTGTTCCAGAGGTGTGGTTTGATCAGCCATTGAGGTTCTCCATCTGATATCCAGCGGCTTTCTTGATAATAAAGTCACGCCATTTCGGATCGTCAATAGCGTCTGCGACGGTAAAAATGTCTTTGTCTGCTCGGCCGGACATATTGATCAGGATGTTTTCATCAGGTGACATGTCCGGTGCTTCCCGATACGCCTGAGCGAACGCATGTGATGATTCCAGTGCCGGAATTAATCCTTCACAACGCACCGTTCGCTGCATCGCAGCCACCACATCATCATCGGTAGCCGCTTCGAAGCGCACACGCTGAGTCTCGTGCAGGTGACTCAAAATGGGTGACACGCCCACATAATCGAGTCCGGCTGAAACGCTGTGGGTATCCTGCATTTGTCCGTCACGGTTCTGCAGAAAATAAGTTTTATAACCCTGTGCCACACCAATGGTGGCGTCGTCGTAGGCGAGTCGCGCCGCATGCTCCCCGCTGCCACGCCCCCGGCCGCCGGCTTCCACACCCACCAGTTCTACTTCATCGTCGTCCATAAAACCGGAAAACAAACCCATGGCATTGGAGCCACCGCCAACGCAGGCATACACCCGTTGTGGCAATGCACCGACGCGATCGATCATTTG